>NZ_AFHG01000054.1 GCF_000214035.2 Methyloversatilis universalis FAM5 | reverse complement strand
CATGCCCAGGCCAACGAACCAGCGGAACAGCAGGTTGTAGTCGAGCTGTTCGACCAGCTGGCGTTCGCTGCGGATCGTGAAGAGGATCTGCACGAGCAGCGCACGCAGCAACTGCTCAGGCGGAATCGACGGACGGCCGGTATGCGAGTAACGCTCATCGAACAGCGCACTCATGTTGGCGAGAATGCCGTCGACCAGCGCGCGCAGGGAGCGCAGCGGGTGGTCCTTCGGCACGCGTTGTTCCAGGCTCACGTAGCTGAACATCAACGCCTGGGGATTCTCTTGGCCGCGCATGGACAGTCGGGAAAAGTAGGAAGACGATTCGGGGCGGGAGTCTGCCTTAAAACCCGCGCCACGAGCAGCGAGCGGGGTTTCTCACCAGCCTGCTAGTGGCGAACAAGTTCGCAAATACACTGCAGACGGCAATCACGACCCTGCGCATTTGGCTCCCCTCGAGTGTTTTGCCGTTGCGGCTTCAATATCTTCTTCATCCATCGCCCCCGGCGGCCCTGTGACGAAGCGCGCCGCTATGAGACAAGCTCGTCAAGTATGCGGTTGGACCCCGCAGTTGCAGACGAAAACTGCCCAAGGTAATTCTACATGTCATAAAAAGAATGCGCGATCAGCGCCGCCATACGGACTCTTCCCCAAATGCTAGCGGCCAGCTCGCGGCCCGCTCTGTGCAAGGGTCGGCAACCGCTTCGACAGGAAGCTCGCCGAATTAGCGCGAAGAGGCGCTGGGGCAAGGGGGGCGACAACGCGACCAGCGCGATCCGATATACGCCCATCAGGCAAGGCAAAAAACCAAACTCGCAAATAGAGCGAACGCGAGGGAGGCGAGCACTGCCAGCAACGACAAGCGCTACTCCAACACCGCATTAACTGAAGCGCAAGACTACGACTACGCCTCTGCCCGGAGTGCAAGCGCCCGTAGCGCAAAGGGACGAGCGCAAGATCAACGGCTATTCGGCCACCACGTGTGCGAGCGCAAAAACACGACCGCCTGCGATGCGGCTGCAGCACCCATTATCTGCACGTATCAGCAAACATGCTCAGCGATGGGAGGCGCCGCGCTGATCGCGTGTGACACCAGTGCCTTGCGGGCGGGTGCTCGCCATACCTCTGTCGGGATCTCCTCCGTTACGACAATCTCCAGATTGCGATTGGACTGCGCCAGCTACAGCTGCGGGTCCTCGGTCTCCAACTGTCCCAGCACCCTGACCGCGTTGCATAGCGCGCTGCGCGATTTCACTCCCCACAATCCACAGAAAGCCGATCGAAGACCGACACAAGGCCCTCATCCGAGTCGCCTTACGGATCATCCCCAAGCCAGATCGCCACTTCGAAGACGCGACCGTGGAATAGCTGAAGCGGAAGGCCGCGCGGTCGCCTAGAAGAAGGTATGCCAAGAGACTTTAAAACGGCATGCGAGGAGACTATGCTGAGATCGGGCCGTCGGCTTTCCCATTTTGCAAAGATAGTCCAACTACGGGTTCCAGCCGACCATTGATATTGGGAGCCGTAAGTGCGGTTCGGGTAGAGGCCCGCCAGCATGTGATGAGATTGACCAAAAGTCCTATCAAACTTGATAAACGGTGATAAGGAGCACGCGGTGACGGCAAAAATATACTGGGATGCAGATCATATGAATTACGAGGGGATTAGCACTCCCTCAATCCTCGGCATCGGTGACTCATGGTTTTGGTATTTTCCGCTCGGTGGCTCCGTTATTAATCAAATTGCAAACCTTATTAAAAGCGATCACACCATTTTGACGTACGGAAAAAATGGAGCCGAAGCCGTTGACTACGTCTCAGGAAAGTACTCAAAAGAGATAAGGTCTGCATTAAAGCGCTACGGCGAAGGCCTTTCCGCTGTTCTGATTAGCGGAGGCGGAAACGACTTCGCGGGTACCAATGATCTTCGTCCTCTGCTTAAACCGAATTGTACGAACGAATCTGACGCCGTCGATTGCTTCAAAGACGGCTCTGAATTCAAGTCACTTGGTTGGCTCATGAGAAAGACTACGGAGAACTACATGGCGCTAATTGGACTTATATTCGCTCACGCACCATCCGCCACTGTGGTCTTGCACAACTATGACTATGCAGTGCCCACCGGCAAGGGTGGCTGGCTAAAGCCTGCGCTAGACGACGCAAGAGTCCCAACGCGCCTTCAACAAAAATGTATAGAGCACATTATTAACAGCTTTACAAATGAATTGCAGGCGCTGGCCGCTACGAACCCTCGGAAGATTGTCTTTGTTGACACGAGAAATACTCTAGAGCCAAAGCACTGGGCAAATGAACTTCATCCAACCAAGACAGGGTGCAGGCTAATCGCAAAGAGGTGGAAGTCCGCGCTCGAAGATCTCAATCTGTTCAAATAGCGATGGCGCCTCTTTCCGTTGCACTTTTATTTTTAGGTGGCGGGTTTCTATTCTCACATCCTAAGAATTTTCCCCCGCCGGAAGACTATCTTGCTTACCACGAGATCATAGAATGCCCAGGGCTTTGTGTGACGTATTTCGGGGCTTCCACTATTTTGATCTCCGACGACAAAAATTCTATTTTGATCGACGGCTTCTTTTCACGGCCTTCATGGTTCGAATTGGCTTTCGACAAGATATCGCCGAACGAGGACCGAATAAAGGAAACGCTTGCTTGCTGCGTGGGCGCCGTTGATGCCATATTCGTCTCTCATCCTCATCACGATCATGCCATGGATGTAGGCTCCGTCGCAGAAAAGACGGGCGCCGCCGTTATTGGATCAAAACATGTTGGTTCAGTTGCAAAGGCGGGTGCGAATTCGGAGGTCAAATTTATCGAGATTGCAGCTGAACGTTTCTATCATTACGGTCTGTTCACCGTTTCTGCGATTGAGACGCCGCATTCAGCTCCCGTTGCCTACCCCGGGGAAATCAGCGCAACGTTCTCGTTCCCTGCGGATGTTAGTGAATTTAAACAGGACATTAATTATTCGTTCTTTGTTGAACACCCCGCGCTTCGAATCTTGATCGTGCCAAGTGCAAATTATCAGCCAGGCGCTTTACGACATGTGAGCGCAGATGTTTCGATGATATCTCTTGCAGGAATATCAACACGTGGTGCCGAGTTCTTTGATGGGTACTGGGCGGAGGCGGTTAGAGGTAGAGGTAGTGGTTTGGTGATTCCGATTCACTGGGATGATTTCACCCAATTTAATTCACCGAGCCTGCAACCGCTTCCATATTTTGCAGACTTCATAATTACCTCTCATGTGCGAATTAGGAGTCTTGCGCGAAAGGACGGGGTGGATTTGAAGTATTTGCGGCCATTTCACAGACATGTGTTGATAAAGAAGGAAGGCGTAGCCGAATAATAGAGCACGGTGTTCGGTGCGTACGAATCTCTTTTCAAGGAAGCGGGCCAGGTGGTTCAGGAGGTTCTTGCGCGGTTAATGTCTTCAAATTGGCGGCGAGAGCTACTCCATTTCTACTACGTATTTGTGCCTCAGCCTTCTACCCAAAATTTGATGCTCACGTTTCATTTTTCGTTGAGCCGAGTAGAGTGTGCCCAGATGAACTAGGCTAGAGCTTATCGCGCAGTTGCGGCCAAGGTTTAAAGAAAAATCGATTTGAAGATGTTGTTGATAGAAGATGTCGATGCCCTGCTCAGGGATAATTCGAGAAATGGTTCTGATAAAAGATGAATACGCCAAACAAGCTCTTTGTCGCGATAGCTGTCTCTAAGCCACGAGGTGAACTTGATGAGTTGCCAGGCGCCATAATCTCGGCAAGACATATGGCTGCATGGGCGCGGATTAATGGTTACCTGACGTTGCGCATCGACGATGGCTATGGCGATGTTGTTTCAGTCGACCTTTTGCGGCAACGGGTAACCGAAGCGATCGAGAGCATCCGGTCTCAGACTGAATTGAGCCGGATTATTATCTACTTCGCTGGTCATGGCGCTGCGCACTCAGTTGGTGATTATTATTGGATGTTGACCGATTGGGAAGCGCGAGCAACCGAAGCCATTAAAGTCTCTGCCTTGCAACGTATGCTTGAGTATTATGGGCCGAAGCAGGTTACTATCATTGGCGATGCTTGTCAGGAGTTTTCCTCTCGGTTCATCGATGTGATTGGTAGCGCAGTTCTTGACCGACCTGACGAGAATCCTACATTCTATGAATTGGATCAATTCTTCGCGGTTGACGTAGGCAAGAAAGCCTTCATGGTCAAGGAAACGATTGATTCGGACGCATTTTGTATCTTCTCACAGGTTATCCTAGGCGCCCTGCTTGGGAATGCAGCCGATAGCGCTTTTGAGACGCTCGGCGGGGAGCGGTTTGTTACCAGCCAGTCGTTGGCACGGCACCTTCAGGACGCTGTTGCTATAGAAGCCGGGAAGTATGGCGTACGAATGATTCCACGCTCTAGGCCGGGTTATTTTACTGATTGCATATACGCCCGAATTGGTCCGCATAAATCACAGGGGCGTATGGAGTACGTGGCTAGGGAGTTGGATATTTCCTACAATTCCTATGACTTTTCACCTGTTTTTCAAAATCCTGTGGCGGATTCGTTCGATTCAATAGCCTCAGATTATGTCGAGGCTGGGCAGGATTACGTAGACTTTCGAGAGAGTCGGTGCGCTGAGGTCGACTCGGATTTTCGATGTGCTATTGGTCATCCGGGGCCGTATGTTGATACGGGTATTCGCATAATCGGAATGGGGGTGAGAGAAGTTAATTCTTCGAACGGCGACTTATTCTTATTGCCCGATTCGCCGACGACTTACCGAATGGTCCTTCACGATGTGCATAACAGAGCTTGGGGCGATGTTCTTGTAACGCTGGAAAGTGGAGATACGTGCACCGCGTGTGTGGTCAACGGGTTTGTATCCACGGTCTATTTCCCCAAGGATTTTGCTTCACCCATTCTCCTTCATCATCCGTCGGATGATCTTCCAGAGGACGAATATCGCTTCGCGGAATTTCTCGCGCGACTGCGCTCCGGCTTGCTTCGTGACGATGAGATCGTTGATACGGCGGCGTATCTTCGGGAGGGAAAGCATCGTGTGATTACGCTGGGTTGCATCGCCGCACAATATTATGACGCGATTCGCGATGTTGATAGCCTTCGCCAAATGGCAAGCTTTTACGCGCAGCATGGCCAGCCAATCCCATTAGATATTGTACTTTTCGGGGGCGGTACCATTAGTGAAGAGAACGGTAGTCTTTACGCGACGGTCCCAGCTGTGGATAGGCGATCGCCACGGACCCCAGACGAACGGAGGCGTCGCTTTACCTTCGAACGCACCCCTGGTTTTGATCGATATCCAATAGCGGGGCGAATTCCGTGGATGCGTCAGGCGTGGAGTGCTATTGAGACAGCAGTCTGCGAAGACAGCGCACGTAGTTGGCGGGACCGGGCCCTCGGTGTAATTGAGTTCCTAGAGCCGGGTGATTTTACGATCGTCAGATCAGAGGGATACTCTGCTTTATCGGAGCTGGCAGGAACAGCGAGCCCAAGTTTATCTTTCGTGGGTGCGTGAAATTTCATTGGAGGTCTAGTATGCGCATCGTTCTCGTTCACGGTATTAACCAGGAAGGCAAGAGCGCAGATATTATTCGTGACGAGTGGATGGGCGCCTTACGCAGGACATGCTCGAAGGAAGGATTGGCGGATCCAACTATCGACATTTCGCGTATCGATGCCGCATTCTACGGCGACACTTTATTGGCGCTCAGTGCGGGGTGGGTCGCTGGGCAGACAATTGCCCTTGGCGCAGAGGAGGCCTCGGATGACTTCGACGAATTTTCTGTGAAGGCGCTGGAGGAGATGGCTCTGCGTATGGGAGCTACTCGAGAGGACATTGAAAGCGAAGCTGCGACTACAACGGTTGCACTTGGCGCGGGTATTCACAAGAAGTGGGTGAAAGCGATCGCACGTGTTATCGAGCGGATTTCCCCCTTCGGAGGGACTCTCGCGATGCGTTTTCTCGGGCAAGCGCATGCTTACCTTCGTAACCAGCATGTGAATAGTGAGATCAACCGATTGGTCGAACCGCTGTTTGAGGATGACGAGCCGATGGTCGTGATAGCGCATTCCTTGGGCACGGTGCTGTGCTATTCTTTGTTGCGAAAATTCGCAGAGAGAAATAGGCCGCGGCAAGTGCCTCTTTTAATCACTTTAGGGTCGCCGTTAGGGATCGATAGTGTGCGGAAGAGCTTTTCTAAGCCGCGTAATCGTCCTGCGGGCGTAGTGCGCTGGTTTAACGGCGCAGATCCCGAGGATTTTATTGCGCTTCAGGCGTCGCTCACGCCGACCACCTTTGGCTCGGGAATCGAGAACTACCCAGATTTTGAAAATGGCCACGACGATCCGCACTCTGTTGCTGCGTACCTTAGTGATAAGCGAGTTGTTCTTGCGATAGCGGAGACGGTTTGAATTTTTGGGATGGAGCCTCTGACTTCTTGAGACGTTGTCGGGCTCGCCATTCCCAGGGAGGGATTGGAGACGGGTCTCGCGATAGCCCCTGTCGCGCTTCCCGAGACAGCGCTTCCGCCGAAGCATAGTTCAGACGCCTTTCCGCTGGTAACTCCCTTCCATACTTGGCATAGAACCGAGCCGCGCCGCCTTGCAGCATCTCGTAATTGATGTCGCGGCCGTCGCGTACTACTCAGCCGACAAGCCGGCCATAGCGGTCCGTCTTCTCGTACTCGATGGTGACTGATTGGGAAAAGACCCGGTCCGCGAGGAACTGCTTCGAGACGCGCCAGTAGTCCTGGCCTTTCTCAGGCGCATCAATACCTTGAAGCCTCACCTTGTACTGGCGCCGGTCGGCATCAAGAAGTGTCAGGGTATCCCCATCAGCAACGGCAACAACTCGTCCGACCAGCTCTGCGCCTTGGGTTCCAAGGGATATGACGGCGATAGCCTTGCTGAGCAATAGACGTTGCACCGATAGCTGTATATCCATACAGTTTCTTTCCCTTCGTTTCGTTCTAGTAGTGCCGTGGTGACCAGCGAGAAGTGGTATCGAAAATGGTCGAGAGTTGCGCCCTGGTACTTCCACAGTTATGCGCACGGCCGGGAGAACGTTGTTGTAGCTCACGACCGCCAGATCGTTGCGGTCGGTGTGCGTCCGGACATCGGTGCGCTCATTGCAGCTGCGCCAACGATGTACGCGACCTTGTACCAGATTGCGCGGACCCTTCATCCGCACGACCCCCGCACCTACGCCATCCGGCGCGCGCTTGCACGGGCAGACGCGCGACAAGGAAAGCTGGCAATTGAATTGCCCCCAGAGCGCGAGCGATGATTCGGATTTGTTTGATACGCGTTGTCTGGCGTCAGGGCATTGGAGCCAACCCAGCGTCCATGACAGCTATAGGAAGGCCCCACTCTTGCCGTTGAGGCTGCGCCACCAGGGGCAGTGCCCCTGGCCACCCGACGACGTGGTCTTTAGGTCAAACCACTTGGTCGCGAACCGTTTCGAAGAACGACGGCACGACCTCCAGTTGCAGCGAGCCATGCTTTTGCAGCAGCTTGGCGCGAAGCCTCGGTGAAGCGTGGTTCGTGAAGTCGAAGAGATAGCTATATGTCATCTCACCGCTGTTGCCGGTCAGTTCCTGAGGTTCAGCATCGACAAGCCCCTCGGCTTCAGATGCGCTAATGCCGAGCTTTTCTGCCAAGGCCTGTGCGAGCGTCTTCATCGGTGGCTCCTGATACTCACGCCACGCCTCGTGCACTGCACTGATGACGTGGTCACCGTATCGCGACAGGTAGTCCTCTACTTCGCGACGGGTCGAGGCACCGACTGGAAAACGCTTGTCACGGAAAAGGGGGCAGCTCACGAAACGGAACAAATCGTACGCTAAGGCATAGCTCGCCCAAGCCGGTCCCCTGCCGACGTGGCGAGGCTCGTTTCGCCTTGCAACGACGCAATCAGCGGACACGAAACATTTCCCTGGCGTGCATGGCAGGCGCACACGAGTTGGGACAGCACGACCTCCATGCGCGCCAGGTCGGCCAGCTTGGCGCGCACGTCCTGGAGCTTGTGCTCGGCCAGGCGGCTGGCTTCGTCGCAGTGGGTGCCATCCTCCAGCCGCAGCAGCTCGGCGATCTCATCCAGGCTGAAGCCCAAGCGCTGGGCCGATTTCACGAACTTCACCCGGGCTACATCCGCCTTGCCGTAGCGGCGGATGCTGCCATAGGGCCGCGCCGGTTCGGGCAGCAAGCCCTTGTGCTGATAGAACCGGATCGTCTCCACATTGACCCCGGCCGCCTTACCGAAGGCGCCGATGGTCAGGTTCTTCAGACCGTTCTCCATCCCGCTTGACTCCGTAGTTGACTACGGCAGTAACGTTACAACATCAAGCGAAGACCCAGAAGGAGAAGCTTTATGTCAGAACCCAAGACCGGTCGTGGCGCGCTGGCCACCGGAGGTGTCGCGGCCATCCTCGCCTCGACCTGCTGCCTCGGCCCCCTCGTGTTGGTCGCGCTTGGCTTTTCCGGCGCCTGGATCGGCAACCTGACGGTGCTGGAGCCATACCGCCCGATCTTCATCGGCACGGCGCTGGTGGCGCTGTTCTTTGCTTACCGGCGCATCTTCCACCCGGTGCAAGCCTGCAAGCCGGGGGAGGTCTGCGCAGTTCCACAGGTGCGCGGCAGCTACAAGCTCATTTTCTGGATCGTGGCCGCGCTGGTTCTGGTCGCGCTCGCCTTTCCCTTCGTCGTGCCATTTTTCTACTGATCAGGAGTTCGCCATGAAAAAGCTGTTTGCCTCCCTCGTCCTCGTCGCCGTTGCTGCCCCGGTGTGGGCCGCCACGCAGACTGTCACGCTGTCGGTGCCCGGCATGACTTGCGCCGCCTGCCCGATCACGGTCAAGAAGGCGCTCTCCAAGGTCGAAGGCGTGAGCAAGACTGCGGTGAGCTTCGAGAAGCTCGAGGCCGTCGTCACCTTCGACGATGCCAAGACCAGCGTGCAGGCCCTGACCAAGGCCACCGCCGATGCCGGCTATCCGTCCGAGCTCAAGAGGTGATCCCTGGATAACCGGACCTTGCTCAAGACCGGCATCACCGGTTCGGTGATCGCCGCCATATGCTGCGCGACCCCCGTGCTCGTGATTGCGCTCGGCGTCCTGGGTCTGTCCGCCTGGGTCGGGTGGCTCGATTACGTGCTGATCCCGGCCCTCGTCGTTTTTGTCGGCATCACGATCTACGCGCTGCGTCGCCGGCGGGCGGAAGCCGCTTGCTGCGCTGTTGGAGTCGGAGAAAACCAGAAGAAGGGGATATGAAATGAATAGCCGTGTTCTGCATGTTACCGGGATGACTTGCGATTCCTGCGCAAACCACGTCGAGAAGGCGCTTCTCACCGTGCCCGGTGTTCATAAGGCGGAGGTGTCCTACCCTGACGCCTTGGCCCGTGTGAGCGGGGAGCCGGCGCTTGATCCGACGATGCTCGTCTCGGCAGTCGCAGCAGCTGGCTACCGGGCCGCGCTCGCCGATGCGCCGCCCGCCGCGATGGGAAGCGGGTTGCTCGGCAAGATGCGCGAGTGGCTGGGCAGTGGCGACAAGGCGGGCGGCGATGGGGGTGGTTTGCATATCGCTGTCATCGGCAGCGGCGGTGCCGCGATGGCGGCGGCGCTGAAGGCCGTCGAGCAAGGCGCGCGGGTCACGTTGATCGAGCGCGGCACCCTCGGCGGCACCTGTGTCAATGTGGGCTGCGTGCCGTCCAAGATCATGATCCGCGCCGCGCACATTGCCCACCTGCGGCGAGAAAGCCCGTTTGACGGCGGGATCGCCGCGGCACCGCCGGCGATCCTGCGCGAGCGGCTGCTGGCCCAGCAGCAGGCGCGGGTCGATGAGCTGCGCCACGCCAAATACGAAAACATCCTGGACGGCAACACCGCCATTACCATGCTGCGCGGCGAAGCGCGCTTCAGGGACGGCCACCACCTCACGGTGCGCCTGACCGACGGTGGCGAGCGCGAGGTGGCCTTTGACCGCTGCCTGATCGCCACCGGCGCCAGTGCGGCCGTGCCGCCGATCCCCGGACTGAAGGACACGCCCTACTGGACGTCCACCGAGGCGCTGGAAAGCGACACGATCCCGCAGCGGCTCGCCGTCATCGGCTCGTCGGTGGTAGCCGTCGAACTGGCGCAAGCCTTCGCCCGGCTCGGGAGCCGGGTGACGATCCTGGCGCGCAGCACGCTGTTCTTTCGCGAGGACCCGGCGATCGGCGAGGCCGTCACCGCCGCCTTCCGTGCCGAGGGCATCGAGGTGCAGGAGCATACCCAGGCGAGCCACGTCGCTTATGCCGCCGGGGAATTCGTGCTGACCACTGGGCACGGCATCGTTGCCGCCGACAAGCTGCTGGTCGCCACCGGCCGCACACCGAACACACGCGGCCTGAACCTCGAAGCGGCGGGCGTCACGATCAACGCGCAGGGCGCCATCGTCATCGACAAGGGCATGCGCAC
This sequence comes from Methyloversatilis universalis FAM5, assembly GCF_000214035.2. Taxonomy (GTDB): domain Bacteria; phylum Pseudomonadota; class Gammaproteobacteria; order Burkholderiales; family Rhodocyclaceae; genus Methyloversatilis; species Methyloversatilis universalis. The sequence goes on along the minus strand of NZ_AFHG01000054.1, from coordinate 12,758 downwards.
GAGTAACCCGCACATTTACGCCGCCGGCGACTGCACCGACCAGCCGCAGTTCGTCTATGTGGCGGCCGCGGCGGGCACCCGTGCCGCGATCAACATGACCGGCGGTGACGCGGCGCTGGATCTGAGCGCGATGCCAGCCGTGGTGTTCACCGATCCGCAAGTGGCGACGGTGGGCTACAGCGAGGCGAAAGCGCACCACGACGGCATCGAGACTGACAGCCGTACGCTCACGCTCGACAACGTACCGCGCGCGCTCGCCAACTTCGACACGCGCGGCTTCATCAAGCTGGTCATCGAGGAAGGTAGCGGACGGCTCATCGGTGTACAGGCGGTGGCGCCCGAAGCGGGCGAACTGATCCAGACCGCAGTGCTCGCGATCCGCAATCGCATGACGGTGCAGGAACTGGCCGACCAGTTGTTCCCGTACCTGACGATGGTCGAAGGGTTGAAGCTCGCGGCGCAGACGTTCAACAAGGACGTGAAGCAGCTGTCCTGCTGCGCCGGGTGAGGAACAGGAGGTGGTCGATGAACGCCTACACGGTATCGCGTCTGGCCCATGAGGCCGGTGTGAGCGTACATGTCGTGCGCGATTACAAGGTGCGTGGGCTGCTGCGGCCGGTGGCGCGCACCGCCGGCGGCTACGGGGTGTTCGACGCGGCCGCCTTGCAGCGGCTGTGCTTCGTGCGAGCCGCCCTGGAGGCCGGCATCGGCCTCGACCTGCTGACGCGGCTGTGCCGGGCGCTGGACACCGCAGACGGCGATGAAGCGTCGGCGCATCTTGCCGACCTGTGCCACCTCGTCGAGCGCCGACGCCAAGCGCTGACGAACCTGGAAACGCAGTTGACCGAATTGGCGCACAGCACGTCGGAGATCTCGGCATGAACAGCCCGGAGCGCGTTTCCCCCGAGGCGCGCAAGCCGGTCGCCGGCTACCTGTGGGGCCTGCTCGCCGCGCTGACCTGTCCCTGCCACCTGCCGGTGCTCGCCATCGTTCTTGCCGGCACCACCGCCGGTGCGTTCCTCGGCAAGTATTGGGGCATTGCGGCGTTCGGCCTGACCGGCTTGTTCGTCCTGTCCCTGGCGCGGGCGATGCGGGCGTTCAAGGGAAGATCATGAGCGCTACCGAGCCGGATGGCTGGACGGCGGCGCAACTGGCCCAGGCGGCCGAGCATCGGCAGCTTGAGCTGCACTACCAGCCCATCGTCGATCTGCGCCGCGGCCGAATTGCCAGCGCGGAAGCGCTGCTGCGCTGGCGGCACCCGAGCCTTGGCCTGCTGCCGCCGGGCGCGTTCCTGCCACTGGCCGAATCGTCCGGGCTGATGCCCAAAATCGGCGCGTGGGTGCTGGGTGAAGCCTGCCGTCAGATGCAGCGCTGGCTGGCGTTGAATTGGCGGCCGTTTCGATTGGCCGTTAATGGGGTCGCCTCAGAAAACGGAAAATAAAGCACGCTAAGCCCTTACTTACCCAGATGTTTGACTTTTCGTGGCACTTTCACCATGGCAATTGCAATTGCCCAACCCTTGCAAAATGCCGCACGCCTCTACAGATCGAGAGCCAGAACACTTCTCGCGCAAATCAACCAAGTGCCGCTTTAACTGCAACAGCGCGGACACACGCATTTCCACCTGTTGAATATGGGCCTCCAGCAGCGTGTTGACCTCCCCACAGTCCTGCATCGGGTTGTCTCGCAGACCCAGCAATGCGCGAATCTCGCTCAACGTCATGTCGAGCGAACGGCAATGACGGATGAATTGCAAGCGCTCAATGTGCGCCTCACCGTACAGCCGGAAGTTGCCACCGCTTCGCGCTGGCTTCGGCAGTAGCCCTTCCTTCTCGTAGTAGCGGATGGTCACAACCTCGCATCCAGAGCGCTTGGCGAGGTCGCCAATTCTGATTTCCATGCATCAATCTCCTTTATTTCACTTGACTCTATAGTAACTATAGGGTTTGTAATGGAAGTTGTATAGATTTGAAGGAGTTATTTATGAGCGAATGCGCTTCCACGGCGTGTGGCTGCTCGGCTGGGCCGATCATCCAACCCACGACACAAGCCCCAGCGACAACCGGATCGGCTCAAGCGGTGTATCGCATCGAGAACATGGACTGCCCCACGGAAGAGGCGCTGATCCGAGGCAAGCTGGTCGGGCTGGCGGGGGTGGTTGGTCTTGAGTTCAACCTGATGCAGCGTACTTTGGCCGTTCGGCACGAACTGCCTTCGTTGTTTCCCGTTGAGCAGGCGCTAACCGCCATCGGCATGCAAGCCGTGCGCATGGATCAGGCATCGACCGGGCAAACGACCAAGCTGTCCATTACCAAAATGGATTGCCCGACCGAAGAGACGTTGATCCGCAACAAGCTCGGTACCATGGCCGGAGTTGCCGATCTCGATTTCAACCTGATGCAGCGCACGCTGTCGGTACGCCATGCGGACCAGGTTCTGCCGGACGTGCTCGCGGCACTGCAAGCGCTTGGATTCGAGGCGCAGGTGTTGGACACCGCAGAGGCCGCATCGCCATCCGCATCCCTTGTGACCACGCCGACCAACTGGTGGCCGCTGGGCATCTCCTTTGTAACTGCATCGGCGGCCGAGGCGGTCTACTGGCTCCACAACGGCAATCATTGGTCGGTCGTCGTTCTGGCGCTCGTCGCGGTCTTCACCGGCGGTCTGTCCACCTACAAGAAAGGTTGGATTGCGCTCAAGAACCGTAATCTCAACATGAACGCCCTGATGTCGATTGCCGTCACGGGTGCCATGTTGATCGGGCACTGGCCCGAGGCGGCAATGGTGATGGTGCTTTTCGCGCTGGCCGAGGTGATCGAAGCCAAGTCGCTGGATCGCGCCCGCAATGCCATCCGTGGCCTGCTCGACCTGACCCCGGAACAGGCCACGGTGCAGCAGGCTGACGGCACATGGCGCGAGGTGGGTGCAAAGCAAATTGCCATCGGTAGCCGCGTCCGGGTCAAGCCAGGTGAGCGCATCGCCCTGGATGGTGAGGTGCTGGAAGGCCGCTCTGCCGTCAACCAAGCCCCGATCACGGGTGAAAGCCTTCCGGTCGAGAAATCCCCCGGTGATCCGGTGTTTGCGGGCACGATCAACGAATCCGGTTCATTCGAGTACCGCGTCACCGCCGTGGCCAGCAACTCCACATTGGCCCGCATCATTCACGCGGTAGAGGCTGCCCAAGGAAGCCGTGCGCCGACTCAGCGCTTTGTCGATCAGTTCGCCCGCTGGTACACGCCCATTGTTTTCGGTGTTGCCATCGCCGTCGCGTTGTTGCCACCGCTGTTCATGGGTGCGGCATGGCTCGACTGGATTTACCGTGCATTGGTTCTGCTGGTGGTCGCCTGCCCGTGCGCACTGGTGATCTCTACGCCGGTCAGCATCGTCAGCGGCCTGGCCGCTGCCGCCCGCCACGGCATTCTCATCAAGGGCGGCGTCTATCTGGAAGAAGGCCGCAAGCTGCGCTGGCTGGCTCTGGACAAGACCGGCACGATCACGCACGGCAAGCCCGCACAGACCGATTTTGTCACTTGGGGCAATGCACTCGCCGCAAACAGCCGCAGCATCGCTGCCAGTCTGGCGGCTCGTTCCGACCACCCTGTATCCAAAGCGGTGGCACAAGCCGCGCAGACGGATGGGGTTGCCTTACTCGACGTAGCCGAGTTCAGCGCGCTGCCCGGTCGGGGCGTGCAAGGCCAAATCAACGGTGAGACCTACCATCTTGGCAACCAGCGGATGCTCGAAGCGCTGGGGCAATGCACACCAGAACTGGAACAGCGCATCGCGGCGCTGGAAACCATGGGTAAAACTGTCGTGATGTTGGTCAGCGCAAAAGGGGTTCATGCCTTATTTGCCGTAGCGGACACCATCAAGGAAAGCAGCAGGAGCGCCATTGCCGAGCTTCATGCACTGGGCATCAACACCATGATGCTGACCGGCGACAACCCCCACACGGCACAGGCCATTGCCGCACAAGCCGGGATCGACAGTGCGCAAGGCAATCTGCTCCCAGACGACAAACTGCGCGAAGTTGAGCTACTGGCCATAAAGGGCAAGGTCGGCATGGTCGGTGATGGCATCAACGATGCCCCGGCCTTGGCGCGTGCGGACATCGGCTTTGCCATGGGAGCGGCTGGCACCGATACCGCCATCGAGACCGCTGACGTGGCCCTGATGGACGACAACCTGGGCAAGATTCCGACCTTCGTGCGCCTGTCGCGTGCGACGGCGCAGGTGCTGATGCAAAACATTGTGCTGGCCCTTGGCATCAAGGCAGTATTTCTGGTGCTGACCTTCACGGGTCAAGCGACCATGTGGATGGCGGTGTTTGCTGATATGGGGGCCAGCTTGCTCGTCGTTGGCAATGGCTTGAGGCTGTTGCGCAAATGAGCTGGAAATTCTTTCTCTACGACTGGGGTGGTCTAAACATCGCGTTGTTCCAAGCCATCAACATGAGCACACCTGCAGCGCTGGAACCGCCGGTATCGTTCTTCAACCTTGTGATAGGCAACTACTGGACTGCACCACTGATGCTCTTGGCGATGTGGGGATGGTCAAAGTCGGCACCTGACCCAACGCGGGCCGATGCCATCCGGTACAGACTCAGAGTCTTTAGCGTGGCCTTTGCGTTGGCATTTCTCGTCGCCACCATCTTGAAGCTATGGATCGACTTTCCACGCCCGCCTGCCGTTTTTGGCGACATGGTGCGCGTTATCGGGGGCATCGAACGACACTACAGCCTGCCCAGCGGGCATGCCACCTATGCCGCGCTGGTGGTCGGCGCGCTCTGGCCTTTGATAGGCCGTCGTGGCCGCATCGGCTTGGTGTTGTACGCCGCATTGGTCGGTTGGTCACGCATCGCAGCCGGAATGCACTTTCCTGCCGATGTGCTGGCGGGGTGGGTACTTGGATTGAGCTGCACGGCGCTCGCCGGGTGGCTGATGCCGCTGGCCGCCCCTGTGTGGCAATCGGCTCGCCGCACATCGACTTGGGTCTGGTTCGCAGTGGCCGCCAGTTCTGTCATGACAGATCAGCTCGCAAAGTTCGCCATCACCCGCACGTTTGCCTACGGTGAACAGGTCGAAGTCAGCACCTTCTTCAACATTGTCCATGTCCTGAATCCCGGCGCGGCATTCAGCTTTCTGGCGAACGCTGGCGGCTGGCAACGTTACTTTCTCATGGCGCTGGGTCTGGTCGTTTCTGCTTGGCTGGGCCGCATGCTGTGCCAGCAGCGGCCACGCCTTGAAGCGGTGGGCTACAGCCTGATCCTTGGTGGTGCGCTCGGCAATGTCGTGGATCGTGTGCTGCGTGGATCGGTTGTCGATTTCCTCGACTTCCATTGGCAGCTTGTGCACTGGCCCGCCTTCAACCTCGCTGATGTGGCGATAACTATCGGAGCGCTCTGCCTGTTCTTGACGGTTGTACCGAAAAGCAGTAGAGGCACAGAGGCCGATGTGTCCGGTTAAGCTATACCCTAACATGGCGTCAGACCATCCGGCGCGAAAGCGTCAGAATAGAGTCGCCTTCAGAATTGATTGACACGCACCGTCAAGAGTCATAGATTTCTTCCTGACACATTCCCCTCAGGAGGACCCTTTGCACGGTCAGCGCATCGGCTACGTCCGCGTCAGCAGCTTCGACCAGAACCCGGAACGCCAGCTTGAGCATGTGCCGGTGGACAGGCTGTTCACCGACAAGGCATCGGGCAAGGACACCCAGCGCCCCGAGCTAGAACGGTTGCTCGCCTTCGTGCGCGAGGGCGACACGGTGGTGGTGCACAGCATGGACCGCCTGGCGCGCAACCTCGACGACCTGCGCCGTCTAGTGCAGAAGCTCACCCAGCGCGGCGTGCGCATCGAATTCGTCAAGGAAAGCCTGACCTTCACCGGCGAGGACTCGCCGATGGCGAACCTGATGCTGTCGGTGATGGGCGCGTTCGCCGAGTTCGAGCGCGCCCTTATCCGCGAGCGGCAGCGCGAAGGCATCGCGCTCGCCAAGCAGCGCGGGGCCTACCGGGGCCGCAAGAAGGCGCTGTCGCCGGAGCGGGTGGCCGAGCTGCGCCGGCGGGCCGCCGCCGGCGAGCAGAAAGCCAAGCTCGCCCGCGAATTCGGCATCAGCCGCGAAACCCTGTACCAATACCTGAGAACGGATGACTGACCATGCCGCGCCGCAGCTTGCTGACGCCCGCCGAGCGCACCGGCCTGCTTGCCTTTCCGACCACTGACGACGACCTCATCCGGCATTACACCTTCTCCGAACCCGACCTGTCAGTGATCCGCCAACGGCGCGGCAACCACAACCGGCTCGGTTTCGCGGTGCAGTTGTGCTACCTGCGCTATCCCGGCTTCGCCCTGCCGACCGACGCGGAACCGCCCGCATCCCTGCTGAATATCGTCGGCCGCCAGTTGCGCATCGCGCCGGACATCTGGCCGCAGTACGCGCAGCGGCCGGAAACCCGGCGCGAGCACCTGCTGGAATTGCAGGCGTGGCTGAAGCTGACGCCGTTCGCGGCCGCCGACTACCGGCGCTTCGTCCACCAGCTCGCCGAGCTGGCCCAGCAGACCGACCGGGGTATCGTGCTGGCCGAGGCGCTGGTCGAGCTGCTGCGGCAGCAACGTATCATCCTGCCGGCCATCGATGTCATCGAGCGTGTATGTAGCGAGGCGCTCACGCGCGGTACGCGCCAGGTGTACGCGGCGCTGACCGCGCCGCTGGCCGATCACCATCGCCGTGCGCTCGACGGTCTGCTGGCGATCCGCGAGGGCACCAAGGGCAGCGGGCTAATCTGGCTGCGCCAGCCGCCCGGCCCGCCCAAGCCCAAGCATGTGCTGGCCCACCTGGAGCGGCTGAAGACCCTCCGTGACCTGGCGTTGCCGGATGGGCTGGAGCACACCGTCCACCAAAACCGCCTGCTGAAGCTCGCCCGCGAAGGAGGACAGATGACGGCCCAGCACCTGCGCGACCTGGAGCCGAGCCGCCGCTATGCGACCCTGTCCGCGGTGATCCTCGATACCCGCGCCACCCTGATCGACGAGATCATCGACCTGCACGACCGTTTCATGGGCGCGCTGTTCAGCAAGGCCAAGCGCAACCACGCCGACCGCTTCCAGCAGTCCGGCAAGGCGATCAACGACAAGGTGCGGCTCTACTCGCGCATCGGCCGCGCCCTGCTGGAAGCCAAGCAGTCGGGCGGCGATCCGTTCGCCGCCATCGAGGCCATCATCCCGTGGGAGGTGTTCACCGAGAGCATCACCGAGGCCGAGCTGCTGGCCCAGCCGGAAGGTTTCGACTTCCTCGCGCTGGTCGGCGACGGCTTCAACCAGCTCCGGCGCTACACGCCGGCCCTGCTGGAAGCGCTGACCATGAAGGCCGCGCCGGCGGCACGCGAGCTGCTCGCCGCCGTCGATGTGCTCAAAGGGATGAACGAGCGCCAGGCGCGCAAAGTGCCGGACGATGCGCCCACGTCGTTCGTGCGCAAGCGCTGGGAAAGCCTGGTGCGCAACGAAGACGGGTTGGATCGGCGCTTCTACGAGCTGTGCGTGCTGTCCGAGCTGAAAAACTCGCTGCGCTCCGGCGACATCTGGGTGCAGGGCTCGCGCCAGTTCAAGGACTTCGAGGACTACCTGTTGCCGCCACCGCGTTTCGCCGCGCAGCGCGATCAGCGGGAATTGGGCCTGGCCGTAGAAACCGACTGCGAGCGCTTCCTGGAGGCGCGCCTCACGGTGCTGCAAGAGCAACTGGCGACGGTGGAGCGGCTGGCCGCCGCCAACGAGCTGCCCGACGCCGCCATCACCAGTACCGGCCGGCTCAGGATTTCGCCGCTGGACAACGGCGTGCCCGACGAGGCCGAGGCGCTGATGCAACAGGCGTACAGCCCGCTGCCGCACCTGAAGATCACCGAGCTGCTGCTGGAAGTCGATGGCTGGACGGGGTTCAGCCGCCACTTCAAGCACCTCAAGAGCGACGCGGCGGCCGAAGATCAACACCTGCTGCTGACGACCATCCTGGCCGACGCCATCAACCTGGGGCTCTCCAAGATGGCCGAATCCTGCCCGGGCGTGACCTATGCCAAGCTGACCTGGTTGCAGGCGTGGCACATCCGCGACGAGACCTATTCGGCCGGGCTGGCCGAGCTGGTCAACGCGCAGTTCCGTCAGCCGTTCGCCGCCTATTGGGGCGATGGCACCACGTCGTCGTCGGACGGCCAGAACTTCAAGGCCGGCGGTCGGGGCCACGCCGCCGGCCAGGTGAACCTGAAGTACGGCCAGGAACCGGGCGTGCAGTTCTACACCCACATTTCGGACCAGTACGCGCCGTTCCACACCAAGGTCATCAACGCCACGGTGCGCGACGCCACCCACGTCCTGGACGGACTGCTGTACCACGAATCCGACCTGCGCATCGAGGAGCATTACACCGACACGGCCGGCTTCACCGATCACCTGTTCGCGCTGATGCACCTGCTGGGCTTCCGCTTTGCGCCGCGCATCCGCGACCTGACCGACAAGCGCCTGTACATCCACGGCGACGCCAAGCAGTACCCGACGCTCGCCGGCCTGATCGGCGGCAGCGTCAACGTGAAGCACATTCGCGCCCATTGGGACGAAATCCTGCGCCTGGCCGCCTCGATCAAGCAGGGCACGGTGACGGCCTCGCTGATGCTCAGGAAGCTCGGCAGCTACCCGCGACAGAACGGCTTGGCCGTGGCCTTGCGCGAGCTTGGGCGAATCGAGCGCACGCTGTTCGCGCTCGACTGGATGCAGAACGTCGAGCTGCGCCGCCGCGTGCAGATCGGTTTGAACAAGGGGGAGGCCAAGAACGCGCTGGCCCGCGCCGTGTTCCTGAACCGGCTCGGCGAAATCCGCGACCGCAGTTTCGAGAACCAGCGCTACCGCGCCAGCGGCCTCAACCTGGTGGTGGCGGCGATCGTCCTGTGGAACACCGTCTACCTGGAGCGGGCCATCCAGGGGCTGCGGGACTCGGGCAAGGACATCGACGAGAGACTGCTGCCACATCTCTCGCCGCTGGGCTGGGAGCACATCAACCTGACCGGCGACTACATCTGGCGGCAGAACAAACACGTCGAGCAGGGCAAGTTCCGGCCGCTGCGATTGATCGAGCAGGCACCGCTAGCAACGTCTTCGTAAGGTCTATCAACTGTGGAGCTACTGATCTTGATTCTGAAAACGACCGGACTGTTCATCGCAACAGCGCTTGCCGAGATCGTCGGCTGCTTTCTGCCTTACCTGTGGCTGCGCAAAGGGGGGCCAATGTGGCTGCTGATTCCGGCAGCGATGAGCTTGGCGCTCTTCGTTTGGCTGCTCACGTTACACCCAGCCGCCAGTGGCCGCGTTTACGCCGCCTATGGCGGCGTTTATGTGGCTACCGCGCTGGTTTGGCTTCGGGTCGTGGATGGCGTGAAGCTGTCCGCGCTGGATTGGACGGGGGCTGGAGTCGCGCTACTGGGCATGTCAATCATTGTGCTGGGCTGGCACGACAAGGCATAGCGTACGATTTTTTCCGTTTCGTGAGCTGACCCCGAAAACGTCGCAAGCCAAGTCCCCAACCTCGTCATTGCGGTCACGCTGGCGTTCGAGCCACTTGTGAAACGGTGAACGGGCTGCTTCAAGTGCGGCTCGCGCGGCTTCTGCCGCATGCTGCAGGACGTTTTCGGCGTCAGCAGGGCGATAGCGACTCCCCTTCTTTGAAGGCGCCAGCGTGTTCCACCTTGCCAGCGACGACAAGAATCTGTCCCCATCTTTGCCGTCCTCGTGGCCGTTCCCGGGCTGGAAGTGGCTCAGGTCAACGAGGGCGTCGCACCGGGCGCAGTAGCATTGTCTTGGTTCGCCTTCCACCACATCGCCGTGCAAATAATAGCGCTGGCGAGCGTTGCGTGACGCAGACGGTGGTTCAGTCCTGGAGATTGCCGACAGCGCCTCGCTGTACTTGACGAGCAACGACCAGTTTTTGAAGCCGCGCCGTATCGCAATACGGTCCAAGGCCTCGCTATGCGTGATAGATGATTCGCGGCTGAGCTTCTTTGCTTCTCGGCGGAAGCGCTCAAGCTGCGCAGGGGAAAATGAAATAGACATGTCTTGAACTCCGCGGTCGCGGTGACTTCGATGCGCCCACACACCGAGCCAGCTGCGACCTTGAGAGGTCAAGGCAAGACTCGAAATTGACTCTCTACGCTGTCGATACGACTTCGCCTTGTGGGCGGGCAGGCCGGCGTGGCGGCTCAAGCCCTGAGTCTATCGCATGCCGACAGGGGATGCCAAAATCTGTCCGCGGAGGTCACATGGACGATTGGCGGGAGCGGATTAAAGAATGCGGAGACGACGGCTTGAGCGAGGCTTTGATTGGCGCCATTGAAGAGCTCTTCGCACGTGATAGGCACCTACTGGAGATTAATGTTCACGAGAACACCATCGCGGCCATGTTGAGGTCCTACCTACAACCCAGGGTCGGGTACGCACCGGAGGACGGGGTCCCTTGGGACGTCGATTTTGACTACAACCGCAGACAGGCGATGGTCAAGACCATCAATGGAGTTCAAAACGTGCGGCCTGACCTCATCGTTCATCGAAGGAACACGGACATCAACCACTTGGCCGTTGAGCTGAAAAAGGGTTCTTCTGGCAGCCCTGATGAAGGTGATTTGAAGAACCTCGCGGCGTACCTGCTGCCGCTTGAAGATTTCGGTTTGGGCTATCGCTACGCGCTCTTCTTGCGCTTTGGTGTGGGTGACGATGCCGGGAAGGTCGCCTGCGTTCGATGGCTTTGACGAAGACGAGACTACCGTATTTCCTGCACTCCGTTTCCAGTGCTGCATAACTTTGTCTAGGGTTGTCAGGGTCTAATGGTGCCGCAAAACGGGCCGAGCCCCTCTATAGCGTTTGACCCTTGCGTTGATCAAGCTGCTCCTTGGATTCGGGTTCTCTGCAAACCCTCGGACAGTGGCCGGGAGAGCAAAGCGACTCAATCCCGCTATCGTCTCTTGACCCGCGGTTTGCTGGCACGGTGGCGAGGAGCCGGGCGGATTCGAAGGGTCTCCAACTGCTCCACGAATTCTGCCTACATCTCGGCTGGCGTTCGATGTCGCTGGGTATCGTTCGTTTTCACTTCGCCCGGCACCTGCTTGCAATAATAGGCAACACTGGTCCTATTGTTTTGCTCCTGCGGGGCAGATCTAACCGACAAATTATCGCCTTTTGTTGCGAAAGGGCTATGCAAGGGTGACGATGGCAGCCGCAGTAGATGGACGCCGTCCTATGGAAGGTCACTTGCCATTGAACATGCACTCGATGTCCGCGTTATGAGGGGTGTAGCTGTCATCCGGCACCTCGAATATTCCTTTGGCGACACCTATCCGTTTTCCTGTCGCAACGGCCACGGGGACAAGTTTCGCAACCGGGTGCCCAGCCCTAGTGATGACCACCTCATCTAATTTGCCACCCTCCAACCGTGCGACGAGTCGGGACAGCAACGTTTTCGCCTTTGCGATGCCAACGGTTTCCATACTCCGCCTCTCCTGAATGACGCAGTTGAAGCCATCCCGCTTTTAGGGGGACGCTTGAACAGAGCCGGCGTCCGCTAACAGCAAAGCGTTCAGGACGAGCGTCGACGAGCTACGACCCCGCAAAGCATCAAACCGCCAAGCATCATCGTGTAGAACGACGGCTCCGGCACCGGCGCGGCTACAAAATTTGCAGACCAAGAGACACCCTCTACGGTTGGGCTCCCGAAGCCATAGACAGCAAGACCGGACTCATCGTTACCGAGATTGTAGATTGACAAAACCGATGGGTTGAACGGATAGGTGCTGGGGAAATGAGTACCGCCCCCGCCTGCATCAAGAGCTTCAACGGCAAGGTCAGGGACGAATGCCTCAACGAGAATTGGTTCGAATCCCTGACTCGGGCCCGCGAGGTCATCACTATTTGGCGTCAGGACTACAACGAGGTGCGACCGCACGGAACGATTGGACGGATAGGCGATCCGCCTTGACCCAGTTGAACAGCTTTGCTCCCCTAGTCCAAGCGTCCTAGCCGCCGCCGCAATGCTCTGCCCGCCTGTCACTAGCCGTACGGCCTCCTGCTTGAACTCCAACGTGTAGCGCGCCCGCGCTGTCTTTGTCATTCCCGTCTTCCTTGCTTGCATTGAACCACTCAGCAAGGGATACGTTTCTCGGCTGCAAGGTCAGAAGAGCGAAAACAGAGTTCGCTTACCCTTGTGCGACCTCTTGCACGGGCTATCTCATTTCTTACCGCGACTTGCCCTTCTCCTTGCGCTGGGCGACCGACCGTTTCTTTCCTTTAGCAGGCTGGTGAGAAACCCCGCTCGCTGCTCGTGGCGCGGGTTTTAAGGCAGACTCCCGCCCCGAATCGTCTTCCTACTTTTCCCGACTGTCCATGCGCGGCCAAGAGAATCCCCAGGCGTTGATGTTCAGCTACGTGAGCCTGGAACAACGCGTGCCGAAGGACCACCCGCTGCGCTCCCTGCGCGCGCTGGTCGACGGCATTCTCGCCAACATGAGTGCGCTGTTCGATGAGCGTTACTCGCATACCGGCCGTCCGTCGATTCCGCCTGAGCAGTTGCTGCGTGCGCTGCTCGTGCAGATCCTCTTCACGATCCGCAGCGAACGCCAGCTGGTCGAACAGCTCGACTACAACCTGCTGTTCCGCTGGTTCGTTGGCCTGGGCATGGACGATGCGGTGTGGGACCGCACCGTGTTCAGCATCAATCGCGACCGTCTGCTC
>NZ_AFHG01000055.1 GCF_000214035.2 Methyloversatilis universalis FAM5 | reverse complement strand
CGTGCGATGTCGGTACCGAGCAGACGGTCGCGATTGATGCTGAACACGGTGCGGTCCCACACCGCATCGTCCATGCCCAGGCCAACGAACCAGCGGAACAGCAGGTTGTAGTCGAGCTGTTCGACCAGCTGGCGTTCGCTGCGGATCGTGAAGAGGATCTGCACGAGCAGCGCACGCAGCAACTGCTCAGGCGGAATCGACGGACGGCCGGTATGCGAGTAACGCTCATCGAACAGCGCACTCATGTTGGCGAGAATGCCGTCGACCAGCGCGCGCAGGGAGCGCAGCGGGTGGTCCTTCGGCACGCGTTGTTCCAGGCTCACGTAGCTGAACATCAACGCCTGGGGATTCTCTTGGCCGCGCATGGACAGTCGGGAAAAGTAGGAAGACGATTCGGGGCGGGAGTCTGCCTTAAAACCCGCGCCACGAGCAGCGAGCGGGGTTTCTCACCAGCCTGCTAGTGCCGTGGAAACCAGTGATCGAGCAACGGCTAGGTCAGCAACTTGCTGCCACTGTACGCGGCGGTGGTGTGTCATGGGAGATTGGACGGCAGAAAGGCATGTCCATCATCTGACGAGCAACCTGCTTCCGACGAGTCGAAACTGCGCCCATCCACGATCTGCATTCTCCCGCAATGGCGAGAGGCCAACTAAGCGATGCGAGGCAGCGTTAGATCAAATTTAGTCGCTGTATCGCTGGACGTTGCCTGCACATGTCCACCATGAGCTTCGGCAATTGATTTGACGATGGCCAGCCCTAGCCCTGCACCTGCGTTCTTTCGTTGGCGGGCAGGATCTACTCGGAAAAAGCGATCGAATAACTTCGGCAGATCAGCCTCCGAAATTCGCTCGCCCGGATTTTCGACACTTATCGTTGTCCATCGCTCATCTTGCGCCAAAGCGACTGTAATACGCGACCCATAGGGAGTATGACGGATTGCGTTGGAAAGAAGATTGTTGAGCGCCCGCAGCAACATCTCACGATCCGCCCGTATTGGTTCGGCAGCACCCTTTGCGTAAAGTGTGATGTTGCGGTCTTCAGCTAATGCCTCGAAGTAGTCAAACAAACCTCGGATCAACTCAGCCAAGTCGATTTCGCCGAGGCGGAGATTTCGAGGGTCATTTTCCGTTTGAGCTAGAAACAACATGTCGCCGATCATGCGACTCATGCGATCAAACTCCTCCAAGTTGGAGTAGAGGATCTCCCGATATTCCTCTGCACTGCGGGGTTGCCCGAGCGCCACATGGGACTGCGTAATCAGGTTGGTAACGGGTGTACGCAACTCGTGCGCAATGTCGGCGGAAAAGTGCGACAGGCGGACAAACCCTTCCTCGATTCTGGCCAGCATGTCGTTGAAGGCGACCACAAGTTCAGCCAGTTCTATAGGTACGTCCAGAGGATCAAGTCTCACATCTAGCTTTGAAGAGCGGATCGTGCGAATCTCCTCGTTGACCTTGCGGATTGGAAGGTGGCCCCATTGCACGGCCAGCCAAGCCACCCCGAGCGCAATGCAGAGAACAAGGCAGGTCGCCCACCAGAGCATGCGCTTGAACTCTGCCAAGAAATCGAGATGAAAGCCGATGTCCATGGCAGCGACGATGCGGTAGCCAGGTGCCGCCGAATCGTCGGCAGGCAGTTGTAGCGCCACACCTCGATAAGACCTCTGATTCTCTTGCCACACCGTCAAATCGTCGGCGGTGATGCGGTTGACCAACTTTTTGCTGCTGGCAAGTTTCGACAGGTCAGGACCCGGCGTGGCATAGATGGTATTGCCCGGCCGATCATAGACACCATAGGTCATCCCATGATGTCCTGCCACTGCATTGGCTAAATGCTGCCGCAACTCATCTTTGTCCATGTCATTAGCGATCTGTCGCAACGGCTCTGCCAAGGCCGTGACCACTGCGTCCAGTTCATGGGCGTCCTGTTGGGCAAAGTGGTGCTCCAGGGATCTAACGACAACCCAGTTGAACGCTAGAAATACCAAGGTAGTGGCAATGCCAACCAGGGCCGTGACCCTCAATGCAAGCGACGCGGGACGGCTTCGCCGTGGCTTATGGCGCGAGGTCATCATCAGGCGCATCGAGCGTGTATCCCATGCCACGTACAGTGTGGATGAGCTTTGGATTGAACGCATCGTCGATCTTTGCGCGCAGACGACGGATGGCCACATCAATGACGTTGCTGTCGCTGTCGAAATTCATGTCCCATACCTGAGACGCAATCAACGAACGCGGCAGAACTTCACCCTGTCGGCGTGCCAGCAGTTCGAGCAACGCGAACTCCTTGCTGGTGAGATTGATGCGCTGACCAGCGCGCGTTGCACGTCGGCGCGGCAAGTCCAGCACCAAATCGGCAACTTGGATGCGATCAGGCTGGCTCGGAGCGCTTCCGCGTCGCAGCAGCGTCCGCACCCGCGCCAGCAATTCCGAGAACGCGAACGGCTTGACGAGATAGTCGTCTGCCCCCAGTTCCAACCCCTTGACGCGGTCATCTACGCTGCCACGTGCGGTTAGAAATAGCACAGGGACTTGTTTGCCAGCATCTCGCAGCGAACGCACGATGCGCCAGCCATCGACATCCGGCAGCATGACATCCAAGACCACCAAATCGTAGGTCTCGCTCATGGCCAAGTGGTGTCCGTCCAATCCGTTACGCGCCAGATCCACGACGAACCCTGCCTCCATGAGACCTTGGCGGACGTAATCCGCCGTCTTGTTCTCGTCTTCAACGACCAACAGCTTCATCGCATGCCCCATGAAATCGCTGCGGCGTAAGGAATTTTGCCGCCCACGATGCCCCATTCATTTGCTTCTTAGGGGCAATGTAATAGTCGCTTCCTGCCACGAAGATGACGCGACCATTACATGAATGTAATCCAAGGGTCATTCATCCGAAAGTGGTCACTCCATAGCATGACCTCCATGCGTCGAACCGTGCCGCCCAAGACCAAAGGCGGCTCTAAAGACGACTTTCAAGTTATCTATGGAGGATTTCAGGCCATGCCGCCTCGTTCGCCCTTTGTAATCGCGCCCCCACTGGGCCTGTCTCGTCGGCGTTTTGTTCAGGGGCTGGCCGCTGGCGGCGTCCTGGCCGGGCTGTCCACCCCGGCGCTCAGGGCATTTGCCCAACAAGGCTCCGCGACGCGCGGTGCCGCCCCTGTGCTGAAGGGCACCGAGTTCGACTTGGTGATCGCCGAATCGCCCGTGAACTTCACGGGCAAGCCAGGCGTGGCTACGACCATCAACGGCTCGCTGCCGGCACCGACATTGCGTTGGCGTGAGGGTGACACCGTCACAATCCGTGTGACCAACAAGCTGCGTGAAGCCACATCCATCCACTGGCACGGGATCATCCTGCCGTATCAGATGGATGGCGTGCCGGGCATCAGCTTCAATGGCATCGCTCCCGGCGAGACCTTCACGTACCGCTTCAAGGTTCAGCAAAGCGGCTCCTACTGGTACCACTCGCACTCCGGCTTCCAGGAACTCACGGGCATGTACGGGGCGATCATCATCGACCCCGCTGGTGCCGAGACCATCCGCGCCGACCGTGACCACGTGCTGCTGTTCTCGGATTGGACCGACGAAGACCCGATGCGGGTGTTCACCAAGCTCAAGTCCCAAAGCGACTACTACAACTACAACCAACCTACCGTCTTCGACTTCTTCCGGGACGCCTCGCGCGACGGCATGGCCGCTGCGATCGACAAGCGCAAGATGTGGAACGAGATGCGGATGAATCCGACGGATCTCGCCGATCTGTCTGCCGCCACGCTGACCTATCTGGCCAACGGCGTCACCCCCGCCGGCAATTGGACGGCGCTGTTCCGACCGGGTGAGCGCGTGCGGCTGCGCATGGTCAACGGTGCGGGCAACACCTTCTACGACGTACGCATTCCCGGACTGAAACTCACGGTGGTGCACGTCGATGGTGTTGACGTGGAGCCGGTGACGGTCGATGAGTTCCGATTCGGTCCGGGCGAAACCGTCGATGTGATCGTCCAGCCACGGGATGACGCTTACACGATCTTCGCCCAGGCGATGGACCGGACAGGCTACGCGCGGGCCACGCTGGCCGTGCGTGAAGGTCTTCAAGCTCCCGTGCCTGCCCTCGATCCGGTCGAATGGCTGACCATGAACGACATGATGGGCAGCATGATGGGGGGCATGGACCACGGCGGGTCCGGCCAAGCCATGGAGATGACGGGCATGACGGGCATGACGGGCATGACCGGGATGACCGGGATGGGCTCGGGTTCGATGTCCGGGATGGATCATGGGGCGATGGCTGGCATGAATCACGGCGCCATGAACCACGGTGGCATGGCGATGGATCACAGCCAACACGCCGCGGCGGCGGGGGGACTGGCCGTGCCCAGCACTACTGCTCGCCACGCTCGCACCGAGTATGGTGCCAGCACGGACATGCGCGTTGACATGGCGCGCACCAACCTCGATGACCCCGGCATCGGACTGCGCAACAACGGTCGGCGAGTGTTGACCCTCGCGGATCTGCATACCCCGTCGGGGCCGCTGGACAAGAGAGGCCCTGGCCGGGAGGTCGAACTGCACCTCACGGGCAACATGGAACGCTACGCATGGTCCCTGGACGGGCTGGAGTTCGGAAAGTCCACGCCGGTGCACTTCAAACACGGCGAGCGGCTGCGGGTCATTCTGCACAACGACACCATGATGACCCATCCCATGCACCTGCACGGCATGTGGAGCGAGCTGGAAAGCCCCGACGGTCGCTTCCTTGCGCGCCGCCACACCCTGCCGGTGCAGCCGGCACAACGCATCAGCTTCCTGGTGACAGCCGACGCGCTCGGCCGCTGGGCGTGGCACTGCCACCTGATGTTCCACATGGATGCCGGCATGTTCCGCGAAGTCGTGGTGTCTTGAACCCAGCGCACAAGGAAGACCAAGAATGTCCAAAGCACTCCCCACTCGCGCACTGGCCACGACGCTTCTGGCCCTGGTAAGCGTCGCCGCCCAGGCACAAGCACAGAACGACCATGCAGCGCACGGCCAGGCCGACGCTCAAACGGCCGCGCCATCCACTCAGACCGTGGCTCCTGCCGCCGACCCGCACGCGGGTCACGCGACGTCGGCGAGCGGCTCGACCGCGGCTCCGGCCATGGATCACGGCAACATGCAGATGCAGGGCGGGTCGGCGCCTCCTGACGCCCGCGATCCGCATGGCTACTCCAATGGCCTGACATTGGGATCGGGCGACTACGCCGTACCCGGTGTGCCGCGGCTGATGCTGGCCGACGAACACAGGTTCTTCTCGTTGCGCGGCGAAACCCTGGAACGCCGCTTCACGCGCAAAGGGGACGATTCCACGGCCTACGACCTCCAGGCTTGGTATGGGACGACCTA
Organism: Methyloversatilis universalis FAM5; assembly: GCF_000214035.2. Classification (GTDB taxonomy): domain Bacteria; phylum Pseudomonadota; class Gammaproteobacteria; order Burkholderiales; family Rhodocyclaceae; genus Methyloversatilis; species Methyloversatilis universalis. Next base: position 5,834 of record NZ_AFHG01000055.1, on the reverse strand, counting down.
CAACAAGGCCGTCGTGAAGGCCGAAGGCGATATCGCCAAAGGAAAGCTCGAAGAATCGCGTACCGAGCTTCTCTGGGGGCACGCCGTCGCACAGTACTGGGACACCCAGCTCGGCGTTCGGGTGGATAACGGAGAAGGCCCGAGCCGTCAATGGTTGGCTTTCGGCATCCAGGGCCTCGCCCCCTACTGGTTCGAGCTGGAGGCGACGGGCTACGTGGGAAGTGGCGGACGTACGGCGCTGCGTGTCGAAGGCAGCTACGAGCTGCTGCTGACCCAGCGACTGATTCTGGAGCCTCGTGCCGAATTGCAGTTCTATGGCAAGGACGACCCGGAACGCGGTATCGGCAAGGGCTTGGCCGAAGCGTCTGCTGGCTTGCGCCTGCGCTATGAATTCAGTCGCCAGTTCGCCCCCTACATCGGCGTGGAACGGGCGGGCAGCTTCGGACGCACAGCGGACTATGTGCGTGCCGAAGGTGGCCGCGCGCAGCAGACGCGCTGGGTGGCTGGCGTGCGATTCTGGTTCTAGAACCTTGTGGGTTTGATCATCTGATGAGAGGCAATCTATGAACATGCACTACGACAGAAGCCAGGGCAAAGTGCCGAGACGCCAAGCATTGATCGCTGGCTTGTTGGTGATGGCACTCGCAGGACCGAGCCTGGCGCAGAGCCGACCGATCGCCAAGGTGTGGAAGGACCCGAGCTGCGGTTGCTGCAAGGACTGGGTCTCACACCTGCAAGGCGCAGGCTTCGATGTGCAGGTTCTTGACACCGGGAACACGGCAGCGCGCACGCGGCTGGGCATCCCGCAGAAGTACGGTTCGTGCCACACGGCGCAGATCGGCGGCTATGCCATCGAGGGTCATGTGCCTGCCTCGGACATTCAACGCTTGCTGCGCGAAGCCCCGCAGGCCATCGGCCTCGCGGCGCCGGGCATGCCGGTCGGTTCGCCCGGCATGGATGGTCCGGCCTATGGTGGACGCAAGGACGCCTACGACGTGCTGCTGATCGGGAAAAACGGTAGTAGCACGGTCTATCAGTCGCATCTCTGACCATCCATCAACTCTTTTCCGTGGAGATATGCCATGCAGCATCAGCACACACAGACCCCCAGCGATCGTCCCCGGTTCTGGCGATCGCGCTACGGCGTGGCGTTCCTCATCATCGCCGCTGTCGCCGCGTATTTCCTGCTCAAGGAGCACACGGCACATGTTGCCGGCTATCTCCCCTTCCTGCTGCTGGCGGCTTGTCCGCTGATGCACCTGTTCATGCACCGTGGTCACGGCCACGGCGGACACGATCATGCCGCGCGTCAGGGTGAGGAAGGTGCCGCACCCGCCAAGGAGCAGAAGCAATGAGTCGCGTGCTCGCACAGTGCGAGCACGCGACGCCGCGCTTGTCTCCTTGCGCGCCTGCGGCCTGCTGCGATCACCAGACACCAACGGTTAACGGCGGAGGGCACTTGTCACTATGAATTCACCCAGCAAGTCTTCAGGACATGAGCACGCAGGCATGGCGGCGGGTGCCACAACGTCCGGCCCGCATAAGCACCACCATCACGCCAGCCATGCCGGCAGTGACGACGCGGGCGGGTCCTCAAGCCACTCGCAGCCCGATGCCGCGACGCGCGATCCGGTGTGTGGCATGGCGGTCACGGCGGCGTCGGAGCACCGCTCCACGCACTTGGGGAACACGTACTTGTTTTGCAGCACCGGATGCAAGGCCAAATTCGACACCGATCCGGCGCGATATGCCAGCGGTGGCGCGGGCATAGGCACAGGCAGCGGCCATGCGCCGCATCACCATGCCAGCACCGCAGTTTCACCGGCCCCGGCGGCATCGCCAACCGCACCCGGAACGATCTACACCTGCCCGATGCACCCGGAGATCAGCCAGGATCATCCGGGAACCTGCCCCAAGTGCGGGATGACGCTGGAGCCCCTGCTGCCCGACCTCGACGACGACAACCCGGAGTTGCGTGACTTCTCGCGTCGCTTCTGGTGGACCTTGCCGTTGACGCTCGTGGTCCTGGCGCTGGCGATGCTGGGCGAGCGGCTGCACCTGATGGACATGGCTACGCAGAGCTGGGTCGAGTTGGTGCTGTCGTTGCCGATCGTGCTGTGGGCCGGCTGGCCCTTCTTCTCCCGCGGCTGGCTGTCCGTGGTCAACCGCAGCCCGAACATGTGGACACTGATCGGCCTGGGAACGGGTGCGGCATTCATCTACAGCGTCGTGGCAACCGTTGCGCCGGAAGTGTTTCCAGCCTCCTTCATGTCCATGGGACGGGTCGGCGTGTATTTCGAGGCCGCCGCCGTCATCATCTCGCTGACACTGCTCGGCCAGGTGCTGGAACTCAAGGCCCGCTCCCAGACTTCGGCGGCTATCAAGTCGCTGCTGGGGCTGGCGCCCAAGACCGCGCGGCGCATCAATGCGGACGGCAGCGAGGAAGACGTGCCGCTCAGCCATGTGCACGTCGGCGACCTGCTGCGCATCCGACCCGGCGAGAAGGTGCCGGTGGATGGCATCGTGCACGACGGCAGCAGCTCGATTGACGAATCCATGCTGACCGGCGAACCGCTGCCCGTCAGCAAGCGCGCGGGCGACAAGGTCATCGGGGCCACACTCAACACCAACGGCGCGCTGGTCATGCGTTCGGAGCGGATCGGCTCGGACACCGTTCTATCGCAGATCGTCCAGATGGTCGCCCAGGCGCAGCGTTCCAAGGCACCGATGCAACGCATGGCCGATGTCGTTGCCGGCTACTTCGTGATGGCCGTCGTCGCCATTGCGGTCACGACGCTCTTTGTATGGGGATTCTTCGGGCCACAGCCCACCTGGGTCTATGGACTGATCAATGCGGTGGCCGTCCTGATCATCGCCTGCCCGTGCGCGCTGGGTCTGGCCACGCCGATGTCGATCATGGTCGCAACGGGCCGTGGCGCCACGCAGGGCGTGTTGTTCCGCGATGCCGCGGCGATCGAGAATCTTCGCAAGGTCGATACCCTCGTCATCGACAAGACAGGAACCCTGACCGAAGGCCGACCTGCTTTCGATCAGGTCGTCGCAGCACGCGGCTTTACGAACGATGAGGTGCTGCGTCTTGCGGCCAGCCTGGACCAGGGCAGTGAACACCCCCTGGCCGACGCCATCGTGCAGGCCGCGCGTGCCCAGGGCCTCCAACTCGTGAAGCCTCAGAGCTTTGAATCGGGAACCGGCATCGGCGTGCGCGGAAAGGTTGAGCACCGGCAACTGGCGTTGGGCAACACAGTGCTGATGGAACAGTCTGGCGTATCGGTGGAACCGCTCGTACCCCAGGCCGAAACTCTGCGCGGCGAAGGGGCCAGCGTCATGTACTTGGCTGTGGACGGGCAACTCGCGGGTTTGCTCGCCGTATCCGACCCGGTCAAGGGCAGCACCCCCGAGGCCCTGGCCGCGTTGAAGGCTGCGGGCCTGCGGGTCATCATGGCCACCGGGGACGGGCAGACCACCGCCAAAGCCGTCGGTGCACGCCTAGGCATCGACGAGGTGCATGGTGAGGTCAAGCCGGCGGACAAGCTCATGTTGATCGAGCGGCTGCAGAAAGAAGGCCGCATCGTCGCCATGGCCGGAGACGGCATCAACGACGCGCCGGCCTTGGCGAAGGCAGACGTGGGCATCGCCATGGGAACGGGAACCGACGTGGCGATGAACAGCGCTCAGGTCACGCTGGTCAAGGGCGACCTGCGTGGCATTGCTGTCGCTCGCACGCTCTCGGTGAGTACCGTGGGCAACATGAAGCAGAACCTCATGTTCGCCTTCCTCTACAACGCGCTGGGCATCCCCATCGCCGCCGGGGTTCTCTATCCCCTCACGGGCTGGTTGCTGTCGCCCCTGATCGCAGCATTGGCGATGAGCCTGAGTTCGGCATCGGTCGTGGGCAACGCCTTGCGGCTGAGAGCGAGCCGACTGTGACCGAAACATCTTTCAGAACCAACAGGAGTCTGCTATCGCCCAGCGAACCGTTTCTTTCGTTCCACGCCGTTGCGAAGGTGCAAGCCTTATCTCGGCATTTCGTTCTTAAACCACCCTCACACATCAAGGTAGGAATCTCTATGACCCGTTCACATTTCATCGCCAAGCTCGTCGCGCCGATCGCTGCTGGCCTGTTCGCCACCGCCGCATTCGCGCATCCTTCGCTGGTGTCTTCAACGCCGGCCGACAAGTCGCAGGTTTCCGCGCCAGCCACCATCGAGCTGAAGTTCTCCGAAACGCTGGTGCCGCAGTTCTCCGCCGCAAGCCTTGTCATGACGGGCATGCCGGGAATGGCGAGCCATGGCCCGATGAAGATCAACGCCAGCGTCGCGGGTGCCGGCGACGGCAAGACCATGGTCATCACGCCGGCACAAGCGCTCCAGCCGGGCGACTATCGCGTCGAATGGCGTGCCGTCTCCTCGGACACGCATCCGATCACGGGTAACGTCACCTTCAAGGTGAAGTAAGCCCATGGCCGGGGATTGGTTGACCATCGTCCTGCGCCTGGCGCTTTATCTGGACCTGGCGGCGGCGTTTGGCGTCGCCATGTTCGGACTCTATGCTTTGGGCAACGACGAGCGATCCTCGACGATCTCGCGCCGCTATCGCGTACTCATTGGCGCATCCGCCGCCATCGGCATTGTCCTGTCGATGTGGGGCATGACGGTCATGGCCAAGGCCATGTCCGGCGCCCAAAGCTACGCGGAGCTGTCAACGCACGTTTTCGACATGCTCATTACGGGCACGCACATGGGCATCGCCTGGTGCATTCGCATCCTGGCGTTAGTGACGTGTGTGCTCATCGCCGTGTTGCGCATGAATTCAACACTGCGTTTTGCAGCGATGGCCGCTTCCAGTGGTGTGGCGTTGGCGACCCTTGCATGGGCGGGACATGGCGCCATGGATGACGGCGTGCGCGGATACATTCATCTCGCTTCGGACATCACGCACCTCTGGGCGGCCGGTGCCTGGGTAGGCGCATTGATCGCGTTCTTGGTGCTTGCGGCGAACAAACCAAATACCGGGCAAGGCTCAGTAGAGATCCTGAGCCGAACATCCAATGGTTTCGCTCGGATAGGTACTGTGATCGTGGCGGCACTCGTCGTGACCGGAGCCCTGAATTACCTGTTGATCGCTGGGCCATCGCTTGATCCGCTCTTCTCAACGCTCTATGGCCGCCTGCTCGTAGGAAAACTCCTGTTGTTCGGAGGAATGCTCGCGCTGGCGGCAGCCAATCGGTTTCGACTGAGCCCAAGTCTGGAGGCGGCATTGAGAACAGGCAACCACGCACACGCGGTCGTCAAGCTACGGCAGAGTCTGTTCACGGAGGCGACATTAGCCGTTCTGGTTTTGGCGAGCGTTGCGTGGCTTGGCATCCTTTCTCCCAACGGCACCTAACAGGCTGGTGAGAAACCCTTGAATCCTTCCGGATCATGTCCTTCCGCTCGTTTTTTCCGGCACCGGAAGTGCGCCGTGGCGTGTGATTCGGGGTTCTCTCACCCTCGTATTCGGCTGCTCGCCAGGCAGCGGACGCATCTATCCCTCTACGCGGCAGCCGTTCGCATCAGGCTCAGCATTCGAGTCAGGTTGTACGCCGCGAACGCAAACAGCGCCTGACCGGAGAGCCTCTCCAGCCCCTTGTGCCGCGTCTTGCGCAGACCACCCACCGTCTTGATCCAGCCGAAGGCCTCTTCGATCATCTTTCGCCTGCGCAGACTCATCGCGTAGCCCTTGCCACGCGCGGTGCGTCCATCGACGGCGCTGCCGCTGACCTTGCGCGCCACGTGCGCCCTGATACCGCGCCGTTCGAGCGCAGCCACGAATTC
>NZ_AFHG01000056.1 GCF_000214035.2 Methyloversatilis universalis FAM5 | reverse complement strand
GATTGATGCTGAACACGGTGCGGTCCCACACCGCATCGTCCATGCCCAGGCCAACGAACCAGCGGAACAGCAGGTTGTAGTCGAGCTGTTCGACCAGCTGGCGTTCGCTGCGGATCGTGAAGAGGATCTGCACGAGCAGCGCACGCAGCAACTGCTCAGGCGGAATCGACGGACGGCCGGTATGCGAGTAACGCTCATCGAACAGCGCACTCATGTTGGCGAGAATGCCGTCGACCAGCGCGCGCAGGGAGCGCAGCGGGTGGTCCTTCGGCACGCGTTGTTCCAGGCTCACGTAGCTGAACATCAACGCCTGGGGATTCTCTTGGCCGCGCATGGACAGTCGGGAAAAGTAGGAAGACGATTCGGGGCGGGAGTCTGCCTTAAAACCCGCGCCACGAGCAGCGAGCGGGGTTTCTCACCAGCCTGTTAGGCTGCACTGCGAGCAAGTTGTGCATGTGACTGCTTTCGAACGTTGATGCCAATGGATTTGAGATAGCTCCTCCAATAGTCAAGCAAACCCCGAGTGAAAAGGAACAGCTCAAGCCGCTGCCCATCAGAGAGGGTTACCGTCACTTCGGTGCGCTCAACTGGGACTGCTTTGATCGAGCCAGATTGATCTGCATAGATGTCTACGAACTTCGCCTTCTTCATTCGCGCTGTTCGTGTTAGGACCGTTTTCGGTGCGCCTGTATTGAGGTCACGCAGGACGAAGTGCTTTGCTGAATTTCCGATCTCTATGGCCGCAACCAGAAGCGGAACACTCCACCATGCACTGTCGTATGGCTTTCGCTGCGCCCGCGTGAGCATTCCTTGATGCTCAAGGCAGTAGTCCCGCATTGATGATGCCGTGACGCAGAAATTGAAGAAGTGATCGGCCTTCTGCAAAGCAGTCGGAGCGTGATACGCCCGATACGCCTCTCGTTCGAGCTTGCGGTACAGCGCCGCAGGAGAACTTAGCTGTGCGGAAAGCGCCATCTGTGCAGCCTAACGACCAAGCTCAGCCGACAGCAAAAAGCCCCGCTTTTTGCTGGTCGGCTGGAGCGCATTGTTGGGCGTGACGGTGCAACCTACTTGAGACATGAACGCACGCCCCGATTGCGATATGGCGATTGGACACGAAGCCACGACGAAACCTCCCGCGAGGAAAGAGCAAAAACACTACGGGCAATAGGACGATGGAGGAGAAGTTCCGGAACGGGCCCGTACTGAACGCTGCAAAACGAGGCCGCGCGCTGAACGACCTGGCACCAGAAGAAATACTGCCCGTCACCGTCCATGCGTGACACCTTGGCACGGTGAGCGGCTCTGTTAACCGCGTGCTTGGCCCAAAACTCATGCTGCGACCAAAAATAGCGCTTCCACCAACGTGGATTGCTGGCACGCTGATTATGTTTTCGTGCCGCGATGCTCATGACGCCCAACGTGGAGCTAACCGGCCTGCGCGGCTTTTCGCGCAGGTCCGGTTGAGCGCAAGGTTATGCGGCGGATGGTCACCGCTGAAGTGCTCGGTCGCGGTATGCAGCACACTGAGCCTCAACGGATGAGTACTCACGCTCGATGTCCTCTCTTACGGAGCGAACCAAGAATAGCGATTGCTCAACCTGGGCATGGCGCTTGTTGATGTCATCAAGCGCTGCATCATAGAGAACCGTAACATCTGTTGAAAGTTGCGCCATACCCTCAGCAGACTTCTGAGCGGAGCCAACCTTCTCTTCGAGAGCGGCGAGAAGAAGTTTTTCGCTTGAATGATTGGACGAACCGGAGAATACAAAGAGAGATCGATAGGCGGTTCTTAGCTCCGTTGCTCGTGAGGCAACGCGCTGAAGTTCAACGTGCAGCTCGTTGCCGGAAATGACCAACTCGCGAAGAGCAGTGCGTTTTTCCGAACGCTCCATAGCCTCTTGGGCATGACGCGCAAAAGTGGCCGAGCGCATAGCACCGACTGCGGCGAAGGCGCCACCGACAGCGCTAACTACCGCAGCGATGGCAGAAGCAATTTCAACTGAGCAATCAGTCATTCTCAGTTACCTCCCTAGTGCGTAACGGGTCCGGCGCATAACGTGGAGATAACCCGCGCTGCGCGGCTTTATCGCGCAGCGTCGGGTTGATTGCCGGGTTAGCCATTTTGCATGTCATGCAAGATGCTCCTCGCGCGCTGGAGGAACGACGAGATGGTCTTGCAGTAGTCAGACGACCAATCCAGTTGATCCGTGATGTGGTGCCCCAAGGACCACGAGGCGCGCTCAATAGATTGCGGTGAGCTGTCCGCTTCTATTGCTGCAATGAATGATTGGAAGTTCCCGAGCGAATACCAGCGAGCCGAGTTCGCCTCCGCTGGCGGTTGCTTGTCCAACCATTCGCGAGCTTCGGCGATGAGCAATGCGGCTTGAGTGTCCATGATGGCTAACGTCGAAGCTGAGCGGGCGGCGTAGCCGTCCGCTCGAGCGACCAGTTGAACCGGAATGGGCTGCTAGGCATAGGCTGATACCGCAAGGATAGGCCTTGCCCCAGCCTCGACTCGCCGCCAGTTGACGAAGGCGACGCACTCCAGAAATGCCAACCAAAGGCTGGGAGCAGCACTCTTAAATGCGTCAGCGCTCTTGACTTCTAGAACCAAAATTTCGCCCAGCTGTACTGAAACTGCGGACATGCCCGCGTCAGGCTCATCCAGGTAGCCCATGCAATCGACCCATGCGCTCATGTTGCCGCCATAGAAGGTGGGGAAGCCGAACACGCGCTGGCACTCCGCGTGAAAGGAAGGCTCGTCCTTTACGGCGGCTCCGTCGAGTGTGACTGTCTTCATTGCGGTTCAACTTTGTTTTCTGGCGCAGTTTTGCGCCATAACTACGGAAGCTGCCGGATAAACAGGCTGGGGTGATGGTCCGGAAACGACCTTGCCATCAGGCTTTCAGCTGCCTATGCTGTATATTCATACAGCATTAAACGGCGATGAAAAACCTCACCCCTTCACTTCCACCCTTGAAATCAGTTCGCCTGCTCGATCAGCTGCGCGAACGGATACGCTATCTGCATTACACCATAAGCACCGAGAAGACCTATGTGCATTGGGTGAAGGCCTTTGTCCGGTTTCATGGGCTGCGTCACCCGTCCTCGATGGGGCGGGCGGAGATCGAGGCATTTCTGTCGTGGCTGGCCAGTGAGCGCAGCGTTGCGGTGTCGACCCACAAGCAGGCGCTGTCGGCGCTGCTCTTTCTTTACAAGCAGGTGCTTGGCATCGATCTTCCGTGGATGAGCGAGATCGGTCGGCCGCGCACGACGCGCCGCCTGCCAGTCGTGCTGTCGCCCGAAAAGGTGAAACGCATTTTCGAGCGGCTGGACGGAGAGCACCGACTGTTCGCACAACTGCTTTACGGAACCGGAATGCGGCTGACCGAAGGTCTGCGGCTCCGGGTAAAGGATGTCGATTTCGAGCGCCTCACGATCATCGTGCGTGAAGGCAAGGGGCGCAAGGACCGCGCACTGATGCTGCCGCAGTCGCTGGTGAAGCCGCTGCATGACCAGATGGTTCGTGCCCGGCTGCTGTGGGACGACGATAGACGCTCCGGGCGCGCCGGTGTCGATATGCCGGACGCGATTGCACGCAAGTATCCGCGCGCCGATGCGTCCTGGGCCTGGTTCTGGGTGTTTCCTCAGGCGACCCACGCGGTGGATCCGCGCAGTGGCGTGGTGCGCCGTCACCACATGTATGACCAGACCTTCCAGCGGGCCTTTCAGCGCGCGGCGCAACGGTCGGGGCTGCACAAACCGGCGACGCCGCACACCCTGAGGCATTCCTTCGCCACGGCCCTGCTGCAGTCCGGCTACGACATCCGCACGGTTCAGGATCTGCTCGGCCATGCGGACGTGTCGACCACCATGATCTACACGCATGTGCTCAAGGTCGGGGGCGGCGGCGTGCGCAGCCCTCTGGACGCGCTGCTGGCTCCTTCCGCCTGACCGGGCTGGCAGCGGCGCGCGCTTTGCGCGCCCTGACACATCCGGTGTCAGCCGCCCAGCTTCTTCTTCAGCAGCTCGTTCACCTGCGCCGGGCTGGCCTTGCCCTTGCTGGCTTTCATCACCTGACCGACCAGGGCGTTGAAGGCCTTTTCCTTGCCGGCACGGTACTCCTCGACCGATTTCGGGTTGGCGGCCAGCACTTCGTCGATGATGGGTTCGATGGCCGAGGCATCGGTCACCTGCTTCAGGCCCTGCGCTTCGATGATGGCGTCGGCGTCTGCGCCTTCGCCGTTCCATAGCGCGTCGAACACCTTCTTGGCGATGCTGTTCGAAATGGTGTTGTCGGCGATGCGGGCGACCAGGCCGGCGAGCTGGGCCGGGCTGACCGGGCTGTCAGCGAGGTCGCGTTCTTCGCGGTTCAGCCGTGCGGCCAGTTCGCCCATGATCCAGTTGGCGAGCGGTTTGGCCTGGGCTGCACCGGCGATGGCCAGCGCGTCGGTGAAGTAGCGGGCGGTTTCGCGGCTGGCGGTGAGGCCGGCAGCGTCATAGGCGGACAGGCCATAGTCATTCTGCAGCCGTGCCGCCAGCGCGCCCGGCAGTTCGGGCATGGCGCGACGCACCTCGTCCATCCACTCGGCGGCGATCACCAGCGGCGGCAGGTCGGGGTCGGGGAAGTAGCGGTAGTCATGCGCGTCTTCCTTGCTGCGCATCATGCGGGTTTCGCCGGTGTCCGGGTCGAACAGCACGGTGGCCTGCTGGATCTTGTGGCCGTCCTCGATCTGTTCGATCTGCCACTGGATTTCGTAGTCGATGGCCTGCTGCAGGAAGCGGAAGCTGTTCAGATTCTTGATTTCGCGGCGGGTGCCCAGCGGCTCGCCCGGGCGGCGTACGCTCACGTTGGCGTCGCAGCGGAAGCTGCCTTCCTGCATGTTGCCGTCGCAGATGTCGACCCAGCGCACCAGCGCGTGCAGCGCGCGCGCATAGGCCACCGCTTCGGCGCTGGAGGACATGTCCGGCTCGCTGACGATTTCCAGCAGCGGCGTGCCGGCGCGGTTCAGGTCGATGCCGGACATGCCATGAAAGTCTTCGTGCAGGCTCTTGCCGGCATCTTCTTCCAGGTGGGCGCGGGTGAGGCGCACCACCTTTTCATAGGCCTTTTCGCCTTCGCCCACGCGGATGGTGAGGGTGCCGCCCTGCACCACCGGCAGTTCGAACTGGCTGATCTGGTAGCCCTTCGGGAGGTCGGGGTAGAAGTAGTTCTTGCGCGCGAACACCGAGCGCGGCGCCACGGTGGCGCCGATGGCCAGACCGAAGCGGATGGCGCGCTCGACCGCGGCGCGGTTCATGACCGGCAGCACGCCGGGCAGCGCGAGGTCCACCGGGCTGGCCTGCACGTTGGGCTCCGCGCCGAAGGCGGTGGATGCGCCGGAAAAGATTTTCGAGGCCGTGTTCAGCTGGGCATGGGTTTCCAGCCCGATCACGACTTCCCAGTTCGCTCTGCTCATGTTGCGTTCTCTCTCGGCTTACCGGCAGCTGCCGGTCTTGCGGCTCACCAGCGTGGGCCACAGGTAATCGTGCGCGCCGGGCGTGCAGTGCGCGGCGCAGTTGCGGTAGGACACGGTCACTTCGTCTTTCTGTTCCCACAGGCTGACCGTGCAGGCGCCGGCGACCAGGGTGGGCGTGTGGTCGAAGCGGGTCTGGGTGAAGGCGGTCAGGTCGAAGCTGCAGCGGCCGCGGCGGCCCATGTCGATGTCCGACGCGAAGCGCTCGACCTTTGAATCCTTCACGTCCAGCACCAGCTTGCCTTCGGTGCCGATGTCGTCGCGGTAGCGGCAGTCGGCTTTGGCCTGCAGCGCGCGCGCCGGAATCGGCAGCGGCTTGGTCGAGCGCACCGGAGGAGGCGTACGCGCAGCGGCCGGCGCGGGTACGTCAGCGGCGGGTTTGCCGGCCTCGGCCGGTGTCTGCGGTTTCATCGGCGCACAGGCGGCCAGCAGCGTGAGGGCCCCGAGCAGGGGCAGGGTACGGCGCACCGTCACAGCAGGTCGTCCCGCTTGCGTCGCAGTCCTTCCGGCATGGTCAGCGTGCGCTTGTCCCAGCCTTCGATCTCGAGCACCCGGTCGAAGGCCTCTTCCAGCAGCAGATGCGCGCGTTCGCACGCGTCCGCGATGATGCGGTGGCTTTCCGCCATGTCCGGCATTTCACTCATGCAGTTCAGCTGGTAGGCGTGCAGCGTGCGCAGTTCCATCATCTGCGCGGCAAGCTGGGCGGGACAGGCACACATGTAGATGCCGGCCTGATCGAGAATCAGCTGGAGCTGCGTGCTGCTGTAGCGCAATGCCTTCATGACTTATCCCGGAATGCGAAGGTGCCAGTCGGTGGTCTGCTGGAACTGGTGAGCGGCGCCGAGCATGCGGGCTTCGTCGAACCAGCGGCCGACGATCTGCAGGCCGACCGGCAGGCCGCCGGCGCCGAAGCCGGCCGGAATGCTCATGCCGGGCAGGCCGGCCAGGTTCACCGAGGTGGTGTAGATGTCGCCCAGATACATGGCCATCGGGTCTTCGTCGTTCTGGCCGATGCGGTAGGCGGTGTTCGGCGTGGTCGGCCCCATGATGAGGTCGCACTGGGCGAAGGCGGCTTCGTAGTCCTGCGCGATCAGCCGGCGCACCTTCTGCGCCTGCAGGTAGTAGGCGTCGTAATAGCCGTGCGACAGCACATAGGCGCCGATCAGGATGCGCCGCTTCACCTCGGCGCCGAAGCCCTGGGCGCGGGTCTTCACGTACATGTCGTCCAGGTTGCCGTACTCGGGGGCGCGGTAGCCGTAGCGCACGCCGTCGTAGCGGCTGAGGTTGGAGCTGGCTTCGGCCGGGGCGATCACGTAGTACGCCGGCACCGACATGCCGGCGCGCGGCAGGCTCACGTCGACGGTGACCGCGCCCAGCGAGCGGAAGGTGGCCAGCGCCGCGTCGACCGCGGCGCGCACGTCGTCGGCCATGCCGTCGCCGAAGAACTCCTTCGGCAGGCCGATGCGCAGGCCGGCCAGCGGCTGTGCCAGCGCGCGGGTGTAGTCCTCGGCCGGGCGCTGCAGGCTGGTGGAATCGCGTTCGTCAAAGCCGGCGAAGGTGTTCAGCAGCAGCGCGCAGTCTTCGGCGGTGCGGGCCATCGGGCCGCCCTGGTCCAGGCTGGAGGCGTAGGCGATCATGCCCCAGCGCGACACGATGCCGTAGGTGGGCTTGATGCCGCTGATGCCGCAGAAGGCGGCCGGCTGGCGGATCGAGCCGCCGGTGTCGGTGCCGCTGGCGGCCGGCGCCAGGCCGGCGGCGATGGCCGCGGCCGAACCGCCGCTGGAGCCGCCGGGCACGTGGCCGGTGTTCCACGGGTTGCGCACCGCGCCGTAGAAGCTCGATTCATTGGTCGAGCCCATCGCGAACTCGTCCATATTGGTGCGGCCCAGCGTGACCAGGCCGGCGGCGCGCGAGCGCTCGATCAGGCCCGCGTCGTAGGGCGCGGCGAAGCTTTCCAGCATTTTCGAGCCGCAGCGCGCGTGCCAGCCGGTCTGGCAGAAGATGTCCTTGTGCGCCAGCGGCACGCCGGTCAGCGGGCCGGCCCGGCCTTCGGCGCGCAGCGCATCGGCGGCGCGCGCTTCGGCCAGCGTGGCGTCTTCATTGGTTTCCACATAGGCGTTGATCGCCGGATTGGCGGCGCGGATCTTGGCCAGATAGTCCTGCGCCAGCTCGACCGCCGACGCCTCGCCTGCCGCCAGCTTCGCGGCCAGCGACTTCACGGTTTCAGGAGCGTTCATTCGATCACTCATTCGATCACTTTCGGGACCAGATAGAGACCGTTCTCGACCGCCGGGGCGACCGCCTGACAGGCGTCGCGGCGGTCCGGCTCGGTCACGCGGTCTTCGCGCAGGCGCAGCACCAGTTCGGTGGCGTGCGCCATCGGCTCGACGCCGGTGGTGTCGATGGCCTGCAGCTGTTCGATCAGGCCCAGCATGGTGTTCAGGTGGCTGCGGGTACGCTCGAGTTCGGCGTCCGGCAGTTCGATGCGCGCCAGCTTCGCGACATGGCGCACTTCTTGGTCGGTCAGGGACATGGAATGACGATCCGGGGTGTCAGGCGCGGCGGCGCCCACGTACAAAGATGTTTCGGTTCAAGAGGCTAATGCCCGCATGGGTTATCATTATGAACCATTCAGGCTGCCCGCCCGGCAGCCGGCCCGCACGTCCGGCCGCCAGCTGCCTCTGGCGGCCCGGGTCCGACGCAAGCTGCCGCCGGGTCGCCCGCAGTCCGACCCTGACCACACCCGACCCGTTTCCTGTTCCGGCCGCCCAAAGCGGCCGCTTGCGTAAAGACATTCCATGTTCGGTTTCCTGCGTTCCTATTTCTCCAACGATCTGGCCATCGACCTCGGCACCGCCAACACGCTGATCTACGTGCGTGGCCAGGGCATCGTGCTGGACGAACCGTCGGTGGTGGCCATCCGCACCGAAGGCGGCCCCAACGCCAAGAAGACCATCCAGGCGGTGGGCCTTCAGGCCAAGCTCATGCTGGGCAAGACGCCGGGCAACATCACCGCCATCCGCCCGATGAAGGACGGCGTGATCGCCGACTTCACGGTGACCGAGCAGATGCTCAAGCAGTTCATCAAGAAGGTGCATGACTCGCGCCTGTTCTCGCCCAGCCCGCGCATCATCATCTGCGTGCCCTGCGGCTCCACCCAGGTCGAGCGCCGCGCGATCCGCGAATCGGCCCTGGGCGCGGGTGCCAGCCAGGTCTACCTGATCGAGGAACCGATGGCCGCGGCGATCGGCGCCGGCCTGCCGGTGTCGGAAGCGACCGGCTCCATGGTGGTGGACATCGGCGGCGGCACCACCGAAGTGGGCGTGATCTCGCTCGGCGGCATGGTGTACGCCGGCAGCGTGCGGGTCGGTGGCGACAAGTTCGACGAAGCCATCATCAATTACATTCGCCGCAACTACGGCATGCTGATCGGCGAAACCACCGCCGAGGCGATCAAGAAGGAAATCGGCTCCGCCTTCCCGGGCTCCGAAGTGAAGGAGATGGAAGTGAAGGGCCGCAACCTGGCCGAAGGCATTCCGCGCAGCTTCACCATTTCGTCCAACGAAATCCTGGAAGCGCTCACCGAGCCGCTGAACCAGATCGTGTCGGCGGTGAAGAGCGGCCTGGAACAGACCCCGCCGGAACTGGGCGCCGACATCGCCGAACGCGGCATGGTGCTGACCGGTGGCGGCGCGCTGCTGCGCGACCTGTACCGTCTGCTGATGGAAGAGACCGGCCTGCCGGTGGTGGTGGCCGACGACCCGCTCACCTGCGTGGTGCGCGGTTCCGGCACCGCGCTGGAAAAGATGGACCAGCTCGGCAACATCTTCGCCAACGAGTGATCCGCCCCGTGTCGCCCCGCCCGCCCGCGTACCGCTCAAGGCCCGCGCGGCGGGGCGCCCGCCGTGCCTCGTGCGCGGCCGCTGCCTGACGACTTACTGATTCATGGTTTCACCGGTCGCCGGTCATCAACCTCCGCCGTTCTTCCGGCGCGGCCCGGCGCCGCTCGTGCGCCTGGTGCTGCTGGTGAGCGCTTCGCTCACCCTCATCGTGGTCGACCACCGGCTGCACTATCTCGAACTGGTGCGCCAGGGGCTGTCGGTCATGACCACGCCGCTGCAGGTCGCCGCCGGCATGCCGGTCAAGGGCGTGCGCTCGGCCGGTGAATACTTCGCCGACCTCGCCCACCTGCAGGACGAAAACGCCCGCCTGCGCCGCGAACAGACCGAACTGGCGACGATACGGCTGCGCCAGGAACAGCTGGACCAGGAAAACGCCCGCCTGCGCGCGCTGCTCGACATGCGCGAACGGGTGCAGATCGACGCCCGCGTGGCCGAAGTGATCTACGCGGTGCGCGACCCCTTCTCGCGCCGGGTGGTGATCGACAAGGGCCTCACCCACGGCGTCGAGCCCGGCAGCCCGGTCACCGACGACCTCGGCATCATCGGCCAGGTCACCCGGGTCTATCCGCTGAACGCCGAAGTCACCCTCATTTCCGACAAGGACCAGGCGCTGCCGGTACAGGTGGCGCGCACCGGCGTGCGCGCGGTCATGTTCGGCGCCGGCAGCGGTCTGCTCGAACTGCGCTATCTGGCCGCTGACGTCGATCTGCGCGAAGGCGACCGCATCGTCACCTCCGGGCTGGACGGCGTGTTCCCGCCCGGCCTGCCGGTGGCTGCGGTGAAGTCGGTGGACCGCGACGGCGTGGGCGGCTTCGTGCGCATCCTGTGCGTGCCGGTGGCCGGGGTCGAGGCGCACTCGACCGTGCTCATTCTGAAGCCGGGCAAGCCGGTGGACCCGGACACCGCTGCGGCAGGCACAGCGCCGGCCGCCGACAAACCGGCCGACAAGGCGCCGAAGAAATGAACCAGCCGTCTTTCAGCTCGCGCCGCATCCTGCGGCCGGTCAGCCCGTGGTTCATCGCCTTCTCGCTGCTGTGCGCGCTGCTGGTGAACCTGATGCCGCTCGGCCGCGCCTTCTGGCTGCCGGACTGGCTGGCGCTGGTGCTGTGCTTCTGGTGCGTGCGCGAGCCGCTGCGGGTCGGCATGGGCACGGCCTTCGCGCTGGGCATCGTGATGGACGTGGGCTACGGCAGCCTGATGGGCCAGCACGCGCTGGCCTACGTGCTGCTCGCCTACGCCGCCACCACCTTCTCGCGCCGCATCCTCTGGTTCGGCCCGCTGCGCCAGTCGCTGCACGTGCTGCCCATGCTGGTCGGCGCGCAGACCGTCATGCTGCTGGTGCGGCTGGTGGCCGACGCCGAATTCCCCGGCCTCATCTACTTCGCCGGCGCGCTGATCGCCACGCTGCTGTGGTATCCGGTGGGCATCCTGCTGCTGCTGCCGCAGTACCGGCCGGAAGAGAAGGACGAGAACAGACCGATATGAAGGCCCCCACGCTTACTTCGTTCGCTGCCCCCCGAGGGGGCTGCGCGCGTCCTCGGGGCGGTCCTTCGGACGGCGCACCGGCGGGTGAGCGGGCTGCTCCATGACCGATCTGCACAGCCCGGAAATCCAGCTCATCCGCTTCCGCCGCCGCGTGTATTTCGCCGGGGCGGTGGTGCTGGTGTGCTTTTCGCTGCTGTTCGCGCGCTTTTTCTGGCTGCAGGTGGTGCGGCATGACTATTACGCCACCCGCGCCGAGGACAACCGGATCGCGCTGCTGCCGGTCACGCCCAACCGCGGCCTCATCCTGGACCGTAACGGCGAGGTGCTGGCGCGCAACTACTCCGCCTACACGCTGGAAATCCAGCCGTCGCGGGTGAGCAATCTCGAACACACGATAGACGAGCTGGCCAAGCTGGTGAATATCGAGGCGCGCGACCGCAAGCGCTTCCGCAAGCTGATGGAGGAGTCGCGCAATTTCGACACCCTGCCCATCCGCACCCGGCTGACCGACGAGGAGGTGGCGCGCTTCATCGGCCAGCGCTACCGCTTCCCCGGCGTCGAGGTGCGGGCGCGGCTGTTCCGGCAGTATCCGAACACCGAACTGGCGTCGCACGTGCTCGGCTACATGGGCCGCATCAACCGCAGGGACGCGGCGCGCATCGACGAGGCCGGCGTGGCCGACAACTACCGCGGTACCGACCACATCGGCAAGGCGGGGCTGGAACAGTTCTACGAGGACGAACTGCACGGCGTGACCGGCTTCGAGCAGGTCGAGGTGACCGCGGCCGGCCGCGCGGTGCGCGTGCTGTCGCACACCGCGCCGCAGAACGGCAACAACCTGCGGCTCACGCTGGACGCCGGCCTGCAGCGCGTGGTGGAGCAGGCTTTCGGCGAGCGGCGCGGCGCGCTGGTGGCGATCGAGCCCTCGACCGGCGGCGTGCTGGCGCTGGTGAGCAAGCCCACCTTCGATCCCAACCTGTTCGTCGATGGCATCGATGCCGCCAACTGGGAGGCGCTGAACACCTCGGCCGACCACCCGCTGCTGAACCGCGCCATCTATTCCGCCTACCCGCCCGGCTCGACCTTCAAGCCTTTCATGGCGCTGGGCGCGCTGACCGCCGGCAAGCGCACGCCCTCGTTCGCCATCGCCGACCCGGGCCACTTCGAGTACGGCGGCCACCTGTTCCGCGACGACAAGGTGGGCGGCCACGGCTCGGTGGACATGCACAAGTCCATCGTCGTGTCGTGCAACACCTATTACTACCGGCTGGCGGCCGACTGGGGCATAGACGGCATCGCCGGCTTCATGTCGCAGATGGGGCTGGGCAGCCGCACCGGCATCGACATCGAGGGCGAATCCACCGGCGTGCTGCCGTCGCCGGAGTGGAAGAAGAAGCGCTTCAAGCGGCCGGAACAGCAGAAGTGGTACGCCGGCGAAACGATTTCGGTGGGCATCGGTCAGGGCTACAACGCCTACACCATGATGCAGATGGCGCAGGCGGTGGCCATCCTCGCCAACGACGGCGTGGTGTTCAAGCCGCATCTGGTGAAGCAGATCGAGAACGTGCGCACCGGCGCCTCCCGGCAGGTCGAGCCCAAGCCCGTCCGCACCGTGGACCTGAAGCCGGAGCACATCGCGGTGATCAAGCAGGCCATGGTGGATGTGAACAAGGCCGGTACCGGCGCCCGCGCCTTCGCCGGCGCACCCTATGTCGCCGCCGGCAAGACCGGTACCGCACAGGCCTTCTCGCTGCGCGGCGCGCAGTACCGCGGCGGCAAGCTGGCGGAAAAGCTGCGCGACCACGCGCTGTTCGTGGCGTTCGCGCCGGCGGACGACCCCAAGATCGCGCTCGCGGTCATCGTCGAGAATGCCGGTTTCGGTGCGCAGTCGGCGGCGCCGATCGCCCGCCAGGTGTTCGACTACTATCTGCTCGGCAACAAGCCGGCCGGTCCGGCCCCGGAGGACAGCGATGCAACTGACAGCGAGTAAGTGGTCGGCGGTGCGCGAGCGCATCGGCGGCGTGCTGTCGGCGCTCGACCCGCCGCTGCTGGCCATCACCGTGCTGCTGCTGTCGCTGGCCACGCTGGTCATGGGCAGCGCCACCGCCGACTTCATGTACCGCTTCGAAGCCCACCTGGTGAACCTCGCGGTGGCGCTCAGCGTCATGCTGGTGGTGGCGCAGATTCCGCCGCTGCGGCTGATGCAGCTGGCGCTGCCCTTCTACGCGGTGGGCGTGGTGCTGCTGATCGGCGTCGAGCTGTTCGGCGAAACGTCCAAGGGCGCGCAGCGCTGGCTCAATATCGGCTTCACCCGCATCCAGCCGTCGGAAATGCTGAAGATTTCGGTGCCGCTGATGCTGGCCTGGTATTTTCACCGGCACGAGGCCCAACTCCGGGTGCGCGACTTTCTGGTGGCGGCGGTCATCCTGCTCATTCCGGTGCTGCTCATCTTCCATCAGCCGGATCTGGGCACCGCCATCCTGGTGCTGGCGGCCGGCGTGTTCGTCATCTTCTTCGCCGGGCTGTCGTGGAAGCTCATCATTCCGGTGCTCACCGTGGGCGTCATTGCCATCGCGGCGCTCGCCGCGGAAGGCGACGCGATATGCGCCGACGGCGTGGACTGGCCCGGTTTCAAGGCCTACCAGCGGCAGCGCGTATGTACGCTGCTCGACCCGACCACCGACCCGCGCGGCAGCGGCTTCCACATCATCCAGTCCAGCATCGCCATCGGCTCCGGCGGCGTGTTCGGCAAGGGCTGGCGCGAAGGCACCCAGACCCATCTGGAGTTCGTGCCCGAGCGGCATACCGACTTCATCTTCGCGGTGATGGCCGAGGAGTTCGGGCTGGCCGGCGCGGTGGTGCTGCTCTGCATATATATAGCGATGATAGGCCGCGGCCTGATGATCGCGGCCCGTTCGCCCATGCTGTTCGGCCGCCTGCTGGCGGGCGCGATTTCGCTGTCCTTCTTCACCTACGCCTTCGTGAACATGGGCATGGTGACCGGCCTGCTGCCGGTGGTGGGCGTGCCGCTGCCCTTCGTGAGCTATGGCGGCACCGCGCTGGTGACGCTGTGCATCGGCCTCGGCCTGCTGATGTCGATCGAGGCGCAGCGCCGGCGCCGGCAGAGGTAACGGTGATGGCGGCCGGTCCGCTCCGCTTCACGCCTGCGCGCGGGCTGCCTGCGCTGTGCGCGCTGGCGGCGCTGCTGGCCGGCTGTGCCGGCGCGCCGACGGTGACCGAAGTGGAACCGGATCCGGCGCCGTCCGCCCGCTCCGCGCCCGCCGGCGGCGAACAGCCGCGTCCGCCGGTCACGAAACGCGGCGGTGGCTTCTATCTGGACGACGGCCCGGGCGACAACGCGCCGGACGCCGCGGCGCTCGCCGCCATTCCCGACGCGGTGCCGCGCGACGAGCCGCTGCACCGCTTCGCCAACCGGCCGTACAGCGCGCTCGGCATGCAGTTCGTGCCGATGACCGAGGCGAAGCCTTTCCGCCAGCGCGGCCGCGGCAGCTGGTACGGCCGCAAGTTTCACGGCCAGAAGACCTCCAGCGGCGAGGTGTACGACATGTACGGCATGACCGCCGCGCACGCCACGCTGCCGATTCCGAGCTACGCCCGGGTGACCCATCTGGCCAGCGGCCGTTCGGTGGTGGTGCGGGTGAACGACCGCGGGCCGTTCAAGCCGGGCCGGGTGATCGACCTGTCGTGGACCGCCGCCGCCAAGCTGGGCTACGTGAACGATGGCAGCGCCGATGTCGAGGTCGAGGCGGTGTTCCCGGAAGGCAGTCCGGCCGACCTGCTGGCCCGCCGCGCCGCCGGCCGGCCCGAACTGCAGCGGCCAGTCCCGAAACCCGCCAGCGACGATCCGATCGCCGCGCTCGCCACTGATCTCGCGCCGGCGGCTGCGCCGGTCGCCCCGGCGGTTGCCGCCGAGCCCGGCCACTGGCTGCAGCTGGGCGCCTTCAGCGCACTCGACAACGCGCAGGCGCTGAGCCGGCGCGTGGCCGACACGCTGGCCGATCTCGCCGACCGGGTCCGGGTGAACAGCGACGGCAGCCGCCACCGGGTGCAGGCCGGCCCCTTCGCCAGCCGCGACGCCGCCGAAGGCGTGGCCCGCCAGCTGCGCGAGCGGCTGGGGCTGGACGCGCTGCTGATCGCGCGCTGAACGCGCATCCGACCAAGGGCCGATACCGCCCCGTCGCCCGCTGCGGCTAAGATGCGCGCACGTTCATAGTCCGCAGCACACCGTGTCCGCTTCCCCGCACACCCGGCTGCAACCGTTCTCCCTGTTCCTGACCGCCGCCGGCTGTGCCGCCGCGTCGGCGCTCGACCCCTTGCTGGGCCTGTCCGACGGTCAGCCGCCAGTGCTGCAGCTCGCGCCCGGCGTGCTGTTCGCCTGCGTGCTCATGTTCGGCTACCTGCATGCGGTGCCGGCGCTGCTGGTGGCAGTAGTGGCGGCCGTGCTGCAGGGCGTGGCGCCGCTGCCGGCACTGCTGCAGGCCGGGCTGGATGCGCTGCTGGTCTGTCTGGCGGTGCAGGCACTGCGCACCTTCCCGCTGCAGCCCTTTCCGCGCATGCGGGCAGATCACTACGGCTGGTTCATCGCCGCCGCGCTGGCGGTGTCGGTCGGCAGCGGCGCGGCCGATGCCTGGACGCCGAGTGCGCCCTTCTACGTGTCGGACTGGACGCTGCACGCCGCCGGCCGTTTCGCCGGCACGCTGCTCATGGTGCAGCTGGTCGCCGGCTGGACCGGTCATCTGAACTGGCGCGGCCTGCCCGGCGATCTCGGTCAGGCGCTGCCCTGGCTGCTGCTCACGCTGCTGATGACCGCCGAACCCTTCCTGCGGGTGCTCGATGGGCCGGAACCGTGGATGCTGCTGCTGCCGGCGGTGCTGGTGTGGTCGGCGATACAGCTCAAGGTGCGCTGGATGAGCCTGCTGCTGGTGCTGATGCACGCCACCGCGCTGTACGGCACGCAGGCGCGGCTGGGGCCTTTCGGCAACGAAGCGCCGCTGGCCGCGCTGATGCTGCTGCAGGCCTTCATCGTCACCTTCTCGATCGCGCCCTACGCGCTCGCCATCACGCTGAACGAGCGCGCGGCCGCGTCGCGCCGGGCGCGCATCCGCGAAGCGCAGCTGCTGGACCTGTTCGACGGCTCCATCCAGGGCATCCTGATCCACCGTGAGTTCAAGCCGCTGTACGCCAACCGGCGGGCGGCCGAGCTGCTCGGTTTCCCGTCGGTGGCTGACCTGATGGCGCAGCGTTCGCTGGCGTCCATGGTGGTGGCGGACGACATGCCGGTGATCGCCAGCGACAGCAACCGCCGCCTGCTGGCCGCCGGACGGGTGCTCCCGATGCAGGCCGACGTGCTGCGCGCCGACGGCGAGCGCCGCACGCTGGATTCGGTCATCCGCCAGGTGCAGTGGGACGGCGCAAATGCCATCCAGGCCACCTTCATCGACGTGACCGACGACCTGCGCGCCCGGCGCGAACAGCGTGGCCGGCTCGAACGGCAGGAGAAGCAGCTGTCGGCCATCATGCGGCTGGGCGTGGACCAGGCGCTGTCCGCCGGCGAAGACGGTGCGCTCGCCACGGTGACCGAAGTGGTGGCCGGTGCGCTGTCCCTGCCACGGGTCAGCGTGTGGCGGCTGGAGCCCGAACAGGGCCGGCTGCGCTGTCTGGACCTGTACGACGCACGCCGGCAGGAGGTGGCCGGTGGCCACGCCGCCGGCGACCAGATCGACCCGGAGGACTTCCCGCACTACCTTGCGCTGATGCGCAGCGGCCGTGCGCTGGCGGTGGCCGACGCGCGCAGCGACGTCCAGGCGCACGAATTCCGGCGCGGCTATCTCGACAGCCATGGCGTGACCGCCATGCTGGATGCGCCGGTTTTCCTCGACGGCCGGCTGGCCGGCGTCATCTGTCTCGAACACACCGAAGGCCGGCGCGAGTGGCTGCACGACGAACAGCGCTTCGCCGGCGAACTGGCCACGCTGATCGGCCGCTACCTGGTGGCGCTGGAGCGCCGGCGCGCCCGGGCGGCGCAGGCCCGGCTGTCGGCCATCCTCGACGCGACGCCGGACTACGTGTCCACGGTGGATACCGACCTGCGCATCACCTATCTGAATCTGGCCGCCCGGCGCACCGTGGGTCTGGCCGGCACGACGCTGCTGCCGGACCTGCTGGTCGGCGACCTCTATCCACCCGAGGCCTACAGCCACTACCTGAAGGTGGAACTGCCGGCGGTGCTGCGTGACGGCATCTGGGTCGGCGAAACTGCGCTGCGCACGCCGGACGGCGGCAGCACGCCCATGTCGGCGGTGCGCGTGGCGCACCGCGACGCCGACGGTCAGGTCCAGTACATTTCCAGCGTGCTGCGTGACATCAGCGGCATCAAGCGCACCGAACTGGCGCTGCGCGAAGCCAATGAAACGCTGGAACTGCGGGTCGAGGAGCGTACCGCGGAACTCGCGCGGGCCAACGAGCGCCTGAAGGATCTCGACCGTCTGAAATCGATGTTCATCGCCTCGATGTCGCACGAACTGCGCACCCCGCTCAATTCCATCATCGGCTTCACCGGCGTCGTGCTGGCCGGCATGGCCGGCGAGCTGAACACCCGCCAGCACGACCAGCTGACCCGGGTCTATGGCTCGGCCCGCCATCTGCTGGCGCTGATCACCGACGTGATCGACATTTCCAAGATCGAAGCCGGCTTCATCGACGTGTTCGAGGAGCGTTTCGAGGTGGCGTCGGTGATCGACGAGGCGGTGCAGTCGGTGGCGCAGGCCGCGCGCGAGAAGGATCTGTTCATCCAGGTACATCAGCCGCCGGGCCTGCTGGTGCAGGCGGACCGCCGCCGCCTGCTCCAATGCATACTGAATTTCATGAGCAACGCGGTAAAGTACACGGTCGAAGGGACCATTACCGTGGAGGCGAGCGTGCGTGGCAGCTGGCTCGACATCAGCGTCGAAGACACCGGGATCGGCATGGATGAAGCCGGTCTGGCCCGCCTTTTCCAGCCCTTCGAGCGCATCGATTCCCAGCTCCGCGTGAAAACGCCGGGCACCGGCCTCGGCCTCTATCTCACCCGCAAGATCGCCACCGAACTGCTGGCCGGCAGCGTGGACGTGCGCAGCACCGAAGGCGTGGGCAGCCGCTTCACGCTGAGCGTGCCGCGCGAAGGTTCGGGCCGCGCGGCGGAGGGCGTCCGTCCGTGAAGACCGCCCTGGTGATCGAGGACAACGACAACAACCTGGAACTGATCAGTTTCATCCTGCACGCGCGCGGCTACGCCACCCGCAGTGCGGTGACCGGTCTGGACGGCGTGGCCGAGGCGCTGCGCGAGCGGCCGGACTTCATCCTGCTCGACATCCAGCTGCCGGACATCGACGGCATCGAGGTGGCCCGGCGCATCCGTGCCGCCGAAGGCTGGCCGCCGGTGCCCATCATCGCCATCACCTCGTTCGCCATGGCCGGCGACCGCGAGCGGGTGCTGGCGGCCGGCTGCAACGGTTACATCGAAAAGCCCATCGACCCGCTGCGGGTGATGACCCAGATCGAAGACGTACTGGCCCAAGCCTGATGGATATCCTGATCGCTGAAGACGACGAGAACTCGCGCCTGATGCTCAGCGCCGCGCTGGAAGCGCGCGGTCATGCGGTGCGCGCCGCGCCCGACGGCCGGGCAGCGCTGGACCTGGCCAAGGCGCAGCCGCCCGACCTCATCGTGTCCGACATCCTGATGCCCGAACTCGATGGCTACGGCCTGTGCCGCGCGGTGCGTGCCCACCCTCAGCTGGCCACAACGCCCTTCGCCTTCTACACCGCCACTTTCACCGACCGGCGCGACGAGGAACTGGCCTACCAGCTCGGCGCCGACCGCTTCCTGGTCAAGCCCTGCGAAATCACCACCCTGATCAGCGAGCTGGAAGCGCTGGCCGGCCGCCGCGCCGCGACGCCAGCGCCGCTGGGCGGCAATGACGCGCTCTACGCCGAGCGGCTGCGCGACAAGCTGGACAAGAAGATTTCCGAACTCGAGGGCGAGCGTGCCCGGCTGCGCGATTTTGCCGAGGCGGCCGCCGACTGGTTCTGGGAAAGCGATGGCGACGGCGTCATCGTCTACACCTCGGACGGTGCCTGGCCGCTGCGCGGCCTCACGCTGACCGCGCTGTTCGCGATGCGCCGGCCCGGCCCGCAGCGGCACGACGATCTGGCGCTGCTCACCCGCGAATTCCGCAGTTTCCGCGACGTGGTGATCGACTGGCGGCAGCAGGACGGCGGGGTGCGCATCATGGCGCTGTCCGGCCGGCCCTGGCGCGACGCCTCCGGCCGCGTCTGCGGCTACCGCGGCAGCGCGCGCGACGTGAGCCGCCAGGTGCGGGCGGAAGAGGATCTGCGCGCGCTCAACCACGAACTGGACGAGCGGGTGCGCAGCCGCACCTCCAGCCTGAAGGCCGCGTTCGAGGAACTGGAAAGCTTCAGCTACTCGGTGTCGCACGACCTGCGTGGCCCGCTGCGCGCGATTCACGGCTTCGCCAGCGTGCTCGAATCGGAAATGATCCGGCCGGACGTGCACGGCCTCGGCGCGCCGGCTTTCGATGCGCTGTCGCGCATCCTGCGTGCCGCGCTGCGCATGGAACATCTGGTCGACGACCTGCTGGAGCTGTCGCGCGTCACCCGGCTGCCGCTGCAGCGCCAGCCGGTCGACCTCAGCGTGCTGGCGCAGGACATCGTGGATTCGCTGCGCGCCGGCGACCCCGGCCGTGACTGTCTGGTGGTGATACAGCCGGGCATGCTGGTGGCTGGCGACGTCGGCCTGCTGCGCATCGCGCTCGACAACCTGCTGCGCAACGCGTGGAAGTTCTCCGCGCCGGTACCGCACGCCAGCATCGAGGTCGGTGCCGAAGGGCGCGGCCAGCAGGCGGTGATCTATGTGCGCGACAACGGCGTCGGCTTCGACATGGCGCACGCCGACAAGCTGTTCAACCCCTTCATCCGTCTGCACCGCGAGGGCGAGTTCGACGGCACCGGCATCGGGCTGGCGCTGGTGCAGCGGGTGATACGCCGCCACAACGGCCGGGTGTGGGCGCGCGCCGAACCGGGCAAGGGCGCCACCTTCTGTTTCACGCTGGGCGAAAGCGAAGCCGAACAGCCGTCGATCGCCGCCTGAGCGTCAGCGCCCGCCCGCCGGCAGCGCCGCGACGCCGAGTGCCCGTATGCGCTTGCGCCAGCGGCGGAAGGCCTTTGCGCCGATCGGCACCACGTGCAGACCGACCGGATAGTTTTCGGCGGCGAGGGTGCGGGCCAGCTTGATCAGTGCATCCTCGCTGCGCAGCCAGCGGCGGGTCATCTCGAAGGCGAGTACGTAGGCGCGGGCCCGCGGATCGGTGGCAATCGGCCGCCGCAGCAGATAGACCGTGGCGATCCGGCCGGCGTGCGGCTGGATGGCCGCCGCGATGGCGGCTTCCTGCTCGGGCGACAGGTCGTGCGGCCCCAGTTCGCACTTCGGGTCCAGCGTGTCGAGTTCCTGCTGCACCGTTGCCAGGTGGGCCTGCCGCTTTTCCCAGCGTGCGCGGTACAGCTCGGCGCGTACCGGATCGCGCGGATTCAGCCAGCGCCAGATCGTTTCGCAGCCAGCGATGATGGCGTCCGGGTCGGCCTGCATCACCGCCTCGATATCGGCAATGCCGCTTTCGTCGTCCGCGGTGAGCTTCAGATCGCCGAGCGCGAAGCGCGCCGCCAGATGATCCGGTGCGCGGGCGAGCAGCGCCTCGATCGCCGGCCGCCGGTCGGTTTCCGGCTCCAGTTCCGCCACCAACTGCAGCAGGGCCCATTCGTCGTCGGTGCTGAGCGGTTCAGGCTGTGCCCGCAGCGTCTGCAACTGCTGGTGGCGCTGCGTCAGATAACGGTTGCGTTCCTGCCAGCGTTCCCGCACGCCGGCAGACCATTGCGCGTCCAGCTGGCCGGCCAGTCGCGGCAGTGCCTCGCCCAGCCAGCTTTCGGCTGCGGTGACGGCGGGAGCCGGCAGCGTCTCGGCCGGTGCTTCGCCCAGTGCGCGCAGGCGGTCGTTCAGGCTGGGGTGGGTGTCGCCGTAGCCGGTCGTTTCCTGCAGCGCCTCGTCACGATGGCGCAGGGCCTGCGCTGCATCCAGCGCGGACAGGGCGCGCCGCCATTCGCCGCTCAGCGCGGCTGGCGGTTCCGCCTGGCTGCCGGCCAGCCGGTCGATCCCGGGCCAGAAGGCCTGTGCCTCGAAGCGGGCGGCGATGCCTGTCCGCTGCAGCGCGCGGGCCGCAGCGCCGGCGCCGACCAGTTCGGCCGACGAGCGGTCGGCCTGGTACTCGTCAGCGCGCGCCATCACGAAGGAATAGGCGTTGAACCAGGGCGCGTACCAGCCGAACAGCCGGGCGACCAGACGGCTGCCCCAGTCGTCCCAGCCCTGCGCCAGTGACTGCATCTGCCCCCAGGCACTGCGCAGCCGGTAGATGAAGGCGCCGAAGCGGCCGTGGTTGCCGGCGAGGTGGCCGTATTCGTGGGCGACCACCGCCAGCGCCTCGTCCTCATCCAGCGTCTGCAGCAGCGGCAGGCCGAGTATCAGGTAGTGCCGGTTCCAGCCGAACAGGCCGAGCCGCGGATGCTGCACGACCGCCGCATTGAGCTGGTCGACCAGCAGCACGTGGTGGAAGGCCGGGCCCTGCATGCGCTGCTGCATGTCGTCCAGGCGCCCGAACAGCCGGGGGGCATCGGCGCGGGTGATCTCCAGACCCTGCGGCGCCGGAAAGCGGGCCAGCAGCATTCGGAAGGAGGTTTTCAACAGCATCCACAAGGGCAGCGCGAGCAGCAGCAGCGCCTTGCCGAGCTTGAGGGCGACCAGCGCGACCACGCCGCCGCCCTTGAACAGCAGCAGTACGAGGCCGGCCATCGCCGCCACCATGAGCACGGCGATGCCAAGTACCGCTGCCAGGATGACGAAGCCGAGCAGCGCGACCGCCGCCACGCGCCGGCGGTAGCCGGCCGGATTGCGCTCCGCCACCCTTTCGAGACGGTGGATCAGCTGTTCGAAACGCGATACATCCATGCCCTGTCTCCGTACGCCGGAAAAGGCACTGAAAATATCACGTTCGCATGTCTCGGCCGTGACTGTCCGGTCAGCGCTTGCCCACCCACATCACGCCGCCGATCACCAGCACGGTGCCGGCGATCTGCAGCGCCGACACCGGTTCGGCCAGCATCCACCAGGCGAGGAATACGGTGATCACCGGCCCGGTGCTGCCGACCAGCGCCGCGGTCTGCGCGCCCATGCGGCGGATCGCTGCCGACTGCAGGAAGACCGGCAGCACGGTCGAGAACACGGCCATCGCCACCGCCAGCCACAGTACCGGCGCTGGCTGTGCCAGCGCGTCGAACGGGCGCACCGCGACGAAATGCAGCATGACCGCAACCGTGGATACCAGGGTGGCCAGCGCCGAAAAGCGGGTGGCGCCCAGCTTGCGTATCGGCGCCGCGGCGCCGGTCAGGTAGAGCGCGAAACTGAGCGACGAGCCGAACACCAGCGCGCAGCCCAGCGCGATGAGGGCGCTGTCGCCGCTCACCTCGATGTCGTGCACCACCGCCAGCGCGATGCCGCCGTAGCACAGCAGGCTGGCCACGGTCTCCCGCCGGGTGATGCGCCGGCCGTGGGCAATCCAGCCGATGAGCAGCGTGAGCGTCGGGTAGGTGAAGAGCACCAGCCGTTCCAGCCCGGCCGAGATGTACTGCAGGCCGTAGAAATCCAGCATGCTGGCGCCGTAGTAGCCGAACAGGCCGAGCACGGTGACCGTGGCCCAGTCGCGGCCGGTCAGCGGCTGGCCGCGCTGCGCTTCGCGCCAGGCCACTACCGCGAAGACCGGTGCCGCCAGCAGCATGCGCAGTGCGACCAGCGTGACCGGATCGACGCCGTGCGGATAGGCCAGCTTGGCCAGAATCGCCTTCAGCGAAAAACCGGCCGACGCGATGACCGCCAGCCAGATGCCGAAGCGCGCATCGTTGCCTTGGGATGCCCCCACTAGCGCTTTCGCCCGCCAAGGATGGACCCGAGCATGCCGCGCACGATTTCGCGGCCGATCGAGCTGGCGATGGTGCGCGCCACGGTCTTGGCCGCGGTCTGGGCCAGACCGTCGCGCTGGCCGCCGCGCGGGCCGGTGGAGCCGAATACCAGATCCTGCAGCCCGCCCAGCAGGCCGCCGTCGCCACCCGGCGCGCCGGGCACGCCCGGCTGTGCGGCGCCCGGTACCGGCTTGCCGGTGGCCTGCGGGCTGGCGGCGGTCGAGGCGGTCAGCATTTCGTAGGCCGATTCGCGGTCCAGCACCTGTTCGTAGCGGCCGTGCAGCGGTGACTGCCGGATCATGTCCGCGCGTTCCTGCGCGGTCAG
The DNA here is from genome assembly GCF_000214035.2 of Methyloversatilis universalis FAM5. Classification (GTDB taxonomy): domain Bacteria; phylum Pseudomonadota; class Gammaproteobacteria; order Burkholderiales; family Rhodocyclaceae; genus Methyloversatilis; species Methyloversatilis universalis. Next base: position 23,978 of record NZ_AFHG01000056.1, on the reverse strand, counting down.
CGGGCCGAGGCGGGAGGCGGGCGGCAGCACGAAGGCGCGCTCGACCACCGAAGGCCGGCCTTTCTCGTCGAGGAAGGAAATGAGCGCCTCGCCGGTACCCAGCTCGAGGATGGCCTGTTCGGCGTCGAACTTCGGATTGGCGCGCATGGTCTGCGCCGCGGTCTTGACCGCCTTCTGGTCGCGCGGCGTGAACGCGCGCAGCGCGTGCTGCACCCGGTTGCCGAGCTGGGCCAGCACGCTGTCCGGTACGTCCAGCGGGTTCTGGGTCACGAAATACACGCCGACGCCCTTGGAGCGGATCAGCCGCACCACCTGTTCGATCTTTTCCAGCAGCGCCGGCGGCGCCTCGTTGAACAGCAGGTGGGCCTCGTCGAAGAAGAACACCAGCTTGGGCTTGTCCATGTCGCCCACTTCAGGCAGCTGTTCGAACAGTTCGGCCAGCAGCCACAGCAGGAAGGTCGAGTACAGCTTGGGCGAGTTGTACAGCCGGTCGGCCGCCAGGATGTTGATGGTGCCGCGGCCGTGCTCGTCGAAGGTCATCAGGTCGGCGATGTCCAGCATGGGCTCGCCGAAGAAGCGGTCCGCGCCCTGTTCCTCCAGCTGCAGCAGGCCGCGCTGGATGGCGCCGATCGAGGCGGTGGAAATGTTGCCGTACTGGGTCTTGAACTGCGCCGCGTTGTCGCCGACGTGCTGCACCAGCGCGCGCAGGTCCTTCATGTCGAGCAGCAGCAGACCGTGGTCGTCGGCCACCTTGAACACGATGGTGAGCACGCCGGCCTGGGTGTCGTTCAGGCCGAGCAGGCGCGCCAGCAGCAGCGGCCCCATGTCGCTGACCGTGGCGCGCACCGGATGCCCGGATTCGCCGAACACGTCCCAGAAGCGCACCGGGCTGGGGTAGGGCACGAAATCGGTGATTCCGAGCTGGTCCAGCCGCTGCTGCAGCTTGGGGCTGACGCTGCCGGCGGCGCCCATGCCGGACAGGTCGCCCTTCACGTCGGCCATGAACACCGGCGTGCCGATGTAGGAAAAGCGCTCGGCCAGCGACTGCAGCGTCACCGTCTTGCCGGTGCCGGTGGCGCCGGTGATGAGGCCGTGGCGGTTGGCCATATTGGGCAGCAGCGCGAGCGAGAGGTCGCCGGCGCGGGCGACGTAGAGCGGTTCGGCCATGTCGTCTGTCCTGTGAGCGGAGATGCGACGATGCTACCAGCGTCGCCGCCGGCGGACAGTGTGGACAACCGTGGGGGTGTACGGCTCAGGAGGCGAAGCGGTACTGCGACTTGCCGGCGCGCTTGGCTTCGTACATCGCCTCGTCGGCGCGCCGCATCAGCGCGTCTCCGCTGTCCTGCCGCGATTCGGTGTAGGCGATGCCGATGCTGGCGCCGATCTGCGCGCGCTGTCCATCGCCCAGATCGATCGGACGCGACAGCGTGCTGACGATCTTGGCGGCGATGAAGCGGGCGGTGTCCACGGTTTCCAGCGACTGCAGCACCACCACGAATTCGTCGCCGCCCGGGCGGGCCACCAGGTCGGTGCGCCGGACCACGCTTTCCAGCTGACGCGCCACCGTGGCCAGTACGCGGTCGCCCGCTTCATGACCCAGCGTGTCGTTCACCTGCTTGAAGCCGTCGAGGTCGAGCAGCATCAGCGCCAGGCTCTGGCCGTCCAGCGCGCGCAGCGCATCGCCGAGCCGGTGCTCGATGCCGCGGCGGTTCAGCAGGCCGGTCAGCGCGTCGCGCTCGGCCATCGCGATCGCATGCGCTTCGGCCTGCTTCTGTTCGGTCACGTCATTGACGATGCCCTGCATCAGGTTGCCGGGCAGCGGATTGAGCACCAGCTGCAGCCACAGCGTGCCGGTGCCTCGCCGGGTCAGCGCGAAGTCGGCACCGGCCGGCCGCTGGTCGGCCAGTACCCGCACCATCAGCGCATCCAGCCGGGAGGCCTGATCGCCGAGGATGTCGCGCAGCGAACGGGGGCCGCTGCGGCCGTCGGGTGCCAGCCCCAGCCGGCGGGCCATCCACGGATTCCAGTCGTGCAGCTGGCCGCTGCTGTCCAGCGTGAAGATGCCGGTTTCCGCGCTTTCGAAAATGAGCCGGAACTTGCGCTCCGATTCCTCCCGCTCGGCCCGCAGTTCGCGCTCGGCACCCAGCATGCCCTCCATCCGGGCGATCAGGGCATTGATGTCGCCGGTCAGCCGGCCGATCTCGTCGTGGCCGTGGCCGGCCGGCAGCGGAATCAGCTCACCCGAGCCGATGCGCAGGTGATGCAGTTCGTCCGACAGCTTCTTGACCGGCCGGGTGACCACGTTCAGCACCACCCAGGCCACCGAGGCGACCACCGACACCAGCTGCAGCGCCAGGATGATGGCGATGAAGCGGGAATAGGCGCCGGCGTCCTGCTCGATCTTGGCGATCGCGGGCCACACTTCGAGCTCGCCGACCTGTTCCTTCGGTGAGAACGGCGACATCAGCGGGCGGGTCAGCACCGGCAGCACCCGATTGGGTCGCTGTTCGGCGTCGTGGCCGTGCTCGACCAGCGTGCGCCCCCCTTCGCGTATGACGACGCGCGCCACCGCGCGGTTGCGCAGCAGGCCCTGGGCGACCTCCGATGCCAGCTGTTCGTCGCGGGCGAACGCGGCGATGCTCGCGGTGCGCTCCACCGTCTGCATCAGCTCGACCAGGTTCTGCTGCAGGCGCTGGCGCTCTTCACGCGCCACCAGCACGGTGCTGCCCATGGCCACCATGATGCCGACCAGACCGGCAAAGAAGAGGATGAGCAGCGTGGTACGTCTGACCACGCTGCTGCTCACCTTGCGGATCGGCCCGGCATCGGCCTGTCGGTCCTCAGTAATCAAGTTTCAGTACCGCCCTGACCCGCCTGTCTATCAGTACCGGGTCGACATAACCGATGGCTCCGGGTTCGCTGGCCACCCTTTCCAGAACCGCCCGGCCGTCCTGCAGCTGTTCCGGCGGCTGGGTGCGACCGGCAAATCGCAGCCGCGCCCAGTAGGCATTGATTTCCGGCAGCCCCCTGCCGACCAGGCTGCGGTAGAAGGCGTCGCGCTGCGGCAGGCAGTCCAGCACCACCGCGCTTTCGCCGGACGGGAGGGTCTTGATGCGGCCGAGGAAAAGATGGCTCACCTCTTCCCGGGTCATGGCCTCGACGCTGCTGGAGGCGTGCACGATGACGGCCAGGCCGGCCGCGTGCGCGCCGCCGCCCGCCAGCAGCCACGCCACGAGCAGCACGATGGAATGTGCGTATCGCATCATCGTGGCGTCAGAACACGAAATCCAGCACGACCGAATACAGCGTCGTGCTCACGTCGCTCACCGGCATGCCGGCGCGATCCAGGAACAGGGTCGAGGCGGCGGCGTCGGTGTGATCGATCTGGAATTTCAGCGCGTAGTTGCCGCCGAAGTCGTAGCGCGCCCCCAGCGTGACCGTACGCTGGTCGATGCGCAGCCGGTCCACCACGCGGTCGTACACGCTCTGCAGCATCACCAGCTGCGGGTTCAGCGCGGGCAGCGCGAGCGGCTTGTCGTCCGGCGTGAAGCGGTTTCGGGCGTAGCCGACATAGGGTTTCCAGGCGCCGATGCGCCAGGCGGCGAGCACCGTGCCGGCCCAGCCCTCGTAGCGCGGAAAGGCGGTGAAACGCTCCCAGCCCAGCGTGCTTTCCACGGTGAGCGGCCCCTGGTCGTACAGCAGGCCCAGACTGGCGAAATTCACGTGGTGGGAGATACCGATCTCCGCCGCGCGCACGCCGGCCATCGGCGATACCACCGCGGGTACCTGACGCAAGGCGTTCGCCAGCGGCTGCAGCGAGGGGTCCTTCGCGGTGTAGGTCGATCCCCACGCGGCCTTGAGCGTCAGCGCTTCGCTGCTCCACTGCGCGTTGGCACCGACGGTGACCGGGCTTTCATTGGCCAGACTCTGGCCGTAGAGGTAGTAGCCACCGCGGCCACGCCCGCCATAGACCTTGAACGAAGCGATCCCGCTGCCGACCGGCTGGCTCAGCGTGACATCGGCGCCGTCGAAGCGGTCGTCGGTGGCCATGCCATACACCTCCGGTGCCGGACGCGCGGCGGTGAAGGCGTAGCCCACGTGGCGGGAATCGCCGCTCGGGTAGATGTCCACGCCGAGCCGGCCCACGCGCAGGTCCAGCCAGTCGGTCGGCGAATGGCGGATGAAGGCCCAGGTGACTTCCGGCGCCCAGTCGTTGTCGCGGGAGAGCCGGCTCAGGCCCTGGACGGTGACGCCCCAGGCCGGGCCGAAGCGTGCGGTAGCCTGCACGCCGAGCCGGGTATCGGCGCGGAAGCCCAGCTTGTCGCCTTCGTAGCCGCGTGCCTGGTCGAGGTCGCGCCTCACCTGCACGCCGTCGGTGCCGTGATAGCCGGCACCCAGCGTGCCGAAGCCGCTGAAATGCCAGGTCGGTTCAGCTTCCTGCGGCGCAGACTGGGCGTGCAGCAGCGGGCTGGCGCACAGGGCCAGAAGTGCGGACAGGCGCTGAAGGGGAGTGCGGAGCGTATAGCGGTTCTGGGGCGTATTCGGAGTCATGCTGCGGTCTGTTCGCGACGGCCGCGATCGGTCGATGTTATGACGGTTATCTTCTTACGACGCCTGCCACGCGCTCTTGAGCCCGAGCAGCCTCCGGGTCGACTAAAATCGCTTTCTTTTACACAAGTTAAGGGAAGTCGCTCATGGCCGGTCACTCCAAATGGGCCAACATCCAGCATCGCAAGGGCCGTCAGGACGAAAAGCGCGGTGCCGCCTTCTCCAAGCTGGCGAAGGAAATCACCGTTGCCGCCAAGATGGGCGGGGGTGATCCCGGCTTCAACCCGCGTCTGCGCATGGCCATCGACAAGGCCAAGGCGGTCAACATGCCCAAGGACAAGATCGACAACGCGATCAAGAAGGGCACCGGCGAACTCGAAGGCGTGAGCTACGAGGAAGTGCGCTACGAGGGCTACGGCATCGGCGGCGCGGCGGTCATGGTGGACTGCCTGACCGACAACCGCACCCGCACCGTGGCCGACGTGCGCCACGCTTTCTCGAAGTACGGCGGCAATCTCGGCACCGACGGCTCGGTGGCCTTCATGTTCAAGCACTGCGGCCAGTTCATCTTCGCGCCCGGTACTTCGGAAGACGCGCTGATGGACGCCGCGCTGGAAGCCGGCGCCGAGGACGTGCAGACCAACGAGGACGGCTCGATCGAGGTGCTGAGCTCGCAGGCCGATTTCGTCGCGGTGAAGGATGCGCTGGAAAAGGCCGGTTTCAAGGCCGAATTCGCCGAAGTGACCATGAAGCCGCTGAACGAAAGCCCGCTGGCCGGCGACGATGCGGTCCGGATGCAGAAACTTCTCGACGTGCTCGACGGTCTGGATGACGTGCAGGAGGTCTACACCACCGCCGTCATGGATGACGCCGAGTAACCCACCCGGAGAACACCGATGCTGCTCGCCACCACGCCCACGCTCGAAGGTCGCCCGATCCGCCAGTATCACGGCGTGGTGACCGGCGAAGCCATCATCGGCGCGAACATCTTCAAGGACCTGTTCGCCAGCATACGCAACGTGGTGGGCGGCCGGGCCGGAGCCTACGAAAGCACGCTGGCCGACGCGCGCAGCGCGGCGATGGAGGACATGAGCGAGGTGGCGGCGAAGCTGGGCGCCAACGCCATCGTCGGCATAGACATCGATTACGAGGTGCTGGGTGCCGACAACGGCATGCTCATGGTCTGCGTCAGCGGGACCGCGGTCACGGTCTGACGCGGCGCAGATTGACTTTCCCGCCCGATTCGCGAGAATGGGGCACAGTTTCAGGGTTTCACGGCGCCGATTTGTCTCAGCTTGCGGGCGCCCGGGTTTCCACGGCAGCAGTCTTGCCGGACTCCCTTACAAATGCGGCTAAAGCGAGGGCGAACCCGGTCCTGGCTTTGGTCAACCGGGTTTTTTCATGGCCAACGACATTGCAATTCCTGAAGACAGCGTAGGCATCGTCAGCCCGCTGTGCGCGCGCTTCGACACGCCGCTGACGCTGAAGAGCGGCGCGGTGCTGCCGGGTTTCGAACTGATGTACGAAACCTATGGCGAACTGAACGCGACCCGATCCAACGCGGTGCTGGTGTGTCCGGCCCTGTCCGGCCACCACCACGCCGCCGGCATCCATGCGGACGCGCCGAAGAACACCGGCTGGTGGGACAACCTGATCGGTCCGGGCAAGCCGCTCGATACCCGCAGGTTCTTCGTCATCGCGGTGAACAACCTCGGCGGCTGTCATGGCTCGACCGGCCCGATGAGCATCAACCCGGACACCGGCAAGCCCTGGGGCGCAGATTTTCCGGTGGTGACGGTGGAAGACTGGGTGGCCGCGCAGGCGCTGCTGGCAGACCGCCTCGGCATCGACTGCTGGGCCGCCATCATCGGCGGCAGCCTGGGCGGCATGCAGGCCATGAGCTGGTCCATCCACCACCCGTCGCGGGTGCGCAACGCGCTGGTGATCGCCTCCGCGCCCAAGCTCACCGCGCAGAACATCGCGTTCAACGAAGTGGCGCGCCAGGCCATCATCACCGATCCGGATTTCCACGGCGGCCACTTCTACGAGCACAACACGCTGCCGCGCCGCGGGCTGCGGCTGGCGCGCATGCTCGGCCACATCACCTATCAGTCGGACGATCTGATGGCCGAGAAATTCGGTCGCCGGCTGCGCGAGGGCGGCCGCAAGTTCAGTTTCGAGGTGGAATTCGAGGTCGAGTCCTACCTGCGCTACCAGGGCGACAAGTTCGCCGGCAGTTTCGACGCCAATACCTATCTGCTGGCCACCCGCGCGCTGGACTACTTCGACCCGGCGCACGACGCCGGTGGCGATCTGGCGGCAGCGTTCGCGCCGGCCACTGCCGACTTCCTGCTGGTGTCCTTCTCGACCGACTGGCGCTTCGCACCGTCGCGCTCGCGGGAAATCGTCGATGCGCTGATGCGCAACGGCCGTAACGTGAGCTATGCCGAGATCGAATCGTCGGCCGGCCACGACTCCTTCCTGCTCGACGACCCGCACTACCACGCGGTGCTGCGCGCGTATTTCGACAACATCACGGTGTGAGGCCGACATGACTGCACTGGACGGACGCATCGACTACGACGTGATCGCCGGCTGGGTGAGCCCGGGCGCGCGCGTGCTCGACCTCGGCTGCGGCGACGGCGCACTGCTGCGCCATCTGCAGGAAAGCCGCGGCGCCACCGGCTACGGGGTCGAGATCGACATCGACCGCGTGATCGCCGGCATGAAGAACGGCATCAACGTGCTGCAGATCGACCTGGAAAAAGGACTGTACGACTTCGTCGACCAGAGCTTCGACCTGGTCATCATTTCCAATGCGCTGCAGACCCTGCACCGCACCGAAAAGCTGCTGACCGAAATGCTGCGGGTCGGCCGCGAGGCGGTGGTGAGCTTTCCCAACTTCGCCTACTGGAAGCACCGCGTCGCCATCATGGACGGCCGCATGCCGGTGTCCGACCGCCTGCCCTACCAGTGGTACGACACGCCCAACGTGCGCTTCTTCACCATCGCGGATTTCGAGGCGCTGTGCGAAAAGCTGGGCATCGCGATCCGCGAGCGCCTGGTGCTCGACGACGCAGGACAGCCGGTGCAGGACGAGCCGAACTTCCTCGGCAGTTTTGCGCTGTATCGGTTGGGAGGGGCCAGAGGCTAGGGGTCAGGAGCCAGGGGAAGCTGCGGGCGGCTGCGCCGCCCGGAATTCGCTAGCCCCTGGCCCCTCCTCCCTGGTCCCTGCCCCTCGCCCGTGCGGCAAGCAGCACCAGCACCAGCACTGGCAGGCCGATCAGCGCGGTGCCGGTGAAGAAGGCTTCATAGCCGTGGGCGTCCACATAGACGCCGGAAAAGCCGGCGACGAATTTCGGCAGCAGCAGCATCAGCGAGCTGAACAGCGCGTACTGGGTGGCCGAGTAGGCCACATTGGTCAGTCCGGACAGATAGGCCACGAAAGCCGATGAGGCGATGCCGGCCGACAGGTTGTCCGCCGACACCGCGAAAATGAGGCCGTTCACATCGTGGCCTCGGCCGGCCAGCCAGACGAACAGCAGATTGGTGGCCGACGACAGCAGGGCGCCCAGGAACAGCGTCTTCATGACGCCCATGCGCGCGGTGAGCACGCCGCCGATCGCCGCACCGGCGATGGTCATCCCTACGCCATACACCTTGGCCACGCTGGCCACTTCGTCCTTGGTGTAGCCCATGTCCACATAGAAGGCGTTGGCCATGATGCCCATCACCACGTCCGAAATGCGGTAGCTGCCGATCAGTGCCAGCAGCAGGACCGCCTGCCAGCGGTAGCGGCGCACGAAATCGACGAAGGGCGACACCATCGCCCCATGCACCCAGGCCGCCAGCGCCAGCAGCGGGCCGTGCAGCCCTTCGCGGGCCAGCCATTCGCGGGTGCGCGCCTCGCGCTGCACCGTGTCCTCGGACACCGGCGCATCCGGTTCCCGGATGAGCAGCGTGGTCACTACGCCCACCCCCATGCAGGCCGCCATCACCAGATAGGCGAAGCGCCAGGGTCCGTGCTCGTAGACGGTGTCGGTCAGGTCCACCGACGCTGCCAGCCACAGCACGCCGGCCGAGGCGACGATCATTGCGATGCGGTAGCCACCCTGGTAGGTGGCGGCCATCGCGCCCTGCAGCCGCTGTTCCACCGCCTCGATGCGGTAGGCGTCGAGCGCGATGTCCTGGGTGGCCGAGGCGAAAGCCACCGCCAGCGCGCACCAGGCCATGCGTTCCAGAGTCTGGGCCGGATCGGTGCCGGCCATGCCGACCAGCGCGGCCGCGATCGCCAGCTGGGACAGCAGCAGCCAGGCGCGGCGGCGGCCGAACAGCCGGGTGAGCAGCGGCAGCGGCAGCCGGTCCACCAGCGGTGACCACACCCACTTGAAGCCGTAGGCCAGCCCTATCCAGCTGAAATAGCCGATGGTCGAGCGATCGACGCCGGCTTCGCGCAGCCAGTAGGACAGCGTGCCCAGTACCAGGATGAGCGGCAGGCCGGCCGAAAAGCCGAGGAAGAACATGCCGGCGACGCGCGGGTGCGCGTACACCTTGAGGCTGGCTAACCAGCCGGAGGAAGCGGACATCGGAGGCGGGCGAAGGTCGGTGTTGCCCGCGAAGATACCAGCCGGGGCGGGCCTGCGGCGGCCCGGCGGTGACGGGTCAGGCGTATTCCGGGAAGAACAGGCCCATCACCGCGGCCAGCGAGCTGGAGGCTTCGGCGCAGGCGCCTTCGAAGGCCTGCGGTTCCAGCCGGGTGATCTGCCAGGCCGCCGGCGAGGCGTTGGCGACGATGCGCGCCGATTCCTCGAGCTGGGCGTCGTAGTTCACGGCATGCCGCGCCAGGTGCAGCAGCGACGCCTCGAATTCGTGCGGCGCGCCGCGGGCGGGGTCGATCTGGGCGCCGATGGACACGGCAAAACTGCGCGGCAGCCGCCATTCGGTCAGCAGTGCCTCGCCGACCGCGGCGTAGTCGCAGCCGACGATGTTCCGCTCGAGCTCGTCCAGCGCGGCGCCCGAGGTGCGGTGCTCGACCAGTGCCTGTTCGGCTTCCTGCGGGGTGTGCATGTACATGACCATGTGGCCGATGTCGGCCAGCATGCCGCCGACGAACAGCCGTTCTGCGTCCAGCAGGCCGCAGCTCTTGGCAGCGGCACGGGCCAGCAGGCCGCGCATCGCCGAAGCGCGCCAGTAGCGATGCACGTCCATGCGCTCCGGGCGCATGCCGGCGAACACCGCGGTCACCGTGGTGGCCAGCACGATGTCATGCACCTGCTGCATGCCGAGCACGCTGACCGCGCGCGACATGGTTTCGATCTTGCCGGGGAAGCCGTAGAAAACGCTGTTCACCACCCGCAGCACACGCATGGTGATGCCAGGATCGGCGGCCACCACCTTGGCCAGCTCGATGACCGAGCCGTCCGGATCGTCGATCACCTGCTTGACGCGGTGATAGATGGCGGGGAGCGTAACCAGTTCGGTCGTTCGCTGCGCCAGGTCCTGCGCGGAATGAGTCATGATCGTGTCGGGTGCGGATGCGTGTCCTGCTGAATTCGGCTGCCTGCCCGAAAACTTGAGGAAACCTTGCGGGCGCGGGCATTCGTCCCGCTTCTGTTCCGGTGCATGTCTTCAGCGTCCGGAAATGACGACGGGATGCATTCTAGCCTGCCGCGCCCTGCTCAGGGCGCCGTCCGCCCCGCTGAGGCCGCGCTTCAGCGCTGCAGCCGGTGCTGCAGCGCACCCAGCACCCGCCACGCACCCCACAGCCGCATGCCCCAGCGCCATACGCGGCGCGGGCGGACCAGCGCGAAGCCGACTACGGCCGCGGCCAGCACCTGCGGGTGAGCGCGTACCCAGACAGCGCCGTCGCGCACGCTGTCTAAGGTATTGAAAAGCGGATCCAGCACTGCGGACTGGTCGGCCGCTTCCCGCCTCAGCCGGCGCGAACGCTCAACCAGGCGCTCGCGCGCCAGCGCAAGGCGCAGACGGCGTTCGTTCACCGGTTCAGCGCGTCCTGGTCGCGCTTCAGTTCATCCAGGGTGGAGGCGAACAGCCGGGTCCCTTCCGCCATGCGCGCGCGCGCGATGACGGCCGCCACCGCGCCCAGCGTGATGAACAGCGTCGAAAACAGCGTGAGCACCAGCAGCCGGTGGCTGTCCCACAGCAGCACCGTCAGCAGCACCGCGAGGAAGGCGATGCCGAAGGTCAGGAAGGCAATGGCCAGCGCGCCGTAGACCAGCAGTTCGGTCAGGCGCAGCGCTTCGTCGCGCGCTTCGACGGTGATCAGTTCTAGCCTGACGTGAACGATCTCGATCAGGCTGGAAACGAAGCCCTTCAGCGATGCGCCGAGCCGCTCAGGCCGGGGCGTAGCGGCCATCGGACGCTCAGCGGCGGCCGATCAGCAGGCCGACCAGCAGGCCGACGCCAGCGGCCACGCCGATCGACTTCCACGGGTGCTCGTGCACGTAGTCGTCGGTGGCACGCGCCACCTCACGCGACTTTTCCTTCAGTGCGGCTTCCGCATCGGCCAGCTTATGGCGGGCGGAAGTCAGGTTTTCCTGCATGCGTACGCGCAGTTCGCCGACTTTCTCGCCGGCCTGATTGGCGGTTACGCGCAGCAGTTCTTCCGCGTCGGCGATCACCACCTTGAGGTCGCTGACCAGCTTTTCCTTGGTGACGGTGTTCTGATCGATCAGGTCGGACATGTCATTTCTCCTTTTTGAGAGGCCCGCCCGGCAGTCAATCCGCGCATGGGCCGGGTAAATAATTACGTGCGTTCCGGTGCTGCACGACACCTGGCAAGCCTATCGCGCCGCACGCCGGTTGCCTGTAGGCGGCGGGCTACGCCCAGCACGCCCAGACCCGCGACCAGCATGGCCCAGCTTTCGGCTTCCGGCACCAGCGCCGCAGCGAAGGCGGCTCCGACCACCTGATGGCCCGCCGTCGTGATGTGCACGCCGTCCCAGAACAGGTAGCCGGCCGGATCGCCGGCACAGCCCGGTGTCGTCTGACACGGTGTATCCGTATTGCTCAGTCCGTATTGATCAGGATTAAGAGCCGCGCTGTTGAGCAGACCGAACACGTCGACCGTGCGGAAATCCGCCAGAGCCAGCGTCTGGTCCAGCGTGCCCAGCAGCTGGGCCAGTGCGGCGTTGTGTTCGGCCGAGCGCAGCGTGGCCAGCCCTGCGGCGAGCGGACCTTCGGCCTGCAGCGCGGGCGTCAGGCCGAGATTGGCCATATTGGGCACCAGGAAATTGCGGGCGCCCGCGTTGTACAGCTGGGTGAGACCGCTGCCCAGATGGCCGATCGCGTTCGGCACCGTGTTCGGCGACAGCAGCGATTCGGTCAGGAAGTAGTCATTCGGCCCCGCCCACACCAGATACAGCGCGTTCGGGTCGAGCGGTCCGGCCGCCACGCGCTGGCTGATCTGCGCCAGCACGCCGGTGCCGTTGAAGTAATCGGGCGGCAGGCCGAGCTCGGCGCCCTGACCGCTCGCATCGACGTAGTTGTCCGAACCGCCGCCGTACGGCGTACCGGTGCGGGCGCCGCCGACCGCGTAGTTGTGCAGCGTCAGCCCGAGGCTGGCCGCCAGGTATTCGACGGCGACCGGTCCGTTCGAGAAGCGTCCGGTCGCATAGCCGAAAGTGGGCGACGGAAACTGTCCGCCGGTCAGTGCCAGGAAGTTGCCGTTGTCCGACAGGCTGTCGCCGAACACGACCAGTTCGCTGTAGGCCGCCGAAACCGGCAGCGAGGTGACGACGGCGGCAGCGAAGGCAAGGCGGCGCAGCGCGTTCATGGCAGTCCTTTCGGGGAGGCGGTCAGCGGACTTCAGGCAATGTCGACATCGTAGTCGACAATGAGCGGAGCATGGTCGCTGAAGCGCACCTCCTTGTAGACCCGCGCCGCGCGGGCCTTAGCCGCGATGCCCGGTGTGGCGATCTGGTAGTCGATGCGCCAGCCCACGTTCTTGGCCCGGGCCTGGCCGCGGTTGCTCCACCAGGTGTAGCAGTCCTCTGTCGCGTCAGGGTGCAGCGTGCGATACACGTCCACCCAGCCGCCCTCGCCCAGCAGCGCGGTCATCCAGGCGCGCTCCTCGGGCAGGAAACCGGAATTCTTCAGATTGCCCTTCCAGTTCTTCAGGTCGATTTCCTGGTGGGCGATGTTCCAGTCACCGCACACGACGATTTCCCGGCCGCTCGCGCGCAGTGCGGCGAGGTGGGGCTGGAAGCGGTCGAGGAAGCGGAACTTGGCTTCCTGCCGTTCCGGCGCGCTGGAACCGGACGGCAGGTAGAGCGAAATCACGGTCAGGTCGCCGAAATCCGCTTCCACGTAGCGGCCCTCGTCGTCGAATTCCTGCACGCCGAAACCGGTGATCACCCGCGCCGGCGTGCGGCGGGCGTACAGGCCTACGCCGCTGTAGCCCTTCTTCAGCGCGTAGTGGAAGTGGCCGTCCGCACCGCCCATGGCGGCCGGCGCCCGCATCGTGGCGTCGAGGTCGGCCGCCTGGGCCTTCAGCTCCTGCACGCACAGCATGTCGGGCGATTCGCTCGCCACCCAGTCCCACACGCCCTTGGTGGTGGCCGAGCGGATACCGTTGAGGTTGAGCGACACGATACGTAACATGGCCGGTTTGTCCGTTCTGATTGGAAAAGCCCGTGGATTCTAGACGTGAATTCGTGAAGTTCGCCGTCGAAACCGGTGTGCTGCGCTTCGGCAGCTTCACCACCAAGGCGGGGCGCGAGTCGCCGTACTTCTTCAACGCCGGCCTGTTCAACAGCGGCGCCTCGGTGCTCAAGCTGTGCAGCTTCTATGCCGATACCATCTTGCAGCGGGCGCCGCAGTTCGACATGCTGTTCGGCCCGGCCTACAAGGGCATCGTGCTGGCGGCCGGCACCGCCATGCAGATCGCGCAGCGCGGCCGGGACCTGCCGTTCGCGTTCAACCGCAAGGAAGCCAAGGACCACGGCGAAGGCGGCACGCTGATCGGTGCGCCGCTCAGGGGCCGGGTACTCATCATCGACGACGTGATCAGCGCCGGCACCTCGGTGCGCGAATCGGTCGAGCTGATCCGGGCGGCCGGTGCCGAACCGGCCGGTGTGGCGATTGCCCTCGACCGGATGGAGCGCGGTACCGGACAATTGTCAGCGGTTCAGGAGGTCGAGCGTTCGTACGGCATGCCGGTCGTGGCCTGCGCGACGCTGGAAGACCTGCTGGGTTATCTGCAGGACAGCCCGTCGCTGCAGGCCAATCTTGATGCAGTACGCGCCTATCGCGCGCAGTACGGTGTGAGCTGAATGCAGCAGACCGTGCCTCACCACTGAAAGGCATTTGCCGAACATGAAAGCTGGATTGCCGCGTTACCTTGTTCTCGCCCTCTGTGCGGCCGGCCTGCTGCCGGCCGCCACGGTCGAGGCGCGCGTCTACTGCTGCAAGGACGCACGCGGCCAGCAGGTGTGCGGCGACGTGCTGCCCGCGTCCTGCGCCGATCGCAGCTATCGCGAACTGAACAGCCAGGGCGCGACGGTGAAGCAGGTCGAGGCGCCGATGAGCGACGCCCAGCGCGCCAAGCGCGACGCCGACGCGAAGAAGGCGGCCGATGACGACCGGCTGCGTCAGGAACAGCGCCGGCGCGACACCACGCTGCTCAACACCTACACCAGCGAGCGCGAGATCGACGTGGCGCGCGACCGGCGTGTGGCGGATATCGAGGAACTGCTGTCCCGCCTGCGCGAGCAGAAACAGACGCTGACCGAGCGTCAGAAGAAGCTTGAAACAGATGCCGCCGCCTTCACCGGCAAGAACAAGCGCGTGCCGTCCCACCTCAAGGACAGGCTGGACACCACCAGCGAGGATCTGCGCCTGATCACCGAGAACATTGCCGCCAAGGAGCGCGATCTGGTGGACACGCGCAAGCGTTTCGAAGAGGACCGCGCCCGCTTCCGCGAACTGGCCGGCAGCCGCTGAGCGCCCCGCGCCGGAATCCGCAGCTCAGCCAGCCGCCGCGTCCAGCGGTCGCCGGTATCTGACGGCCTCGGCCACGTCGCCGTCGGCAATCACTTCCCGCCCATTCAGATCGGCAATCGTCCGCGCCACCTTCAGGCAGCGGTGATAGGCGCGCGCGGACAGCGTGAAGCGCGCCATCGCCTGCCCCAGCAGCGCGCGGGCGGCGTCGGTCAGCGGGCAGTGCAGGTCGATGTCGGCCGCATCCAGCTGCCGGTTGGCCTTGCCCTGGCGCGCCTGCTGCAGGCCGTGGGCCGCGGCGACCCGCGTCCGTACCGCCGCGCTGCTTTCGCCCGGGCCGCCGGTCAGTGCCTGTTCCGGCAGCGGTGGCACCGTGACCTGCAGGTCGATGCGGTCGAGCAGCGGGCCGGACAGCCGGGCCCGGTAGCGGGCCACCTGGTCCGGCGTGCAGCGGCAGCGGCCGGACGGGTGACCGAGATAGCCGCAGGGGCAGGGATTCATCGCCGCCACCAGCTGGAAGCGGGCGGGGAACTCGGCACGGTGGGCGGCGCGCGAAATCGTCACCTGACCGGTTTCCAGCGGTTCGCGCAGTGCTTCCAGCACCCGGCGGTCGAACTCGGGCAGTTCGTCGAGAAAGAGCACGCCGTTGTGCGCCAGCGAAACTTCGCCTGGCCGCGGCACCGCGCCGCTGTAACATAAAGAATTAAAGAAAACTCTACAGTAGACAAAACAACAACTTACGTAGTAATATATAGAAATTAATGCATCAGCTGTTACATCAATAAGACCGATTGTCAACACAGTGACTATCAATAAAGACGACTGCCATACGGAGGACAACGCCCCGCCGGCGCGAAAGATCGGCCCGACGCGCCGAAGCGTTTCTGGGCAGTACGTTTTCCGAGGGAAGAAGGGGGTTGCGTTTGAGTCGACGCTTGAGCGGGACTTCATCATCCGCATGGAGTTCATCCTTGCGGTCGACGGTCTTAGGTCACAGCCGGTAACGATCCCGTTTACTGGTCATCAAGGCCGGACGTTTCCATACACGCCCGACTTTCTCGTCAGGTACCGACGAGGTCTCGCACAGACAGAACTCTACGAGGTGAAGTCTTATGCAGAGTGGAGCCAGAACTGGCGCAAGTGGAAGTCAAAATGGAAGGCCGCCAGGCGATATGCCAAACAGCAAGGTTGGCGGTTTCGCATCTTCGATGAAAGTCGCATTCACGACGTAGTCTTTGAGAACGCGCGCTACCTCGAGAGATACAAGGCGATGACAGTTCCGCCTGACACGACAGAACCAGTTCTGAGCTCTGTTCCCGTTCATCAAAAGATCTCTATAGGGCGCCTTCTTGATGAGCATCCCCGTCATGTGGTCCTTCATCTGATAGCGATACGGACGCTTGACTTCGACGTCAACGAACCACTCGATCCATTGGATCTGGGTCTCACGGTATGGAGAACAGAGTCGTGAAAAAACGAGGCGAGATCAAACGGATTGAGATCGATCGGTCTTCTGTGCCGTTGAGCGTCGGATCGTTCGTAAAGTCAGGTGAGGCGACCTATCAGATTGTTTACGTCGTCAATCTAAGTAACGTCATTGGACGGAATACGAGCAGTTCCGAGGAGGAGGTCCTTAAGATTGATAGCCTCGAACCCGTCCCCGAGCCCGGCGCGGCATCTCGTGAGGGTACGAACGAAGAGCTGGTTCTCATTGAAAACGCTTATTGGGAGAAGGCCAACAAGCGGTTCGAGGCGATAAGGCCTTTGACCGACAAGCCCAATCGATCCCGAAAGGATGTCGTTCTGAGGGCTCAAAGTCTGAAGATGGATCCGTCAACGTTATATCGGTGGCTTACGAGGTACGAGCGATTCGGAACTGTACTCGCACTCGTACCCAAGAAGCGAGGGTGGAAGAAGGGCGCTAGTCGCATTTCACCGGAAGTCGAGCACATTATCAAAGGCGTAATCGAAGATTACTACTTGACATCTGAAAGGCATTCGACCGCCAAAGCGATTCGGGAAGTAGAACTGCGCTGTCGAGCCCAAAAGATCGAGCCGCCGTCACATATGACGGTCCGAATGCGGATTGACCAGATTTCAGAGAGGAAAAAGCTCCAAAAAAGAGGTTTCTCAGAAAAGGCTCGCAATAAATTTGCCGCTGTCCCCGGAACATTTCCGAATGCCACCTTTCCATTGGCAGTGGTTGAAATCGATCACCATCTCATGGATATCCAACTTGTCAGCGATGATCTTCGACTCCCGATCGGGCGACCGTGGCTGACATTGTCAATCGACGTGTTCAGTCGAATGGTTACGGGCTGGTTCCTCTCTATGGACAGCCCTTCGGAGTATGCTGTGGGGCAGTGTATTGCGACTTCAATTTTGCCCAAAGAAAAACTGCTTGAAGCGCTTGGAGTGGAGGCGGACTGGCCCGTATGGGGGAAGCCGAAGACTATTCACGCTGATAACGGATCGGATTTCCGCTCGACTAGCTTTATGCGCTCATGCGAGAACTACGGAATTAATCTGGAATTTCGGCCTGTAAAGAGACCCCACTACGGCGGGCACGTTGAGCGATTCTTTAGAACGCTTGCACAGAATGTAGAATCTCTGCCCGGCAGAACTGGGTCGAAGCACACTTCGAAAGGTGACGACGACCCGGAAAAAAACGCCAGTATGACGAGGACGGAGTTTGAACGGTGGGTAGTCGACTTCATTTGTAACCAGTACCACCTTTCTCGACATTCAGAGCTTGGGGTTCCGCCGTACATGCAATGGAAGTTTGGAATTTTCGGAGGAAAGAACCAGCCTCCGCTTGGCATGCAAAATAGGATCGCAGACAGCCAGACGCTGAGGTTAGACTTCTATCCTTCTGTTTACCGGGTCGTTAAGCGGACCGGGGTCTCGCTTAATAATGTGACGTACTATCATGATGTGCTCGATCCTTTCATAAACCAAACAGATCCGAAAGGAAAAGAGAAAATAAAATCCTTGTTTAGATACGACATCGCTGATATATCGCATATATGGTTCTTTTGCGAGAAGACCAGGAAATATATTCAGATTCCATCGTTTCCAAAGATAAAGCACGGCACCAGCCTGGCCGAGTACGATCGGTCCAGGAAGGAGCTCGCCGCAGAGGCTGATAGCCACGATTTCGTTGAGAAAATAGATTTAAGCGTTGAAAGAAATCGAAGGTTGGTTGAGGATTCTCAGGCGAAAAAGAAAAGCGCTAGAATTGAACAACAGAAATCAGTGGATCGAAAGAAATCGGTCGTTAGAAGGACGGTGCTGGCACCGATTTCGGCGCCTGTTGGCGCTTCAAAGACAGCGGGCTCACATTTTGTCGACGACTCTCTGATTGAGCCTCCGGAGGATGTAAGGTGAACGAGTACCCTCACGTGGCAGGGGCCTTTCAATACGTCTTTAATATGCCCGACGAAGATCGAATGAGGTTCATCGATGAGGATCGATGGGTTCCCTATTCTGCTGCGAAGGAGATCGTCGATGAACTCGTAGAGCTTTTAAGGATGCCTCGACGGAACAAGATGGATTGCCTCGTCATCGTGGGGGAGTCCAATATCGGTAAAACTCAGTTGATAAGGCAGTTCGTTAAGGAGCACGGGCAGCCCTATGTGGCTGGTGACGAGACGATCTTCCCGGTTGTTCTCGTTGAATCGCCAGCAACACCAAGCGAGAAGGGGTTGCTGATGGCGATCCTTGAAAGTATGAAGGCGCCCTATAGCGGGCGTGATAACAGAGAGAAACTCAAATATCAAGTTGAGAACCTGTTCGCGCGATGCAAAGTGAAAATGCTTATCATCGATGAGTTTCACTCGATGGGAAGAGGGTCACCGCTAAAAAAGCAGGAAGCTCTGAACATCATCAAGTCGCTCTGCAACGTTCTATCTCTTCCTATTGTCGGGGTCGGGACGTCCGATGTCGAATCGTTCCTGAGTGTCGATAAGCAAATGGAATCGAGGTTTCAGACGCGTCGTCTTAGACGGTGGGAGGCGAATAGGGATTTCCAGAAGCTCTTAAGCGGATTTGAGCAGACGCTTCCCCTTAGGAATGCTTCGAATCTAAAAAATGGCGGTTCTGCTGAGCTCCTCTTCGAGCTCTGCAAAGGAAATCTCGGGGATCTTCATAGGTTTCTCAGGAAGTGTGCCAAGCACGCCATTCAGACGGGTGCCGAGGTCATAGACGTCAACCTCATTAAGGAAGTACGTGATCGCGAGTCGCGACTTGCTCTCGGCAGCCGGTAAGCCGGAGACAGAGACGTGCGCTCGTGGCCTGTAACCGTAGAGCCGAATTACGACGAGTCCCTTTCGTCTTGGCTTTTGCGCTTGGCTATGGCTCAGGGATGCGATCCCTTAATCCTCTCCGGGTGGCTTTGGCCAGCCAAACGCGTTTGGACGCTCGACGTGGACAGAGGTTTAACGGAGCAGGATATCGCCCCGCTGTGTGAGGTGACGGGCGTCACGGGCTCTGTCGTAGAACAAACCTGCTTGAGGCAATTGGTCTCGCGATACGTCGAGACGCCACTAAGGTCGAACTTATCTTGGCCATGGGTGCTGTCTATTGGATCTCGAAATCGCCTTCGCACGGGCGGACTCCAGTACTGTCCAAGATGCATTTCGGAGGATCGAGATCCCTACTACCGCAGAAAGTGGCGGTTCGCCTGGCATACATGCTGTGTCAAGCATGGGATTCAACTCGTTGATCGATGCACCGCGTGCGCCTCTCCTCTTGAACCGCATCGGTTGCATGCCTCCGATGTTCATCTGGGCATCTGCGCAACCTGTCGTCACGACTTGCGATCTGTTGCAGGAGAGGCAGCAAACCGGGACGCGCTTCGCTTTCAGGAGGTCACTGACGAGGCACTCGATCGAGGAACGACAACGTATGGCGGTCGCGAAGTATCGGTCTTCGATTGGCTGAATGCGGCTCGCTTCTTCATAGCGATTCTGCGGAACCGCGAGCGGCGCGTCAGTGAGGCGGTACGCAGCCTTGTCGAGCGAATGGGTATCGCTAGTCATGCAGAGGCACGTTGTGCAACAGGGTTGTCCCTCGAGATGTTGCCGGTAACTGAAAGAACAACCCTTTTGTCGCTTGCTTGGACGATGTTGTCGGTTGGCCCTGATGAGTTTGTGTCCCAGGCGAATTCTCTGGGGCTCGTACGGAGTCAGCTGGTGGATGAACGACAGAGCCTGAAGGGAGTAATCGTAGAAGTTCTTGATCGACTGCCGGAACGTTCTGTGAAGAGAAGGCGATCCCCTACCGCCTCCTCCGGACCCAGGTCCCGTCAAGCCGTCATGAGAATGTTCGCGCGGCTCGAGCGGAAACGACGAGTTCAGAAGGTTGATGTCCTATCCTGAACCTGGCTGCGATGAGTGCGGGCGCCTCATCGCCAAGGCGCACCGAGTCTATCGGGGCCATCGATATTGCTCCACCTGCTATGCGCGTGTCTTCAAATCCGCGCCGTGTCCGAATTGCGGTGTTTCGACTAGGTTACCCAACAACATTGCATCTGCGATGTGTCGCGCCTGCGAAAGCGCAAGACCCTGCATTCGATGCACCCGTAAAGGCCGACCGATTGGCAAGCTGACGCCGTCAGGACCTGTCTGCAATAGCTGCGCGCCCTACTTTCGCAGCCCGGAACGATGTGAGGGCTGTGGCGCTTCTTCCAACAGGCTGTCACGCGTGCGCCGCCTGGGCGACGCTCGCAGGTTGTGTCCCAAGTGCGCCCGGGCCGATCACCGCACCTGTCCATCCTGCCGTCGAAGTCGCTTGTTGATCCGAGATGCCGACGGCAAGGAGGTTTGCAGGAGATGCTGCTCAGGCTCTGAGACTACCTGCCTGCAGTGTGGGAGTATCACTCCTGCTGGACGAGGTGCTCTTTGTGAAGGCTGTGGTTGGGGAAAATCCGTCGCCATTCGTCTCAAGGTGTTCGCGGATTCCTTCTCCTCGCCGCATATGGCGAAGCGATTTGAGGACTTCACTTCCTGGTTGGTAGCGACAACAGGAGCGCAGAAGACCGCGCTGAAGTTGGAGCGCTTTCTTCCCCTCTTTCTGGACATCGAACAGAGGTGGGGCGATATCCCCAATTATGCAGAACTGGTGGCAGCCTTTGGAGTTGTTCGCCTTCGTCGGTCTTTGCTGGCTCTGCGCTGGATGGAGGAGACCGGACGCCTCGTCGTCGATGAGAAGGTCAAGCGAGAAGGCTCTGATCGACGACGCATTCTGACTACGCTAGCGATGTTTGATCGGTCGTCGCATGGGTTCGCGCTTCTGAGCGGATTCCACAACGTCATGATCGCCGAGCAGCAACTTCAAGGCACATCGATGCGGACGGTGCGCCTGTCAATGACAGCAGCAGCGGGAATGCTCAGGAGAGCGTCTGTGATGAAGTTGATGCCGCCGACTCAAGCGGTGCTCGATAGCTATCTGACCAGGACGCCAGGCCAGCGGGCGGCGGTGACTCGCTTCGTTCGGTATCTCGTTGAGCACACGGCGATTGAGATGCAGATTCCACCGACAAATCCGGCGCGTGCGCACCAACTCAAGAGGCGCCGTCAGGAACGGAGGGTGTTGCGGCTCATGGATAAACCGCTGACTGACGCGGTCAGTACGCGACGCTGGCTGGGGGCGGCCCTATCGTACTTTCATGGACTGGACGCTGCAGTCGCGAGAGCGGTGAAACTTGAGCAGATCAGCAGGCGAGATGGAGGACTGTTGGTTGAATGGAAAGGGGACGAGTACTGGGTGCCGATTGTCGGCCGGGCAGCAAACAGTGGTCCCTGATATTCGTTTGAGGTTGCCAAACCCGCACAGCTGGCCAACTTGTCGACGCGGTCCGGCTTGTCCCGGGCAAGGGCATCTTGGCGACTGCCGGACGTAACATGATGTCGAGCTGTCGTCGAACAGTGACAACGCCAACGTAGCGCTACGATCCATCCACCCGTCATCTAACAGAGGGGCGTCAGATGCACCGCCAGCAATCACATACCCAGGTGGACACCCTAGGGCAGAGGCGAATCAACGTCTCCTTGCCCGAGTTGATGCAAGCACACAAGGCAACGACTTGGTCGCGTGTTTGCCTTCTTCGCGAGGGCATCCCAGCTCGTGTCATCCCTATTCTGGCCCCGAAGCTCGGCTGGTCGCAGGCGCGCTTGATACAGACCATGGCGCTACCACTCTCCACGGTGCGCAAGAAGATCTCCAATGGCGAGAAACTCAATGCTTCTCAGTCCGAACGTCTGCTTGCCCTCGTCGACCTGCTGGCAGCAGCAGAACGCATTGCAGAGCGTGCAGGAGCGCCTGAGGACTTCGATGTGTGTGCCTGGTTGGGGACCTGGCTACTTGCCCCTGCTCCTTCACTCGGAGGTCGGTCGCCGGCATCGTGTTTTGACACACTTGAAGGCTTCGCGTTGGTAAAGGGGTTACTCGGTGCGTTGGAGCATGGCATCTATCTCTGATCTGGCTTCACGCCATCCAAACATGACTTCGGCATGATATAGACTCATGCTGCCTCGTCAGACGAATATTGGCGAGGTCGCCAAAACCAGCAGGTGGGGGATGAGATGGCTAAAGCAGTGAAGAATCCGCTAAAGAACCTTCGGGCGTATCGAGAGTCGCTAGGCGAGAACCAGACGCAGTTCTGGTCTCGCTTCCTGGTCACGCAGTCGGGCGGAAGTCGGTATGAGTCAGGAAGGGGGCTTCCGGCTCCTATTGCGATGCTGGTTCTCGCGTATGCCGAAGGCTTGGTTGACGACAAGCTCTTGGGCAAGCTGGCGGCGAGGGTCGTCAAGAGGTAACGGAGTGAGTTGCTACGTTAACTGCCGCGAGGCTGTAGTGGGTTCGGTTGCGCTATGGTCTAGACCGTGGGTCTCGCGCGCACTTCGATTGGGTACCAAAGATCGAGGGGCGCGTGACTCGGTATTAGAAGCTCGGAGCGCCTGTCTATGGTTGATCCGTTGGTGATGGCTGAGGGACGGTTGTTCGGGCGAGGTTCGCTGAAGAGTTAGATGGGGGTCGGTGGATTGGGCTTGGTTCTTGCGCTGCGCTCTTGCCATGAAGGCGCCAGCTTCTTACCTCGAAGGGTGAAATGCTGAGAGCTTGGGAGGCAGCTGCTTTTGCTGGTGGAGCACGAGACATATGCGCAGTCGCACACGTCGTCTGACCGCTTCTACAGGAATAGCCGTCGCGCAGAGGCCGCTGATACGTGATCCTCAAGTGGATGTCGATTCTCTCGCCCTCATTGGCCGGCACGTCCTTACGGTAAGTCTCCGCGCACGCAGCTGACAACAGCGTTCATTGTGTGTGTCTTGCACACTTCGGACTGCTAGCGAGGCTGAACACGTCTCTGACTTCGAACGACTTCGCGAAAACGGGTAAACAGGTCTCGCTGTTCTGGGAACTTGGAGATTCCCTCCTCGAAAACCGCCTCAGCCCTTTCCAGGTGTCCTAGCTTCAAGAGGCATTCACCCCTTGAGAAAAAAGCGGTAACGCCGATGGGATTGATGCGCAAGGACTCTTCGAAGTCTTTAAGTGCCGTATTCAAATCACCGAGTTCCATGTAGGTGAAAGCTCGATTGTCGATAGCCTCGTAAAACAGCGGGAAGAGGTCAATGGCCTTGTCGTACTCCATGATCGCCTCCCGACGTTTGCCGGCGTCGCCCAGAGCGTACGCCCGCTTGTAGTGTTCGTTTGCCGCGCCGATGATCGTGTCGACGTCCTTTCCAGTGACAGTGAGGTAACGCGGAAAGTCAGTTAGCCTCAAGTACTCGTGAAAGCCCACCAGCTCGTGCGCCGAAGGCAATTCGTTGCTGATGAGTTGCCAACCATCACGGAAGGTCCGAGCGTCAATTGGAACATGCCATGCACGTACCTTTCCCCCCTTCAGTGCTTCCGGGGTTGGCTCGATCACTGTTGGCTCGTACGCCATGCAATGTGCCGTATGCGTGCCATCGGCCCAGTTGTCTACCGCAAGTACCTTGAAGGCTGTCCAGGTCCCTTCACGTTGCTGAACGATCATGTCGCCAAGCTTGACGTTCAGCATCGCGGCTTCCTTCATTGTCGGTTCGGCTGCGCTGGAAACGCTAGCAGGCTGGTGAGAAACCCTTGAATCCTTCCGGATCATGTCCTTCCGCTCGTTTTTTCCGGCACCGGAAGTGCGCCGTGGCGTGTGATTCGGGGTTCTCTCACCCTCGTATTCGGCTGCTCGCCAGGCAGCGGACGCATCTATCCCTCTACGCGGCAGCCGTTCGCATCAGGCTCAGCATTCGAGTCAGGTTGTACGCCGCGAACGCAAACAGCGCCTGACCGGAGAGCCTCTCCAGCCCCTTGTGCCGCGTCTTGCGCAGACCACCCACCGTCTTGATCCAGCCGAAGGCCTCTTCGATCATCTTTCGCCTGCGCAGACTCATCGCGTAGCCCTTGCCACGCGCGGTGCGTCCATCGACGGCGCT
>NZ_AFHG01000057.1 GCF_000214035.2 Methyloversatilis universalis FAM5 | reverse complement strand
CGACGCCCCGTCGCGATGCGGCCCAGGTCGCACGCCGATGCCCGATCCACCGCCGCATCGCGGCGGGGGCGCCGCTCCCACAATCCGGGCAAGGCTGCAGAGCGCGCGATCCGCCTGGTTCGCATGAACGCCGGCAGGCCACAGTCCCGACCCAAGTGCGCAAACATGTGCCGCACCCGGTGGGCGCGACGCCCCGTCGCGATGCGGCACCGTTCACACGCCGATGCCCGATCCACCGCCGCATCGCGGCGGGGGCGCCGCTCCCACAATCCGGGGCAAGGCCCAGGGCACGCAATCCGCATCCGCATTTTCGATGAAAGGCTGACACCATGACTGCATCCACTCCCCGCCCGCCGCTGCGCGTGGGCATCGGCGGCCCGGTCGGCTCCGGCAAGACCGCGCTGACGCTGGCGCTGTGCCGCGCGCTGCGCGACCGCTACAACATCGCGGCAGTCACCAACGACATCTACACCGAAGAAGACGCCCAGTTCCTGGTGCGCAACGAGGCGCTGCCGCCGGAACGCATCATCGGCGTCGAGACCGGCGGCTGCCCGCACACCGCGATACGCGAGGACGCGTCGATCAACCTCGAGGCGGTGGCGCGGCTGAATGCCCGCTTTTCCGGGCTGCAGATCATCCTGATCGAATCCGGCGGCGACAATCTGGCGGCCACCTTCAGCCCGGAACTGTCCGACCTCACGCTGTACGTGATCGACGTGGCGGCCGGCGACAAGATTCCGCGCAAGGGCGGGCCCGGCATCTGCAAGTCCGACCTGCTCATCATCAACAAGATCGATCTGGCACCCATGGTGGGCGCCTCGCTCGACGTGATGGAGCGTGACGCGAAGAAGATGCGCGGCGAGCGGCCCTTCCTGTTTTCCAACATGAAGACCGGCCACAACCTGGACGCCATCATTGCCTTCATCGAGCGCGAAGGCATGCTGGGCCCTCACTGAACGGCGCATGCCCTGATCCCGGTCATGCCGCGGGCCGGGCTTGCGGCTACACTCGCGCCACCTTTCCCAGTGGATGGCGGCGTGAAGATCATCATTCTCGGGGCCGGCCAGGTCGGCTCCTCGGTGGCGGAAAACCTGGTGTCGGAAGCGAACGACATCACTGTGGTCGATACCGACATCCCCCGCCTGCAGGCGATGCAGGACAGGCTGGACCTGCGCACCGTGGTCGGCAATGCGGCCAGCCCGCACGTGCTGGCCCAGGCCGGCGCCGACGACGCCGACCTGCTGATCGCGGTCACCGCGTCCGACCAGACCAATCTGTGCGCCTGCCGCATCGCGAAGACGCTGTACAACCTGCCCACCCGCATCGCCCGGCTGCGTTCGATGGACTACGCCGAGCACCCGGAGCTGCTGGACGACAGCAATTTCGCGGTCGATTTCTCGATCTGCCCGGAACAGGAGGTGACCGACTACATCAAGCGGCTCATTGCCTTCCCGGAAGCGCTGCAGGTGATCGAATTCGCCGGCGGGCGGCTGTCGCTGGTGGCGGTGCGCGCGGTCGGCGGCGGCCCGCTGGTCGGCCGCCAGATCAAGGCGCTGCGCGAGCATCTGCCGGACATCGACGCACGCATCGTCGCCATCTACCGCAACGACACCGCCATCATGCCGGACGGCGACACGGTGATCGAACCGGGCGACGAGGTGTTCTGCCTGGCGGCCTCGGAGCATGTGCGCGCGGTCACCGCCGAACTGCGCCGGCTGGACAAGCCGATGCGCCGCATCATGATCGCCGGTGGCGGCAACATCGGCTACCGGCTGGCGGCATCGCTGGAAGACCGGTACGAGGTGAAGCTGATCGAGCACGCCCGGCCGCGCGCCGAATTCCTCGCCTCCAACCTGCACAGCGCGCTGGTGCTGCAGGGCGACACCACCGACGAAATGCTGCTCGAAGCGGAGAACGTCGATGACATGGACCTGTATCTCGCGCTGACCAATGATGACGAGAACAACATCATGTCCTCGCTGATGGCCAAGCGCATGGGTGCCCATCGCGTGGTGGCGCTGATCAACCGGCGCGCCTACGCCGATCTGGTGCAGGCCGGACGCATCGACATCGCCATCTCGCCGGCCCAGGTGTCCATCGGCTCGCTGCTGGCCCATGTGCGGCGCGGTGACGTGGCGGCGGTGCACAGCCTGCGGCGCGGTGCGGCCGAGGCGCTGGAACTGGTGGCGCACGGCGACCGCAAGACCTCCAAGGTGGTGGGCCGCCGGGTGGATGAAATCCGGCTGCCGGAGGGCGCGATGATCGGCGCCATCGTCCGCCGCAGCCAGCGCGAGGTGCTGGCACGGATGTCCGACGTGACCGTGCACGAAACCGAGGAGCGGGTGGTCATGCCGCACCACGACACGGTGATCGAACCGGACGACCACGTGATCGTGTTCTGCGCCGACCGGCGGGTGGTGGCGCGGGTCGAGCGGCTGTTCCAGGTCGGCTTCGGTTTTTTCTGATGCTGCACGTCGCCAATGTGCTGGGCCGCCTGCAGGCGGTGTTCAGCCTGACCTATCTCGCGCCCATCCTCTGTTCGCTGCTGTACCGCGACGGCATGACCTGGCATTTCATCGACAGCATGGCGATCAGCGCGGCCGGCGGCCTGCTGCTCTACATCGCCACCCGCCGCCACATCCGCGAACTGAAGCCGCGCGACGGCTTCCTGCTGGTCACGCTGTCCTGGGTGCTCATGTCGGCCATCGCCGCGGTGCCGCTGATGCTGTCGGTGGACATGAGCTTCACCGACGCCTTCTTCGAAACCATGTCCGGCCTGACCACCACCGGCGCCACCGTGATGACCGGGCTTGATCACGCGCCGCCGTCGGTGAATCTGTGGCGCCATCTGCTGAACTGGATAGGCGGCATGGGCATCATCGTGTTCGCGGTGGCCATCCTGCCGCTGCTGGGCGTCGGCGGCAGCCAGCTGTACAAGGCGGAAACGCCGGGGCCGATGAAGGACGGCAAGCTCACGGCCCGCATCGCCGACACCGCCAAGGCACTCTATCTGGTGTATTTCGGCATCACGGTGCTGTGCGTGCTGGCGCTGCATCTGGCGGGCATGGGCTGGTTCGACGCGGTGTGCCATGCCTTCGCGGCGATGGGCCTGGGCGGCCTGTCCACCCGCGACGCCAGCGTCGGCGCCTTCGATTCGCCGTGGATAGAAGGCGTGCTCACCTTCTTCATGCTGGTGGCGGCCATGAATTTCGCCACCCACTTCCTGGCTTTCCGCGGCCGCTCGCTGAAGGTGTACGCGCAGGACTACGAGGTGCGCGGCGTGCTGGTCGCCTGCATCGGCAGCAGCGTGCTGCTGGCCGGCTACCTGCTCTATGCCGGCACCTACGACAGCTACTGGACCGCGCTGCGCCACGTGAGCTTCAACCTGGTGTCCATCGCCACCGACTGCGGCTTCGCCAGCACCGACTACGCGCAATGGCCGCTGTTCGTGCCGCTGTGGATGCTGTTCCTGTCCAGCGTCACCGCCAGTTCCGGCTCCACCGGCGGCGGCATCAAGATGGTGCGCACCCTCATCCTGTTCAGCCAGGCGCGGCGCGATCTGGTCAAGCTGGTGCACCCGTACGCGGTGATGCCGCTCAAGGTGGGTCGCACCTGCGTGCCGGATCCGGTGGCGCAGTCGGTGCTCGGCTTCATCTTCCTGTACTTCATGAGCATCGTGCTGCTCACCTTCGTGCTGCTGCTGTCGGGGCTGGACTTCCTGTCGTCCTTCACCGCCATCATCGCGATGATCAACAACGCCGGGCCCGGCCTCGGCGAGGTCGGCCCGGCCGGCAACTACCAGGGCCTCAACGACTTCCAGACCTGGGTATGCAGCTTCACCATGCTGCTCGGGCGTCTGGAGGTGATGTCGGTGCTCATCCTGTTCACCCCCGGTTTCTGGCGCAAATAGGCCCGATCGTCGCCTGTCCGGACTGACCGGCAGGCGCATCGGCTATCCTTGCGCCCTGCACTTCAAGGATTCCCCATGTCCGCACTCCGCAACGACACCTTCCTGCGCGCGCTGCTGCGCCAGCCCACCGACTACACGCCGATCTGGCTGATGCGCCAGGCCGGCCGCTACCTGCCGGAATACTGCGCCACCCGCCGCCGCGCCGGCAGCTTCCTGCAGCTGTGCAAGTCGCCGGCCTTGGCCTGTGAAGTGACGCTGCAGCCGCTGGACCGTTTCCCGCTCGACGCCGCCATCCTGTTTTCCGACATCCTGACCGTGCCGGACGCGATGGGTCTGGGCCTGTATTTCGCCGAAGGCGAAGGCCCGAAATTCGAGCGCCCGCTGCGCTCGGAAGAAGCCATCCGCGCGCTGGCTGCCCCCGACCCCACGGCCGAACTGGGCTATGTGATTGATGCGGTAAGCGAAATCCGTCGCGCGCTGGATGGCCGGGTGCCGCTGATCGGCTTTTCCGGCAGCCCGTGGACGCTGGCCTGCTACATGGTCGAAGGCGGCGCCTCGGACGACTACCGTCACCTGAAGACGCTGATGCTGGACCGTCCGGAACTGCTGCACCACATGCTGTCGGTCACGGCAAAGGCAGTCACCGACTACCTGAACGCCCAGATCGAGGCGGGCGCGCAGGCGGTGATGATTTTCGATTCCTGGGGCGGCGCACTGTCGGCGCACGGCTATCGCGAGTTCTCGCTGGCCTACATGCAGCGCATCATCGCCGGCCTGAAGCGGGAGAAGGACGGCCAGCGCGTGCCGGTCATCATGTTTACCAAGGGCGGCGGCCAGTGGCTGGAAGCGCAGGCCGAAGCCGGCGCCGACGCGCTCGGGCTGGACTGGACCACCGACATCGGACTGGCCCGCCAGCGGGTCGGCGACAAGGTGGCGCTGCAGGGCAATTTCGACCCCACCGCGCTGTTTGCCCAGCCCGAGGGCATCCGCCGCGAAGCGCGCCGCATCCTCGACAGCTACGGCAACCATCCGGGTCACGTGTTCAACCTCGGACACGGCATTTCGCAGCACACGCCGCCGGAACACGTGGCCGCGCTGGTCGACGAAGTACACCGTCACAGCCGGGCCTTGCGCGCAGGCTGAAAACCGGGGCCGGACGGGCGTCACCGGCCGTTTTTTGCACAGTCGGGCGGCCAGAGGGGGTTGACTTATGCACAGTCGGCCGCACAGGCCGCCCACAAGCCAAAGGCGCAGTCCTCCACAAGACGCCGCGGAGCAAGTCACTGAAAAACAAGGGACTATTTTTGTCTTGACGCCCGGAGAAAAATTTGGTCGCTGTACATGTCGACTCCGTGACGAATAGCGACGAAGTTTCCCACAAAGTTATCCACAGCTTTTCGAGCTTTCAAAACCTTGCCGGATGAGTGCGTTGCGGACACAACCGAGCAGTCTTGTTGAACGACATGCCGCAAGTCACTGAATCCATTAACACCCCGCTTCCGGGCTTGGAAAGCACCGCAGCAAACCCACCCGCCCGCCTGCTGCAGGTCGCCCTGCCCCGACCGCTCCCCGCCCTGTTCGATTACGACGCGTCCGGTCTTCCGGCGGTCGAACCGGGTCAGCGGGTGCGCGTGCCCTTCGGCCGCAGCGAACTGTGGGGCATCGCCTGGGGCTGGCGCGACGGCTCGGACCTCGATCCGTCACGGATCCGGCCGCTCGTGGGCTGCGATGACAGCCAGCCGCCGCTGCCCGGCAACTGGCGTGCGCTGGTGGAATTCGTCGCCGACTATTACCAGCAGCCGATCGGCGAGGTAGCCGCCATGGCCGCCCCGCCCGCGATCAGCGCCACCCGGGCGGAGCGCGCGCACCGCCGCTTCCGCGCCACCGCCGCCGGTCACGCGGCTGCCCCCTCGCTGCCGGCGCGCGACGTGGGCCGCAAACTGATCGCGGCGCTGGACGCCGCCGGCGAACTGAACGAAGCCGAACTGCGGGCGCTGTCCTCGCGCGCCGGACCGGCGCTCGAGCGCCTGCTGGCCGAAGGCTGGGTGGAACTGGCCCTGCCGCAGGCGCCGGCCGAAACCGCCCATACGCTGACCGCCGACCAGGCGGCGGCGCTGGAGGCCCTGCAGGCCGACAGCGGCTTTGCCGCCAGCCTGCTGCATGGCGTGACCGGCAGCGGCAAGACCGAGGTCTATCTGCGGCTGATCGAGGACCAGATCGCCGCCGGCCGGCAGAGCCTGCTGCTGGTGCCGGAAATCGCGCTGACCCCGCAGCTGCACGCCCGGGTGGCCGCCCGCTTCCCGCGCGCCAGCCTGCACGTGATGCACAGCGAAATGAGCGACGGCGCCCGCGCGATGGCCTGGGCGGCAGCGCAGTCGGGCGAAGCGGACATCCTGCTCGGCACCCGGCTGGCGGTGTTCGCGCCGCTGCCGCGGCTGGGCTGCATCGTGCTCGACGAAGAGCACGACCCCTCGTTCCGCCAGACCGAGGGCGTGCGCTATTCGGCGCGCGACGTGGCGATCTGGCGCGCCCGCCATGAAAACGTCCCCATCGTGCTGGGCAGCGCCACGCCGTCGCTGGAAAGCCTGCGCCACGCGATCGACGGCCGCTACCGCTGGCTGCGGCTGAATGCCCGCGCCGGCGAAGCGAAGCTGCCGGAGGTGCATCTGGTCGACACCCGGGTGTTCCGCGCCACCGACGGCTTCAGCCAGCCCATGGTGCGCGCGATCGAAAGCCGTCTGGCGCGCGGCGAACAGACCCTGCTGTTCATCAACCGGCGCGGCTACGCGCCGGTGCTGAGCTGCCCGGCCTGCGGCTGGGCCGCCGGCTGTACCCAGTGCACCGCCAATCTGGTGCTGCACGCCGCCGACCGCCGGCTGCGCTGCCACCATTGCGGCGCCGAAGGGCCGGTGCCGCACGCCTGCCCGAAATGCGGCAACCAGGACATCCAGGGCTATGGCCGCGGCACCCAGCGGCTGGAAGAAACGCTGGCCAGCCGCTTTCCGCAGGCCCGGCTGCTGCGCATAGACCGCGACAGCGTGCGCGGCCGCGAACACTGGCAGGAGCAGCTGGACCGCATCCGCCGCGGCGAGGTCGATCTGGTGGTCGGCACCCAGCTGCTGGCCAAGGGCCACGACTTTCCGGGCATCACGCTGGTCGGCGTGATCGGCGCCGACGCCTCGCTGCACGCCGCCGACTTCCGTGCCCAGGAGCGGCTGTTCGCGCAGCTGATGCAGGTGGGCGGCCGGGCCGGCCGCGGTGACAGCGCGGGCGAGGTGCTGATCCAGACCGCACAGCCGGAACACCCGCTGTTTGCCGCGCTGAAGGCGCACGATTTCGACGGCTTCGCGCGCAGCCAGCTGGAAGAACGCGCGCTGCTCGGCCTGCCGCCGCACGGCTTCCAGCTCATGCTGAGCGCCGACGCGCCGGAACTGCAGCCCGCGCTCGACTTCCTCGAAGCCGCCCGCCGGGCCGCGCAGGCGCTGCAGGTCGAGGGCGTGCAGGTGTACGACGTGGTGCCGATGCGCATGGTGAGGCGGGCCAACCGTGAACGCGCCCAGCTGGTGGTGGAATCGCGCAGCCGCCCGCAGCTGCGCGCGCTGCTGCGGCCGTGGATCGCCAACCTGTACCGGCTGCGGCTCGCCCGCGGGCTGCGCTGGCATGTGGATGTGGATCCGGTCGAGGTCTAGGTCGCCGGACCGTAGTCGCGGCGAGGCGCCGCTCCCGCGAAACCGGCTCTGTCCGTTGCCCGGAGTCCCTGTGGGAGCGGTGCCTCGCAGCGATGGGGCACTCGATCACGCAACGTCTGCATTCTGAGGCCGCAATCGCGGCAGGGTGCCGCTCCCACAGAATGTCGTACCGACCGCCCTGCGGCAAAACGCGCCTTCGCGCTTGCGACGCCGGCCATTCTCGGTTTACATCCGCGCTCCTGCCCCGCCGACCCGCCATGAGAGCTGACCAGATACTCGTTGCCCGCAACCTCGCCCGTTCCCGCACCGTCGCCCAGACCCTGATCGCGGCCGGGCGGGTGCGCGTCGCGTCGGCGGCCGGCTGGGCCGTGGTCAGCAAGGCGTCGCAGGACATTCCGGACAGCGCCGAACTGCAGGTCGAGCTGTCGGACGACGACCGCTACGTGTCGCGCGGCGGGCTCAAGCTGGCCGGCGCGCTCGACCGGGCCGGGCTGGACGTCGCCGGCCTGACCTGCCTGGACGTCGGCCAGAGCACCGGCGGCTTTACCGACTGCCTGATCCAGCGCGGCGCCGCCCGCGTGGTCGGGGTGGAGGTCGGCCACGGCCAGCTGGACCCGCGGCTGCGCGGCGATCCGCGCGTGGTGTGCATCGAGCACCTGAACGCCCGCGCGCTGGATGCCGCCGCGCTCGGTATACATAAGGCGGCGGGCGGCTTCGACCTCATCGTGTGCGACGCCAGCTTCATTTCGCTCACCCTGCTGCTGCCGCAGTGGCCGGCGCTGCTGGCGCCCGGCGGACGGGTGCTCGCACTGGTCAAGCCGCAGTTCGAACTGGGCCCGGATGCACTGGGGAAAGGCGGCATCGTGCGCGATGCGGCACAATACCCGGCCCTGGAGGTGCGCATGCGGACGTTTGCCGAAACGAACGGTCTCAGCGCACTGGATTACTTCGACAGCCCGATCAAGGGCGGCGACGGCAACCGCGAGTTCTTCCTGTACGCGACCCGGCGCGACGCGACCGACCACCATGACTGACAACCCCACGCGCATCTGCAGCGTCGAATTCTTCCCGCCGGCCACCGAAGAGGGGGCGGAAAAGCTGCGCGCGACCCGCCGCCAGCTGCGCCAGCTCAATCCGTCCTTCTTCTCGGTCACCTACGGCGCCGGCGGCACCACCCGCGACCGCACGCTCGAAACCGTGCTCGAAATGAAGGCGGAGGGTCTGAACGCGGCGCCCCACCTGTCGTGCATCGGCTCGACCCGCGACAACATCCGGCAGACGCTGGAGCGCTACAAGGAAGAAGGCATCCACCACATGGTGGCGCTGCGCGGCGACCTGCCGTCCGGCGTGGTCGATCCGGGCGATTTCCGCTACGCCAACGAACTGGTGGAATTCGTGCGCGAGGAAACCGGCGACTGGTTCCACATCGAGGTGGCGGCCTACCCGGAAGTGCATCCGCAGGCGCGCAGCGCCGCCAAGGACCTGCAGGCCTTCGTGCGCAAGATGAAGGCCGGCGCCGACTCGGCCATCACCCAGTACTTCTACAACACCGACGCCTACTTCGCCTTCGTCGACGACGCGCGCGCCATGGGCGTGGACGCGCCGATCTACCCGGGCATCATGCCGATCGCCAATTTCTCGAAGATCGCGCGCTTCTCGGAAGCCTGCGGCGCGGAAATCCCGCGCTGGATGCAGCGCAAGTTCGAAGGCTTCGGCGACGACGCCGCCTCGGTCAAGGCCTACGGCCTGGACGTGGTGACCACGCTGTGCGAACGGCTGCTGGCCGGCGGCGCGCCCGGCCTGCACTTCTACACGCTGAACCAGGCCGGGCTCACCTCGACCATCTGGCAGCGGCTCGGCCTCTGAGCCGCGGGAGAAGCGCATGCGCATCGTGTCCGTACTCGCCCTGCTGATCGCGCTGTTCGGCGGCTACACCTGGGTCGTGCTGAACTGGAGCTATTCCACCGGCGAGCGCGCCGGCTATGTGCAGAAGTTTTCCAACAAGGGCTGGGTGTGCAAGACCTGGGAAGGCGAACTGGCCATGGTCACCATGCCCGGCACGCTGACCGAGAAATTCGAGTTCTCGGTGCGCGACCCGGAAGTGGCCCGCAAACTGAACGAAAGCATGGGCCAGCGGGTGTCGCTGCACTATGAACAGCACATCGGCGTGCCCACCTCCTGCTTCGGCGAAACCCAGTACTTCGTCAGCGAAGTGCGGGTGGTCGAGCTGCCGGACGCCGAGCGTGCCGCGCCGCCGCCGGTGATCGCCCCGGCCGTCGCGCCGCAGTGAGCCGCTCGCCCCGCAGCCTCGCGATGGTGCTGGCGGCGCTGTCAGCCATCGGCCCGTTCGCGATCGACACCTATCTGCCGGCCTTCCCGGCCATCGCCGCCGAACTGGGTGCGACCAAGGTGCAGGTGCAGCAGTCGCTCACCATCTACCTCGGCTTCTTCGCGCTGATGACGCTGTGGCACGGTGCGCTGGCCGACGCGCTGGGCCGCCGGCGGGTGGTGCTGTGGTCGCTGGTCATGTTCTTCCTGACCTCGGTCGGCTGCGCGCTGGCGACGCAGATCGAGCACCTGTGGATCGCCCGCGCGCTGCAGGGCATGTGCGCCGGCGCCGGCATGGTGGTCGGCCGAGCCATCGTGCGCGACCTGTTCGACGGCGCCCACGCGCAGCGGCTGATGAGCACGATACAGCTGCTGTTCGCGCTGGCCCCGGCGGCCGCGCCCATCATCGGCGGCTGGGTGTTCGCGCTGTCCGGCTGGCGCGCGGTGTTCTGGTTCCTGGCCGCCTATTCGGCGCTGATGTGGGTGGTCTGTCTGGTGCGGCTGCCGGAAACGCTGGACCCGGATCACCGGCGCAGCCTGCATCCGGTCAAGCTGGCGCGCGACTACGCGCACATGTACGCCCACCCGGCGCTGCAGGCGCTGGTGCTGGCAGTGTCGATGAATTTCGCCGGCTTCTTCCTGTACGTGATGTCGGCGCCCACCTTCCTGATGGAACACCTGGGCGTATCGCCTCAGGGTTTCGCCTGGCTGTTCGGCCCGACCGTAGCCGGCATGATGACCGGCTCCTGGCTGGCACGCCGGCTGGCCGGCAAGCTGGCGCCGCAGCGCCAGCTGAAGATCGCCTACACCATCATGCTGGCGGCCGCGCTGATCAATGTGGTGATGAATCTGCTGGTGCCGGCCAGTCTGCCGTGGGCGGTGCTGCCGGTGGCGCTGTACAACATCGGCCAGGCGCTGGCCATGCCCATCCTGTCACTGCTGGCGCTGGAGCTGTTCCCGCGCGCGCGCGGCATGGTGTCGTCCTGTCAGGCCTTCGTGCAGTCGCTCACCAATACCGCGGCCGCGGGTCTGGTGGTGCCGCTGCTGTGGGGCGAGCCGCTGCATCTGGCGGCCGGCATGGCGGCCTTCGTGGTGACCGGCTGGCTGGCCTGGCTGCGCTACCGCGCACTGCACCCCGACCGGGCGGCGGCATGAGCGCGAAGCGCTACCAGGTCCGCAGCCGCAGCGAACACAATTTCTGGCTGCACGAAGTGTTCGACAGCCAGACCGGCGAGGCGGTGCTGGAACCGAACACCGATCTGTCGTGGTGCTTCGACGGCGCCGCGCTGCTGGAATCCGGGCTCGGCATCGACGAAACGCTGGAGCTGCTGGCGGTGCGCCCAGTCATCCGCCAGTGCGGCTGCTGAGCGGCCGCCGGCACACAAAGACCCCATACCCAATAGGGATTACTCCTTCCTGAGCATTGCCGGATGGCATGGCGCCTCCGAATAATGACTGGACCGCGCAGGTGCGCGGCCCATGCACGCGGAGGAGAGCGCAATGAAGGTGGTGGTGGCTTATGACGGTTCGGAACACGCCCACAAGGCGGTGGATCAGCTGAAACTGCTGAGCGGGCCGGTCGATGCGGTCCTGGTATCGGTGGTGCGCGGCCCGGCGCTGGGCATACGCGGCACCGCGGTCGAGGTGGACCAGTCAGAGATCGATGCGGCGCGCGACGCGCTTCAGAAGATGGCCAAGGAACTGGCTGCAGCCGGTCGCACCGTGCAGACCAAGCTCATGATGGGCGAGCCGGCCGATGCGCTGATCGACGAAGCGATCGAACAGAAAGCCGACCTCATCATCCTCGGCACCCGCGGCCTGAACCTGGCCAAGCGCATCGTGATGGGTTCGGTCAGCACCAACGTGCTGCACCACGCGCCGTGTTCGGTGCTGGTGGTGCGCTGAACTCGATAGGCGGAAGCGGCAGCCACTCCTGCGTTTCAAGGCCTGAATCGCGGCGGGGGCGCCGCTCCCACAGCGCCTGTCAGAGAGACGGAGCCGGATTTGAGGGAGCGGCGCCCCCGCCGCGATGCGGCCCGTGCGATCCGCCGTTCGCAGCCATAGGTCAGCGGCCAGCCCTCACACCAGATCCAGCCCGCTGGTGTTCAGGTTGCGGTCCTGCGCTTCCTTGCTGTTGAGCTTGATCTGCAGGCGCAGGTCATTGACCGAATCGGCGTTGCGCAGCGCGTCCTCGTAGCTGATGCGGCCGGCTTCGTACAGGTCGAACAGCGCCTGGTCGAAGGTCTGCATGCCCAGTTCGCGCGAGCGCTTCATCACGTCCTTGATCTCGCCGATATTGCCCTTGAAGATGTGGTCGGCAATCAGCGGCGAATTCAGCATCACCTCGATCGCGGCC
Source organism: Methyloversatilis universalis FAM5 (assembly GCF_000214035.2). Lineage (GTDB taxonomy): Bacteria > Pseudomonadota > Gammaproteobacteria > Burkholderiales > Rhodocyclaceae > Methyloversatilis > Methyloversatilis universalis. The sequence continues at coordinate 277,847 of NZ_AFHG01000057.1, read as the reverse complement.
GCCCGGCCCTTGCCTTCCTTCAGCGGCACCAGACGCTGGGAAATCATCGCCCGCAGGTTCAGCGACAGATCCATCAGCAGCTGTTCCCGCTTGTTTTCCGGGAAGAAGTTGATGATGCGGTCGATCGCCTGGTTGGAGCTGTTGGCGTGCAGCGTGGCCAGGCAGAGGTGGCCGGTCTCGGCGAACTGGATCGCGTGCTCCATCGTTTCGCGGTCGCGGATCTCCCCCATCAGGATGACGTCCGGCGCCTGACGCAGCGTGTTCTTCAGCGCGATTTCCCAGTCCGCGGTGTCCAGCCCGACCTCGCGCTGCGTCACCACGCAGTTCTTGTGGTCGTGCACATACTCGATCGGGTCCTCGATCGTGATGATGTGGCCGTAGCTGTGGGTGTTGCGCCAGTCCACCAGCGCCGCCAGCGAGGTGGTCTTGCCGGTGCCGGTGCCGCCGACGAAGATGACCAGGCCGCGCTTGGTCATCGCCACGTCTTTCAGCACGGTCGGCAGGTTCAGCTCGTCCAGCGTCGGAATCTTGGCGTTGATGGTGCGCAGGATGCAGCCTATCTTGCCCTGCTGCACAAAGGCGTTCACCCGGAAGCGGCCGATGCCGGCCGGCGAGATCGCGAAATTGCACTCCTTGGTCGCCTCGAATTCGGCGGCCTGCCGGTCATTCATGATGGCGCGCGCCAGTTCGGCGGTGTGCTGCGGCGTGAGCGACTGGTTGGACTGCGGCACGATGCGGCCATCCACCTTGATCGCCGGCGGAAAGCCGGCGGTCACGAACAGGTCAGACCCGCGCTTGGTCACCATCAGGCGCAGCAGGTCGTACATGAATTTGAGGGCCTGATCTCTTTCCATCTGCGCTCTCCGCGTCTCGGGTTTTCAGTGTAGCGGGACGGCGCGGGCTCAGCCTGCGAACATGTCCTTGTTTTGCGCGCGGGTGCGCGCTTCGGCCGGCGAAATGACGTTGCGGCGCACCAGTTCCTGGAGGTTCTGGTCCAGCGTCTGCATGCCCATGCTCTGGCCGGTCTGGATGGCGGAATACATCTGCGCGATCTTGTTCTCGCGGATCAGGTTACGGATCGCAGGCGAGCCGACCATGATTTCATGAGCCGCCACCCGACCGTTGCCGTCCTTGGTTTTCAGCAGCGTCTGCGAAATGACCGCGCGCAGCGATTCGGACAGCATGGCCCGCACCATTTCCTTCTCTTCCGCGGGGAACACGTCGACGATACGGTCGATGGTTTTCGCGGCGCTGGAGGTGTGCAGCGTGCCGAACACCAGGTGGCCGGTTTCGGCCGCGGTCAGCGCCAGACGTATCGTTTCGAGGTCGCGCATTTCACCCACCAGGATCACGTCCGGATCCTCCCGCAGCGCCGAGCGCAGCGCGTTCGAGAAACTGAGCGTGTGCGGACCGACCTCGCGCTGGTTGATCAGGCAGCGCTTGGACTCATGCACGAATTCGATCGGATCCTCGACCGTCAGGATGTGGCCGTACTCGTTCTCGTTGATGTAATCGACCATCGCCGCCAGCGTGGTCGACTTGCCGGAGCCGGTCGGGCCGGTCACCAGCACGATGCCGCGCGGCGTGTTCGCGATGTCCTGGAAAATCTTCGGCGCCTTCAGGTCCTCCAGCGTGAGCACCTTGGACGGAATGGTCCGGAACACCGCGCCCGCGCCGCGGTTCTGCACGAAGGCATTGACCCGGAAGCGCGCCAGATTGGGCACCGCGAACGAGAAGTCGCACTCGAGGTGCTCCTCATACACCTTGCGCTGGGTGTCGTTCATGATGTCGTAGATCATGCCGTGCACGTCCTTGTGCTCCATCGGCGGCAGATTGATCCGGCGCACATCCCCATGCACCCGGATCATCGGCGGCAGACCGGCGGACAGGTGAAGATCGGACGCCTTGTTCTTGACGGAAAACGCGAGCAGTTCGGTGATGTCCATGGAGACCTCGGAAACGTTGAGCGGGCAGCCGGGGCGCGCTTCCGGCCATGCCGGACACGCCTATAATTTGAAGAAATTCAGGGCATTATGATGAGCATTTCAGACAACCTGCAAGCAATTCGGCACCGTATCGAACAAGCCGCCCGCGCCTGCGGCCGCGACCCTGCCGGCATTACGCTGCTGGCGGTGAGCAAGACCAAGCCGGACGCCGACATCATCGCCGCCCATGCTGCCGGGCAGCGCGCCTTCGGCGAGAACTACGTGCAGGAAGGATGCGACAAGGCTCAACGGCTGGAAGCGGCCGGTCTTGAGCTGGAATGGCATTTCATCGGTCCGATCCAGAGCAACAAGACGCGCCCGGTGGCCGGCTGCTTTGACTGGGTGCACTCGATCGACCGCGAGAAGATCGCGGCTAGGCTGTCGGAACAGCGCGACCCGCACCGGCCGCCGCTGAACATCTGTCTGCAGGTGAACGTGAGCGGCGAAGAGTCGAAGAGCGGCGTCGCGCCGGCGGAACTGCCGGCGCTGGCCGACGCGGTCGCCGCCCTGCCCCGCCTCGTGCTGCGCGGCCTGATGGCCATCCCCGAACCGACCGACGACGTCACCCTCCAGCGCAGCCGCTTCGCACATGTGCGGCAGCTCATGGACGATCTGAACGCGCGCGGCCACCACCTGGACACGCTGTCCATGGGCATGTCGCAGGACCTCGAAGCCGCCATCGCCGAAGGAGCGACCATCGTGCGGGTGGGCACCGCGCTGTTCGGCGCCCGGGCATGAGCCGCTCGTCCATGCGAACGATGTGCCCCGGATTTCAATGACAGGGTTCTAGAATCCGGCGGAATCCGTCTCGGAGTCCGCCATGGCACGCCGCCGCCCCGCCGGGGAAAGACACACGCTGCTGTCGGCCCTGTCACTGGTCGGCGCGCTGCTCATCGTGGGCGGCGGGCTGCTCGGCCTGGGCAGGCTGCTGGCCCCCGCGCCGGTTGCGCCGCGCCCCGACGTCCGGGCGGCAGCGCCGCGCACGACGCCATCGCCTCAGGCCGGCCCAGCCCTGACGCCGCAGCCGAAGCCGGACGCACGCCGCCTGGAGCGGCTCCCGGAGCGCCCTCTCGCCACAACCGGCCCTGCGCCCTCCGGCATCTACAGGTGTCGCGAGAACGGCCGTACCGTCTATGCGGACCATCCCTGCGGCGCGCAGGCGGAAGCGCTGGCCGTGGCACCCGCCTCGGCCGGCCTGTCGCCGGACCGCAGCTATGCCGAACAGCTGGCGCAGGTGCAGGCGGAGCGTGCCCGGCATGCGGCCAACCAGCCGGTGCGCAGCGCGGCCGCATCGCCGGCCCGCGCGCACGACGCCCGCTGCGCAGCGATCGACGAAACCGTACGCCGGATCGACGCCGCCACCCGGCAGCCGCTGGGCATTCCGGAACTGGAGCACTTCCGGGCACAGCGCAAGGCCCTGATGGACGAGCGGTTTTCCATTCCCTGCAACGGCTGAGCGACCCGGCCGACGGCTTGACGGTAAACTGTCCGGCTGGTGTTCCTACTTCAGGCCCCCGCCTGCCCTGCCCGCCGTGCCTGTACACGATTACCTGATCCACCCCACCATTTCCCCGATCGCCTTCGAACTCGGTCCGCTGGCCGTGCGCTGGTACGGGCTCATGTATCTGGTCGCCTTCGTCGCCTTCATGCTGCTGGGCCGTGCCCACGCGAAGCGGCTGGCGGCGCAGGGCGTGGCTACGCTGGACGCGAAGCAGATCGACGACCTGCTCTTCTACGGCGTGCTGGGCGTGGTGCTCGGCGGCCGGCTGGGCTATGTGCTGTTCTACAAGCCGGCCTACTACCTCGAACACTGGACCGAGATTCCGGCCATCTGGTCCGGCGGCATGAGCTTCCACGGCGGCTTCCTCGGCGTACTGATCGCGGCCGCGCTGTTCGCGCGCCGCGCCAACTGGCGCTTCTTCCAGCTGACCGACTTCATCGCCCCGCTGGTGCCGCTGGGACTGGCCGCCGGCCGCATCGGCAATTTCCTGAATGCCGAACTGGTGGGCCGGGTGACCGACGTGCCCTGGGCCATGATTTTTCCGACCGTGGACATGCTGCCGCGCCACCCGTCCCAGCTCTACCAGTTCGCTGGCGAGGGGCTGGGGCTGTTCGTGCTGCTGTGGTGGTTCTCCCGCCGGCCGCGGCCGCTGGCCGCAGTCAGCGCGATGTTCCTGATCGGCTACGGCGGCTTCCGTTTCCTCGCCGAATTCGGCCGCGAGCCGGACGACTTCCTCGGTCTGCTGGCCGGCGGGCTGTCGATGGGCCAGTGGCTGAGCCTGCCCATGATTCTCGTCGGCATCGTCATGATGATCCGGTCTTACCGTCGCACAACAGGAGTGAACCCATGAGCCGTCCTTTCCGCATCCTCGGCCTGCAGCAGATCGCCATCGGCGGTCCGGACCGGATGAAGCTGCGCCGCCTGTGGGTGGATCTGTTCGGCCTCGGTCTGGAAGGCGATTTCACGTCGGAGCGCGAAAACGTGGTCGAGGACATCGCGGTGCTGGGCAGCGGCGCACATCGGGTCGAGGTGGACCTGATGCAGCCGCTGGATCCGGCGAAGAAGCCGCGTGTGGACGAACCGCCGCTGAACCACATCGGGCTGTGGGTGGACGATCTGCCGAAGGCGGTCGAATGGCTGACCGCGCAGGGCATGCGCTTCACGCCGGGCGGCATCCGCCGCGGCGCGGCCGGTCACGACATCGTGTTCATCCACCCCAAGGGCAATGGCGACTTTCCGCTCAGCGGAGAAGGCGTGCTGATCGAACTGGTGCAGGCACCGCCCGAGGTGATCGCGGCGCTGGGCTGAGCCACCACGCCCGCCGGGGCGGCAGCCGGCGAACGGCGCTATTCGAGCAGGCCGTTCACCGCCTCGATTTCGGGTTCGGCCAGCTGGCCGGCGGCGGCCTTGAGCCGCAGCTGCGCCAGCAGCGTGTCGTAGCGCGCTTTCGCCAGATCCCGACGGGTCAGATAGAGCTGCTGCTGGGCATTCAGCACATCGATGTTGATGCGCACACCGACCTCGTACCCCAGCCTGTTGGCGTCCAGCGAGGACTGCGACGATACCTGGGCGGCACGCAGTGCGGCGGTCTGGGCGATGCCGTTGGCCACGCCCAGCCAGGCCTGACGCGCCTGCTGCGCCGAGCTGCGACGCGCGAAATCCAGATCGGCGCTGGCGCGGTCGAGCAGATGCGCGGATTCCCGCACGCGCGACTCCTGCCCCAGGCCCTGGAACAGCGGCACCGACACCTGCACGCCGACCGTGCCGGTGGTGGTTTCATTGTTCAGCGGCGCCCCGGCGAAGGTGATCACCGTCTTGTTCTGGCCATAGGTGGCCACCAGATCGACCGAGGGGTAATGACCTGCGCGCTGGCGCTCTATCTCGCGCCGGGCGATCTCCTGATTGGCCTGCTGCGCCAGCACCGACAGGCTTTCGGTCTGCGCGCGCTCGACCCAGTCTTCCATCCGGGCCGGCTGCGGCAGCGACACGATCACGTCCGGCCGCAGGCCGCGCAGCGCGTCCGGCACCCGGCCGGTGATCACCGCCAGCGCGTGCCGCTTCACCTCGATGTCGCTGCGCGCCGCGATTTCCTGCGCACCGGCAAGATCGAAGCGCGACTGCGCCTCGTGCACGTCAGTAATCGTGACCGTACCCACTTCGAAGCTGCGCCGCGCCAGTTCCAGCTGTTCGGCGGCGGCGATCTTCTGCGCCAGGATGGAGGTGAGCACATCCTGCGCGTAGAGCAGGTCGAAATAGGCCTGGGCGGCACGCAGCAGCACGTCCTGCCGTGCCAGCGCGAGCTGGGCGTCGGCGGCCGCCACCTGCAGCCTGCCCTGTTCGAACTGCACCCAGTTGCCCCAGCGGAACAGCGGCTGGGTGAGCTGCACGCCGAAGTTGTGCGAGTTGTACTGGGTGGTGCGATCGACCGGCGCCCGCACCTCGACATCATTCCACTGGGTGGTGCCGTTTAGCGTGACGCTGGGCAGCAGACCGGCGCGTGCCTGTGGCAGCTTTTCGGCGCTGGCTTCGCGCTGTGCGCGGGCCGCCTGGAACTGGGCGTCGTTGGCCAGCGCGGCGCGCGCCACGTCGATGAGGCTGTCAGCGGCATGTACGGCCGGCGACAGCGCGCCCGCCAGCCCCAGCGCCAGCAGCAGGGCCTTGTTCGGAAAACGCATGGCGGATCGTGTGCCCGGTCAGTAGCGCGCCATCTTGGGATCGACCTCGAGCGCCCAGGCATCCACCCCGCCGCTCAGGTTGTAGATGTCGGGAAAACCATTGCGCTCGAGAAAGATGGCGACCTGCATCGAACGGCCGCCGTGGTGGCAGACGCACACCAGCGGCCGCTCCGGATCGAGATCCTGCAGCCGCGACGGCACGGTGTTCATCGGCATGAGCTGGCTGCCCTCGATGCGGCAGATGGCCCATTCCTGCTCTTCACGCACATCCAGGACCTGGGGCTGTTCACGGCTGCCATCGGCAAGCCAGGCGGCCAGGTCGGTCACCGACAACTGCTGCATGGCGGCGTCCTCAGAAGACGAAGCGCTGGCCGCCACGCGCGTTGCGCAGCGTCGGCACCACGGTTTCGAACAGCGTTTCCTGCGACTGGGTGCCGTCTGCGTTCAGCTTCACCAGCACGCAGTTCATGACCGGCGCTTCGCCGATGAAGGCGACCATGCGGCCGCCCGGACGCAGCTGGGCAACCAGCTCCTGCGGCAGCACCGGCAGCGCGCCGGACACCACGATGACGTCGTACGGCGCGTGCGTCGGCCAGCCCTGCGCCGCGTCACCGACCTCGACCCGCACGTTCAGCGCGCCGGCGGCCGCCAGATTCTGGCGGGCCATGTCGGCCAGCGCCGGTTCGATCTCCACCGTCGTCACCTGGCTCGCACGGGCACCGAGCAGCGCCGCCATGTAGCCGGAACCGGTACCGATCTCGAGCACGGTGTCGGTGCTTTTCAGCTTCAGCTCCTGAAGCACGCGTGCCTCGATCTTGGGTTCGAGCATGGCGGCGCCGTGGCCCAGCGGAATCGCGGTATCGACGAAGGCGAGCTGGCGCAGCGGCGCCGGCACGAAGGTTTCGCGCTTCACGACGAACAGCAGGTCGAGCACCTCCTGCTCCAGCACATCCCACGGCCGGATCTGCTGTTCAACCATATTGAAGCGCGCCTGTTCGATATCCATGTGTCCATCCCCTCAAAGAAGCCGCGATTGTACCGTGACGCAGTGCATCAGCGGCTTGACCTGGATCGCCTGCCCGCTCCGGTGTCCGCCCGGTCTGTACCGGCGGCCGGCACAGGGCCGGCGTCGTCCGGATGCAACAGGGACACAACCGTCTCGCCATTCCGTGGTCTATTGCATGGCATCATGCGCGCCCTCGGCCCGCCCACCCGGCGTGCCGGCACAATGCGCTTCACCGGTCACCCTCCGGCTGCGGCGCTGGAAAGGATTCCGAAATGGACACCCCGAACACCGCGGCGCTGCGCCGCACCCCGCTCCACCCGCTGCACCTCGCCGCCGGCGCCAAGATGGTCACCTTCGCCGGCTGGGACATGCCCATCCAGTACGTACCGGGCATCCTGCAGGAACATCTCCACACCCGCACCCACGCCGGCCTGTTCGACGTGTCCCATATGGGGCAGATCGAAGTGTCCGGTCCGGGCGCCTGCGCCTGGCTGGAATCGCTCACCACCGCCGACCTGGTCGCGCTGCCTGACGGCCGCCAGACCTATGCGCTGCTGACCAATGACGCCGGCGGCATCATCGACGACCTGATGATCCAGAAGGTCGGGCCGGTGTTCCATGTGGTGTGCAACGCCGCCCGTCTGGCCCAGGTGCAGGCGCAGTTCGCCGCCCACCCGCCGGGCGCCGACTGCAGCGTGACGCTGCATGAAGACCGTGCGCTGCTGGCGCTGCAGGGCCCGCAGGCCGAAGCGGTGCTGCAGCCGCTGGCCGATGTGGCCGGTCTGCGCTTTCTCGACGTGCGTGAGTACCCGGACGCGGTTGCCGGCGGGCTGCGGCTCAGCCGTTCTGGCTACACCGGCGAGGACGGCTTCGAAATTTCGCTGCCGGCCGCCGCGGCCCCGGCCTTCGCCGCGCGCCTGCTCGAACACCCGCAGGTGCGCTGGATCGGCCTCGGCGCGCGCGACACGCTGCGGCTGGAAGCCGGCATGTGCCTGTACGGCAACGACATTGATGACGGCACGACGCCGGTGTCCGCCTCGATAGGCTGGGCGGTCGCGCCGGCGCGCCGTCACGGCGGCCCGCGCGCGGGCGGCTTTCCCGGCGCGGACATCATCCTGGCCGAATTCGCCGCGCCGCCGGCAAAGGTGCGTGTCGCGCTGCTGCCGGACGGCCGCGCGCCGCAGCGGGCCGGCGCCCGCATCGTCGATGCGGAAGGCCGCGAACTGGGCGTCATCACCAGCGGCAACCACAGCCCGACGCTGGGCCGGCCGATCGCGATGGCCTCGATCGCCCGTGCGGCAAAGGACGCCGGCACGCCGCTGTTCATCGACTCGCGCGGCCAGAAAGTGGCGGCCGCCCTCACCGCCTTTCCATTCGTACCCAACCGCTATCGCAGATAGATACGCAGAACGCATCGCAGACACCCAGCTTCAAACGCTGAACCTCGACTCCGGTCACGACGTCGACATGACATCGGACCGGTACCTTCAAACAGGGTGCGCCAAAAGCGACCCGGAAAGGACTGTTGAACCATGGACAAGCGTCCCTCCCTCGAAGCACTGGAAGACCGCGGCGATTTCATCCGCCGGCACATCGGCCCGGACGAACGCGACCTCGCGGTCATGCTGGCCGCACTCGACGTCGCCAGCCTGGACGAGCTGATCGCCCAGACCATTCCCGCCGACATCCAGCTCGACGCACCGCTGAACCTGCCGGCGCCGCGTTCCGAACGCGTGGTCGATGACGCGCTGCGCCGCATGTTCGCGCGCAACGAACTGCACACCAGCCTGATCGGCATGGGCTACTACGACACCATTACGCCCAATGTCATCAAGCGCAACGTGCTTGAAAACCCGAGCTGGTACACCGCCTACACGCCTTACCAGGCCGAGATTTCCCAGGGACGGCTGGAAGCGCTGCTGAACTTCCAGCAGATGGTGATCGACCTGACCGGCCTGCCGGTGGCCAATGCCTCGCTGCTGGACGAGGCCACCGCCGCGGCCGAGGCGATGACCATGGCGCACCGCATTTCCAAGGTGAAGACGCCGCGTTTCGTGGTCGATGCAGACACCCATCCGCAGACGCTGGCCGTGGTGCGCACCCGCGCCGAACCGCTGGGCATCGAGGTGGTGGTGGGCGATCCGTGGGCCGGCATCGAAGATGAATACTTCGGCGTACTGGTGAGCTATCCGGGCTCGAGCGGCCGGCTGCGCGATCCGTCGCCGGTGATTGCCGCGGCGCGCGCCACCGGTGCGCTGTCCGCGGTGGCGGCCGACCCGCTGGCGCTGGTGCTGCTGAAGGAACCGGGCGCGATGGGCGACGCGGGCGGTGGCGCCGACATCGTGTTCGGCAGCGCCCAGCGCTTCGGCGTGCCGATGGGCTACGGCGGCCCGCACGCCGCCTTCTTCGCCTGCCGCGACGAACACAAGCGGCAGATGCCGGGCCGCATCATCGGCGTATCGACCGACGCACAGGGCAAGCCGGCGCTGCGCATGGCGCTGCAGACCCGCGAACAGCACATCCGCCGCGAGAAGGCGAACAGCAACATCTGCACCGCGCAGGTGCTGCTGGCGGTGATCGCCTCCTTCTACGCGGTGTATCACGGCCCCAAGGGCCTGCGCACGATCGCCGAGCGGGTGCACCGGATGGCGGTGCTGTTCGCCCGCGGCCTGCGCGACCTGGGCTTCGAGGTGGTACACGACGCCTTCTTCGATACCGTGCAGGTGCGCGTCCCGGGCATCGCCCGCCGCATTGCGGCACGGGCGCGCGAAGCCGGCTTCAACATGCACGTGATCGACGCCGACCGGCTGTCGGCGGCCTTCGACGAAACGTCGCGCCGCAGCGAACTGAAGCGGCTGCTCGGCTGTTTCGCCACCCGCGCCGACAGCGTGCTCGACCTGGCCGAGATGGACACCCTGGTGGCCGACTGCATTCCGGACGGACTGCGCCGCGAGTCGGCCATCCTCACCCATCCGGTGTTCCAGCGCTATCACTCGGAAACCGAAATGATGCGCTACATGCGCCGGCTGGCCGCGCGTGACATCGCACTCGACCGCTCGATGATTCCGCTCGGCTCGTGCACGATGAAGCTGAACTCCACCACCGAAATGACGCCGGTCACCTACCGGCTGTTCGCGGCACTCCACCCCTTCGTGCCGCTGGAACAGGCGCAGGGCTACCAGCAGCTGTTCGAGGAACTGGAAGAGCGGCTGTGCGAAATCACCGGCTTCGCGGCGATGTCCTTCCAGCCGAATGCCGGCTCGCAGGGTGAGTACGCCGGCCTGCTGGTGATACGCAAGTACCACCAGACCCGCGGCGAAGGTCACCGCAACGTGTGCCTGATCCCGGCGTCGGCGCACGGCACCAATCCGGCGAGCGCGGTGCTGGCCGGCATGGAAGTCGTCGTCGTCGCCTGCGACACGCTGGGCAATGTCGACTTCGCCGACCTGAAGGCCAAGGCGGCACAGCACGCCGACCGTCTGGCCGCGCTGATGATGACCTATCCGTCCACCCACGGCGTGTTCGAGGAAGGCGTGCGCGACATCTGCGCGCTGATCCACGCGCACGGCGGCCAGGTCTACATGGACGGCGCCAACATGAACGCCATGGTGGGTCTGGTGCGTCCGGGCGACATCGGCTTCGACGTGTGCCACCTGAACCTGCACAAGACCTTCTGCATTCCGCACGGCGGCGGCGGCCCGGGCATGGGCCCGATCGGCGTGGCGCCGCACCTCGCGCCCTTCCTGCCGGACCACCCGGTGGTGCAGGGCGTGAATCCGGTGGCCGGCCCGGCCGGCACCATCGGTACCGTGTCCGCGGCGCCCTGGGGTTCGGCCAGCATCCTGCCCATCGTGTGGGCCTACATCGCGCTGATGGGCGCGGCCGGCCTGAAGCGCGCGACCCAGGTGGCGATACTGAACGCCAACTACATTGCGCAGAAGCTTTCGCCGTACTACCCGGTGCTCTACACCGGCAAGCACGGCCGGGTCGCGCACGAGTGCATCGTCGATCTGCGGCCGCTGAAGGACGCCAGCGGCGTCACCGTGGAAGACGTGGCCAAGCGGCTGATGGACTACGGCTTCCACGCGCCGACCGTGTCCTTCCCGGTGGCCGGCACGCTGATGATCGAGCCGACCGAGAGCGAGAACCGCGCCGAGATCGACCGCTTCTGCGACGCGATGATCGCCATCCGCGCCGAGATCGCCGACATCGAGGCCGGCCGTGCCGACCGCGAGAACAATCTGCTCAAGCACGCGCCGCACACGCACGAGCTGCTGATCGCGGATGAATGGACGCGGCCCTACAGCCGTCGCGCCGCCTTCTTCCCGAGCGAATCGGTGGACCGCGACAAGTACTGGCCGCCGGTGGCGCGGGTGGACAACGTGGCGGGCGACCGCAACCTGATCTGCACCTGCCCGCCGCTTTCGGACTACGCCCGCGCAGGGTAGGCGGTCACCCGGCAGGCCGGCGCGGCATTGCAGCCGGATGGCACCTTGATGACGTGTCATCCGGCGGTAACGTGTTCGTAACGCAGCCCGGTTTTCATGACGTCATGCATCGCCCCGCAGCGGCGGGGACGGTGCGCGTCATTGAACCCACCGGACTGCACAACGATGAAAAAGAACCTGCTCGCGGCCGCCATGGCCGCCGCCCTGTCGGCCGCCGTGCCGGCCTCCGCCGCCAGCCTGATCGACGACGCCAGCAAGGCCTGGACCTTCCAGCACAGCGCCAGCAACGGCTTCCTGTCGGAAATCGTCAGCTTCGACAGCGCCACGAAAACCCTGTGGGTGGCCGGCGTCAGCGGTGTGGACGTGCTCGACGCGGCCACCGGCAGCTTCCTGCAGCGCATCGACGTGTCGCCCTGGGGCGCCATCAACAGCGTGTCGGTCCATAACGGCATCGCCGCCTTTGCCATCGAGAACACGGCTGACCGCACCCAGCCGGGCGTGGTCAAGCTGTTCGACACCCACACCCGCGCACTGGCCAGCGGCGTGAACAGCATCACCGTCGGCGCCCTGCCCGACATGCTCACCTTCACCAAGGACGGCAGCAAGCTGCTGGTCGCCAACGAAGCCACGCCGAACACCTACGGCAGCCGCATCGGCACCACCGTGCCGCGCGTCTATGGTGCCGCGCCGAACGACCCGGTCGGCAGCGTGAGCATCATCGACATGAACACCCGCAGCGTCAGCGCCACCGCCACGCTGGCCGGCGTGGCGCAGACCGGCAGCCACATCCGCAGCAATACCGGCATGGACTTCGAGCCGGAATACATCGCGGTGAATGCGGCCGGCACCCAGGCCTACGTGTCGCTGCAGGAAGCCAACGCGATGGGCGTGCTGAACCTGCAGACCGGCCGGTTCGAGAGCGTGATCGGCCTCGGCGCCAAGGATTTCAGCCTGCCGGGCAACCGCATCGACCCGCTGAACAACGGCAACAAGACCGGTACCAGCGGCTACGACCTGATTTCGCCGAACGTGAAGGGCCTGTACATGCCGGACGGCATGGCGGTGTATGAGCGCAACGGCCAGACCTATGTGCTGCTCGCCAACGAAGGCGACTTTCGCGAGGACGACGGTGACCGTTCGGCCGCCAGTTCGCTGGGCGCCACCGGTACGCTGACCAATCTGCGCGTGTCCAACACCGATTCGTCGACCGGCAATCTGTACGCCGCCGGCGGCCGTTCGTTCTCGATCCGCGCGACCGACGGCACGATCATTTACGACAGCGGCGAAATCCTCGACCGCGAAGCGATGACGCTGGGCATCTACAACGACGCTCGCAGCCGCGACAAGGGTGTGGAGCCGGAAAGCGTCGAAGTGATGACCATCGGCGACCGCAGCTTTGCCTTCGTCGGCCTTGAGCGCACCGCCTACAACAATGACGACGCCGCCGTCGGCAGCCGCGTCGCCGCGCTCGCGGTGTTCGACATCACCGACCCCGCACACACCACCTTCGTGCGCATGCTGAAGTCGGATGGCGACATGGCGCCGGAAGGCCTGGAAGGCTATGTGCTGGATGGCTACGCCTACATCGCCTTCTCGAACGAAGTGTCGAGCACCACGTCGGTGTTCCGCCTGGCGCCGGTGCCGGAGCCGGAAACATACGCCATGCTGCTGGCCGGTCTCGGTCTGATCGGTCTGGCCGCACGGCGTCGCCTCGGCTGATCGTCTGACACCCCGCTGACACAGGTGCCCACCCGGCTTCGTACGGGTGGGCACCTGTCGTTTACGGCGGTCCGCCGCGTTGTTCCGTCAGCTTGACCTCGCTCAAGCCGGGCGCCGGAACCGACGGCTATCGTGACGCCCTCCGCGCACCCGGTCCGCTCCGTCATGATGCATTCCCAGCCTGAATCCGGCGCCCTGTCGGCGGCCGCCCCGCTGCACCCCGATTCCGATCTGTTTGCCCGCAGCGGCCTGCAGCCGCTGCGGCTGGCCGGACGCACGCTGCTGCCCATCGTCCAGGGCGGCATGGGCGTCGGCGTGTCGGCTCACCGGCTGGCCGGCAACGTGGCGCTGCAGGGCGGCGTCGGCACGATTTCGTCGGTCGACCTGCGCCGGCATCACCCCGACCTGATGGAGCGCACCCGCGGTCTGCGCGGCGAAGAAGCCAAGCGCGAAATCGACGCTGCCAACGAAGAGGCGCTGCGTCGGGAAATCGCCGCCGCGAAAACCCTCGCCGGCGGCCGCGGCCTGCTGGCGGTGAACGTGATGCGTGCAGTCAGTGCCTACGCGGAACACGTGAAGACCGCGCTGCAGGCGGGCATCGATGCGGTGGTGGTCGGCGCCGGCCTGCCGCTGGACCTGCCTGACCTCGCGCGCGAACACCCGAAGGCGGCGCTCATCCCCATCCTGTCGGACGCGCGCGGCGTGCAGCTCATTTTGCGCAAGTGGGAGCGCAAGCAGCGCATGCCGGACGCGGTGGTGCTGGAACATCCGGGCTGGGCGGCTGGCCATCTGGGCGCGGCCAAGGTGGCCGACACCCAGGACCCGCGCTTCGATTTCGAGCGCGTGGTGCCGGAGACGCTGGAGGTGCTCCGGAAGGCCGGTCTCGAAGGCCAGGTACCGGTCATCGTCGCCGGCGGCCTGCGCAGCCACCAGGACATCCGCCGCATGCAGGCACTGGGCGCCGCGGCGGTGCAGTTCGGCACCGCTTTCGCGGTGACCGAGGAATGCGACGCCGACACCGCCTTCAAGCAGGTGCTGGCCACCGCACGCGACGAGGATCTGGTCGAGTTCACCAGCGTGGCCGGTCTGCCGGCACGCGCGGTGCGCACACCCTGGCTGCAGAAATACCTGTCGCTGATCGACCGCACGCAGGCGGTGGCCCATGTGAAGGCGCGCTGCGCCAAGAGCTTCGACTGCCTGGCCCAGTGCGGGCTGCGCGACGGCCTGATCGGCTGGGGCCAGTTCTGCATCGACCACCAGCTGGCCGCCGCGCTGAAGGGCGACCTGAAGACCGGCCTGTTCTTCCGCGGCCGCGGCGCCCTGCCTTTCGGCGACCAGATCCGCAGCGTGCGCGCGCTGTTCGACTACCTGCTCACGCCCGCGACCGCGTAAGCCACGCGTGCGCCCCCATGCCCGCGAGCATGGCAAGCACGAACACCCCGGCCGGCGCCGAACCCATGCCCAGCGACACCAGCGCCGGGCCCGGGCAGTAGCCGGCCAGTCCCCAGCCGGCGCCGAAGGCCAGACTGCCCAGCACCAGCGGCGCGTCGATCCGGTTCGCGGTCGGCAGCGTGAGCGCGCAGCCGGCCCAGGCGCGGCTGCGCTTCTTCGCCAGCGTGAAGGCCGGCAGCGCCACCGCGATCGCGCCGCCCATCACCAGCGCGAGCGACGGATCCCAGCTGCCTGCGAGATCAAGAAAACCGGCCACCTTGGCCGGATTGGCCATGCCCGACAGCAGCAGGCCGACGCCGAACACCAGCCCGGCCACGAGTGCGATCAATGCCTGCATGTTCAGCCTCCGATCAGGTGACGGACGACATAGACGGTGACGAAGCCGGCCGCCATGAAGGACAGCGTGGCCACCAGCGAGCGCGGCGACAGCCGCGACAGGCCGCACACGCCGTGACCGCTGGTGCAGCCGGCGCCATAGCGGGTGCCGACGCCGACCAGCAGGCCGGCCAGCACCAGGGTGCCGGTCCCGGCCACCGGCTGCGCCTCGGGTGGCGCCGCGAACAGACCCCACACCAGCGGTGCGCCGATCAGGCCCACCAGAAAAGCCAGCCGCCACGGCAGTTCCGGTCCGCCCGGTTTCAGCAGCCCGCCGACGATGCCGCTGATGCCCGCCACCCGCCCGCTGCCCAGGATCAGCAGCGCGGCCGACAGCCCGATCAGCGCGCCACCGGCCAGCGAGGCCCAGGGCGTGAAGGCGTCCCATGCGATATTCATCGTCTGTCTCCGTCAGAAGGGGGTTACGCGCAGAAGCGCGCGTGCAGGGTCTGCATCAGGGCCAGCGCGTCGTCACTGGCGATGCGGTAATGGATGTACTTGCCGTCGCGCCGGGTATCGACCAGACCTTCGCGGCGCAGCACGCCGAGCTGCTGCGACAGCGTGGGCTGCACGATGCCCAGCGCGGCTTCCAGTTCCCCCACCGTGTGTTCGCCCTGCGCCAGCCGGCACAGCAGCACCAGCCTGTCCTCGTGCGCCAGCACGCGTAGCAGCGCGCAGGCACGCGAGGCGGAAGTGCGCAGGTCGTCGAGGGTCGGGTCGTCCATGGCAACAATATATCTCTAGATATATTGTTTTTCAAGCAAGTATGGTCCGGCCTCCGGTGAACGACTTATTGCCGCCGCCGCAGGCCACACACAGCATGCGCGGACCCGACCTTCTCATCCGCACCGCCATGATCACGCTTCGTCAGCTCTATCGATATCCGCTCAAGGGCCTGTCCGCCGAGCCGCTGGACCGGGTCACCCTGCGCGCCGGCGAAGGCCTGCCGCTGGACCGCATGTACGCACTCACCAACGGCAGCTGGGACTTCGACGCCGGGCGCTACCAGCCGCGGCCGAAAACCGATTTCATCGCGCTGATGGACCACCCGGCGCTGGCCGCGCTCACCACGCACGTGGACGAGGACGGCCGGCGCCTGACCGTGCGCACGCCGGACGGCGGCGCGCTGGACATCGACCTCGACGATGCTGCCGCCTGCGACCGCTTCGCCGGTTTCGTCGCCCGCCACCTCGGCGCCCGCTTCGAGGCGCCACCGGCCTTCGTCGCCGGCGAGGGCTTCCGCTTCACCGACGTGAGCGTGCTGTCGCACAGCATGATGAATGCGGTATCGCTGATCAATCTGGCGACCGTGCGCCGCATGAGCGAGGAATGGGGGGTGGACATCGATCCGATGCGCTTCCGCGCCAACCTCTACATCGACGGTGCCGAACCGTGGAGCGAAGCCGGCTGGCTGGACCGCGAACTGAGCATCGGCGAGGTGAAGCTGCGCGCGGTCATGCGCACGCCGCGCTGCGCGGCCACCGGCGTCAATCCGCTCTCCGCGCAGCGCGACATGACCATTCCCGCCACGATGATGGAACGCTACGGCCACCGCGACCTCGGCATCTATCTGGAGGTGGTGGGCGACGGCGTGCTGCGGGTGGGCGATACGCTGGATCTGGCCGGCTGAGCCGCTGCGGTGCGCGTCAGCCGGCTTCGCGTCCGGCCACTTCGCGCACCACCGTGACCGTGCAGTCGGATTCCGCCACCACCCGCGCCGACACGCTGCCGAGGAAGCGGCGCACTGCCGAACTGCTGCGCGCCCCCATGACGATGTGGTCGATCGCGTTGCGGCGCGCGAACTCGACGATGGCCGACGCCGGGTCCGGCGCTTCCAGCACCTGGTAGGTGACGCCGGCACCGCGCGCCGGGTCGTCCAGACCGAGCGACTGCACCAGCGGTCGCGCCCAGTGCTTGAGCTGCACCAGCCGTTTCACGTGGATGCTTTCGCCGTCCTTGTCGGTCAGTTCGTCCATGCCCACCCGGCGGGTCCGCATGACGGTGACACAGGCAACGCGCACCGAACGCTCGGTGCGCAGCATGCGCTCGAGCGTGTCACGCATGGTCTGCATCAGGCCGGGCGAGGCGCCGGCGACATCGACCGCCACCATGATGATGCTGTGGCGGGTGACGTGGGTGCTGGCGGTGCCGCGCTCCTTCGGCTCGTTGCCGACCGCGGCGAACCAGCGCCTGAAGGTGTCGAAGCGGCCGCCGGTCGAGCTGCGCTCTGCGCGCGCGGTGAGCTTCACCTGATCCGGATGGCCGAGGTCGAAAGCGAGCTGGGCCGCGGTGTCGTGCCGGCTGGCCGGATCGACTTCCAGACAGCGCAGGATGATTTCCTGCAGCCACGGCGGGCAGTCCGGCCGCAGCGTGCGCGGCGGCACCGGTTCGCGGTACAGCCGCTCGCGCAGGCCGCGCACCGTGTTCGGCTTGCCGAAGGGGCGCTGCCCGGTCAGCAGGTGGTAGAGCATGACGCCCAGCGCGAACAGGTCGCTGCGCGGTTCGTCGCGCACGAACTGCACCTGTTCCGGCGACATGTAGGGCCCGGTGCCCATGGGCAGCGTGAATTCCTCGTCCAGCAGGTCGGGCAGGTGGTCGTGGCGAGACAGGCCGAAATCCACCATGACCGCGGCGCCATCCGGCCGGAACATGATGTTGCTCGGCTTCACGTCGAGATGGATCACGTGCTGCAGGTGCAGGTCGTGCAGCGCCGCTGCCACCCGCACGCCGACGCTGGCCACCTCCTCCACCGGCAGCGGCGCCTCGTCCAGGCGCGGCCGCAGCGACGGGCCGGGGATGTGCTCCATCACGATGTAGGGCTGCATCGTGAAATCGCCCTTGGCGATGAACTGCGGCACGTGCACGCCGCGCAGCATCGGCAGGATCATCTGCTCGACCTCGAAGCCGACGATGGTGGCCGGATCCTCACCGCCCTTGATGCGCGGAATCTTCATGATCATCGGGATCGCGTGATCCGGATGGCTGACCCGCCACAGATTGGCCATGCCGCCCTGGTGCAGGTGCTCTTCCAGGCGGAAACCGTCGATCACCTGACCGACCGCGAGCGGCACCCGCGGTGCCGGACCGTCGTGCTGCTGCGGCGTGTCGGCTGACTGCACTAGCTGCCCTCCTTCAGGCGTTCGCCCAGCCGGGCCGGCAGGCCGGCGGCGGAAATCTTGCGTGCCGCCTCGTCGTGATCGTAGGGCACGCGGTGAAAGGTGAGTTCGCTGCGCACCGTGTCGAACAGCGCCCAGCACGCGGCCGGATTGCCGTCGCGCGGCTGGCCGGCCGAGCCGGGCAGCACGAACCACTGGCGGTGCGGCGCCACCGGAATCGCCACGCCGGGCGTGGGCGTGAAGTCGGCGATCTTGCCCAGGCCGGACAGGTTGTACAGCTGCGGATCATGCACGTGACCGGCGAAGGTGTAGCGCACATGGGTGGCGTTCAGGCTGCGCACCGCCTCGGCGCGGCCGGTCACGTATTCCCACTGTTCCGGCGCGTAGGCATTGGCATGCACGAACAGGCAGCCGTGACGCTCGACCGTGTAGGGCAGTTTGGCCAGAAAGTCGATCTGGGCGGCGTCCAGCTGGCCGCGGGTCCATTCGATCGCGCGCTGCGCGTCGCTGTTCATGGTGTCACGCGGGCCGTCGACCACCGCCTTGTCATGATTGCCCTTCACCGCGATCGCGCCGGCAGCGACCAGCGCGCGCACACGGTCCACCACCCAGGCGGGGTCGGCGCCGTAGCCGACGAAATCGCCGAGCAGCGCATGGGCGTCGGCACCGTGGCGCTCCACTTCGTCGAGGACGGCCTCGAAGGCTTCGCGGTTGGCGTGAATGTCGGTAATCAGGGCCAGTTTCATCTGCAGGGTGCTCCGTCGTCGGTGCAGCCGGGCAAGGGGTCGCGGCCGCATGCGTGGGGAATGAAGGCAGCGACCGGCGTCACAGCATGGGCCGGCCGCTGCCGGCGCGTATTGCGCCGGGTCAAGAAGCGATGTGCGCGGCGGTGCGGATGCAGGGTCGCCGGCATGTCAGTAACGCAGTTTCGCGAGGTCTGTGGCACGGCTGGCAGCCAGCACCTGGTCCAGCGTGTGCAGGCCGCGCGCCTGCAGCAGCGGCAGCAGGCGCACGAACACTTCGGCGGTGAGCAGCGCGTCGCCGAGCGCGCTGTGACGGCCGGTGGTGTCGAGGCCGAAACGCGCGGCAATGTCCTCCAGCCGGTGCGAAGGCTGTTCCGGCTGGGCCAGCGCCGACAGCAGCAGGGTGTCGAGCACTGGCTGTCCGAAATGCAGACCGCAGCGCGCCTGCTTCAGTTCGATGAAGCGCAGGTCGAAGGCAGCGTTGTGGGCGACCAGCACGCTGTCCTGCGCATAGGCGTGAAAGGCGGGCAGCACCGCATCGAGGGCGGGCTGCCCGCGCAGGTCGTCGGCCCGCAGGCCGTGCACCGCGCTGCTGGCGGCCGGCACCGGGCGCCCGGGGTCGATGCGCTGCTCGAAGCTCTCGCCGCGCAGCAGCCGGCCCCGTACGATGCGGGTGGCGCCGATCTGCACGATCTCGTCGCCGCCCGACGGGTCCAGCCCGGTGGTTTCGGTGTCGAACACGGTGCAGGTGAGCGCGGTCAGCGCGGTGGCGCCGGCATCGACCCCGGCCACGTCGAGCAGCCCGAAGTCATAGCTGCCGGCGCTGTCCGGCGCGCGCTCCGCGGCCGGCGCCGGCGCGCACGGCAGCACCAGCCGGAACAGCGTGCGGTGGCTGGCGCGCTCGCGCTCGACCGCGAAGGCACCGCCATGGCGCTCGATCACGTCGCGCACCGAAAGCGGGGTGCGGCGCTCGCCGCTGTCCATCGCCTCCATCTGCCAGGCCATCACGGTGTCGGTGCTCATGCTGCGGCCCTGCCAGATCAGGTCGAGCCGGGCGTACGCGCCTTCGGGCGCGGCGGACAGCGCCAGCGTGGCGACCCGCACGTCGTATTCGTCGGCCAGACGGCGGGCCAGCCAGTCCAGCGCCTGCAGCAGCGCGAAACTGTCGACACGCAGCCACAGCCGGCCATCGACCTCGCCGGTCCGCAACTGCGGTGCGGCGATGCGCCGGACCGCAGCGTCGATCAGATCGGCGCCACGGATGTCTTCCAGCGGCCAGCGGGTGGCCGCGGCCCGCTGCGCACTTTCGGCCACGGCGCGCAGCCGCGCTGCCATGTCGGCGCCGGCTTCGCGCATCTGGCCGAGCGCGCGCGCCTGCGCGGCCGGATCGGCCTGGCGTGCCAGCGCGTCGGCCGCGGCCTGCATCTGCGCCAGCGTGGCACGGCAGTCGGCGTCGAGATCCAGCAGCAGCTGGTCGCGCGCGCAGTCGTCGGCGTACTCGCGGGTGATGTCGTCCAGCACCAGCACGAAACCGGCCAGCGCCTGCGCAGGCGCGCCACCGCCGGCCGGCAGCGGGGCCAGACGCACCCGCAGCAGCGGACCGCCGCGGACGGGCACGACGAACTGCGCCGACGCGGCATCGTCGCCGGCGGCGCGGCGGGCGCGTACCGAATCGAGCGCGTGCTCGACCGGCGCGCGGTCCAGCAGCGTGTGGATGGTGCGGCCGAGGCCCAGCAGTTCGGTGCCGCCGAAGGAGGCCGGCGCAGCGGACAGCGACCGGGCGAGCGCCCGCGCCCGCCGGTTGTACAGCACCACGCGGCCATCCAGCGCGCACACGACGACGCTCTGCGCCAGCTCCGACATCAGCGCCGCCAGCCGCGCGCGCTCGCGTTCGAGCTGGCGGCCGCCGGCCTGCACCTGCTGTTCCACGCTGTCACGCAGCCGGCTGCGCTGGGCCGACAGTTCGGTGATGACCGCCGCCAGCGCACGGGTTTCGGCGCTGCCGCGATCGACCGGCACCGCCACCTGCCCGCCTTCGGCCAGCGCACGGGCGGCGGAAGCCAGTTCGGCCGGCGCGGCAAACAGCCAGCGGTGCGCGGCGCGCAGCGGCGGCAGCGCGAGCGCCAGCACCGCCGCCCACACGATGAAGGCGAGCGGCAGCCGGTCGCCGACCAGTTCGGCCAGCGTGGCGCGCTCCGGCGGGTCCAGCGTGGCGAAGATCAGCGCCGCGGCGGCCGCCATCGCGGTCGCGGCCACCAGGCCGACGAAGGCGAGCGCCGCGGCGACGCGCCGGTCCTGCGGTCTGCGGATCATCGCGGGAAGGACGTGCCGGCCACGGGCGGCGCGGACAGTGCGTCCGCCGTCGCGCGCGCGGGCGCCGAGGACGGAACGGGATGGCACACGGAATGGCTCCTCCGGGGTATTGCCTGCAGGCGCGCCGCTTTCTGACGAGGGCTGCGCCACGAGGCCGAATAGTGCCGCACTGCGGCAGGGCTGGGCGAGGCCCGGAAAGAAAATTTTTACGGTCGCCGTACTCTTGCGCGCCGCACCATGCACGAACCGGGAAAGCGTGAAGCGGTGCGCAATCCCTTGCCGGAGGCAAAGCCCGTGCATATTGCATCGCAATATCAAGCCACAGCCCGCAAACCCTTGTGCGACGGACCGGTCAGGCTGACGGATCAAGTAAGCGAGAAGTAAGTTTTCCGCCTCATCCTCCGCCCCGCATAGTGTCTGCAGACGCTATACACATACCGATCATAAACAGAGGAGGTGGTGTCAAGTGACCACAGCAAACATTGCAGCGGGCTCGGCAAAAGCGCGCCCCATGACCGCGGAGGAGAAGAAGGTCATCTTCGCTTCTTCGCTCGGTACGGTCTTCGAGTGGTATGACTTTTACCTGTACGGTTCGCTGGCCGCGATCATCGCGAAGCAGTTCTTCTCCGGCCTCGATCCTTCGGCGGCGTTCATTTTCGCGCTGCTCGCGTTTGCCGCAGGCTTCATCGTCCGTCCGTTCGGTGCGCTGGTGTTCGGTCGCCTCGGCGACATGATCGGCCGCAAGTACACCTTCCTGGTCACCATCCTGATCATGGGCCTGTCGACCTTCATCGTCGGCGTGCTGCCCAATTACGCGTCGATCGGCGTGGCCGCTCCGGTCATCCTGATCGCGCTGCGCATGCTGCAGGGCCTGGCGCTCGGCGGCGAGTACGGCGGTGCCGCCACCTATGTGGCCGAGCACGCACCGCACGGCAAGCGCGGCGCCTACACCGCGTGGATCCAGACCACCGCGACGCTGGGCCTGTTCCTGTCGCTGATGGTCATCCTGGGCACCCGTACCGCCATCGGCGAAGAAGCGTTCGCCGACTGGGGCTGGCGCGTGCCGTTCATCGTGTCCATCCTGCTGCTGGCCATTTCGGTCTGGATCCGGATGACGATGAACGAATCGCCAGCCTTCAAGAAGATGAAGGAAGAGGGCAAGACCTCGAAGGCGCCGCTGACCGAATCCTTCGGCCAGTGGAAGAACCTGAAGATCGTCATCCTGGCGCTGGTCGGCCTGGTCGCCGGTCAGGCCGTGGTGTGGTACTCGGGTCAGTTCTACGCGCTGTTCTTCCTGAGCAACGTGCTCAAGGTCGACGGCCCGACCGCCAACATCCTGGTCGCGGTGTCGCTCATCATCGGCACGCCCTTCTTCGTCGTGTTCGGTTCGCTGTCGGACAAGATCGGCCGCAAGCCCATCATCCTGGCCGGCCTGCTGCTCGCCGTGATCACCTACTTCCCGCTGTTCGGCGCGCTGACCGAAGCGGCCAACCCGAAGCTGGCTGCCGCGCAGAAGTCCGCCAAGATCACGGTGACGGTCGATCCGAAGCAGTGCTCCTTCCAGGGCAGCCCGATCGCGCGCGACGTCGACTTCACCACCAGCTGCGACATCGCCAAGCGCGCACTGGCGCAGGCCTCCGCCTCCTACGAGACGGTGGAAGCCGCCGGCCAGAACGCCAAGGTGCAGATCGGTGAAACCGTGATCGACGTACCGACCGCCACGCTGACCGCTGGCGGCCACAAGTTCGACGACGCTTCGAAGAAGGCGATCGACGACTTCAAGAAGGGCGTGAGCGAGGCGATGAAGGCAGCCGGCTACCCGGCCAAGGCTGACCCGATCAAGCCGCTGTCGGCCAACTGGTGGAAGATCGTTGCCATCCTGTCGGTGCTGGTGATCTACGTGACCATGGTGTACGGCCCGATCGCCGCGACGCTGGTGGAAATGTTCCCGACCCGCATCCGCTACACTTCGATGAGCTTGCCGTATCACATCGGCAATGGCTGGTTTGGTGGCCTGATGCCCACGATCGCGTTCGCGATGGTGGCGCAGAACGGCAACATCTACTACGGCCTCTGGTACCCGATCACGATCGCGGCCATCACCTTCGTGATCGGTCTGCTGTTCGTGAAGGAAACCAAGGACGTGGATATTTTTGCTGAGGACTGAGAATCATGTGGAAGATAGTGGTTGGCTTCATCGCGTTTGCTGCACTGGCCCTGTTCATCCTGTCCCAGGGGGGCGACATCGACATGTCGGGTGAAAAGCACGGCGTCGAATCGCACTCCGAACAGGCTGCACCGGCCGCTCCGGCTGCACCGTCTGAACCGGCTGCCCCCGCGGCACCGGCCGACAAGCCGGCGGACGCCAAGCAGTAAGCCGATGGTGAGCCGGCCGCTGCTTCCGCAGCGATCACTCGCCACGCGATGAGTCCGGCCGGCCCACAAGGCCGCACCGGACAGGAAAAAGCCCCGCACCTGCGGGGCTTTTTCTTTGCATCGGCCGGCGACCTCCGCACCGTCCCGGATATCGATGAAACTTGATGCAGCTCATGTCCGGCGTGGTGTGCATTGCAGCAGCGGTTTGTTAATCTCGGCCGCTTAGAATCATTCTTTCCTTTCGACGACAACTGCCCGAACCCCGCTGCCATGTCAGATTCCACTCTCCCCCTTGCCGGCAAGAAAGGCCTCATCGTCGGCGTCGCCAATGACCGCAGCATCGCCTGGGGCTGCGCCCGCGCCGCCCGTGATCAGGGCGCCGATCTGGTGCTGTCCTGCCTCAACGAAAAAGCGGTGCGCTATGTCGCGCCGCTGGCCGAACAGGTCGATGCGCCGCTGCACACCTGCGATGTCGAGAAGGCCGGCGATCTTGAAGCCCTGGTCGCCCGCGCCGCCGAACACCTCGGCCGCATCGACTTCGTCGTCCATTCGATCGCCTGGGCACCGCTGGAAGACCTGCATGGCCAGGTGATCGACAGTTCCAGCACCGGCTTCGCCCGCGCGATGGAAGTGTCCTGCCACAGCTTCGCCACGCTGGCCAAGCTGTGCGCGCCGCACATGAGCGCAGGCGGCAGCATGGTGACCATGTCCTATCTGGGCGCGGACGAGGCGGTGCCGCATTACGGCCTGATGGGCCCGGTCAAGGCCGCGCTCGAATCGCTGGTGCGCTACATGGCGATGGAACTGGGCCCGCGCGGCATCCGGGTGCACGCGGTGTCGCCCGGCCCGATACTGACCCGCGCCGCCTCCGGCATCGCCGCCTTCGACGAACTGATGGAGAGCGCCATCCGCAAGGCGCCGCTGGGCCGTCTGGTGACGCTGGAAGAGATCGCGCAGCTGAGCACCTTCCTGTGCTCCGACGCCTCCTCCGGCATGACCGGCCAGACCATCTATGTCGATGGCGGCTGTCACGCCGTCGCCTGACCGAACTTCACGCCTGCCCAGGACCCGCATGGATACCGCACAGCACGACACCCCCACCACCGAGTGGATAGAGAACATCACCTTCGACGAGCTGCAGATCGGCCAGAGCGCCCGTCTGCTGCGCACGCTGACGCTGGCCGACATCCAGGCCTTCGCCGCCGTGTCCGGCGACACCAATCCGGCCCACCTGAATCCGGAGTACGCCGAGGACACGCTGTTCCACGGCGTGATCGCGCACGGCATGTGGGGCGGCGCGCTCATTTCCGCGCTGCTCGGCACCCAGTTCCCGGGGCCGGGCACCATCTATCTCGATCAGGCGCTGCATTTCACCAAGCCGGTGCGCATTGGCGACACGCTGGCGGTCACCGCCACCGTCCTCAGCAAGGATGAGGAAAAGAAGCGGGTCGAACTGGACTGCCAGGTGGTGAACCAGAAGGGTGACCGTGTGCTGCACGGCACCGCCCGCGTGCTGGCGCCGACCCAGAAGCTGCGGCTCGAACACATTCGCGCACCGGAAATCCGGCTGTTCGATCCGGAAGCGCGCTTCCGCGAACTGCTGGCGCTGGGCGAAGGCATTCCCCCGGTGCGCTGCGCGGTGGTGCACCCGTGCGACGTGGAGTCGCTCAGCGGCGCGATGGATTCGGCCCGCCACGGCCTCATCGTGCCGGTGCTGGTCGGCCCGGAGGTACGCATCCGCCATCTCGCCGAAGAAGCCGGCATCGACCTGAGCCACGCCGAGATCTTCGGCGTGCCGCACAGCCACGCCGCCGCCGAGAAGGCGGCCGACATGGCCGCGGCCGGCGAAGTGGACATGCTCATGAAGGGCAGCCTGCACACCGACGAAATGATCCACGCGGTGCTGGCCCGGCCGGCGCTGCGCACCGGCCGCCGCATGTCGCATGTGTTCCGTTTCGACGTACCGCTGTACAGCAAGCCGCTGCTCATCACCGACGCCGCACTGAACATCCGGCCGTCGCTGCAGGACAAGGTGGACATCGTGCAGAACGCGATCGACTTCGCGCGCGTGCTCGGCGTCAAGCAGCCCAAGGTGGCGGTGCTGTCGGCAGTGGAAACGGTGAATCCGAACATCCCGTCCACGCTGGACGCCGCCGCGCTGTGCAAGATGGCGGACCGCGGTCAGATCACCGGCGGCGTGCTGGATGGCCCGCTCGCCTTCGACAACGCGATCTCCGCGCGCGCCGCACAGGTGAAGCACATCAGTTCGCCGGTGGCCGGCGACGCCGACATCCTGGCGGTGCCGGATCTGGAAAGCGGCAACATGCTGGCCAAGCAGCTGGAATACCTTGGCGGCGCCACCGGCTCCGGCCTGGTGCTGGGCGCCCGCGTGCCGATCGCGCTGACCAGCCGCGCCGACGGCCCGATGACCCGCGTCGCGTCCGCACTGCTCGGCCTGCTGGCCGCGCACAACGCGCGCCGCGACCGGCCGCGCGAGCCGTGGGCGCAGCGCTGAAGCGGGGCCGATGACATGGCCATCCTTTCGGTCAACGCCGGTTCGTCCACGCTGAAGTTTTCCATCCATCCGCTGCAGGACGGTGCGGTGCAGCCGGCCGTGATGACCGGCAACATCCAGGGCCTGGAGCCGGGCGGTACGCCGGACATGCGCTGGACGCTGGACGGCCGCACGCAACAGCGCACGCTGAGCGCCGGCAGCGACGCCTTCGCCGCCGCGCTCGACGGGCTGCGCAGCCTGCTGGCGGCGGAAGCCGCGGTGCCGGACATCGAGGCGGTGGCGCACCGCGTGGTACATGGCGGCCGCAGTTTCCGCAGCAGCGTGCAGGTGGATGACGAAGTACTGGCGAAGCTGGAGCGGCTCAATTCGCTGGCGCCGCTGCACCAGCCGCACAACATCGACGGCATACGCGCCTTCCGCGCCGCCTTCCCCGGCCTGCCGCAGATCGCCTGCTTCGACACCGCCTTCCACGCCGACCTGCCGGAGGTCGCGAGCCGCTTCGCGCTGCCGCGCGCGCTGCACGACGAGGGCGTGCGCCGCTACGGTTTTCACGGCCTGTCCTACCAGTACATCATGGGCACGCTGCTCGATCGGTCGCCGCGCGCGCGAGGCCGCGTACTGATGGCCCACTTGGGCAACGGCGCCAGCCTGTGCGCAGCGCATGAGGGCCGGAGCCAGGCCACCACCATGGGCTTTTCCGCGCTCGACGGACTGATGATGGGTACCCGCAGCGGCACGCTGGACGCCGGCGTGCTGCTCTATCTGATGGAGCGCGGCTGGAACCACGACCGCCTGCAGACGCTGCTGTACAAGCAGAGCGGCCTGCTCGGCGTGTCCGGCCTGTCGGCCGACATGCGCCGCCTGCGCGCGGACGGCAGCGATGCGGCTCAGGAGGCGATCGCGCTGTTCACCTACCGCGTGGTGCGCGAAGCCGGCGCGATGGCGGCCTGCCTGGGCGGCGTCGACCTGATCGCCTTCAGCGGCGGCATCGGCGAGCACGACGCCGCGCTGCGCGCCGACGTGTGCGCGGCGCTCGGCTGGATGGGCGTGCAGCTGGACGAGGCGCGCAACGCGCAGGCGGTCGGCGACGACATCGTCCGCATCGACGCCGAAGGCAGCGCGGTCGAACTGTGGGTCATCCCGACCGACGAGGGCCGGGTGGCGGCCCAGGCCGCGGCCGCGCTGCTGGCCGCGCACTGAGCACGGCCGGCCGCGGCGTCAGGCGCGCTGGCGGAAGGTGAGGTAGTACACGCCGGCCACCAGGATGCTGCCGCCGACGATATTGCCCAGCGTGGCGGCCAGCAGATTGGCGAACAGCCCGCCCATGGTCAGCCCCGACAGATCCACGCCGGCCGGCGCCACGCCGCCGGCGTGCAGCAGCATGCCCATCGGAATGAAGTACATGTTCGCGATGCAGTGCTCGAAGCCGGCGGCGACGAAGGCGGACACCGGGAATACGATGGCCAGCACCTTGTCGGTCACGCTGCGCCCTGCGGTGGCCAGCCACACCGCGAGACAGACCAGCGCATTGCACAGGATGCCCTTCATGAACACGACCTCGAAGGAACTGGCGGTCTTGCCGGCCGCCACCTTCACGTAGGCCTGTGCGACCGCGCCGCCGTTCATGTCGGTGTGATGGGACAGGAACACCAGCAGCACCATGCCGAGGGCGCCGATGGCGTTGGTGACGTAGACGATGGCCCAGTTGCGCGCGAGCTTTCCGAATCCGATCCGGCCTTCGGCCCAGGCCATGACCAGGAAGTTGTTGCCGGTGAACAGTTCGGCGCCGGCCACCGCGACCAGTATCAGGCCGAGCGAGAAGGCCAGTCCGCCGAGCACCCGGGTGAGCGCGAAGCCGAGCGATGCGTCGCTCGCCACCAGCGTGAAATAGAGTGCGCCGAAGCTGATGAAGGCGCCGGCCAGTATGCCCAGCATGGCCATCGTGCGCAGCGGCAGGTTGGCTTTGACGATGCCGATGTTTTCGACCTTTTCCGCGATCTCTTTCGGCGAATACAGGTCGATCCCCAGATTGCTGGCCATGCTCGGGCTCCTCGTTTGCAGTGTTGTTCTGTGCGATGCACCCGTCTCGCGCGGGCAGCCGACAGTGTAGGATGTGAGCCGTGCTGCCGGTAGTGCCGGCAGCCGCGGACAGCCCGACTGTTCCGCGAGCGGATCACCCACCCCCCGAAGCCGCATTGACGCACAGGCAGGCGGACATCCCCCGCCCTCCTGCGCACCGCCGGACCACCCGTCACGGCCACGCGTCGCCGAGGAATCGCCTTACCGTGCGCGCACGCGCCGGGATTCCTCGTCAGCCCACGAACCCTGACGGAGACAACGCATGAAAACCCGCCTCACCCTCACGCTCGACGACGCGAAGCAGATCGCTGCTGCCGCGGAAGCCGAGGCCCTGAAACGCAACTGGCCGGTCACCATCGCCATCGTCGACGATGGCGGCAACCTGATCTGGCTGCAGCGCCTGGACGGCGCGCCGCCGATGAGCACGCAGATCGCGCCGGAAAAGGCCCGCACCTGCGCACTGGCGCGCAAGCCCAGCAAGGCGGTCGAGGACGTGGTGAACAGCGGGCGTCTGGCCGCGCTGCGCATGCCGGTGCTGCCGCTGGAAGGCGGCGAAATGATCATCGTGAATGGCGAGTGCGTGGGCGGCGTCGGCGTGTCCGGCGTGAAGTCCAGCGAAGACGCCATCGTGGCGCGCGCAGGCATCGCCGCCATCGGCGCCAGCTGGGACATGCCGCTATAAGCAGCGCCTCGCGGCAGCGGGCTGGCGGTAGGCCCGGGCACGCAGGCGCGTGTCCGTCTGCCGGACTCAGCGGCCCAGCAGCCCCTTCAGCTTGTCGCCGACCTGCTGCTGGACCTTGTCCTTCGCCCTGTCCTGCAGCTTCTGGGTCTGCGCCTCGATCTGGCCGCGCGCGGCGTCCTTCAGCAGGTCGCCGAACTCGATCCTGTAATCCAGGCTGGCGAACGGTCCGTACAGGCGCACCGGCACGGTCAGCCCCCTGAGATCGGCCGCCGCCTTGCCGTCCTGACCCTTGCTGGTGGCCGCCAGCGTCACCTTGGCCAGATAGTCCAGAGTGGACTGCGGAATATCCACGCTGCCCGCCCCGGCCAGCCGGAGGAAAGGCGAACTGGCCGCCAGGTCGTCGTTGCGGGCAATCCCCTTCTGGATGCGGAAGCTGGCGCTCATTTCGGAAAAGTCGGTCTTTTCGGTGGCGCTGGCTTTCTGCACCGCCGACTCACCGCCGCCGCCCAGCTTCGCCTTCGCCTCGCGCACGCTCTTCGCCAGGTTGATGCCGCGCAGCGCGCCGTCGCGCAGCTTCAGCGACGCACTGCCGTCGAGCGCCTTTTTCAGTGCGCCCACGGTGCCGCCGGCGGTGCTCACGTCGATCGCCACATTGCCGCGGCCTTCCAGCAGGTCCTTGCCGGCGGCGTCCCTGATCAGCGGATGGATGTCGATGTCGGACAGCGTCTGCTTCAGCGCGATGCGGTTGCCGTCGGCGTTGAGGTTCAGCGCGCCGCTGGCGCTGCCCTTGTACAGCGCGGCGGAGAACGGTGCGACCTCGACCTTGCCGCCCGCCGCCTTAACCTCCAGCTTCACATGGCTCATCCGGATGCCGGACAGCTGCAGCTCGCCCACCTTCACGCTGCCCCGCGCGTCCAGCCCCTTCAGTGCCGACAGGTCCACCGGCGCGTCATCCGGATTGCCGGCCGGCTTGCTGGCGTCGGCGGATTTCGGCAGGTAGCGGTCCGCGTTCAGGCGGTCGATATCGACATCGAATACCAGCGCCAGCGGATCGAAACGGGTGGCGCCGAGCTTGAGCCGTATCGTGCTGTCATCCAGCCGCGTATCGAGTTCGAAGGCGGCGCTCTGCTTGCCCAGATCGGCTTTCAGACTGCCTTTTACCGGCAGTTTCACCGTCTTCATCGGCAGCGACGGATGGCTGGCTTCAAGATTGCCCGCAAGCGCCGGCAGTTCGACCGACGGGCCGTCCATGCGCAGCGCGAGCGGCGTCTGCAGCGCGGCCTTGAGCGAAGCGTCGTCCATCCGGGCGTTGAGGTCCAGGCTGAGGCCGGCCGCTTTCACCGCGTCCGCGGACCCCTCCAGCCCGGACACGCGAAGCGTGACATCGGCGCTGCGTGCCCGGGCGTCCAGCTTGGCATTGACCGTGAGCTGTTCGCCACTCAGCGCGCCCTCCGCCAGCTGCAGCGCAGGCGCGTCCAGCTTCAGACCCAGCGCGTCGCCGGCCCGGCTGGCGCTGGCTTCGAGCACCGCCTTCTTCACCTCAAGCCGGCCGCCGTCGAGCACGCCGACATGCGCCGCACCGAGCGTCACTTTCAGCGATTTCAGGTCCAGCGCCTCGCCGTCGACCTTCAGGCTGAGATCATCCAGCGCATAGCGCTGCGCCGGCAGGTCGTAGTCGTAGGCGGCCGCGAGCGTGAAACGGCTGTCAATTGCGGGAGCGGAAGACTGCAGGCGTGCGGACAGCGCCATCTTGCCGCGTGCCGCGTTGGCCAGCTTGCCCAGCGTCAGCTCGATGTCATCCAGCGCATGCGATGCGCCGGTCGCTTCGTCGCGGAAGGCCAGCGACGAGGTGGCCAGCTTCAGTCCGGCCACATCGAACTTGACCGGCGAACTTTCATCGCTGTCATCCGACAGCAGATCGCTGAAGTTGAAGCGGCCATCCTTCAGGCGCACCACCGTCAGATGCGCGCCCTCGATGCGGATTTCGTCGACCACAAGCGCGCCGGACAGCAGCGGCATCACCGCCACTGACACCCGGGCCGACTCGACCTGGGCGAAACGGTCGGCTGACTTGTATTCGGACAGCGTGGTACGCCCCAGCTTCAGACCGAGATTGGGATAGAAGGACAGGTCGACATCGCCTTCGATGTCCAGCGTGCGCTGCTTCTGTTCCTGCACGACACGCTTGAGCTCGCCCTTCATCTTGGCCGCGTCGAAGGTGATCGCGACATAGAGCACCGCCGCCGCGAGCAGTGCCGCCAGACCGCCCAGCGCGAACGCGGCGAATTTCAGTACTTTCATGCCTTCTCCATGCGAATCGGACAGGCTGCCGGCATCGGTTCGTGACCGGGCTGCAGACTGCCCCGGTGGGGCACTCGGTGAGTACGGGTGGTCCGCGAGCGTATCAGAGAAGGCGTCTCACGACCCGGTCGCGGCGCACACATCCGGCTGTGCTATCTTCGCGCTCGCCGCGTCGCGCCTCGTCTCAGGCCGCAGCGCAGGAAACTCACAGCCAAAAGGAGAACCGCATGAGCTTCGTGTCCGAATTCAAAGCCTTCGCCATGAAGGGGAATGTGGTCGATCTGGCAGTCGGCGTCATCATCGGCGCCGCCTTCGGCAAGATCGTCGATTCGGTGGTGGCCGACCTCATCATGCCGGTGGTCGGCGCGCTGTTCGGCGGACTGGATTTCAGCCAGTTCTATTTCGTACTGAAGGACATTCCGCCCGGCGTACCCAACACGCTGGCCGACCTGAAAAAGGCGGGCGTTCCGGTGTTTGCCTGGGGCAGCTTCCTGACCGTCACGCTGAACTTCGTCATTCTCGCCTTCATCATTTTCATCATGGTGAAGCAGATCAACCGGCTGAAGCGCGAAGAACCGGCTGCCGAGCCGGCAGCGCCTGCCGAACCGGCGGAAGACATCTTGCTGCTGCGCCAGATCCGCGACGCGCTGAACAAG
This sequence comes from Methyloversatilis universalis FAM5, assembly GCF_000214035.2. GTDB lineage: Bacteria > Pseudomonadota > Gammaproteobacteria > Burkholderiales > Rhodocyclaceae > Methyloversatilis > Methyloversatilis universalis. The sequence continues at coordinate 245,905 of NZ_AFHG01000057.1, read as the reverse complement.
TAAGCCGAGGCAGCACACAACAAAAAAGGAGCCCGCGGGCTCCTTTTTTCTGGGGCGTATCCGGTTCAGGCCGCCGGCTGCTCTTCCGCCCGCTTGCCGTCGTCGGCCACGCGTTCCAGCCGGTAACCGTAGTTGTAGGTGGAGGCCAGCCGGTAACCGTTCTCCGGGCGCAATGCCAGCTTGGAGCGCACACGCGACATGTGGGTATCGACCGTACGGGTGGGCACATCGCCCTTGCGGCCCCACAGCGACTCCAGCAGGTGTCCGCGTGACACCAGACGGCCGACGTTGCGGAACAGGAACACCGCCAGTTCGAACTCGCGCTCGGTCAGGTCGATCACCTCGCCGTTCAGACGCGCGGTATGCGAATTCAGGTCGAACTGGTAGGGCGACGCATCGATCAGCGGCTGATCCGCCGGCGGACGGCTGCGCCGCAGCACCGCTTCGATGCGGGTAAGCAGTTCCATCCGGCGGGCCGGCTTGACGATGTAGTCGTCGGCCCCGGCAGCCAGCGCGGTCACGATGTCGTTCTCGTCCTGGCGGGCGGTCACGAAAATGACCGGCGTGTTCAGCGCGCGTTCGGTGCGCAGCCAGCGCAGCACGTCCGAGCCGGGCAGATCGGGCAGCTCCCAGTCGATGAGCAGCAGGTCGTAACTTTCACGCACCGCCTCGCGCATCAGATCGCGCGAACGGGTGAAGGTATGCACATCGTGGCCAGCGGCGCGCAGCCAGCTGCCAAGGATTTCGACCTGTACCGGGTCGTCTTCGAGCAATGCTATTCGGGCGGTCTGCACGGCGGGTCTGTATCCGTAGGAAGTAACCGGTTCAGACTGCGTTCACGGCAGTGAGAACGCAAACTGAAGGGGGACTGTATAAATTCGTGACGTCCGTCGCTGTCGTCCAGTATGCCCCAGCGACCACGCCCATGCACCGGTCAGCGGGCAAACAGCCCGGTCGTCCACTCGAGCCAGCGTTGTGCGTCTTCTCCATCGACCGGCGCCCAGGGCGCAAGTTCGGCTTCGGTGAGCGGGCGGTAGGGACCGGCCTTGGCTTCGAACATGACCGAACCCGGTTCCAGCGCGACCAGGCTGTGAAACTGCCCGTGGCCGATGTCGATGCCGAAACAGTCGCTGTCCGGCGCCAGGACCCGGGTGTGCTGCACCGAACCGTCGTCGGCGAACAGGATGCAGCCCAGACGGCCGCGCACGCACAGGATGGTTTCGTCCTTCAGCGGGTCCAGATGCCGGTGCGGGCGCACATAGCTGCCGGGCTCGATGGCATTGAGCAGCCGGTGCGCCGGGTGCTCGTCCGACGGATGGAAGTTGTGGTTCATGCGCAGGCGCGGGCTGGCCGCCGCCCGGGCAGCCACCGTGTCGAGCAGCGTATGGTCCAGCCAGCGGGTGGTGTCACTCATGCGCGCCGCCTCATCCGTACGCGACCGACACCGCGTCGTGCGGCAGCCAGTCGCGCAGACCGTCGAACAGTGCGTCGTCCAGACGCACCCGCCAGTGATCGCCGAAATCGAGCGGGCCGACCGCGTCCGGACTGCGATAGTGCAGCCGCACTGCGCAGCCGCCGTCGGCACGGAAGGGTTCAAGCAGACTTTTCAGACGGGCGCAGGCGGCATGGGCGCCGAGCTGGGCCACCTCGCCATTGAGCTTCAGTTCCAGCCGGCGGGCGAACCGCGCGCGCGCCTCACCGGCGCTGAGCAGGCTGTCGGCCACCACACGCATCGAGTTGGAATATTCGTCGAACTGCGCCCGACCCTCGACCACCAGCACCTCGTCCTCGCGCAGCTTGCTGCGCGACGCTTCGTACAGTTCGTTGAACACCGACACCTCGATCTGGGCGGTGCCGTCGTCCAGCGCGACGAAAGCCATCTTGCCGCGGCGCGTCATCTGCACCCGCGAACTGACCACCAGACCCGCCACCACCGTGGGATCGCGCGACGATTCGAGCTGGGCGAGCTTGCGCCGGGCGAAGCGCGAGAACTCCTGCGCATAGCTGTTGTACGGGTGCCCGGACAGGTAGAAGCCGAGCGCCTGCTTTTCGTTGGCCAGCTTTTCGCGTTCGCTCCACGGCTTGCAGGCGACATATTCCGGCGCGCGCGCGCCGGTGCCACTGGGCGCGTCGTCGAACAGCCCGCCCTGGTGCGCGTTGGCCGCCGCCTGTTCGGCCGCTTCCATCGCCAGCGCGACGCTGCTCATCAGCGTGTTGCGGTCGTGCGGCGTGCCGGAGATCGTGGTGTCGAAGGCGCCGGCGCGGATCAGCGCCTCGATGGTGCGGCGGTTCACCATGCGGCGATCCACCCGCGAACAGAAATCGAAAATGTCCTTGAACGGTCCGCCGGACTTGCGCGCTTCCAGGATGCAGTTCACCGCCTGTTCGCCGGTGCCCTTGACCGCCCCGAGGCCGTAGCGGATTTCGCTGCGCGACACCGGCACGAAGCGGTATTCGGACTGGTTCACGTCCGGCGGCAGCACGGTGAGCCGGTTCTTCTTCGCGTCCAGATAGAAGATGTTCACCGTGTCGGTGTTGTCCATGTCGGACGACAGCGACGCGGCCATGAAGGCGGCGCAGTGGTGGGCCTTCAGCCAGGCGGTGTGATAGGTGACGACCGCGTAGGCGGCGGTGTGCGACTTGTTGAAGCCGTACTCCGCGAACTTGGTCATCAGGTCGAACAGCTGTTCGGCCAGCGCCGGGTCGTAGCCCTTCTCCTTCGCACCGGCGGCGATGGTTTCCCGGTGCTTGGCCATTTCCTCCGGCTTCTTCTTGCCCATGGCCCGGCGCAGCATGTCCGCGCCACCGAGCGTATAGCCGCCGATGATCTGCGAAATCTGCATCACCTGTTCCTGATACACGATGACGCCATAGGTCGGCGACAGGCAGGCTTCCAGGTCAGGGTGGAAATAGTCGATCGCCTGCTGGCCCTTCTTGCGCAGGATGAAGTCATCGACCATGCCCGAACCCAGCGGGCCCGGACGGTAGAGCGCCAGCACCGCGATGATGTCCTCGAAGCGGTCGGGCGCCAGCTTGCCGAGCAGCTTCTTCATGCCCTCGGATTCAAGCTGGAAGATGGCGGTGGTGTTGGCGTCCTTCAGTATCTGGTAGGCCGCCGGATCGGTGAAGGGCAGGCTCAGCAGGTCGGGCCGCTCACCGGTCATGCGCTCGATGTAGTCGACCGCCAGTTCGATAATGGTCAGGTTGCGCAGGCCGAGAAAGTCGAACTTCACCAGGCCGATGGCTTCGACGTCGTCCTTGTCGAACTGGCTCACCGGCGACGCGTCGTCGCCGTCCTGCTGGTAGAGCGGACAGAAGTCGGTGAGCTTGCCCGGCGCGATCAGCACGCCACCGGCGTGCATGCCGACGCCGCGGGTCAGGCCTTCGAGCGGCTCGCACAGGCGCAGCAGTTCGGCCACTTCCTCTTCCGCCTGTTCGCGTTCGGCCAGCTGCGGTGCCTGTTCGCGCGCCTCGGCCAGCGACAGCGGCTTGTTCTGCACCACCGGAATCAGCTTGGACAGCTGGTCGCAGAAGTTGTAGCCCATGTCCAGCACCCGGCCCACGTCGCGGATCACCGCGCGCGACGCCATGGTGCCGTAGGTGGCGATCTGGCTCACCGCGTCGGCGCCGTACTTCTGGCGCACGTACTCGATCACCTTCCAGCGGTTGTCCTGGCAGAAGTCCACGTCGAAGTCGGGCATGGACACCCGCTCCGGGTTCAGGAAGCGCTCGAACAGCAGCGCGTAGGCCAGCGGGTCGAGGTCGGTGATGCCCAGGGAATAGGCAACCAGCGAACCGGCGCCGGAGCCCCGGCCCGGACCGACCGGCACGCCGTTCTTCTTGGCCCAGTTGATGAAGTCGGCCACGATGAGGAAGTAGCCGGGAAAGCCCATCTGGATGATGGTGTCGCACTCGAACTTGAGCCGCGCCTCGTATTCCGGCCGCTTCTGTTCACGCAGCGCCTCGTCCGGATAGAGCTGCACCAGCCGCTTTTCCAGCCCGTCCTTCGCCTCGGCGATCATGAATTCGTCGATGGTCATGCCCGGCGGTGTCGGGAACTGCGGCAGATAGTTCTTGCCCAGCGTCAGCGTGAGGTTGCAGCGGCGCGCGATCTCGACCGCGTTGGCCAGCGCTTCCGGAATGTCGGCGAACAGTTCGGCCATTTCGGCCGTGGTCTTGAAATACTGCTGTTCGGTGAATTCGCGCGGACGCCGCTTGTCGGTCAGCACATAGCCCTGGGCGATGCACACGCGCACTTCGTGCGCCTTGAAGTCTTCCTGCGCCATGAACTGCACCGGATGCGTCGCCACCACCGGAATGTCCAGTTCGGACGCCAGCGCGCAGGCGTCGGCGATGTAGGCCTCGGTGTTCGGGTGCCCGGCGCGCTGCAGCTCGATGCAGTACTCGCCGTCGAACAGGCGCAGCCATTCGGCGGCAGCCCTGCGGGCCGACTCCATGTTGCCGGCCAGCAGCGCCACGCCGACATCGCCCTGCATCGCGCCGGACAGCGCGATCAGCCCGGCCGTGCCCTCGGCGTCGCGCTCGAACCAGTCGCGACGGATTTCTGCGCGGCCACGGTACTTGTTCTCCAGATAGGCACGGGTGAGCAGCCGGCAGATCGTGCCGTAGCCCTCGCGGTTGCGCGCCAGCAGCAGCAGCCGGTGCGGCTTGTCGCGCTCGGCGTCATTCGTGATGTAGACGTCGACCGCGCAGATCGGCTTCACGCCCTTGCCGCGCGCGGTCTTGTACAGCTTGACCAGCGCGAACACGTTGGCGAGATCGGACAGCGCCAGCGCCGGCATGCCGTCCTTCGCGGCGGCCTTGACCGCGGCGTCGACCGTGACGATGCCATCCACCACCGAATATTCGCTGTGGACGCGGAGATGAACGAAGGGGGGCGTGGCCGGTGCGGCCTGGGGGGTGTCGATGCTGTCGGAGCTCATCCGTCGGATTTTACGTCGGGCACGCGACGCGTGCCGTAACCGGGCCGCGCGGGCCTATCATCGGCGCTTTACGTGAAACCGGGACCGCCATGCGCCGCTTCCTGACCGCCACGCCGCTGCTCGCCGCACTGCTGTTCGCGCCGGCCGTTCATGCCGCCGACCGCGACTGGCCCACCTTTGGCCTGGACTACGCCAACACCCGGCTGGCCGACCTGCCGGGCATCACGCCGAGAAGCGTGAAGAAACTGGTCCCGAAATGGATCTACCAGAGCGGCATCGCCGCCACCTTCCAGGCCACGCCCATCGTGACCGGCGGGAAGATATACGTGTCGCTGCCCGGCTCGCACGTGGTGGCGCTGGACGCGCGCACTGGCGTCGAACTGTGGCGCTACACCCACAGCAAGCGCAGCGAGAAGCTGTGCTGCGGCCCGGCCAACCGCGGCGTCGCGGTGGACGACGGCCGGGTGTTCGTGGCCACGGTCGATGCGCGCCTGGTGGCCCTCGACGCCGCAAGCGGCAAGCCGCTGTGGGACATCGAACTGGCCCGGCCGGACAACGCGATCACCGAAAGCGGCGCCGGCATCAAGGGCGAGGTGGGCGGCGGTTCGGGCGTGGGCGCGGCAGCCGCGCCGCTGGTGGTCGACGGCAAGGTGATCGTCGGCATCAACGGCGTGGGCTACGGCCTGCACATCGACGCCCAGGGCCGGGCTGGCCAGCTGGCCGCGGTGGTGGGCATCGCCGGCAAATACGGCGGCATCGGCTTTCTGGCCGCTTTCGACGCGAAGACCGGCCAGCGGGTGTGGCAGTTCGACACCGTGCGCAAGCCGGCGGACGGTGGCTGGGAAGGTGATTTCGTCGAACGTACCGGCGACGGCCTGCCGCTGAACCGGAACATCGCCGAAGAGCGCGCGAACGCCGATCGCCATCGCGACGCCTGGGAGTACGGCGGGGGCTCGGTGTGGAACGCGCCGGCCTATGACGCGAAGACCGGCCTGCTCTACTTCGGCACCGGCAACCCCAGCCCGCAGATCAATGACAGCACGCGCCCGGGCGACAATCTGTATACCGCCTCGCTGATCGCGGTCGACGCGAAGACCGGCCGCTACGCCTGGCACTGGCAGCAGATTCCGCACGACAAGTGGGGTTACGACGTCGCCAGTCCGCCGGTGCTGTTCGACCACCGCGAGCCGGGCGGACGCGTCGTTCCGGCAGTCGGTCAGGCGTCCAAGCTGGGCTGGTTCTACGTGCATGACCGCGCGACCGGCGCGCTGCTGTACCGCTCGGACGCCTTCGTGCCGCAGGACAACCTGTTCGCGGCCGCCAGCCGCGAGGGCACCCGCATCACGCCGGGCGTGGCGGGCGGCGTGAACTGGTCGCCGGCGGCGGTGGATGGCGGCCGCGGCCTGGCCTTCGTCGCCGCCATGCACCTGCCGATGCGCTACTGGATCAAGGAAAGCGCGGCCACCGCCGACCGCCCGGCCGGCCGCTACGACAGCATGGAGCCGGCGGACGAAGCGCGCTGGGGTGTGCTGGCTGCACTGGACCTGAAGCAGCGCGGCCGGCTGCGCTGGAGCGTGAAGACCGACCAGCCGCTGATCGGCGGCGTACTGGCACTGAAGTCCGGCGTGGTGTTCACCGGCGAAGGCAACGGCCATCTGTCCGCCTTCGACAGTCTCTCTGGAAAACGCCTGTGGCACTTCCAGACCGGCGCCGGCGTCAACGCGCCGCCGATCGGCTATGTGCTGGACGGCCGGCCCTATGTCGCGGTCGCGGCCGGCGGCAGCGCAATCTGGGGCTACCGCCAGGGCGACGCGGTCATCGTGTTCGGGCTGCCGGACTGAGCGGCCCGCGCCCTCTCAGCAGCCGGCGCAGTGCCGGCGGGTCCAGCCGCATCACGTATTCCAGACCATCCACCTCGTCGATGAAGGAGGCGATGCGGAAGAACCCGGTCGCCGCCAGCAGCGCGCATGAAGCCAAGTTGTCCGGTTTCACCGAGGCGATGAAGCGCGGCACGCCGTGCTCGACGTGGGCCCAGCGCAGCAGGGCCTGCAGCGCTTCACGGGCGTACCCCTGACGGCGGTAGGGCGGATAGACCGCATAGCCGATTTCCACCCCGTCCCGCGCGTACGGCGCCAGGTAGTCGGGCCCGGGCCGGGTGTGGAAGCCGGCGTGGCCCACCATTTCGCCGCTGTCGCGCAGCACCAGGGCGCGCACCGACCACGGCCCGTAGTCCGGATCGGCGCTCAGGTCGGCCAGCCGCAGCGCGGCCAGATCGCGCTCCGCACACCAGTCCGGCGCCACGCGGGCACCGATCAGCGGCGACAGCAGTTCAGCGCCCGCCCCGCCGGCCGACGCGCGCAGGAAGTCGGCGCTCATCGGTTTCAGCAGCAGGCGGGGTGTCTGGATATCCACAGCGGAAAGGAGGGGAAGCGGAAGGGAAACAGAACCGGCTGCCACGATAGCCGCTCGCCGCAAACGTATCCAGCCTGTGACAATTTTTGTGTGCTGTGCACAAAAGATTCTTTTAAAGAAACATTGAAGAAAGCTTTGTTGACCGCCGTCAATGATAAGTCCCTACTGATAGAGGTCACGACCATGACGCTCTCCTCCCTGAGCCTGCGTACCAAGCTGCTGGCTGCAACTGTCATTACCGTACTGCTCTGCTTCTCGGTCACGCTGGGTGTGCTGGCCTGGCGCAGCCAGCAGGCCGTACTCGAACAGGGTCTGGCCCGCGCCGAAGGCGTGGCCGCGGCCACCGCGCACGACGTCGGCGCCCGTCTGGACGGCGCCCTGGCGGTGTCCTCCACCCTCGCGCTGTCGCTGGAAGGCCTGCGCGCCAAGGGCGTACCGGACCGCGAAGCGGTCAATCGCCAGCTGCGCCGCACGCTGGACGGCCGTCCGGGCCTGCTCGGCGTCTACACCGGCTGGGAACCGAATGCCTTTGACGGCCGTGATGCCGAATTCGCCGGCACGCCCGGCCACGACGCCAGCGGCCGCTTCGTGCCGTACTGGAACCGCAGCGGCAATACGCTGAATCTGGAGCCGCTGGTCGACTACGACAAGCCGGGCGCCGGTGACTATTACCAGCAGCCGAAGAAGACCGGCCGCGCCTTCCTGGCCGAGCCCTATGAGTACGTGGTCGGCGGCCGCAAGATGCTGATCACCTCGCTGGTGGTGCCGCTGCAGGTGAATGGCCGTTTCGCCGGCATCGCCGGGGTGGATATGGGTCTGGGCGCGCTGGCCGAGGATCTGGGCCGCATCCGCCCGTTCGATGTCGGCACGGTTGCGCTGTACGCGCCGTCCGGTCTGGTGGTCGCCCATCCGGATGCCGCCCGCATCGGCAAACCGGCGGAAGGCCTGCCGGAAGAGGCGCTGGCGGCGCTGCGCGAAGGCCGCGCACTGCAGTGGAAGGATGCCGCCGGCGTACGCCACTTCCTGCAGCGTGTTTCGCTGAGCGACAGCGACGCCTGGTGGGGCAGCGTGGTGTCGGTGCCGGAATCGGTCATCACCGCCTCGGCCGACGCACTGCGCAACACCGCCATCGTGATGGGCATCGTCAGCGTGCTGCTGACCGCCGGCGTGCTTTTCCTGCTGCTGCGCGCCCTCACCCGTCCGCTGCAGACCCTGGCCGAAGCCATGCAGGCGCTGGCCGGTGGCGAGGGCGACCTGACGCGCCGCCTGCCGGACACCGGCAGCCAGGACGAACTGGGTCTGGTCGCGCGTTCGGTGAACGCCTTCCTCGCCAGCCTGCAGCGCATGTTCATCGAGGTACGTGACCAGAGCCAGACCCTGGTGGGCGGCATCCGCGACGTGTCCGACGCCACCGGCCGCATTGCCGACAGCTCCCGCACGCTGGCCGGCACCACCGGCGACAACGCCGCCACCATCGAGGAAATCACGGTGTCCATCGGCCACATCGCCAGCCATGCCGGCGAAGCCAATGGCGTCATGCTGGACACCTGCGCCGCCTCGCAACGCAGCGGCATGGTGGTGCAGGACATGCAGGCCCACATGCGCGACATCGCCGGCAGCATGGAAACCTTGGCCGGTTCGCTGAACGGGCTGGCGGAACGTTCGCTGCAGATCAACGGCATCGTGCAGGTGATCCGCGAAATCGCCGACCAGACCAATCTGCTGGCGCTGAACGCGGCGATCGAGGCGGCGCGCGCCGGCGAACAGGGCCGCGGCTTCGCGGTGGTGGCGGACGAGGTGCGCAAGCTGGCCGAGCGCACCAGCAGCGCCACCACCGAAATCCGCGACATGATAGACGCCATGCGCAGCGACACCGGTGAAGCGGTCAGCAGCATGCATACGACCCGCGAAGCGGTGGAAGCCGGTGTCGAGCGGGCCGCGCGGGTGGCGGAGGAAATCGCCGGCATCGAGGCAGGCATGCAGCGCGCCGCCGAACGGGTGCGCGAAATTGCCGAAGCCACGCAGGAACAGTCGGCCGCCACCACCGCGCTGGCGCAGTCGGCCGAACAGGCGTCGGGCGTGGTGCAGAGCACCGACGACGCCATCCAGCACACTTCGGCAACGCTGGGGCAGATCGGTCGCGCCTCCGATCACCTGGGCGATCTGGTGGGCCGCTTCCGGCTGTAAGGGCGCCGCGGCCGTCGGCGCAGGACTACGCGACCCTGCGCCGGGCGCCCACACGCGCCCGGCACGGGCCCTCCTAGCATGGGGAACAGGCGGCCATGGCCGCTTCCTCACGCCAGGAGAAAGCCCATGAGTGCAGCGCACTACACCGACACCCTGAACGCCCTGATCGCCACCTGTCGCGACGGCGAACACGGTTTCAACGCCTGCGCGACGCACGCGCAGGCCAGTCAGCTCAAGACACTGTTCCGCGAACGCGCCGATGCCTACCGCAGTGCCGCGGAAACGCTGCAGAACGTGGTGTCCCGCAGCGGCGTCGAGCCGGACGCCAGCGGCTCGGTGAGCGGCGCGCTTCATCGCGGCTGGGTCAGTCTGCGCAGCACGCTGCCCGGCGACGACAACCTGGCCATGCTGAACGAGGCCGAACGCGCTGAGGACAGGGCACTGACGCGTTACCGGGATGCGCTGTCGCAGTCGCTGCCGGCGGACATCCGGCTCATGGTCGAGCACCAGCTGCGGGCGGCACGCCAGAGCCACGACCGTATCCGCCTGCTGCGCGACCAGTACCGCGCCATCGCCTGAGCACGGCCATCGCCTGAGCACGGCCATCGCCGGAAAGCAAGCGCGGGAAGAAGTGCCACGAACTGCACACCCCCCTGTTTGCGGGACTTGACCGCAGATCCGGGCGCGCCATCATGGACGGACAACACCCAACAGAGAGGTCAGTCCATGAAACGCATACACGCCCTCGCCACGTCGCTGCTGCTTGCGGCCGGCGTCGCCCAGGCCGCCACGGTGCACGGCGAGGATTTCGAATCGGGCAGCACGCCGGCCGGCTGGAGCGGCGCCGGCACCGTGCAGTCGACCGGCAGCTTCGCCAGCCTGGGCTTCGGCCAGCAGCACCTGCGGGTCGAAGGCAGCAATGCCGCGGTACTCACGCTGAACAATCTGGGGGCGCACACCGCCATCACGCTGAGCTTCGACCTGGTGCTGTGGGACAGCATCGACGGCAATCCGGGCGGCTTCCCGTATGGCGACATGTTCCAGCTGCGCGCCGACAACGTGACGCTGATCGAACAGCTGTTCGGCAACTACGGAACCAACGGCTCGGAGGGTCCGGGCAGCACGCTGGTCCAGAACGACGCCAATCGCGGCTATGGCTTCTGGGTAGACAGTGCCCGCCGGGTCGAGCTTACCTTCGCCCACACCGCCGACACCGTGCGCTTCGAATTCCAGTATCCGAACAGCCAGGGTTCGTCCGATGAGTCCTTCGGACTCGACAACCTGCAGGTCAGCATCACGCCGGTGCCGGAACCCGGCAGCTGGGCACTGCTGCTGGGCGGCCTCGGTCTGGTCGGCCTGGCTTCACGCCGCCGCGGCTGATCCGCATCGCCGATGAAAAAGGGCCGCCCTGGGGGCGGCCCTTTTTCATGCGCCGGCCGGCGCGTACTCAGCGCGACAGTACGGTGGCCAGCGCCACACCCGCCACGACCAGCCCCCCTGCGCCGGCCACCGCCAGCACCCGGATGCGCAGGCGCAGCGCGCCGATCTCGCGCACCAGCTGCGCATTCTGCTCGGCCAGCGAGCGGATGAGCTGGGAGGCGGCCTGCGCCTCCTTCTGCAGTTCGACGACCGCGTGTTCCAGCGCCGCTGTCCGCGCGTCCACACCGCCCTCGGGCGGCACCGGCGGCGGCGCGTCCTCCCTGCGACGCTTGCCCGCCACCCGGTCCCACAGCGCATTCGCGCCCTGCACCACGGTGGGTGCGGCGGCGATCACATCACCCCACGGCACCGCCTTGACTGCGCCCAGCCAGCCTATTGCCATCACTCAACCCCGTTGCGGAAACATCCGGAGACTACCTCAGCCCCGCCTTACCAGCGTCCGAGGTCTATGCCGAAGGTAAACATCACGCCGGCGGTACCCAGCAGCGCCACCTGCGCGCTGTAGCGGTCCACCTGATAGCCGAGCGCCGGGATGACGGCGAAAGCGGTGCCCTTGTGGTTGAAGGGAATCTTGTCCTCGTAGCGCCCGGTATAGCCGAGCAGCGCGCCGGCAGTCACCTTGACGTAGAGATGGGGGCTCAGGCCGTCGAGATCCCAGCGCTTGCCGGCGTAGTAGTACTCGGTCGGCTGGTCGAACGAATTGCGCAGGAAGGACGCGCCAGCCAGCCAGCGCGACGGCGCCGTGTATTCCAGGCCCAGCATGCCCGGCGTGTTGTTGTGTTCGGGGTCGCGGTCCCAGTGATGCACGTAGGGACCGAACTGCAGACTCAGCACATGGCCTTCATCCGCCTGCGCCGGCAGTGCGCACACGCACGCCAGCCATGCCGCACCGAATGCGGAAATCATTTTCTTCTGTTTGTTCATCTTGCCTGACCGGGCTGCAATATCCATCGGGCAGGCATGCTGCCTGTCCTGTTCCCCGGAAGGCGGAACGCAATGTTGCTGGATGTTTCACCGGCTGGCACGCCGGGCGGCGATCAGGTGGTCTGCCGACAGGGCGCCCGGTCCGAAAGACAGCAGCGCCAGCAGCCCGGCACCCCATGCGATATGGGACTGCAGCGCGGCCGGGCATTCGAAGCCGAGCAGCGCCGGGTAGGACAGCACCGCCATCGCATTCACCACCGTCAGCCCGAGCGCCGCGAAACGGCCGGCGAGACCGAGCGCCAGCAGTGGCGGCAGCAGCAGTTCGCCCGCGGTCCCCATGAAGGCGGCGATCGCCGGGGGCAGCAGCGGAACCGCGTACTCCTCGGTAAACAGATAGAGCGTGGTGTCCCAGTCGGCGATCTTGGTCAGCCCGGAGCGGAAGAACACCGACGCGAGATAGAGCCTCAGCGCGAGCAGCAGCAGCGGGCGCAGCAGGTCGGCCGCGCGCACCAGCGGCGCCGACAGGTCGTACAGGCGGAACAGCGCATTCATGGCACATCCTCCTCAAAGTCAATCGCGTGCAGCCAGCCGGCGGACAGCGCCTGCGCAAAGGCGGGACCGGGATCGAACGCCGGCTCGACGGCACAGGCCGCGGCCCAGGCCGTGCCGACCGCTTCGCGCCGGCACAGAGCCTGCCACAGCGCATACGCAGCAGGTGCAAGGGCGGCCACCCGCACCCGCCAGCCCTCGCGCCACACCACCGCGCACTGGGCAGAGGTCAGATCGATGCGTGCCAGCGCCTTCGCATCGTCGGCATGACCGAGCCAGATGTCGGCCACCGGCCAGTCGCTGGCCAGCAGCGCGAAACCGGGCACGAAACGCAGGCGCGCCCGCGCCAGCGCATCCGCATCGAGACCGGCGAACAGCCGGCCGCCGGCCGGCTCCGCGTCCGCCGCCGTGGTGGCCTCATGAACCGCCCACTCCAGCCGCGCGACGTCGGGCAGATAGGGCAGCGCGCTCACCGGACCGAAACCGTCAAGGAAAGCCGGGAAGCCGGCGCTGTAGCGGTTGAGATCGCCGTCGGAGGACGGACAGGCATCGCGATAGCGACGCGCCAGCGCGTCGAAGAAATCGTCACCGGTGATCTGCGCGCACACCGGAAATGCCAGGCGCAACGCGGCCACCGCATTGGCCACCGAGGTGGCGCGATAGACCGACAGCAGCGCGCGGTTGCGGACCGGGTCGCCAGCCAGCAGCGGCAGCGCGTCCGGCTCGCCGGCGGCACCGGCCAGCGCGGCGCCAAAGCGCCGCTGCGCCTCACGCAGCGCGGACATGGCCCACCTCCCGCGCAGTCGCATCGCCCGCGTCGGCGGCGCGTGCCGCCTCGTCCAGCAGCACGTCGAGCGAGGGCAGATCGGTGTCCCACTCCACCAGCACCGGTGCGCGTACGCCGGCCGCACGCACCGCGCGCAACAGCGCCCACACTTCGTCGCACACCCGGCTGCCGTGGGTGTCGATCAGGCCGTATTCGGTCTGCGCGTGACCGGCGACATGGATTTCGCCGACCGCGTGCAGCGGCAGGGCGGCCAGCATGTCAAAGGCGTCCTCGCCGAAATTGCAGGCATTGACGTACAGATTGTTCAGATCGAGCAGCAGGCCGCAGCCGGTCAGGCACACCAGCTCGGCCAGGAAGTCGGCTTCGCTCATTTCGCTGTCACGAAAGCGCACATAGGCCGACAGGTTCTCGATCAGCAGCGGCCGCTTCAGCCTGTCCTGCACTGCCGACACGCGGGCGGCCACCAGAGACAGCGCCTCGCCGGTATAGGGAAAGGGGAGCAGGTCATTGAAATGGCGGCCGTCGACGCGGCCCCAGCACAGGTGTTCCGACACCCGGGCCGGTTCAATCCGGTCGACCAGCGCCGCCAGCCGGTCAACATGCGCGGCATCGCCGCCGTCGGCCGACGCCAGCGCCAGACCGACGCCATGCAGGCTGACCGGGTAATGGGCGCGCGTCCGCTCAAGCACACCGAGCGAGGCGCCGCCCTCATGAAAGAAGTTCTCGCTGTGCACCTCGACGAAGCCGAGTGGTGGACGCTCGGCCAGCAGCTGCGCGTAGTGCGGCTGGCGCAGCCCGATGCCGGTGGCCAGGTCGAGGTTCATCGCGGGCGTCCCTGCGCTCAGCGGGCCGGCGCCGAGGTCTTGCCGCCCATCTTTTCGCAGGTGCCGGCCGGCACGAACTTCCATTCGTTCGGATCATTGTCGGCCTTGGCCTGACCGGCGCAGCTGTGGCTGCCATTGGCGGTGGCGCAGTCGTTGGCGCCCTTCTTGGCGACGCCGAAACACTTCTCCTTGGCGCCCTTGTCTTCGGCCAGCGCCGGATTGGCGACCACGCCGAGGGCCAGAACGGAAGCGAGAGCAGCGTGCAGCGCGACGGACTTGTTCATCTGGAAACTCCTTGAGTCGTGAATGGAAAACCCTGAGGCCAGGGGACATGCACCGCAGTAGACCGGCGCGGTGGCGATTCCTTACAGCGTGGTGCGCGGACCGCTCACCACAGCCAGGCCGCCCCCCGGACGCCGGACGAATCGCCGTGCAGCGGCGGCCGCAGCCGGGTGGCGATGGCGTCGGAGAACACGTGCGGCGTCCAGCGCAGCGGGACGTTGCGGTACAGACGGTCGAGCGACGACAGACCGCCGCCAAGCACGATCACGTCCGGATCCAGCAGATTGATCACGCCGGCCAGCGCACGCGCCAACCGGGTTTCGTAGCGCAGCAGCGTCGCCTCGCAGGCGACGTCGCCGGCCGCGGCACGAGCGGCGATGGCTTCGGGCGCGACCGCCTCACCGGCGACGCGAAGATGATCGGCCGCCAGCGCCGGGCCGGACAGCCAGGTTTCGACGCAGCCGCGACGGCCGCAGTAGCAGGCCGGCGCCACACCTTCGCTGTCCGCGCCCGGTGGCAGAGGGTTGTGGCCCCACTCGCCGGCGATGCCGTTGGCGCCATTCAGCACCAATCCGTTCACCACCACGCCGCCACCGACACCGGTGCCGAGGATGACGCCGAACACCACCGCGCCGCCCTGCCCGGCGCCGTCCACCGCCTCGGACAGCGCGAAGCAGTTGGCGTCATTCGCGATGCGTATTTCGCGGTCCAGCGCCGCTTCAAGATCCTGTTTCAGCGGCCGGCCGTTCAGGCAGGTCGAATTGGCGTTGCGCATCAGGCCGCTGACCGGCGACACCGACCCGGGCGTACCGATGCCGACCGAGGCGCGCGCCCCGAGCGCCGCCTCCGCCTGCGCCACCATGGCCGCGATCAGCGCCACCGTGGCCGGATAGTCGCCGGCCGGCGTCGGCATGCGGCGGCGCAGCCGCACCGTGCCATCGTCGGCCAGCGCGATCAGTTCGGTCTTGGTGCCCCCGAGGTCCACGCCTATGCGCATGGCGCACCCCGCCACTTCCGGGAGACAATGCCCTTCATCACCTTTAGATTTCCGCACGCCATGATCGTCACCTTCAAGTCACGCGCTACCGCCGACACCCTGATGTTCGGCGACAACGCCCGCCAGCTGCTTGCGCTGATGGGCAAGCCCTTCGAGCCACAGGGAATTATCACGCCGGAACAGCTGCCGGCCGCACTCGATGCCCTGAAACGGGCTGCCGACGAAAGCCGCACCGCGCAGCGCGCACAGCCGGAAGAAGACGATGCCGAGGAGCGCCCGCCGGCGATGGTGATGCCAGTCTCGCTGGCCCAGCGCGCGGTGCCGCTGATCGAACAGCTGGAGCGCTCGCTGCGCGCCGGCGAACCGGTGACCTGGGACAGCCAGGGTCAGTAAGCGGGCGTTCAAGCGGCGGCCCGGCCGGCCGTAGACCCGGCTCATACGCGCTCTCGGGCGCTCGCCTGGAATGTCATGACCGCTTCCGCCACACCGCTCGCCGCCGACGCCGCCACGTCGGTACCGGTTTTCGACCGCAGCCGGCTCGAGGAGCTGAAAGCCATGCTCGGCCCGGCGCTGGCCGAAGTGCTGCGCGCCTGGCTGGCCGACGTGCCGGGCCTGATCGGTGCGCTGCAGACCGCGTGCGATCGCGGCAACGCGGCCGAGGCCGCCCTCACTGCGCACGCGCTGAAGGGCAGCTGCAGCAACGTCGGCGCGCTCCGACTGCAGTCGCTGGCGCGCGACGTCGAGCACCGGCTGCGCGAGCGGCCCGCAGAATGCGGTGCAGCATCGATTGCACTGGCGCAGTTGCGCGCCGAGTACGAGAATGCGGCCGATTTCATTCGCACACGACTGGATCGATGACCGAACTGCTGCTGGAAGACCCGGCGCCCGTCGCGCCTGACATGCCCTCCGAATCCGAATGCTGCGAATCCGGCTGCGAGCGCTGCGTCTGGACCGTGTATCAGGAAAGCAAGCTCGAATACGAGCGCCTGTACGCCGCCTGGCTCGAACGCCACCCGGAAGCCCGCCCCGGCCTCTGACACCAGAAAAAAAGCCCCGCAGCCGCCCGGACGGGCGCGCTGCGGGGCTGCAGGGACGATGCGTCGCCGGCTTCAGCCGTGCGGCGAACCCACGGTCGTCTTGTTGATGAACACCGCCCGGTCCACCGGCACTACCCACACCAGACCGTCACCGGTCTGGCCGGTGCAGGCCACGTTGATGATGCGGCGGACGATTTCATCCACCAGTTCATCAGGCGACACGATTTCGATGCGGACCTTGGCCGAATAGTCGGTCAGCTCTTCCTTGATGTTGTGCGGCGCGTGCGTGCGCGGTGCGCCGAAACCCTCGACCTTGGCGACGCTCATGCCGGGAAAGCCCGGCATTTCGCGCAGCACCGTGCGCAGCTTGGGCAGCTTGTTCGGCCGGATGATGGCGCGGATTTCCTTCATGACATGATCTCCAGTAACTCTTGGGCGCTCAGGCCTCGAACGGCTTGTCGTCGAACCAGGTGTACAGCGCCGGCACCACCACCAGCGTCAGCAGCGTGCAGGTGATCAGGCCGCCGATCACCACGATGGCCAGCGGCCGCTGCACTTCGGAGCCCGGTCCGGTCGCGAACAGGAAAGGCACCAGACCCAGCAGCGCCACGGTGGCGGTCATCATGACCGGGCGGAAACGCATCTTCGCGCCCTGCACCACCGCCTGCATCAGCTCCATGCCCTCGTTGCGCAGACCGCGGATGTAGGACACCAGCACCACGCCGTTCAGCGTGGCAATGCCCCACAGCGCGATGAAGCCCACCGACGCCGGCACCGACAGGTATTCGCCGCTGACGAACAGGCCGATCACGCCACCGATGGACGCGAACGGCAGCACGGTGATGATGAGGGTCGCGAAACGCAGCGAGCCGAACAGCAGGAACAGCAGGAAGAAGATGGCCGCGATGGTGATCGGCACGATGATGGACAGGTGGCCGAGCGCGCGCTCCATGTTCTGGAACTGGCCGCCCCACTCGAAGTAGTAAGCCTCGGGCAGCTGCACCTGCGCCTTCACCTTCTGCTGCAGTTCGGCCACGAAACCGCCGAGGTCGCGATTGGCCACGTTGATGCCGATCACGATGCGGCGCTTGCCGGTCTCGCGCGAAATCTGCGCCGGACCGTCGCGCACGTCGATGGTGGCCAGGCTGGACAGCGGAATGCCCGCGCCATCCGGCGTTGGCACCAGCATGTTGCGGATGGCCTCGATGTTGTCGCGGAAGCGCTCGGGCAGGCGCACCACCGCGGCAAAACGGCGCTCGCCCTCGAACACGTCGGTCACCTGACGTCCGCCGATGGCGGCTTCGATCAGGTCGTTCACGTCGCCGACGTTCAGGCCGTAGCGGGCGATGGTCGGGCGGTCGATTTCCACCGTCAGGTACTGCTGGCCGGTCACCCGCTCGATCTTGATTTCGCTCGCGCCGGGCACCGCGCGCGCCACCCGCGCGATCTCGTCCGCCTTGGCCTTCAGCAGATCGAGGTCGTCACCGAAAATCTTCACCGCGACGTCAGCCCGCACCCCGGTCACCATTTCGTCGACGCGGTCGGAAATCGGCTGCGCCATGATGATGTTGACGCCAGGCAGCGCCTTCAGTTTCTCGCGGATCTGTTCCTGGATGGTTTCCTGGGTCCAGCCCTCCGGCCACTCGTCTCGCGGCTTCAGCGACACGATGGGGGTGGACTCGTTCTGCGACTGCGGGTCGGCCGGCGATTCGCCGCGGCCGACGCCGGACACCGCCGATTTCACGCCCGGCACCTCCATCACCAGCCGCATCGCCTCGCGCTCCATGCGCAGCGATTCCTGCAGCGAAATGTTGGGCACCCGGTCCATCGCCGGCACCACCGAACCTTCCTTCATTTCCGGAATGAAGGCGGTACCGAGGAAGGGCAGCAGCAGGACGGCACCGACGAAGGCGCCGACGGCCAGCGCCACCGTCTTCCTGGTGTTCTTCACCGCCCACTCCAGCATCGGCACGTAGGGCTTCTTCAGCATGCGGATAAGCCAGGTGTCATGATCGGCACCGCCCTTGAGCATGTAGGAACACAGCACCGGCGTCAGCGTGAGCGACAGCACCAGCGACACGCCGAGCGCGATGGCGATGGTGTAGGCCAGCGGCGCGAACATCTTGCCTTCCATGCCCTGCAGCGTCATCAGCGGCAGGAACACCAGGATGATGATGCCGATACCGAAGATGACCGGCGTCGCCACTTCCATCACCGCGGACAGGATGATGCGGATGCGGCTCGCACCCTCCTCCTGCGCGTGACCCAGACGCTCGAAGGCGTTCTCCACCACCACCACCGAACCATCCACCATCAGGCCGATGGCGATGGCCAGACCGCCCAGCGACATCAGGTTGGCGGACAGACCGATCTGGTTCATGAACATGAAGGTGACCAGCGGCGTGATGACCAGCGTGGCAATCACGATGACCGACGACCGCAGGTCGCCGAGGAAGAGGTAGAGCACGATGACGACGAAGATGACGCCTTCGATCAGCACCTTGATCACAGTGGCCAGCGCGGCGTCGACCAGTTCCGAGCGGTCGTAGTAGGCCTCAATCTTCAGGCCGCCGGGCAGCATGTTGTTGTCGTTGATCTCGGCCACCTTCCTCTTGATGTCCGACACCACCGCCTTGGCATTGCCGCCCGCCATCATCATCACCACGCCGCCGACCGCTTCGGTGGTGCCGTTCTTCACCACCGCACCGACCCGCACCGCGTGACCGAAGGCCACCTCGGCCACGTCGCGGATATAGACCGGCGTACCGTCGATCTCCTTCACCACGATGAGGCGGATGTCATCCAGGTTTTTCACCAGGCCGACACCACGGATCAGGTACTGCTCGGCGTTCTGCGGCAGCACGCCGCCGCCTGCGTTGGCGTTGTTGCGCGCCAGCGCCTCGTACACGTCCTTCACCGTCAGATGGTAGTGACGCAGGCGGTCCGGATTGACCAGCACCTTGTACTGCTTCTGGTAGCCGCCCTGCGAGTTGATTTCCGCCACGCCCTTGGTCGAACGCAGCAGCGGACGCACCACCCAGTCCTGGATGGTGCGGCGCTCGGTCAGCTCCTGCTGGGTCAGTTCGCGTTCGCCGTCATCCGGGCGCACCAGCGTGTACTGGTAGACCTCGCCAAGGCCGGTAGACACCGGCCCCAGCACCGGCACCACACCCTGCGGCATGCGGTCGCGCACTTCGAGCAGGCGCTCCATCACCAGTTGGCGCGCGAAATAGACGTCGGTCTTGTCGGTGAATACCAGCGTGATCAGCGACAGGCCGGGCTTGTTCAGCGAGCGCATCTCGACCAGCCCGGGCAGGCCGGTCATGCCGATCTCGATCGGCACCGTGATGAAGCGCTCCACCTCTTCCGGCGAACGGCCGGTGGCGTCGGTGGCGATCTGCACCTGAACGTTGGTCACGTCGGGGAAGGCATCCACCGACAGCTTGCGCGCCGCATCCAGGCCGAAGGCCAGCAGACACAGCGCGACGACGACGAGGACGAGGCGCTGCTTGAGCGCCCCGCGCACGAGGGATTCAATCATGGCGTCTCCAGTTCATCCGTTGGGCAGGGGCGAGGGCACTCATTCGAGTTCCTTGCGCTTGCGCTCGTTGTTCAGATGAAAGGCGCCGTCGACCACCACCTTCGTGCCTTCGGCCACACCGCCCAGCACCGGCCGCATGTCGCCGATGGCCGAAGCCAGCGCGACCTCGGTCAGCTTGAACTGCTGCGGACCGACCTCGACGAACACGTAGTCCTTGTTGTTCTCGCGCACCACCGCAGGCGCCGGCACCGCAAGCCGCGCGGTAGGCCGGCCCTCGATCAGCACGGTCGCCAGCATGGCCGGCTTGAGCGCGCGGTCGCTGTTGTCGATCTCGCTGCGCACCATGACCGTGCGGGTGGCCGGATTGACGGTGTCGGCGATGAAGATGAGCTTGGCGGTGAGCTGCTGGCCCAGCGCCGGAATCTCGACCTGGATGCTCTGGCCCGGACGCACCGCGGCTGCCTGCTGTTCCGGCACTTCCGCCACCACCCAGACGCGCGACAGGTCGGCCACCGAGAACATGATTTCGCTGGGCTGCACCACCTGGCCCTGGGTCACCCGGCGCTCGACCACGGTGCCGGCCATGGTGGCCACCACCGGCGACACCGAATTGATGGTGCCGTTGGACGACAGCTTCTCCAGCGACTTCGCCGACACGCCAAGCACCCGCAGCTGATCGGCCGCGGCGCGCTGTTCGGCGCGGGAAATTGACAGTTCGCTCTCGCGGCGCTGCAGTTCGGCACTGCCGATCACGTCCGCCGCAAACAGCTGCTGCGCCCGCTCGACATTGCGTTCGTTCAGCTGGGCCTGGGCGCGCGCCTTCATGTAGGCGAGCTGGGCCGCGCCCAGTTCGGTACTGTTGAGCACCGCCAGCGTATCGCCGGTTTTCACCTGCTGGCCGAGCGTGGCCTGCAGTTCGGTCACGCGACCGGTCACGGTGGCGCCGATGCGGGTGACGCGCTGTTCGTCGAAATCGACCTGGCCGGCCACGCGCAGCGTGTCCGACAGTTCGACCTTGGCGACGGTGCCGAGCTTGATGATGTTGCCGAGGTTGTCGCCGGCCTTGACCAGATTGGGGTCGGCCGGCGCTTCAACCTTGGCCGGCGCGGCCTTGTCGGCCTCGCCGGAGCACGCGGTGAGCACGAGGGCGGCGCCGAGCAGGCCGGCACACAGCAGGGGACGTTGGGTCAGTTTCATGGTGTGGACTGTCTGAATGGGGTGAATGTGCGTGCCGCCGGCGTCAGCGCACGGCGCCCAGTCGCTCGATCTCGGCGACTGCGTTGATCAGCTCGTAACGTGCGCTGATGAGTTCGTTGCGCGCGGCGCGGAACACGCGCTGCGCATCGAGGAAATCGAGAATGCCGCGTTCGCCGAACTTGTAGGCCGCCTCGGCCACCTTCAGCGCCGCCTCGGCTTCACGCAGGATGCCGCTTTCCAGCGCCACCACCTGGGTGCGCGACAGTTCGTACTGGCGGTAGGCGGCGTCCAGCTGGCGTTCCAGCTCGAACACGCGGCCTTCGAGCGCCATCCGGTTGCGTTCGGCCTGGGCGCTGGCCTGGGCGATCGGCCCCTGGCGACGGTCGAACAGCGGCACGGTGACCGCCACACCGATGCGGTTGGCGTCGTATTCCGGGTCGCGGTCGTGGCCCAGCTTGAACGACAGGTCGGGCATGCGGCGCAGCCTTTCCAGTTCGAGCTGCTGGTTCGCGCGGTCGATTTCGGCGCGCAGGCGGGCGATGTCCGGATTGCGCGACAGCATGTCCTCGCGCATCTGCGCCAGCGGCGGCAGCGCCACCTCGCTGGCCAGCGCGCCGTCGAGCTCGTAGTCCATCGGCAGCGCACCGCCGGTCAGCGCACGCAGACGGGCCTTGGCCTGGGCGATGCGCAGTTCCGCCGAATCGGCGTTCTTCTGCGCGTTGAGCAGTTCGGTGTCGGCCTTGATCAGTTCGTAGCGCGGCGCCTCGCCGGTATTGACCCGCACTTCCACCCGGTTGCGGATGGCGCGCGCCAGTTCGAGGTCCTCGCGCGCCGCGCGCAGTTCGCTCTGGTGGCGGATGACCGCGTAAAAGGCCTGCTTGAGCCGCGCAAGCAGATCGACCTCGTAGGACAGGGCGCCAGACTGTGCGGACAGCACGCCGGCTTCGGCCACCCGCAGGCGGGCGTCACGCTGCGACGGATAGTCGAAACGCTGGGTGACGGTGATCGAGCCGAGCGAACCCGGCGCGAGACCGGGGCCGCGCGCGCTGCGGTCACCGCCGCTCACCTCGAGCTCCGGGTTGGGGTAGGCGCGCGCCGTAAGCGTGTCGGCGCGGCTGACATCGATGTCGGCACGCGCGGCGCCGAGCGAGGCGTTGGACTGCAGAGCCAGCGACTTCAGCTGGTCCAGCGTGTAGCGCTCGGCAGCCCCTGCTGCGTGCGTACACAGGCCGATTGCGGCCATGAGGGCAATGGCTGTTTTTTTCATGGGTGTGTGCCCTGACGGGATGAACGAAACATGCACGCGCGCGCACCGGCTGTGAAGCCGGTGTCACGACGGGACGTGCGGACTGCTGACCGCCGGCGCGGACGGCCGGCGGCGGCTTCAGGCCAGTCTGGGCGGCCTGAGCGGTACCCGCGCCGGTTCCGGCTCGAGCAGCAAGGGAATGAGGGACACGTGCACCGGCCGCGCTTCGCGTCCGTCGGGACGCATCACGTCCGCGACGAAAGAATCCGGCGGGTCGCCCGCCAGATCCAGCCGGTACATGAGCGCACCATAGACATCGGTCGGCACGTCGTCCGGCGACTCGGCCACGGTACAGCGTACGCACTGTTCCGGTGCATGCGCGAACGCGTCCTGCCCGACCCCGAAAGTGGTCAGGGCCAGCACCAGCGTGCCGATCAACAGGGCGATACGCGCAATACTCATCGGGCCGTCGGAGAGGGCGCACAGGAATTAAGTTCCGTTAATGAGAACACCGAACCCCGCTGCGCTGCAAGATGAAACAGGACGACGGAGCTGCCCGATACATCCGGAAGCAGCTTCCATGCCGGCAGCTGGCCGCGCTTTGGTAGACTGTCGCGCTTCACCGTCTGCCCCTCGTGGCAGGGCCTTTCCCGTTTGTCCGACCGAAGCCCCGAATCCATGCTCAAGCTGTTGCGCTGCACCGCGCTTCTCGTGTCCGCCCTCCTCCCGCTCACCGCTTCCGCCGACCTGATTCCGCCGCCACAGCCCGACGCCCGGGCCTGGCTGCTGATCGATCACGAATCCGGCGCCGTGCTGGCGCAGTCGCGCCCCGACGAGAAGGTCGAACCGGCCTCGCTGACCAAGCTGATGACCGCCTACCTGACCTTCAAGTCGCTGAAGAACGGTCAGCTCAAGGCCAACCAGACCGTGCCGGTCAGCGTCGCGGCCTGGAAGACCGGCGGCTCGAAGATGTTCATCGCCCCCGACAAGCCGGTCACGGTCGATGAACTGATCCGCGGCATGATCATCCAGTCCGGCAACGACGCCTGCGTCGCGCTGGCCGAAGCCATCGCCGGGTCGGAAGCGGCCTTCGCGCAGATGATGAATGCCGAGGCCAAGCGCCTGGGCATGGCCGGCACGCAGTACCGCAACTCGACCGGCCTGACCGAGGACGGCCACTACACGACCGCCCGCGACCTCGCCATCCTGGCGCGCGCGCTGATCACCGATTTCCCCGAGTACTACCCGCTGTACTCGACGCTGGACTACACCTACAACGGGATCAAGCAGGGCAACCGCAACCGGCTGCTGACCATGGACCGCAGCGTGGACGGCATGAAGACCGGCCACACCGACGCCGCCGGCTGGTGCCTGGTGTCCTCGGCCAGGCGCGACGGCCGCCGCATCGTGTCGGTGCTGCTGGGCGCGCCGAACGAGAAGGGTCGCATCGAGTCGTCGGCCACGCTGCTGAACTACGGCTACAACGCCTGGGAAAACGCACGCCTGGCGCTGGCCGAGGAAGTACTGGAAACGCCTGCGGTCTATAAGGGCGCCGCGGCCAGCGTGCAGGTCGGTCCGGCGCACGACGCGGTGGTGACCGTGCCGCGCGGCCAGGCCGGCAAGGTCACCCGGGAAATCATCGTCGACAAGCCGGTCATCGCCCCGGTCGCCGCCGGCCAGAAACTGGGTACGCTCAAGGTCGCCATCGACGGCAAGCCGGCGGGCGAATACCCGCTGGTGGCCAAGGTGGCGGTCGAGGAAGGCGGCTTCTTCCGCCGCATCTGGGACACGATCCGGCTCTGGTTCGGCATTTGAGGACGACAGACATGACCGATGCACCGTCCGGAACGCCGCCCGCGTCACGCGCGGACACGCTGCTCGAGTTCCCGACCGACTTCCCGCTCAAGATCATGGGCGAGCGGCATGACGATTTCGCCCAGGTGGTGGTCGAGGTGGTGCTGCGCCACGCGCCCGACTTCGACCCGGCCACGCTGGGCATGCGCCCCTCGTCCGGTGGCCGCTACATCGGCCTCACCGCCACCATACGCGCGACGTCGAAGGCGCAGCTGGATGCGCTCTACATGGAACTGAGCGCCCACCCGATGGTGAAGGTCGTCCTGTGACCGCCGTCGTCCGCGCGCTGGGCCGGGTGGACTACACGCCGGTCTGGCAGGACATGCAGGCCTTCACCGCGGCGCGTGGTCCCAACACCCAGGACGAGTTCTGGCAGGTCGAGCACCCGCCGGTATTCACGCTGGGCCTGGCCGGCAAGCGCGAACACCTGCTGCGCGAGGTCGGCGTGCCGGTGGTCGACAGCGACCGCGGCGGCCAGGTGACCTATCACGGCCCGGGCCAGGTGGTCATCTACACCCTGGTCGATCTCAAGCGCGCCGGCCTCGGCGTGCGCGAAATGGTAAACAGCATCGAACAGGCGGTGATCGACCTGCTCGCCACACACGGCGTCGCGTCGCAGCGGCGGGCCGGCGCCCCCGGCGTCTATGTCGGCCACGGCGACGACGAAGCCAAGATTTCCGCGCTCGGCCTGCGCATCCGCAACGGCCGGACCTACCACGGCGTTTCGCTGAACGTCGATATGGACCTCACCCCGTTTACCGCGATCAACCCCTGCGGTTACAGTGGGCTGCGCGTCACACAGACGCGCGATCTCGGCATCGACCTCCCACCGGAGGCGATCTGCCGGCAACTGACCGACGCGCTACAGCGCGCCCTTTACGCATAGGTACCCTCCGCCATGAGCGACACCGCCTACGACCCGACCGAAAAACAGAAAGGCTCGCAGAAGACCGCCCGCATCCCGATCAAGGTGGTACCGGCCGAAACCCTGCGCAAGCCGGAGTGGATACGGGTGCGCGCCGCGCGCCACGACAGCCGTTTCGGCGAGATCAAGCAGATCCTGCGCGAGCACGGCCTGCACACGGTGTGCGAGGAAGCGAGCTGTCCGAACATCGGCGAGTGCTTCGGCGGCGGCACCGCCACCTTCATGATCATGGGTGACAAGTGCACCCGCCGCTGCCCGTTCTGCGACGTCGGCCACGGACGCCCGGACCCGCTGGACACCGAAGAGCCGCTGAAGCTGGCGAAAACCATCGCCGCGCTGAAGCTGAACTACGTGGTGATCACCAGCGTGGACCGCGACGACCTGCGCGACGGCGGCGCGCAGCACTTCGTCGACTGCATCCGTGCGGTGCGCGAACATTCGCCGCGCACGCAGATCGAGGTGCTGGTGCCGGACTTCCGCGGCCGGCTGGACATCGCGCTGTCCATCCTCGACGCGGCGCCGCCCGACGTGATGAACCACAATCTGGAAACCGTGCCGCGGCTGTACAGGATGGCGCGGCCGGGCTCCGATTACGCGCATTCGCTGGAACTGCTGCGCCAGTTCGGCGCCCGCCACCCGGAGGTGCCGACCAAGAGCGGCCTGATGCTGGGGCTGGGCGAGACCGACGAGGAAATCCTCGAGGTGATGCGCGACATGCGCGCACACAACGTGCAGATGCTCACGCTGGGTCAGTACCTGCAGCCCTCCGGCGGCCACCTGCCGGTGCTGCGCTACGTGCATCCGGACACCTTTGCGATGTTCGAGCGCGAGGCGACCGCGATGGGCTTCAGTCACGCCGCCTGCGGCCCGCTGGTGCGCTCCAGCTACCATGCCGACCGGCAGGCGCACGCCGCCGGCCTGGCCACCGGCTAGTCCGCGGTATCGCGTGCCGCCTCCAGGCGGCGCAGCGCGCTCTCGAAATCGAACTGGGCAATCGCGCTTTCGATGGCCGGCAGCTGGCCACCGAGCGCGCGCAGCAGCCGGTCGCGCTGTTCGCTCACCAGCCGGGTCGCGCTGTAGTCGCCATGTTCGAGCAGGCGGGCCAGCTGGTCGAGCAGTTCGGCGCGCGCCTGCGCCGACTCCTGCGGCTCGGCGTCCGCGTCGGGCAGCGCCGGCGACGCGTCATCGAGTGGCGTCAGGGCCTGCTTCAGTCCTTCGATCAGCGGCGTCATCTGGTCGCGCACCCGATCCAGCAGCACCGCCAGTTCATCCACCGGCCGACGGCTGCGCAGCGCCGACTCCAGCAGCGCGGCCGCCTGCTGCAGGCCGTCCGCACCGATATTGCCGGCCACGCTCTTCAGCGAGTGCACCTGGCGCTCGACACTGGCCAGATCGTTCGCCTGCAGCGCCGCCACCATCAGTTCGAGGTGCTGTTCTCCGGCGACGAAGCGGCGCAGCAGGCCCAGATAGACCGCCGGCTTGCCGAGCACCCGTTTCAGTCCGACCTCGGTATTCAGTCCTTCGATGCGCGGCAGCTCGATCTGCGGCGACACCCGTGACGGCAGCACCGGTTCTTCCCGGCGGTCGCGCTCCAGTACCGGATTGCGCAGGCGTATCCATCGCAGCAGCTTGGCCCACAGATCCTGCGGGTCGATCGGCTTGGCGATGTGGTCGTTCATGCCGGCGTCGAGACAGGCCTCGACGTCCTCGCGCATGGCATTGGCGGTCATCGCGACGATGGGCAGGCCGGCCAGCTCCGGCATGTCACGCATGCGCCGGGTCGCGGTGAGGCCGTCCATCACCGGCATCTGCATGTCCATCAGCACCAGGTCATAGTGCTGCCCGGCCACGCGGGACAGCGCCACCGCGCCGTCCTCGGCGATGTCGATCACCAGTCCGGATTCGCTCAGCAGTTCGCGCGCGACTTCGCGGTTCAGTTCGTTGTCCTCGACCAGCAGCACGCGCGCGCCGGCCAGCGCCGCCATTTCCGCCGGCAGGTCGGACGCCGCGGTGCCCGCCACCCGGCTTTCGTCGCCGGCCAGCACACGCATCGTGGTGTCGAACAGCACCGACGCATTCACCGGCTTGATCAGCACGTCGTCGATGCCGACCTCGCGCGCCTGCAGCAGCAGGTCTTCGCGGCCGAAGGCGGTGACCATGACCAGGCGCGGCGGATGGGCGAGGCCCAGCGCGCGGATCTGCCGGGCCGCCTCGATGCCGTCCATGATGGGCATCTGCCAGTCCAGATAGACGACGTCGTACGGACGGCCCTCGGTGGCTGCACGCCGCACCTCCTCGACCGCACTCCAGGCGTTGATGCGGTCTTCGGTGAAGAAGGACATGCTGCGCAGCAGGTTGCCGATCACCTCGCGTGCGTAGTCGTTGTCATCGACGATGAGCACGCGGCGGCCGCGCAGGTCAGGGTGCGGCAGCAGCTCGCGCTTCTGCCGGCTGCTGCGGCCCAGGCGGGCGGTGAACCAGAAAGTGGAGCCCTGGCCCGGCACGCTCTCGACCCCGACTTCACCGTCCATCAGTTCGGCCAGCTTGCGGCAGATCGCCAGACCCAGACCGGTACCGCCATACTTGCGCGTGGTCGAACTGTCGGCCTGCTGGAAGCTCTCGAACAGCCGTGCGCGCTGTTCCTCGGTCAGCCCGATGCCGGTATCGCGCACTTCGAAGCGCAGCAGCACGACGTCCGGACTGTCCTCGATCATGCGCAGCCGGAGCACGATCTCGCCGCGCTCGGTGAACTTGACCGCGTTGTTGGTGTAGTTGATCAGGATCTGACCCAGACGCACCGGGTCTCCGATCAGGAAATCAGGCACCGCGGGATCGATGTCGAACATCAATTCCAGGCCCTTGGCCGCGCTCTTCTCGATCACCAGCGCCGCCACGTTGTCGAGCACCTTTTCCAGCTCGAACTCGATGCGCTCTACCGTCATCTTGCCGGCCTCGATCTTTGAGAAGTCGAGGATGTCGTTGATCACGCCGAGCAGGTGCTGGCTCGACAGCTGTATCTTCTTCATGAAGTCGCGCTGACGCGGCGTCAGTTCGGTTTTCATCACCAGGTGCGACATGCCGATGATGGCGTTCATCGGCGTGCGGATTTCGTGGCTCATATTGGCCAGGAAGTCCGACTTCATCCGGGTGGCCTCTTCCGCCAGTTCCTTCGCGTGCTTCAGCGCGGCCTCTGCCTCGCGCTCGGCGGTGATGTCGTCCACCATCCAAACCGAGCCCTTGTCCGGATCGCGCGGATCGATGGCGTGACCGGTGATGCGCGCCCAGAACAGGCGGCCGTCGCGCCGCACCAGCTGCAGTTCGTGACGCATCGTCTCGCCGCGCCAGATCGGGCCGTAAGCGGCGCGCCCGGTGGCGGCCCAGCTTTCCTCGTCCGGATACCACACGCGGGTCGGCTGGCCGATCAGTTCGCCGTCCGGATAACCGAAAATCTCGTGCAGCCGGCGGTTGCAGCGCTGCTGCATGCGGTCGCGCACGAGCACGATGCCGGAGGTCGCGGAATCGAGAATCGCCCGCTGTTCCTCATGGGCCACGCGCAGCGTGTCCTGCGCCAGCTTCTGAAGTTCGAGCTGGCGCGCCAGTGTCTTCTCCACTTCGAGCCGGTCGGTGATGTCGCGCAATGCACTCGCCACCAGCATGCCGTCCTCGGTCTGTATCGGGCTCAGGCTGATTTCCACCGGCACCTCGCGCCCGTCGGCAGTGAGCGCGTGCAGCACGCCGGTACCTGCGCCCATGAAGCGGGTGCGCGGCTCATGCACGAAGCCTTCGCGCATCCCCGGGTGGGCCGCACGGAACCGGGACGGAATGAGCATCTCCACCGGCTGGCCGAGCATGTCGCTGCGGGCGTAGCCGAAGAAGCGCTCGGCCTGCTGGTTGACCATGACGATGGTGCCGCTGCGGTCGGCGATCACCATCGGGTCCGGCGTGGAATCGAGCAGCGCATGGAACTGCTGCTCGCGCGCCCTCAGGCCGGCCTCGGCTTCGGCACGGCGGCTGATGTCGGAAAACAGCGCGAAGGTGAACGGGACACCGTCTTCGGTCAGCACGCTGCCATCGACCAGGCAAGGCACCGTGCTGCCGTCCGCACGGCGCAGCGATACTTCGGTGCTGGCGCCGTCCTGCTGCGGCAACGCACCGCCGGCGATCAGCTCGCGCACCGGGCGGCCGGCCAGGGCGGCCGGCTGCAGGCCGGTCAGCCGGCTCATCGCCGCATTGCTGCGCGTGATCCGGCCCTCTTGATCGATCAGCACGAAGCCCTGACGCGTGGTCGCCAGAATGGCGTCGGCCCGCTGGCGCTCGCGCGCAATGCGCTCGCCGGAGCGCATGAACAGCAGCATGCCGCCGATGATGAAGCTCATCACGATGCCAACACCGAGCGCCAGCGTGGTGGAACTGACCGCAACCACATCGCCCGGCAGATCGGCCGGCAGGAAGACCGCCGCCTCGATCGCGATGTAATGCATGCTGGCGATGGCGAGGCCGAGCACCGCGCCGCCGAGCAGCGAGGACAGCCAGCCCTTGTGCGCATGCACGCCGCGGGCGATGAAGGCGCGCAGCTGCAGGGCCGCGATCGCCAGCGCGATGGCCGCCAGCAGCGACAGGGCGAACAGCGTCGGGTCGTAGTGCAGCACGCCTTCGAGACGCATCGCCGACATGCCGCTGTAGTGCATGAGGCCGATGCCGCAGCCGATCACCGCGCCGCCGGTCAGCAGCTGACCGGTGGAGGGCGCCTCGCGCGCGATCAGGTGCAGCGCCACCACGGCGGCCACGATGGCCGGCAGCACCGAGAGCGCGGTCACCCACGGGTCGTAGGCCACCGCGCAGTCGAGCCGGAAGGCGAGCATGCCGATGAAGTGCATCGACCACACGCCCAGTCCGAACATCAGCGCCGCCAGCGCGACCCACAGCCGGCGATGCTCCGAAGCGCTCATGCGGCGCAGTATTTCCAGCGCGGCGAACGACGACAGCACCGCGATCAGCAGGGACAGCATGACCAGCCCGAGGTCATAGCTGCTGTGGAAAGCGCGGTCGAGCACGTCGTCCGCGCGGATGAAACTCACCTCTACACCGGGAAGCAGGCGCATGTCAGCCGTCCTTGAGCTCGGCGTGCGCGTCGATCAGCGCGCGCAGCACGACAAGTGCCTCGGGAAATTCGAAGGCTTCGATCAGGCGCGCGAGCGGATGCACGGCCTGGGTACCCAGATGTGCTTCCAGCGCCGGTTTGAGTTCGCGCCATACCGTACCCGACTTCATGTCGTCGTGATCGAGCAGCAGGGCCAGCCGGGCAATCAGTGCGCGCACCGTGTCCAGCGGCACCGCGGCCGGTGCCGCGACCGCTCCCGGCAGGGCGCGGATTTCCGCGCACACCGCTTCCATGCAGGCTTCGCAGGCCGCCAGCTGTTCGACCACCGCTTCGGTCACGCCTTCATGCAGCGCGTGTTCGATCAAGGCCGCGCAGTCGCGCAGCGCCAGCGCGCCCACCGTACCGGCCACGCCCTTGAGCGTGTGCGCGATGCGTTCGCCGATCAGCAGATCGCCCTCCATCACCGCCTGCCGCAGCCGCGTGACATCGCCGGCGTGGTGATCGACGAACATCTGCAGTACCTCGCGATAGCTGTCGACGTCGCCATCCAGGGCGAGCAGTCCGGTCTGCTGGTCGATCGCGCCGCCCTGCAGCGGCAGCGCGGTCGAGGCCGGGCGCGGCGGCAGCGGCGCGGCCGCCGGCGGCTCGCGACTGTCGTCCGGTATCCACTGCGCCAGCGCCGAGAACAGGCGCTCCGGATCGACCGGCTTGACCAGGTGACCGTTCATGCCCGCCTCTTCGCAGCGGCGGCGGTCGTCCTCGAAGGCATTGGCAGTCATGGCCAGTATCGGCAGCGCCTGCGCATCGTATTGCGCGCGCAGGCGGCGGGTCGCTTCGATGCCGTCCATGACCGGCATCTGGATGTCCATCAGCACCACGTCAAACCGGGCGGCATTCACCTTCTGCAGCGCTTCGACGCCATTGGCCGCCACCTCGACCGTGAGGCCCGCGCGCTCCAGCAGTTCGCGTGCGACTTCCTGGTTGATCGGATTGTCCTCGACCAGCAGCACGCGGGCGCCGGCACGCACCCGGCTCACCACCGGCACCGGGCGCGGCACCTGGTCCGCACTGCCCCGCTCGAAGCGGGCGGAGAACCAGAAGGTGCTGCCCTTGCCCTGTTCGCTCTGCACACCGACCTCGCCGCCCATCAGACGGGCCAGCCGGCGGCTGATGACCAGGCCCAGGCCGGTACCGCCGTACTTGCGGGTGGTGGCGGCTTCCGCCTGCTCGAAGGCCTCGAACAGGCGCGTCTGCTGCTCCGGCGCGATGCCGATGCCGGTGTCGCTCACCTCGAACCTCAGCATCACCGCCGCCTCCTGCTCGAGCAGGATCTGCGCCCGCAGGGTGATGTGACCATGCTCGGTGAACTTGACCGCATTGCTGAGGTAGTTAATCAGGATCTGTCCCACCCGCAGCGGGTCGCCGACCAGCGTGAGTCCCTGCAGGCGCGGGTCGATCTCCTCGCGCAGTTCCAGGTGACGCGACGCGATGCGGTCCGCCATCATGCTGCGCACATGGTCCAGCGTGGTCAGCACGCTGAACGGCACTTCCTCCAGCTGCAGCCGGTCGGCCTCGATCTTGGACAGGTCCAGCACGTCGTTGATGATGGCCAGCAGATGCTTGGCGGAGCCAGTGATCTTTTCCAGCTTGTCCAGCTGGGCCGGCACGCTGAGTTCGCGCCTCAGCAGATGGGTGAAGCCGATGATGGCATTCATCGGGGTGCGGATTTCGTGGCTCATATTGGCCAGGAAGGTGCTCTTCGAGCGGCTCGCCGCCTCGGCGTCGATGCGCGCGCGTTCGAGTTCGACGGTGCGGCTGCGCACCAGCTCTTCGAGGTGGTAGCGGTGGGCATCCAGTTCCTCGGCCGCCGCCTTCTTGTCGGAGATGTCTTCCTCGATCACGATGTAGTGGGTGATGCGTCCGTCCTGCTGGCGCACCGGCGCGATCTGGGTGGCTTCGGTGTACAGCGATCCGTCCTTGCGGCGGTTCACCAGTTCGCCCGCCCAGGCCTCGCCGCGCCACAGCGCTTCCCACATCGAGTCGTAGATGCCGATATCGGTCAGTTCAGAGCGCAGCCCGCGCAGGTTCTGGCCCAGCGCCTCCTCACGGCTGTAGCCGGTGATTTCGGTAAAGCGCTGATTCACGTATTCGATGTCGGCATCGGTATTCGTGATGACGATGCTGTTCGGGCTCTGCTCGACCGCCAGCCACAGCTTGCGCAGGTCGGCTTCAGTGCGCTTGCGCGCGGTGATGTCGCGGGTCACGCCCTGCAGGTGAGTGATGCGGCCGTCGGCGTCGGTGCGCAGCGTGGTGGTCACTTCGGTGTCCACCACCCGACCGTCCCGGCAGGGCTGCTCGATCTCGACCGTCCGCGTACGCATGCGCTGGTCGCCCGCCTTGAACGCGGCAATGCGCTCGACGAAAGGACCGTACAGGCGCGCATAGCTCTCCGGCGTCATCAGTTCCTGCAGGCTGCGGCCGATCACTTCATCGCTCGAGTAGCCCAGCATGCGTTCCACTGCCTGGCTGACGAACACGAAACGCTCGGCCTTCAGGTCGTACAGCCAGATCACGTCGCTGGCGTTCTCGGACAGCAGCCGGTGCTGTTCCTCGCTCTCGCGCAGGCGCTCTTCCGCCTGCCGGCGCTCGGTCATATCGATATGGGTACCGCTGACGATGAGGGGGCGACCGTCAGGCGTGCGCCGCGTCACCCGGCCGCGGTCGGCGATCCACACCCAGTGGCCGTCCTTGTGACGCATGCGCACATCGCACTCGTAATACTCGGTCTCGCCGTCGAGATGCCGCTGCAGGGCGGCGTTGGCCCGGCGCAGGTCGTCCGGATGGACGAAGCGCGCCCAGGTGTCGGTGGTGAAAGGCTGCAGTTCAGCCAGCTGATAGCCGAACATGTCGGCCCAGCGCTCGTTGAACACCGCCTCACCGGTCTGCAGATTCCACTCCCAGGTACCGGCCCGCGTGCCGTCGATGATGTCCTGCAGCCGCTGGCGCTCGCGGTCGAGCTGGGCCTGCATCTTGGAACGGTCGGTGATGTCCCACCAGATGTTGGACACGTACTGCCGGCCCTGCAGCGTGATCGGCTTGGCGCTCACGCGCACTTCCGTGACGCTGCCGTCCTTGCGCCGGCGCAGTGTGTCGAACTGCATGCCACCGCTGCGGATGACCTCGCGCAGGCGCGCCGCCACATCTGCCCGCTCGTACTGCGCGTTGATGTCCGGCAGCGTGAGCCGGGCGAACTCCTCGCGGGTATAGCCAAGGCCATTGCAGGCGGCGTCGTTGAATTCGACGAAGGCCAGCGTTTCGGCGTCGACCAGCGTGATCGAGTCCGACGCCTGCGACACGATGGCCCGGCTCACCTCTTCCCGCTGGTCCGCGCGCGCTTCGTCCTCGCGCCGCTGCACGACGCTGGCCAGACGGTCGGCCAGTGTTTCCAGCAGTTGCCGCTCCTCGATCAGGAAAGGGCCATCAGCCTGATCCGGCATGTCTTTCAGATAGCCGATCACCAACTGACCCCGCACATTGCCCTTCACCCGCAGCGGCTCGCTCGCGCGCTGGACCACGCGGTCAAAGCCGGGGGTGGCGTGCACGCGCCCGTCGAGTTCGATGCAGGCCGCCGCCTGCTGCGGATGCATCAGGCCGTCGGGCAGCAGTGCAGCCACCTCGAGCAGCATGGCGTCGAGCGGGCGGAGCCAGTCTTCGGTGATGCGGAATATCGAGTACAGGCAGCGCAGTTCCTTCACCCGCTCGGCCAGTGCAAGTTCCGCCTGCCGCATCGACGTGACATCGCGCGCCATGCCGAGCACGCCCACCAGACGCCCGTTGCCGTCGGTCACCGGCGTCTTGGTGGTCTGGAACAGCCCGCGGTAGCCGTCATCGCTGAAGGTGAGCCACTCTTCGTTGGTCAGCGGCTTTCCGGCTGCCGCCGCGGCCCTGTCGTGGGCGCGGAAGAAGTCCGCAAGTTCACGATCAACGAATTCGTAGTCGGAATGGCCGATCAGTTCGGCTTCGGTATGGCCATACAGACGCTCGAAGCGCGGATTGCAGAAGCGGAAAATGCCATCGGCGTCCTTCAGCCACACCAGGTCAGGCATGGCGTTGAGCAGCATGCGCAGGCGGTTGCGCTCCTCGTCGAGCGAGGCCGCCTGGGCGTCGGCCAGCGCGCGGGCACGGCGCAGGCGACGCACATGGACGAACTGCGCGAACAGCAGCACGCACACCAGCAGCAGGCTGCCGCCCAGACCCATCATCACGTCCGCGTGATCGGCCCACAGCTCTCCGATCTCGCCCGGGCGCAGCCCCTGCGCCCGCGCATCGGCGGCGAGCGCCGTCAGCGCAAGCGTGGCCGCACGCAGCAGCAAGCAGGGACGTGACCGGAAAAACGGGGACATCTTCGGGGCTCGGGGCGGCACCTGCTATGCGGAGGCGGCCTGATGTTCCGCCAGATCGGCGTATCGCGCTGCGATCGCGGCGAATTCATCGATGTTCGCGATGAAGGCGTCCACCACGTCCGGGTCGAAGTGCTGCCCGCGGCCCTGCACGATGATGTCGGCGGCCTTCTCGATCGGGAATGCCGGCTTGTAGACACGCTTGCTGATCAGCGCATCGAACACGTCGGCCAGCGCCATCAGCCGTGCCGGCAGCGGAATGGCCTCGCCGGCCAGCCCTTCCGGATAGCCGCTGCCGTCCCACTTCTCGTGGTGGCAGCGGGCGATGTCCATCGCGATGTAGAGGAAGTCGAGCGCCTCGCGCTCGTCCTGGTCGCTGATCGCGCGCCAGATCGCGTCCGCACCCTGCTGCGCGTGGGTCTTCATGATTTCCCACTCGTCCGGCGTGTGCTTGCCCGGCTTGTGCAGGATATGGTCGGGAATCGCCACCTTGCCGATGTCGTGCAGCGGTGCGGCCTTGGTATAGGTTTCGATGCGTGCCGGCGTCAGCGTGTCCGCGTAGCGCGGCAGCGCCGCCAGCGCGCGGGCGAGCACATTCACGTAAGACTGGGTGCGCAGGATGTGATTGCCGGTCTCGTCGTCGCGCGCCTCGGCCAGGCTGGCCAGCGCACGCATGCTCACGTCCTGCACCACCTGGTTCTGACGCATGCGGCGCGCGATCTCGCTTTCGAGCCAGAGGTTCTGGTCGCGCATGCGGTCGCGCGCCTCCTTCAGCTCGAGCTGGCCGCGCACCCGCGCCAGCACGATGGCCGGGCGCACCGGTTTGGTGATGTAGTCCACCGCCCCCAGTTCGAGGCCATGCGCCTCGTCCTCGGTACTGTCCAGCGCGGTCACGAAGATGACCGGCAGTTCGCGGGTGGCCGGATTCTGGCGGAGGCGGCGGATCACCTCGTAGCCATCCATTTCCGGCATCATGACATCGAGCAGGACCAGATCCGGCCGAGGATCCGACACCACCGCAGTCAGCGCGCGCTGGCCGGAACTGGCCACCCGTACGCGGTAATGCGGCATCAGTATTTCGCCGAGCACCGTCAGGTTTTCAGGCGTGTCATCGACCAGAAGCAAGGTTTTCTGCGGGTTCTCGGCATCGCCTTGCGGAGCGTTCACTCAGGTTGTCTCCAGTTCATGCTGGGGCACGAAGGACGCCGGAGGCCGCGGGCCGACAGGACATCGATCGTGGGATGCCATCTTACTCCGGCGGCCTGCCGCAAATGTATAAACAATATGACCGGACCGCGCGGCGAAGCCGTTTGAGGCGTGTCCGCAGCGCTGCAGGCGCAAGCGGCCGGCCCTTCGCCGGCCGGTGCGCCCACCACTCTGAACGATCCGA
Organism: Methyloversatilis universalis FAM5; assembly: GCF_000214035.2. Lineage (GTDB taxonomy): Bacteria > Pseudomonadota > Gammaproteobacteria > Burkholderiales > Rhodocyclaceae > Methyloversatilis > Methyloversatilis universalis. The sequence continues at coordinate 209,869 of NZ_AFHG01000057.1, read as the reverse complement.
AAGGCGACCATGCGAGCACTGTTGACCGGACATACCCACGGGCTGGGTGCCGCGCTGGCCGCCGGCCTGCTGCAGCGGGGCGTGCAGGTGCTGGCGCTGTCGCGCGGACGGGCGCCGGAGCACGCAGGGCTCACTCAGGTGGCGCTCGATCTGTCCGACAGCGCCGCACTGGCGACCTGGCTGAACGGCGACGCGCTGCGCGATTTCCTGGCGGGCGCCGGTCAGGTGATGCTGATCAACAATGCCGGCACGCTGGGGCCGGTGAAGCCCCCCGGCCGGCAGTCCGCACCTGCGCTGGCGCAGGCGGTGGCACTGAACGTGGCAGCGCCGCTGATGCTGACCGATGCGCTGATCGCCGCCAGCCCGGACGCACATGACCGGCGGATCGCGCATGTATCGAGCGGCGCGGCGCGCACGCCCTATGCCGGCTGGTCGGTCTACTGCGCGACCAAGGCCGCGCTCGACCAGCATGCGCGGGCCGCCGCACTGGACGCGCCGGCGGGATGCCGCATCGTCAGCGTCGCCCCGGGCGTGATCGATACCGCGATGCAGGCGCAGATACGCGCCACGCCGGACAGCGATTTCCCGAACCGCGCCCGCTTCGAGGCGCTGCAGCTCGACGGTGCGCTGTGGCCGCCGGCCGAGGCCGCGGCGCGCTTCATCGACCATCTGCTGTCGCCGCAGTTCGGCGACGAAGCGGTGGTGGACCTGCGCAACCTGGACGTCCGGCGCTAGCGCGCGCCGCCGGTCAGCTGCGGGTAGCCAGGAACTGGCGGAACTCGGCCGCGTCCATCGGTCGCGCATACAGATAGCCCTGCGCCACCTCGACCCCCTGCTGACGCAGATAGCTGGCCTGCTGTTCGGTTTCCACCCCCTCGGCCACCATGTGCAGCTTGCGGCTGCGGGCGATCTCGACGATGTGCGGCACCAGCGGCGCGTGCGGGGTTTCGGCGCCTATGGTGCCAACGAAGGCGCGGTCTATCTTCAGCGCATCGACCGGCAGGTCATGCAGATAGGACAGGCTGGAATAGCCGGTGCCGAAATCGTCCAGCAGCACTGTGTGTCCGGCCTCGCGCAGCTGCGCCAGCGCGTCGGCCGCAGGACCTGCCTGTATCAGGTTGCGCTCGGTCAGTTCCAGTTCGATCTGGCTGCGCCGGATGCCGCTGCCCTCGATCACTTCGGTCAGCAGGCCGACGATGTCGCCGCGCTCCAGATCGTGTGACGCCAGGTTCAGCGACACCGTGAGCTCCGGCCGCCGCTGCAGCAGATCACCGATCTCGGCGATGGCGGTGCGCAGCACGCGGGCGGTGATTTCGTGCTCGAAGCCGGAGTGTTCGGCCAGATGCACCAGATCGTCGGTGCTCATGACCGGCTCGTTCTGGTCGGGCCAGCGCACCAGCAGTTCGGCGCCGACGCAGCGGCCGTCGCTCAGCCGTATCTGCGGGTGATAGGCCACCCGCAGCTCACCCCGGCGGATGGCGGCCAGCAGCGCGGTGGCCGGCGAGAAATACTCGCGAGCGAAGCGGCGCACCGCCCACATGAGCAGCGTGCTCAGCAGCACGCCGAGCAGGGTCATCATGACCAGCGGCTGGGTCCACGCCGCCATCAGCTGGGCGCGGGTCTGCGCACCGACCGCGACGATGGGCAGGCGGGTCGACTGCGCCACCGCGTACAGACGGTCGCCCTGTATGCGCTCGCGGCCGGTGACCGCGGTGTCGATCATGCTGGGCAGCAGCGGCTCGTCGACATGGGCCAGCGGCAGCCAGTCGGTGGTGCTCAGCACCGCCAGCCGGGTATCGCCGACCGGACGCGCCTGGAAGTGGCTGGCGTGGATGAGGGCAAGGTGATTGCCTCGGCTGATGGCGACCGACGGTCGCACGTCGTCCAGCGTGTGGGTGACCCGGAACCAGATCTGGCGGCCGTTGCCGTCGGACCAGTCGGCCGCCGGAAGCTGCCGGCCGTGATCGGCTTCGCCCATGCTGCTGCAGGCGATGGCGCCGTTCTCGACATAGGCGATCTCGCGCACGAAGGGGGTGCAGTAGGCGATCTGCCGCAGACGCTGGATGTGGGCGGGCGAGCAGGCGGGCTGCGGAATGCTGTCCAGACCGGACAGTTCGGACTGCGCCTCGTCGAACACCTGCTCGGCGCGCGCGAGCGCCTGCTGCGCGAGCGCATCAAGGTGCTGGGTTTCGACCCGCAGCGTATACACCCATGAAAAGTACAGGCCGGCCGCGACCGGCAAAAGGCCGGCCAGCAGCGCTGCCAGGGTGAGCAGCGAGGTCAATGCGCGACGTCGCATCGGAGCTGTTCTTCGTTGGTCGTGACCGTTGGAACGGTCTTCTTATCGGAGTGCACGAGAACCGGAGTGTAAGCGCTGCCGGTGACAGCGCAGCACTCACCCCGCCCAATCTTCGGGACTTTTTGTCACGATCCCCGCTGAAGCAGCTGCAGCGTCAGTTCCACCCGCGCCTGTACCGGGGTGAGCGCACCGGCGGACGGCAGGGCGGGCGCCGCGCCGTCGGGCTCGACCAGCGCCCCGCGCCCGATGCGGTTGGCGCGCAGCACCGCCACGCCACCGGCCTGCGCCTTCAGCAGCGCGGCTTCCAGCGGAGCGGCCAGCGTACCGTTGCCGGTGCAGGCGGCGACCAGGCCGCCAGCGCCGAGCGCACACAGCGCCTCCACCAGCGCGCCATCGGCACCGGCGGCGCTGGTGACGATGTCGACCCGCGGCCAGTCCTCGCGCAGCACCGGCGCCAGACCGAGAGCTTGGCCGGCCGGCCAGTCGCGCAGCCGGCGCAGCCGGCCTTCCTCGATGTAGCCGAGCGGGCCGGCGTCGCCGGAATCGAAGGCGTCGACACGATACGGATGGATCTTGCGCACCTGGTCACCGGCATGCACGGTGCCGGCGATGCAGGCCAGCACGCCGCGCGCGCCGGGCAGCGCAGCCACGCGCACCGCGTCGAGCAGGTTCTGCGGCCCGTCGGCCGACGGTGCGGTGGCCGGCCGCATCGCGGCGGTCAGCACCACCGGCTTTGCCGGCGCCAGCACCCGCTGCAGGAAGTAGGCGGTCTCTTCCAGCGTGTCGGTGCCGTGGGTGATCACCACGCCCGCCACCTCGTCGCGCGCCAGGTGATGGGCGACGCGCGCCGCCAGCGCCCGCCAGATGGCGAAGGACATGTCCTTGCTGTCGACCTGGGCCACCTGCTCCGCCTCCAGCGGCAGACCGGCCAGCGCCGGCACGCCGGCCACCAGGTCCTCGACCGATATCTGCGCCGCGGTGTAGCCGACATGGCTGTCGCTGCGACGGGCCTGACCGGCGATGGTGCCGCCGGTGCCGAGAATGACGATGCGCTTCATGGCATACCTTGCTGTGGGCTCGCCGCATTCTCGCGGAGCGCGCGATCGCGGCGCAAGCGCGGCGGCGCTTCCCAGCGGACCGCGCGTTCGGACACAATGCGGGCCGACCGCCGATGTTCACCGGATACCCACCATGCGCCTGCTGTTCTTCTTCGCCGCCCTCGGCTTCGCCATCCTCGGCATGTCCGGCGTGACGCTGAGCCTGCTCAACCTGATCGACGACAGCCAGACCGGCGGCTGGCCGCTGTGGCAGTCGCTGCCGATGGCCGCGGTCGGCGCCGGCGGCTTCCTGTTCTGCCTGATCCGGGTCATCCGCGGCGTGCGCGCGGCCGGTACCGCTCAGCAGGACTGAGCCCCCCTCCAGGCGCGCCGGCAATGGCCCCCGACGTGATGGCGGTGGTGCTGTGCGCGGCGCTGCTGCACGCCGGCTGGAATGCGCTGGTGCGCAGTTCGCAGGACACGCTGCGCGACACCGTGCTCATCGTCGCCGGTGCGGGTCTGTGGGCGCTCTGCCTGCTGCCGGCGCTGCCCGCTCCCGCCGCCGCCAGCCTGCCCTGGCTGGCCGCGTCGGTCGCGATCCACGTCGCCTACTTCCTGCTGGTGGCGCGCGCCTACCGGCACGGCGAACTGGCGCTGGCCTATCCGCTGATGCGCGGCTCGGCGCCACTGATGACCGCAATGGCGGCCAGCGCACTGCTCGGCGAAACGCTGCCGCCCGGCGGCTGGATCGCGACGCTGCTGATTGCCGCCGGCATCCTGCTGCTCGGACTGGACGCGCGCCGGCGCGGGCACGCCGCGCCCGGCGTGCTGCGCACCGCGCTGTGCAACGGTGGCGTGGTCGCGCTGTACACGCTGGTCGATGGCCAAGGCGTGCGGCTGTCCGGCAGTGCCTTCGCCTACACCGGCTGGATGTTCGTCGGCACCGCAGTACTGCTCGGCATCGTGCTGTGGCGGCTGCGCAGGCCCGCGCTGCCGGCGCTGCTGCGCTCGGGCGGCCGCCGTCTGCTGCTGGGCGGTGCCGGCACGCTCGGGTCCTATGCGCTGGCGCTGTGGGCCATGACGCGCGCACCGGTGGCGCTGGTCGCTGCACTGCGCGAAACGTCGGTGGTGTTCGGCCTGCTGATCGCCACCTGCGTGCTGAAGGAGCCGGTCACCCGGGTACGCGTGGCCGCCATCCTGACCGTGGCGGCCGGAGCGGTCGCGCTGCGGCTGGCGCCGGCTTGAACGGTCAGGGCTGCCGGCGCCGGCTGCCGCGCAGCTGGGCCGGGGTGACGCCGAGCCGGGCGCGCAGCACCCGGGTCATGTGGGCCTGATCGGAAAAGCCGCAGCTGGCCGCCACTTCCTTCACCGCCTGATCACCGGCCACCAGCAGCTGCTGGGCGCGCTTCACCCGCTGGTCAATCACGAAGGCGTGCGGCGCGCGACCCTGGGTGGCGCGGAAGCGGCGGTGGAAAGTGCACACGCCCAGGCCAGCCGCTTCGGCCATGTCCTCCAGACTCAGCGATTCGTGCATGCGGGCCTCGATCAGGTCGAGCACCCGGCGCATCTGCGCCGGTGACAGGCGGCCGCCGGCGATCGGGGCGCGGAAGGACACTTCGGCGTACTTGCGCAGCAGGTGAACCGCGAGCTGGGTGCCCAGCGCCTCGGCATACAGCGACCCGCCCATTTCCGGATTCACCGCCTCGCCGGTGATGGCGTCGGTGATCGCCAGCAGCGTCGGATCACGGGTGCACAGCACGTCGTGCAGCCTGACCTCGGACACCGGCCTCTCCATCACTTCGCCCGCCACCCTCGACATGAGCCCGTTCGACAGATAGACGTGCGACACGTCGATCTGCCGGGTCCAGTGCCAGTGCGACGGCTCCGACATCGACAGCAGCGAGGCGTCGCCCGGCCGGCAGTCGGCGCGCGACCAGCGCGCGTCGAAACAGCGGTCCATCGGCGTGCTGCCGGCGCTGTAGCGCACCACCATGAAATGGTCGAGCGGCGGGATCGGCACGTCGAGACCGGCGTAGCGGTAGGAGCGGTGGGCCACGCCCTTCCAGCCCAGCCCGTCACTGGATGACAGCACCCTGCCCGGCACCCACTGCGGCAACTCTTTCGGCGTGATGATGTTCGGCATGTCGTGCTCCCGGCGGAACGGCCCTCCGCAGCGTAGCAGAGCGCACGCGCGCCGGTTTTTGCGGCGCAGCGTGCACAGGCCGGCCGCCGGCTCAGTCCACCGGCGCGGCGAGCAGCGCCTTCAGGTGTTCATCAACCTGGGCCACCATCGCCGGGTCGGTGCCGAGCAGCGCGAAGTGGCCATCGATGCTGTCCAGCACGCGCAGTTCGCTGCCGGCCACCAGCTGCTGTTCGCGGCGGCAGTCTTCCGGCGGGAAGAACATGTCGTGGCTGATCGGCATCACGGTCATCTTCGCGCGGATGCGCCCGAGCGCGGCCGCGAGGTCGCCGCCGGCGTGCCGGCTCACGTCACCGCGCTGCCACTTCCAGGCCATGCAGAGCAGGTCGTTCGGGTCCATCGGGCCGAAGTAGCCGATCATGAAACGCTCGACGAAATCGGCCACCGACTCGAAGCCGAGCGCGCGGTGACGGTCCTCGCGGAAGAAATCCACGCTCCAGCCCATGACGGTCCACAGCTTGGCGTGCCGGCGCAGGCCGGCGATCACGTCGGCGGAGTTCGCGTAAGCACCGTCGCGGAAGGCGGGGTCGGAGGTGATGGCCTCGACCAGGGTTTCTGCGAACAACAGGTCATGCTCGGTGTTCTTCGCGGTGCCGGCAATCGGCGCCGCGCGCTTCACGCGGTCGGGAAAGCGCACCGCCCATTCCCAGGTCTGCTGCGCCCCCATCGAGCCACCGACCACCAGCTCCAGCCGCTCGATGCCGAAGTGCTGCGCCAGCAGGCGCTGCTGTGCCCGTACGTCATCCCCGATGCGCACGCGCGGGAAACGCGCCATCGCGATGTCGCCGTCGCTGTTGTGCGGCGAGGTCGACAGACCGTTGCCGATCTGGTTGATCTGCACGATGAAATATCGGCTCGGGTCGAGCGCGTGGTCAGGCCCGATGTACACCTGCTCGATGATCTTGCTGGTGCCCGAGTACCAGGTGGGCACCAGGATGGCGTTGTCCCTGCGCGCATTGAGCGTGCCGTGGGTAGCCACCGCCAGTCGGCAATCGGGAATCGTGCCGCCCTCTTCCAGCGCCAGCGCACCGATGCTGATGAGCTGGAAGGGGCCATGCACGTCCTGGCTGTAATAGTCGTTCTGGATCATTGCTTTCTCCTCCGTCGGCGCCGTCACCGTGCGGCGCAGTGTCCGGGCCCGGCCGGCGCGTGCCGGCCGGGTGCATCGCCTTCAGGCGAACGTGAAGCCGCGATAGCCGCTGGCCGCGACCTCGTCGCACTTCTGGCGGTAGGTGCCGACCCCGCCGATGTAGGACAGCAGGCGACGCGGCTTGCCCTCGACGTTGGAGCCCATGTACCAGGAGTGGGTCTTCACCACGAGGGTGCGGTTGGCGGTTTCGTCGTGGTGCGCCACCCAGGCGTCCTCGAAGGCCTTGGACGGCTCGATCTCGCGCCGGCCCTGCTCGCGCATCGAGCGGATGCAGTCGGTGATCCAGTCCACCTGCTGCTGCAGGCAGGTGGTCATGTTGCACAGCGCGGCCGACGGCGCGAGCGGCGCGCCGGTGGTGAACAGATTGGGGTAGCCATGCACCTGCAGACCCATGCTGGTACGGATTTCGCGGCTCCAGTCCTCCTTCAGCGAACGGCCGCCGCGGCCCCGGATGTCGATGCGGGTGAGCGCACCGGACCCGGCGTCGAAACCGGTGGCGAGAATGAGGATGTCCAGCTCATGCACCGTGCCGTCCGCGGTCATCACGCCCTCCGGCACGATGCGCTCGATCGGCGACGCCTTCACATCGACGATCTCGACATTGGGCTGGTGATACACCTCGAGGTACTGGCTTTCCAGCGGCACACGGTGGGTGCCGAAGCCGTAGGTGGTCGGGATGAGCTTTTCGCACAGCACCGGGTCCTTCAGCCGCTCGCGCATCTTCTGCCGCACGAATTCGGACACCGCCTTGTTCACCTGTTCGTCGAAGAACATTTCCGAGAACGACGCCAGCCACAGCGCCAGCGAACCGTCGGCCCACAGCCGCTCCAGCACTTCGGTGCGCTGCGCCGGCGTCAGGTCGGCCCAGGCCCCGTTGCTGAAGTCGTATTCGAAGCCGGAGAAGGTGTTCTTGATTCGGTCGCGGATTTCCGCGAAACGCGCGCCCTGCTTCGCCCAGTCCGCCGGGCTGTATTTCGGGTTCCGCATCGGGATGACGTACTGAGGCGTGCGCAGGAACACCTTCAGATGGCCCACCTGCGGCGCGATGGTCTGGATGACCTGGATGCCGGTGGCGCCGGTGCCCACCACGCCCACCCGCTTGCCGACGAATTCCACCCGTTCCTTGGGCCAGCGCGCGGTGTGATGGATCTGCCCGCGGAACGAGGCCTGGCCCGGAAACACCTCGTTCAGCGGCGCCGACAGCATGCCGGTGCAGCTGATCAGGAAGCGTGCCTGCAGACGTTCGCCGCGGTCGGTATCCACCGTCCACAGCCGGGCCGCCTCGTCATAGCGCGCCGCGGTCACCCGGGTATCGAACAGGAAGTGCTTGCGCAGGTCCGCCCGATCGGCCACGTAGTTCAGCCAGCGCTCGGTTTCCGGCTGCGCCGGGTAGCGCTCGCTCGGCTGCCAGTTCTTGAACATGGCCTCGTCGAACCAGTACTGGTAGATCTCGGCTTCGGAATCGAAGCGCGCCCCCGGGTAGCGGTTCCAGTACCAGGTGCCGCCCACCCCGGAGGCCGCCTCGATGCCCCGCACCGAAAAGCCCAGTTCGCGCAGCCGGTAGACCTGATACAGCCCGGCCACACCCGCCCCGATCACGATCGCGTCGAAGGTCTTCGTGCCCTCGTCCGTCCCCGCCGCTGCCGCGGCCGCCTTTGCTTCGCCCATCATCCCCTCCGTTTTTTTTGGCTGTATGCAGAACCCGGAACGGCCCCGCGCAGTGCGGGACCCTGTGGCGCTGACTTTAGGGACGGGCGATAGCGGCCGGCTTGAACGAGGCCGGCGATCTTTTGAACAAAACAGGCGCGCACCGCTACCGCGCCAACGGTGGGGCGGACGGCGTCCGGATACGGAGGGAGCGGAAATGAAAAAGGCCAGTCCCGGAGGACTGGCCTTTCTGATGGTGGGTTGTGAGTGGCTCGAACACTCGACCTACGGATTAAGAGTTGATCCACCCGGGCCTTCCGGGCACTTGCCAGGGGCTTTCAACCGCTTGTTTCATCGGAAGTTTATCCGAACTCGCCCGAAGTGCTCCGCAGTCAGACGCGGGCCTCTGAACGCTCCAATGCTACCACTTGCGCTAACACCACTTGTCATAAAGCGTGTTGGCAAACGATGAGAAAGCGCCTCGGCTGTGCCGGCACGTCACAAATCGTTCCGAGGCCGGACCTCTGATCACCGTCGGTTCGCCAACCACCTCGCTCCGCAAACAGGGAGCGCGGCACAGGAAATGCAGGGTGTCGCAGATGACGCGATGAGAGGGCAGCAATCGGCTTCCGTCGCGACCCGCCTCAGCCATTCAGAGCCCGCGCTCCTCACCCTGGCATCCACAGTCGCGCTGTTACTTTCTGTCCGCGGCGCCTCTGCCATCGCTCTTCGTTCGTAAAGGGAGGCATCGCTCAGAGGGGCATTTCAAAAAAACGAAAAAAACCTTGCAAAGACCCAAAACGTTTCCGATAATGTGTTTCACACACATCAAACAGAGCACCCTATGGACACCAAGATCTCGTTCGATACCGTCAAGGACAGCGCGACAGCGACAGTTTACTGCCTTGCATACACCTGCGACCTTCAGCTTCGTCAAGGCGCGGGCGCAGCCATGCTCGCCCTGCCCTCCGACTGCGAAATGCCGGACTGGCCTTCATACAGCGACTTCGACCTCGGCAGCCTGGACGCAACCAAGGGACTGGAGACCGTATTCCGATACGGCGTCCATGGGGAACTCGAGGGCGCCGGCATCAATGACGACTGTGAGGAGGGCAATCTCGGCCGACTACAGGCGCTGCTCTCTCTGGTCTCGAACAACGTCGTTGATCGCAATTGGGACGAGATCGCCGACATGCATGGTCCTCATGACAGTGGCCGCGCGTTGGCGATGGTCGTCGCGCTCGCGGCCGCTCGCTTCAATCTGGACCATACGCGGTTTGTCTCCCTTGAAGACATCGCACTGCTTGGCGGCATGCAGGAACGAAGCGTACGTAACGCTTTGCATGCAGAGGGCGAATCCTTGCTCGTCGCGACCCGCGATGAGAAAGGCGAGCTCGTCGTCGAAAAATCGGAAGCACTCAGGTGGCTGCAGACCCGCCGAGGGTTCAAGCAAACCGAACGAATCGGCACCTTGGGACGGCCCACGCCGAACGCTCTGCAACCGGATGAAATCATGCCCTTCCTCAAGGCGCGGCTCGCAGACTTTTTCGCGTCGCCAGAAGACCTGCGCGAGCGGTTCGGCCATTCCGATGCACGGATCGAGGACATTTGGTACGCGAACATCGCACACCCCCGTGGTCTGACCGCCGAGCGCGTGAAGGCGCTTTTTGAGGGGCAAGTGCAGGATCTGTCTCCTGACGAGGACTGCCCTCTGCTTTCGCAGATTCTGGCGCTGGACCAGGCGTGGCTATCCGAACAGGTGCTTCGCGCCCAATTTCCGCAGGCCATGCGGGAAATCACGCCCGTACGCCCCGCGGCCTCGCCGGTCGCCATATCACCCTTCAACGAGCGTGAGGCGACCCTAGACGTCAAATTGACCGACGCTGGCATCCGCAACGGGTATTTCGACATCGAGGCGCGCTACGCCGAACGACTTTTTCCTGCCGATAGCTTTGGCAGTCGTGGCGGCGACAGGCACGGGGTTGCAGTCGAACTGCATCACGACATCAAGAAGAAATCGCCTTACGTCACCGATATGCGTGTGAAGAGCGAGAGTCTCGTAAGTCCCCGCAAGAGATTCAGCGCGTACTTCACCGCTCACGCGGCCAAGGCCGGCGACGTGATCCGCATTCGCCGCACAGCAGAACGTGCGTACACCCTGAGCTTCATCTCTCGGCAAGAGGCCTGAATGGAAAACAAATCACGTGTCGCACACTTCATTGCTGAGCTCATCAGTGCCTCCGGGAAATTGCAGAAGGATATTGCAGAGAAGGCAGGCTTCGAAAAGCCGAACATGATGACCATGATCAAGCAAGGCAAGACAAAGCTTCCGCTGGAACGGATAGGCCCCATCGCGCGCGCCTTGGAGGCTGACCCTGTTGCGCTGCTCCACATGTGCCTCGAGGAATATCAGCCGGAGACGTGGCGTGAAGTCAAACCATACCTGCAACCCGCTCTTTCCGAAGCCGAGCGCCAGATCATCTCTGCGCTGCGCGCCCGCGCCGGCACCCCATTCATCGAAGCGCTGAGCGAGGAATCCAAGAGGCACTTGAAGGACTTCCTGGATTCCGTTCGAAATGACGAAGCGCGAATCGAACTGGAGACAATGCGATGACTCAGATGACCCGACATGCGCAAGTCCGAACTCAGCAGCGCAGTATTCCGCCGATGCTCATCGACATTCTGCTCCAATTCGGAGAGAGTGAGCCAGCTGGAGATGGCGCAACGAAAGTATTCTTCAACAAGACTTCACGGAAGCAATTCAAGGCATACGCTGGGCCGCTTGCCCGAATTCTCGAGGAATACCTCGACGTCTATGTCGTGGTCAATAAGGCTGATCAAGTGATCACAACCGCGCATCGCACCGAGCGAATTCGTCGCCATTAATGAACTGTCGGCGCCGCTACTCACTGCTGAGGGCGGAGCTGATCGTGGAGGTGATCCGGCGCATGGCGGCCGGCGAAGATCCAGACCAGGTGCTTCCCCCGCTGAGTCCCGAGCAGCAGCGCAGCAAGGAACTGCGGCGAATGGTGCGCAGGAAGCTGAAGGAGGTGAAGTGGATGAAGTGATTCAATGCCGCGGAACGCCTCGTGCGCGCGCGTTTACATGTACGGGCAGCGAACTGCTGCCGCTCCGGCAAGAGTGTGCCCCGTAACCTGCCCGCGCAACCTAGATGGGGCAGTTGAAGCGGCTCGATATGTACATTCTGAAGGCGAGCTCCGGGCTTGCAGAGATCTGCTCATTTCCTGAACGAAAGTGAGCCCGCAAGAACTCCGCGATGATCTTCAGCCTCCAGCGGCCGCGTTGGATCGATCCCATTGGTTCCGGATACGCCTCGGGGCTGGAGCACCTGTCCGAACCCACATGCCGGGCGAGCGCGGCATCCAGCGTTCGAGCAAAAAAGGCGAAGCACTCGGCCTCTCTGGGGTCTATGAAGCTGAAGCGATCAATGGAGCCATCTGAGGCTCTGAGCAGGCCTCGGCACGCACTATCAACGTCTCCCCAAGCGGGCAGAGAGCCGGATCGATGCAGTATCTCGTTTGTCTCGCGCGGGTCCAGAGTGGAAGCCGATGCGGACAAGCAGCAGAAGATCGCCACAATCGAAAGTACGTGTTTCACAGCGCCCTCCTCGTGCCTCCGCAAACGAGGCTCCGGTGCGGAGTGCGGGTACTCGACCACTTTAAACCTTTGGGTTGTGCGGGAGCGTCAACACACCTGTCTTTTGCGCCGTGCGTGCCGGAGACGTAACCCCGGCGTAACCCCAGCTCAGAAATGAAAACGGCCCCCATCGCTGGGGGCCGCTTAGATGCTGGTGGGTTGTGAGTGGCTCGAACACTCGACCTACGGATTAAGAGTCCGCTGCTCTACCAACTGAGCTAACAACCCGGAAAACGGCTTCGCCTGCTGCTTCGGCCCACCTGGTGGTGGGTCGGGCGAGACTCGAACTCGCGACCAACGGATTAAAAGTCCGCTGCTCTACCGACTGAGCTACCGACCCTCGCCTTGCGAAGACCGCGGACTATAGGCGAGCGAACCCGGGTCGTCAACCTTTTTCTGCAACATCAATCGCGCATCAGCCACCAGGAGGTGGCTTTCATGGTCAGCGCGGAACCGGCGATCACCGCCAGCAGCGTGAACAGGGCGCCCAGGGCCAGCGTGGACAGGCCGGTGATACCCTGCCCCACGCTGCAGCCGGAGGCCAGCACGCCGCCGCAGGACATGAGCACCGCGCCGAACGCGTGCCGCACCAGGTCGGCCTTGCTGCGGAACCACTCGATGCGGAAGCGCCGCGAGAGCAGCGCATGGATGAAGGCGCCGAACGTCACGCCGGCCAGCGCCATGGTGCCGAAATTGAGCAGCGCGCCATTGGCCGGATCCATCAGCCAGCGCAGGCCGTCGGCCATCGGGCTGACGAAGGTATAGGACTGCGCTTCGACCCGGCTGGGCACGACGTCGGCAAACTCGGCCCATTCCTTCCACGCCGCCGCGCGCGGGCCGGCGGTGAGCCACCAGCCGGCGAGCACCGCCAGACCGAAACCGATGCCGCCCAGCAGTTGGTCCGGATTGCGGCGGAAGTCGGCGGACGCGAATGCCCAGATCGCCAGACCTCCCGCCAGCGCCCAAGACAGCCAAGCATTCAGTACTGCCGCGTCACCGCCGCTGGCCGCGGCCGCCAGCGCACCGATCGACTGCGACGGGATGCCGTGCGCGTCGAGCGCGATCGTGAAGGACTGGGTCCAGCCGAACAGCGCCTGATAGCTGTCGGTGTAGATCATCCGGTAGGCGGTGACCGCGGCCACCGCCAGCACGAACAGCGATTTCAGGTTGCCGCCGCCGATGCGCACCAGGGTCTTGTTGCCGCAGCCGCTGGCCAGCGTCATGCCGACGCCGAACATGAGGCCGCCCAGCAGATGGCGCAGCCAGGCGAACTGCGGCGTGCGGTAGGGCGGAAAGGTGGCGTTCAGGTCTACCACGCCGGCCGACTCCATGGCCGCCACGCCGGCCAGGGCCACCGCGATCGCCAGCATCCACGACCGCATGCGGCCAAGGTCGCCGATATTGATCCAGTCGGACACTGCGCCCATGGTGCAGAAGCCGGTGCGCGCGGCGAGCGCGCCGAGCGCGACCGACAGCGCGAACACGGCGAGCAGGGTTTCGGTGTGGATGTTCAGTTCCATCGTCGTTCCGGAGCGGTGGCACCGCCCGGGCCTCCGGACGGTGGATCAGCGGTAGCGGGTGGGGTCGGGCACGCCGGCCGTGGCAAAGCCTTCGCGACGCAGCCGGCAGGAGTCGCACACGCCGCAGGCCCGGCCGTCGTCATCGGCCTGATAGCAGGACACGGTGAGCGCGTAATCCACGCCCAGTTGCGTGCCGGCCCGGATGATACCCGCCTTGCTCAGGTCGATCAGCGGCGCGTGCACCGTGAGCTTCGCGCCCTCGACTGCGGCCTTGGTGGCGAGATTGGCCATCGCCTCGAAGGCACGGATGTACTCGGGCCGGCAATCCGGGTAGCCCGAATAATCGACCGCATTCACGCCGCAGAAGATGTCGTTCGCGCCCAGCACCTCGGCCCAGGCGAGCGACAGCGACAGCATGATGGTGTTGCGCGCCGGCACATAGGTAACCGGTATGCCTTCGGCCACGCCGCCGGTGGGCACGTCGATCGCGCTGTCGGTCAGCGCCGAGCCGCCGAATGCGCGCAGGTCCAGCGATATGGTGCGGTGGCCGGCCGCGCCCAGCGCCTGCGCCACGCGTCCGGCCGCCACCAGTTCGGCGCGGTGGCGCTGGCCGTAGTCGAGCGACAGGCAGTAGGCGTCGAAGCCCTGCGCGCGCGCCATGGCGAGCACGGTGGCCGAATCCAGCCCACCGGACAGCAGCACCACCGCCGGCCTGCGGCTTGCCGGCGACGCGCTCACTTCTTCGACGCCATCTGCTTCAGCCGCTGACGCGCGGTGTCGGCGGACGAGGTGCCCGGATACTGGGCCACCACGGTTTCCAGCGTCTTCTTCGCGCCCTTGGCGTCCCCCTGCACCTGCTGGGTATTGGCCAGCCCGATCAGCGCCTCCGGTGCGCGCACGTCGGCCGGCCACTGCGCGTACAGCTGCTGGTACAGCTCGGCGGCGCGCGAGTAGGCCTTGGTCTGGAAAGCCGCGCTGGCCGCCCAGTAGTGGGCCGCCGGCTGGAAGTTGCTCTTCGGCCAGGCCTTGATGAAGTTCTCGAACGCCACCTGGGCTTCCGGGTACTTGCCGCCCTTCAGCAGGTTCAGCGCGGCCTCGTAGTCGCGCGGCTCGGCCGCCGGGTCGACCGCGGGCTCGGCCGCCGCGGCCGGCTTGGCAGGCTGGGTTTCCAGTACGCGCAGCCGGTTGTCGAGGTCGAGATAGAAGTCCTTCTGGCGCTTGGTGGCCGCTTCCAGCTCATAGGTCAGCACTTCGACCTGGCCGCGCAGCTTGGCGATCTCGCCGCGCAGGCTTTCGATCTGGTTGCCCAGATCGCCCTGCATGCGCTGCGACTGTTCCAGCTTCTGGGTCAGCGCATCGATACGCGCCTTGGTGTCGGCGCGCAGATCCTCGATGCGCTGGCGGGCGATGTCGTCATCGAACAGCGCAGCCCGCGCCGGGGCCGCGATCAGGAACAGCGCGGCGAGCGCCGCCGCGACCCCGTTGCGGGCCTGCATCAGTACTCACCCGAGTAGAGGATTTCCGAACGGCGGTTCTCGGCGTACGACGCTTCGTCGGTGCCCATCATGCGCGGCTTCTCTTCGCCCAGGCTGACCGATTCGATCTGCGCTTCGTTCACGCCCAGCAGCATCAGCGCGCGCTTGACCGCTTCGGCACGCTTCTGGCCGAGCGCCAGGTTGTATTCGCGCGAACCGCGTTCGTCGGTGTTGCCCTGGATGAGCATCCTGAACTTGGGGTTGGCGATCAGGAACTTGGCGTGCGCGGAAATGATCGGCGCGTAGCTGTCCTTGATCGCGTAGCTGTCGTAGTCGAAGTACACGATGCGCTTGGACAGCGGGCTGTTCGGGTCCTTCAGCTGGGCGAGCAGCGCCTCTTCCGGCGTCATCTGCTTGGCGCCGACCTGCGGCTGGGTGACCGGTGCGCCGGTGGCGCCGCCGGTGGACGGCGTGGCCGGCTTCTTGTCCTCGGTCGGTGCGGCCGGCTGTTCCGGGCCGGTCGACGAGCAGCCGGCCAGCACGGCCAGCGTCAGGGCTGCGAGGGTGATCTTGGTGGGGGTGCGCATGGTGGAGGCCTCTCTGTGTGCGGGTGTTGTGTGGGTGCTGACTGAAAGACGGATTACGGCTGGTTGAACGGGCCCCAGGCCGGCTCGCGGACGTCGCCACCGGCCTGACCGGACAGCTTCTGCCGCACGCGGCCGTCGGCGGACACCGCCGACAGCACGCCGCGGCCGCCGATCTCGGAGGCGTAGATGATCATGCGGCCGTTCGGCGCGAACGACGGCGATTCGTCGCGCGACGAGTCGGTGAGGATCTGCACCTGACGGCTGGCCAGATCCATCGATGCGATCTGGAAGCGGCCGCCGTTGCGGGTGACATAGGCCAGCGACTTGCCGTCCGGCGACAGGCGGGGCGTCACGTTGTAGCTGCCTTCGAAGGTGACCCGCTCCGGATTGCCGCCGCCGGCCGGCACGCGGTAGATCTGCGGGCTGCCGCCGCGGTCCGAGGTGAAGTAGATGAACTGGCCGTCTGGCGAGAACTGCGGTTCGGTGTCGATCGCGCTCGAACTCACCACCCGGTTCAGGCCACTGCCATCGACATTGATGGTGTAGATCTGCGACGAACCGTCCTTGGTCAGCACGATGGCCAGACGCTTGCCGTCCGGTGCCCAGGCCGGCGCCGAATTCGAGCCCTTGAAGTTGGCCACCACGGTCTGCGCACCGGTCGCCAGCGAGTGCACGTAGATGATGGGCTTCTTGGCCTGGAAGGACACGTAGGCCAGGCGCGAGCCGTCCGGCGACCAGGCCGGCGAAATGATGGGCTCGGTCGAACGCAGCGCGGTGCGCGGGTTCTGGCCGTCGGCGTCATCCACCTTAAGTTCGAAGCGACCGGCGCTCTTGCTCACGTAGGCGATGCGGGTCGAGAACACGCCCTTCTCGCCGGTCATCTTTTCGTAGATGAAGTCGGCGATGCGATGGCCGGTTTCGCGCATGGTGGCCGGCGCGAACACGAAAATCATGCCGTCCGGCTTGTTCTGGCGGGCGATGTCGTACAGCCGCATGCGCACTTCGTAGCGGCCACCGGGCACCGGCAGGATGCTGGCCAGCGCCAGCGCGTCGGCCCCGCGATCCTTCCACTGGTTCAGGTCGATCGCCGCGTTCTCCGGCACCTGGGCCGGGCCCGGGTCGATCATCTTGAACAGGCCGCTGCGTTCCAGATCGGCGCGCACGACACCGGTCAGCGCTTGCGGCAGCAGGCCCTCGCCGGCGAAATTGGCGATCGCCACCGGAATGCGGTTGGCACCGGCACCGGTGATTTCCACCGTGAGCTGGGCGTGCGCAGCGGTCGCGACAAGACCCAGCACCGCGGTCATCAGTCTGAAGAACTTGATCATCGGATCCTTTCCGTAAAGTGTCTGCAGCCGCGGCCTCACTCGGCCAGCGGGCGGAATTTCAGTTCCAGGTTGCGCTCGAAGGCAGCCGGATCATCCGGCTTGGGCAGCGGCGACGACTTCACGATGGCGCGCAGTATGGCCTCATCGAGCGCCCGGTTGCCGGTCGACTGTCTCATTCTCGGTTCCCCGGCCACCGAGCCGTCCGGCAGCAGCGAAATCGTCACCACCGCCTCCGGATTGCCGGTCACGCCCGGGGGCACCACCACGTTCGGTTTCACCTTGGCACTGATGCGCCCGGCCCAGGACTCGCGCGCCTTGATGCGCGCGCCGTCGGCGGCCACCTTGGCCATCAGGTCGGCTTCCTGCGCGGCCTGCCGGCGCATCTGCTCGGCGCTTTCCCGCTGCAGCGATTCGCGCATAAGCTTGTCCTGCAGTTCCTGCTCCAGCCGGTTGTCCGGCTTCGGCGGCACCTTGGGTTCCGGCTTCTTCTCGACCTTGGGTTCCGGCTTCGGTTCCGGTTTCTTCTCTACCGGCTTGGGTTTGGGCGGCTCGGGCCTGGGCTCCGGCTTGGGCGGTGTCTTCGGCTTCGGCGGTTCCTTGATCGCGATGTCCGGCCTGGGCGGAGGTGGCGGGGGCGGCGGCTCAACCACCGGCTGCGGCTGTTTCTCGACCACCGGCTGCGGCTGTTTCTCGACCACCGGCTGCGGCTGTTTCTCGACCACCGGCTCGGGCGGCGGCGGGGGCGGCACCGGCTGCACCGGCGCCTGGACAGGCGGCAGGCTGCCCACCAGTTCGACCTGCACCGCGGCCGGCTTGCTGGTCTGCCAGCTCACGCTGTAGAACAGGAACAGCCCGAGCAGCAGGTGCATGCCGGCGGCCAGCGCCACCGACGGCCACTTGCCCGGCTGTGGCCGCCTGAACGCGAAATCGTGCGCCGGTGCGTGCATCAGCGCTCCGCGCGGCCGCTCTGGCCGGCCTGCTCGACCAGCAGACCGATGCGGGTGAAGCCGTTGTTCTGCAGCGCGCCGACCACCCTGGTGATCTCTTCGTAACGCACCGCCTTGTCACCGGCCACCACCAGCGGCCGGCTGGCATCGCCCGCCTGCAGTTCTCGCACGCTGCTGATCAGCGTGTCACGGGTGACCGCGGTTTCCTTCGGGCTTGCCGACTCCATGTCGCGCAGCGCGAGCTTGCCGTCGGCCTTCACGATCACTTCGATCGGTTTGGCCGGCGTCTGCGAGGCCTGGCCGACGCTGGGCAGTTCGATGCTGCCGGTGGGCGTGGCCTGAGGGGCCACCATGAAAATGACCAGCAATACCAGCATCACGTCGATGTAAGGCACGACGTTGATCTGGTTCATCATGCGGCGCTGTCTTCTCATCGCCGCTTACCGGGTCTGGCGCTGCAGGATGTTGGAGAACTCTTCCATGAAGCTCTCCCAGCGGATGGAAATACGGTCGATGTCGTGGGCGAAGCGGTTGTAGGCCACCACCGCCGGAATCGCCGCGAACAGGCCGATCGCGGTCGCCACCAGCGCTTCGGCGATGCCGGGCGCGACCTGGGCCAGCGTGGCCTGGCCGACGTTGGACAGGCCGCGGAAGGCATTCATGATCCCCCACACGGTACCGAACAGGCCGATGTACGGGCTGACCGAGCCGGTCGAGGCAAGGAAGGCGGTGTGCGATTCCAGCTCGTCCAGTTCGCGCTGGTAGGTGGCGCGCATCGCGCGCCGGGCGCCATCGACCACGGTGGCGGTGTCCATGTTGGGCCGCGCGCGCAGCTTGGTGAATTCGCGGTAACCGGCTTCGAAGATGCGCTCCATGCCGCCGGCGTTGTGGCGGTCGTTGGCCGCGCTCTGGAACAGCGCA
The DNA here is from genome assembly GCF_000214035.2 of Methyloversatilis universalis FAM5. Classification (GTDB taxonomy): domain Bacteria; phylum Pseudomonadota; class Gammaproteobacteria; order Burkholderiales; family Rhodocyclaceae; genus Methyloversatilis; species Methyloversatilis universalis. Next base: position 191,101 of record NZ_AFHG01000057.1, on the reverse strand, counting down.
TTCAGATCGCCACCGGACCAGAACTCCAGCTCGAACTTGTCGGAACTGAGACGCGCCGCGCGGATGGCGAAGGACTTGCGGAAGATCCAGTACCAGCTCATGAAGGAAACGCCGACCAGCAGCGCCATCACCAGCTTGACCAGCAGGCTGGCGTGCATCACGAGCGAAATGATCGAGAGGTCTTCGGTAGCGGTCATGGAGTCGGGACTGAGGAGGACGGAATGGAGGGAGAGAGGCGCGCGCGCAGGGCGGGCGGCAGCGACACCGGGCGGTTTTTCGCCATGTCGATCGCCACCACCCTGACCGTGCCGTCGAACAGCAGTTCATCGCCGCGGTAGAGGCGCTGCGCGAAATCGACCGCGGCACGACTCACGGCCGCGATGTGGCTGCGCACTTCCAGCGCGTCGTTGAAGCGCGCCGGCTTCAGGTATTCACCCTGCACCGAACGCACGACGAAACCGACCCCGCCGGCCGCCATCTCGACCTGGTCGAAACCGAGCGCACGCAGCCATTCGGTGCGCGCACGTTCGAGAAAGCGGAAGTAGTTCGCGTAGTACACCACGCCGAAGCTGTCGGTATCTTCGTAGTAGACGCGTACCGGCCACGAAAAGCCGGCAACGTGCTGCGCTGGTGAAGTCATGGCGCCGGATTTTACCCGACGCCGGCGCCCGCCTTTGCGCAGGGCAGCAAAATCGCTTGGAAAACGGATGTAACAGCCGCCGAACAGCGGCTACAGCGCGTCCAGTCCGGCCAGCATCTGCGCCGCCCGCGTCCGGATGGCCGCCCGCTCGTCCGGCGACAGCTTCGCCAGGTTCTTCGCCATCAGCGCGGTGCGCGGATTGGCCGCGAAGTCGGCCTCGTGCCGGTCGAGGAAGTGCCAGTACAGCACGGTAACCGGACAGGCGGCGTCGCCGCTGCGCACTGACGGGCTGTAGCGGCAGCCGTCGCAGTAGTTGCTCATGCGCTGGATGTAGGCGCCGCTCGCCACATAGGGCTTGCTGGTGAAGCGGCCGCCGTTGGCGTACAGCGTCATGCCCGCCACATTGGGCAGCTCCACCCACTCCACCGCGTCCACATACACCGCCAGATACCAGTCCTCGACCTGCTGCGGCTCGATCTCCGCAAGCAGCGCGAACTGGCCGGTCACCATCAGGCGCTGGATGTGGTGGGCGTAGCCGTGCTTCATCGTCTGCCCGACCACCGCGCGCATGCAGGCCATCTGCGTGTCGCCGCTCCAGTACCAGCGCGGCAGCGCGCGCCGGTGGCCGTAGTGGTTGGCCTCGCGCAGGCCCGGCATGTCCAGCCAGTACATGCCGCGGATGAATTCGCGCCAGCCGATCACCTGCCGCACGAAGCCCTCGACCGACTGCAGCGGCAGACCGCGTTCGCGCCAGGCGTTCACCGCCGCGGCGATCACCTCGCGCGGCGAAATGAGCTTGAGATTCATCGCGGCGCTGATGCGGGCGTGCCACAGCCAGGGCTGGCCGGTCCACATCGCGTCCTGGTGGTGGCCGAACAGTTCCAGCCGGTGCTCGACGAAATCGGCCAGTGCGGCCAGCGCCTGCTCGCGGCTGACCGGCCAGTCGAAGGCGGCGGTCGAGCCCGGGTGATCGGCGAAGCGCGCGTCGACCTCGGCGATTACCGCGCGCGTGATCGCGTCCGGCTCGAAGCGCAGCGGCGGCGGCACCAGACCCGGCCCCTTGCGGCCGAAGCCGCTGCGGTTCTCGGCGTCGAAATTCCAGCGCCCGCCGGCCGGCTCGCCGCCCTCCATCAGCACGCCGTGGCGCTCGCGCATCATGCGGTAGAAGAATTCCATGCGCGGCTGGCGGTACTTCTTCGCCCACTCGGCAAAGCCGGCGCGCGAAATCATGAAGTGCAGATCGTCGCGCAGGTCGAGCGCCACGCCCAGCCGCTCGCACGCCGCGCGCACACCCTGCTCCAGCCGCCATTCACCCGGCTCGACCAGAACCAGCCGCGCCGGCCGGTCGCGTTCCAGCCGTGCAGCCAGCAGCGCGCACAGATCCCGGTCGGCGCCTTCGCCCAGCCGCCGGTAATCGACCGGCCAGCCGCGCTGGCGCAGCGCTTCGGCAAAGTGCCGCATGGCCGACAGGAACAGCACGGTACGCGCCCTGTGGCTCCACACCGCAGTCGATTCGCCCTCCGCCTCGATCATGAGCACCCGGTCGCGGGCCGGGTCGAAGCCCTCGAACGCCGCCGAGTCGAGGTCGAGCTGGTCACCGAGCACCAGCACCAGATGGCGCACCGCCGACGTCGCCTCAGGCATGGGACGCCCCCTTGCGACGGCAGGCGTCGGAACAGTACTTCACGCTGTCCCAGGTGTTGCGCCAGGCGCGCCGCCAGCTCATCGGGCGGCCACAGGCGACGCAGGGCTTGGTCGGCAGGAAGGACTTGTTGCCCTTGTAGGTGACGGGTGGCATGGCGGTGCCTGCAGGAAGGTGGGAGAAGTCGTGCGGCAGACCGGAAAAGCGGCGGGAGGTTTCCGCCGTCGCGTCAGTCGCGCAGCCGGGCCCGCATGGCAGCCGTCATGTCCATGCTGCCGTCGGCATCTACCCGCAGCGCCTGGCTCACGCCCATGCGCTGCGCCAGCGCCTGCCACTGGTCGCGACCGGCGATGAACAGCGGCTTGCTGTCGGCGTCCGAGCGGGCGCCGGCGTCCGGCCCGGCCGGCATCAGCACGGTGAGCGACTGGGTATGACGCACCGGCTCGCCGCTGCGCGGATCGATCAGGTGGCACAGCCGCTCGCCGTCCAGCTCGAAATAGCGCTGATAGTCGCCGGAGGTGCCGATCGCCTCGCCGTCGTGCAGCTCGACCGCGGCCAGCGTTTCCGGCTTGCGCGGATGCTGGATGCCGATACGCCAGGGCTGACCGCCCTTGCTGCCCAGCGCCATCACGTTGCCGCCGATGTTGATCAGCGCGCAGCACACGCCGCGGGCACGCAGCAGCGCGGCGGCGCGGTCCAGCGCGTAGCCCTTGGCATAGCCGCCGAGGTCGAGCTGCACCGCCGGATTGCGGCTGTACACCGCGGCGGCGCCATCCGGCTGCGGCACGATGTCGATGTCCGCCATGCGCGGCCGGGCGGCGACCAGCGCGTCGCGCAGCGCAGGGTCGGGCCGGCGCGGCAGGAATTCGTCGGCATGAAAGCCCCAGGCGGCGATCAGCGCGCCGGCGGCCGGATTGAACAGATCCTCACCGCGCACCGCCGCACTCTGCACCGCGCCCAGCAGCGCGGCCATGTCGGCGTCGATCATCGCCGTCCGGCCGGCCCCGAAGGCGGCGTTCAGACGGGTCAGTTCCGACGGCTGCCAGGCATGCAGCCGGCGGTGCAGGCGGTCGAATTCCTGCAGCACCTCGGCCAGCGCCTCGCGCGCCCGGCTGCGGTCGAGGCCGTACACGACCACCTCGACCCGGGTGCCGAACACGAAGGCTTCCTGCCGCTCCAGCGTGTCACGCACCCCGCAGCCGGCCAGCAGCAGCGCGCAGGCGCACGCGAACAGCAGCCGCGGGAGGAAACCCGGGCGCGGAGACTCAGCGGTGCGCAGCCCGTTCCAGCGCATCGACGAACATGGCGGCCACGTCGAAGCCGGTCTGTTCGGTGATTTCGACGAAGCAGGTCGGGCTGGTGACATTGATTTCGGTGAGGCGGTCGCCGATCACGTCGAGGCCGACCAGCAGCAGGCCTCGTGCGGCGAGGACGGGACCGAGCTTGCGCGCGATCGCCAGGTCGGACTCGGACAGCGGCTGGGCCACACCGCGGCCGCCGGCCGCCAGATTGCCGCGGGTTTCGCCGGCTTTCGGGATGCGTGCCAGACAGTAGGGCACCGGCTCGCCGGCGATCAGCAGCACCCGCTTGTCGCCTTCGGTGATTTCCGGAATGTAGCGCTGCGCCATCAGCGTGCGCGCGCCGTCCTCGGTCAGCGTTTCGATGATGACGTTGCGGTTGGCGTCGTCGGCGCGCACGCGGAAGATGCGCGAACCGCCCATGCCGTCCAGCGGCTTCAGGATGCAGTCGCCGTGGCGGTCGATGAAGGCATTGATCGCCACCGTGTCGCGCGACACCAGCGTGGGCGCGATCAGGTCCGGAAACTCGCAGATCGACACCTTCTCCGAGTGGTCACGGATGGCGCGCGGGTGGTTGAACACCCGCACGCCGGCGGCGGCGGCGCGCTCCAGCATCCAGGTCGCGGTGATGTATTCGAAATCGAAGGGCGGGTCCTGCCGCATCAGCACCGCGTCGAATTCACGCAGCGCGCGGGTGGCGCTTTCCTGCGCCAGATACCAGGGTGCATCGGTGCGTTGCGGCACGATGCGCACCGCCTCGGCCATCACCTCGTCGCCGTGCAGGCTGAGCGCCTCACGCTGCACCGCCCAGATGTCGTGACCGCGACGCGCCGCCTCGCGCATCATGGCGATGCTGGAATCCTTGGCCGGCTTGAGCTTGTCGAGCGGGTCGACGATGAAGGCGATGCGCAGGGTCATGTGTTCTGCATCCTTTCGGGCGGGGCGGCAGCTCAGCCGCGCAGTTCCGCTTCCAGCGCTTCCGCGGTGGCGTCGAGCGGTGCGCCGCGCTCCAGTTCCAGACTGGCGGCCAGCAGCGCCAGCCGCGCCACCACGCCATACGCGTAGAAGCGGTTGGGCGCGGCATCCGGCGCGCAGCCGGGGTCCGGCATCGAGCAGCAGGACTCGAAGGCCAGCGGCTTGAAGTGCATGCCGGGCGCGTTCAGGTTCTCGTCGATGCCACGCTCGCCATGCACCCGGTAGAAACCGCCGACGACATAGCGGTCCATCATGTACACCACCGGTTCAGCCGCACCGCCATCGACGCTTTCGAATGTGGGCACGCCTTCCTGGATCAGCACCGAACTGACTTCCAGCCCTTCCTTCACCACCGCCATCTTGTTGCGCTGCTTGCGGTTCAGGCCGACCACTTCGGACGGGTCGCGCACCGTCATGATGCCCATGCCGTAGGTGCCGGCATCGGCCTTCACGATGACGAAAGGTTCGTGGTCCACGCCGTGCTGCGCGTACTTCTCGCGGATGCGCGCCAGCAGCGCGCCGACGCGCGTGGCCAGGCATTCCTCGCCGCTGCGCTCCTGGAAGTTGATGTCGTTGCACACGTCGTACAGCGGGTCGAGCAGCCACGGGTCGATGTCCATGACCGACGAGAAGCTGCGCGCGACTTCGCTGTAGGCGTCGAAGTGCTGCGACTTGCGGCGCGTGGTCCAGCCGGCGTGCAGCGGCGGGATGAAGGTCTGCTCATTCACGTTCTGCAGCAGTTCGGGCACGCCGGCCGACAGATCGTTGTTGAGCAGGATGGCGCAGGGGTCGAAACCTTCGACGCCGATGCGGCGGCCGCCGGGCAGGCGGATGAGCGGTTCCAGCGTCAGGCTGTGGCCGTCGCCGAGGTCGAGCACGGTGGGGCCGGCCAGGTCGGGAATCAGGCTGCCGATGCGCACGTTCAGGCCGGCCAGCTTCAGGATCTGCGCCAGCCGCGCGACATTGCGCAGGTAGAACTGGTTGCGCGTGTGGTTTTCCGGCACCAGCAGCAGATTGCGCGCTTCCGGACACAGCTTTTCGACCGCGGTCATGGTCGCCTGCACGCACAGCGGCAGGAATTCGGCATTCAGGTTGTTGAAGCCGCCGGGAAACAGATTGGTATCGACCGGCGCCAGCTTGAAGCCGGCGTTGCGCAGATCGACCGAGGCGTAGAAGGGCGGACTGTGTTCCAGCCACTGCGCGCGGAACCACTGTTCGATGTCGGTCTGGCGTTCGAGGAAGCGGCTCTCCAGCGCGAGCAGCGGGCCGGTGAGCGCGGTGGTCAGATGAGGCACCATGGGCGTGGGCGGTCGCGATCCGCATTGAAAGTCAGGCGCGCGGATTCTACACCCGCGGTCGGCGCCCTCTTCCGCTCCGGTACAATCCCGCCTTTCGTGCGCGTCCGCACGATCCCGCCTTGTGAGTTCCCCATGCTGTCCGCTTCCAACATCACCATGCAGTTCGGCGCCAAGCCGCTATTCGACAACGTCAGCATCAAGTTCGGCGAGGGCTACCGCTATGGCCTGATCGGCGCCAACGGTGCCGGCAAGTCGACCTTCATGAAAATCCTCGCCGGCGTGCTCGAACCGACCGCCGGCAACGTGTCCATCGACGCCCACGAGCGCATGGCCTTCCTGCGCCAGGACCAGTTCGCCTACGAAGACGTGCGCGTGCTCGACGTGGTCATGATGGGCCACGCCGAAATGTGGGCCTGCATGCAGGAGAAGGACGCGATCTACGCCAACCCGGACGCGACCGAAGAGGACTACATGCGCGCCGCCGAACTGGAAGGCCAGTTCGCCGAGTACGACGGCTACACCGCCGAGGCGCGCGCCGGCGAACTGCTGCTGGGCGTGGGCATTCCGTCGGAACAGCACAACGGCCCGATGAGCCAGGTCGCCCCCGGCTGGAAGCTGCGGGTGCTGCTGTGCCAGGCGCTGTTCGCCAATCCGGACATCCTGCTGCTGGACGAACCGACCAACAACCTGGACATCAACACCATCCGCTGGCTCGAACACACGCTGAACGAGCGCAACAGCACCATGGTGATCATCAGCCACGACCGCCACTTCCTGAACCAGGTGTGCACCCACATGGCCGATCTGGACTACGCCACCATCCGGCTGTATCCGGGCACCTGGGACGACTACATCGAAGCATCGACCCAGGCGCGCGAACGGTCCGCCGCAGCCAACGCCAAGGCGAAGGAGCGGGTGGCCGAGCTGCAGAGCTTCGTGCGCCGCTTCTCGGCCAACAAGTCCAAGTCCAAGCAGGCCACCTCGCGCCTGAAGATGATCGACAAGATCAAGATCGAGGAATTCAAGCCCAGCTCGCGCCAGTATCCGTGGATACGCTTTGACTACGACCCGAAGGAGAAGCTGCACCGGCAGGCGGTCGAACTGGACAACGTGGTGTTCGGCTATGACGGCGGTCCGCAGATCCTGAAGGGCTTCACCGCCACCTTCGACGGCGGCGACCGCGTGGCCATCATTGGCGAGAACGGCGTCGGCAAGACCACCTTCCTGAAGCTGCTGGTCGGCGAACTGACGCCGCAGCACGGCTCGATCAAGTGGGCAGAAAAGGCCCGCCTCGGCTATTTCGCGCAGGACCACTCGGCCGACTTCGACAGCGACGAGAACCTGACCGACTGGATCAGCGGCTATGTGCGCGAGGGCGGCTACGAGGGCGACGACGCGATCACGCTGATCCGCGGCACGCTGGGCCGGCTGCTGTTCGGCGGTGACGACGTGAAGAAGGCGGTGCGCGTGCTGTCCGGCGGCGAACAGGGCCGCATGATGTTCGGCCGGCTCATGCTGCAGCGGAACAACGTGCTGCTGCTCGACGAACCGACCAACCACATGGACATGGAATCGATCGAGTCGCTGAACGGCGGCCTCGACGCCTTCGACGGCACGCTGTTCTTCGTGTCGCACGACCGCGAATTCGTGTCCACGCTGGCCACCCGCGTGCTCGAAGTCCGCGGCGACGGCCAGATCATCGATTACCGCGGCGGTTACGAGGACTACCTCGCCAGCCAGGGCATTGACGACTGAATGAGGCCCCCACGCTCACTGCGTTCGCTCAGGAGGGCCGGCTTTGCACAGCCGGCCCGTTTGGCAGGCGCAGCGCATGCGCTGCGAAACCCCTGCCTCACCCCCGCCAAGGGGGCTGCGCTCATCCACGGTCGGCTTTGCACAGCCGACCGGTTGCGCAGCACCTATCTGAACGACTGAGATGTCCGACAATTGCCCGATCTGTGACGACACGCCCGGCCATCACTGGCTGTGGCGCGACGACCGGCTGCGCGTGATCGACGCGCGCGACCCGGACCACCCGGCCTTCCTGCGCGTGATCTGGAACGGTCACGTGCGGGAAATGACCGACCTCGCCGATGCCGACCGCGATCACCTGATGAATGTGGTGTGGCAGGTCGAGCGCTGCGTGCGCGAAGTGGCCCAGCCGGAAAAGATCAACCTCGGCAGCCTCGGCAACATGGTGCCGCACCTGCACTGGCACGTGATCGGCCGCTGGCCGGACGACGCCCACTTTCCCGGTTCGGTGTGGAGCGCGAAGCAGCGGGAATCCGCAGCGCGTCCGCGCTTGCCGTCGGCGCTGTGGCGCGCCACGCTGCTCGCCCGGCTCGGCCTGCCGACCGTTCCGGTCAGCGATGCGCTGGCCGGCGCCTACGAAGGCTGTGACTACGCGGTGGCTTTGCCCGACGGCGAAGCGGTGCTGAACGTCGGCGCACCGTCGGCGGCACTGGACCGCTGGCTGGCGGCCCAGGGACAGGCTCAGTGGGCGCTGATCGCGGCGGTCAATCCATGGTCGTCGCGCAGCGACGACGACAGCAACCGCGCCGCCCATGCCGCGCTGCGCGCCCTGCTGACGCAGCGCGGTCTGGCCGTGGTCGAGGCGCAGAACCGCAGCGCCGACGCGGGCTGGAGCGAACCTGCGCTGCTGTGCGCCGGCCTCAGCGGCGAAGAGGCGCTGCGCATCGGCGCCGCCTTCGGCCAGAACGCGGTGCTCACCGGCGACGCCGGCCAGCCGGCACGGCTGCGCTGGTGCGTGCGCCGGCAGGACGACTGAAGCCGGTCCGCACCGTTCTCACCACAGCTTGACGCAGTGGCCGCGCAGCACGAAGCCGTCCGACGGGCCTGCCGCGTCGGCTGAAGGTTCGAAGGACACGCCCAGCTCATCCACCTCGGACAGCAGCGCCTCCGAGGTGTCGGACATCTTCAGCATCTGTTTGGGCGCCGCCTGCAGCACGCCGAGACGGAAGGGCGCCCGGTCTTTCGGCAGCGCCCACAGTACCGCCACCTGACTGGCCGGCAACGCCAGCGGCTGCAGCAGCTTCACGCTGAGGTCAGCGCCCCGCCGGCGCGACGACGCCAGGGCTGCGGGGCGGCCATCGGCATCGGTCAGCAGGCCGACATAGCTGGCCGGAAGCACTGCCTGCGGCGGCAGATTGGCCGACACGATCCAGTCCGGCTGCAGGCGTGCCACGCCCACCGTCAGAAGCAGGCCGCAGGCGAAGCCCAGCGCAGGCCGCAGCCAGCCCGCCCACCGGCACGACGCGGGGGCACCGAGCCCGGTGCGGCGTTCTATGCCGCGCCACACGGCGGACGACGGCTGTACCGGCGGCACGACCGCAGCCAGCGCGGCTCCATGGCTTTCCCATTTCTTCAGGGCGCGCGCCGCGGGCTCGCGGCTGCGCACCAGCCGCTCGAAGCGGCGACGCGACAGGCGGCCCAGGGTGCCCAACACATAGGCAGCGGCCAGGCGGTCCAGCAGTTCCGGGTTGCCGTAGCGACCGGCCGGATGTTCGGCCCCGTTCATTCCAGGTGCTCCAGGCAGCGGCGCAGGCGCTCGACACCGCGCCTGAGCCAGGCTTTCACGCTGCCGACCGGCGAGCCCAGATGGGCCGCCAGTTCGCTGTGCGAAAGCCCGTGGTAATAGGCCAGCGCCAGACACTGGCGCTGCGGGCCTTCGATGTCGTCGATGCAACGACGCAGGTGAAGGGCGTCCGCCGCCTGTTCGAGCAGACCCAGCGGATCCGGCCGCTCATCGGCACGGCGTTCGGCGTCGGCCGGATCGAGCGATTCGGCCGCGCGCACCCGCTCGGCGCGCAGCAGATCGAGCGCGCGGTTGCGCACCAGCGCGGTCAGCCAGGCCATCGGCGTGCCGGCATCAGCCCGGTAGCCGGCAGCGCGCTGCCACACGCTGGCAAAGGCGTCCTGCAGCACGTCCTCGGCCAGATCGCGCCGTCGGAGCAGACGCAGCGCCACCCCCAGCAGCTGCGGCGCACAGGCGTCGTACAGCTGGCGGAAGGCCGCCCGGTCGCGCAGCGCGACCCGGGCGAGCAAGCCGTCGAGAGCGGCAGGATCATGCATCGGCGCATAATGCCACGCACATCGCGGCAGACGGCATCAGTACTCCTTCGGGCGGTAGCTGCCGGCATCGCCGGTCGCAGGCGTGTCGCGCACCACGTGCCACACGCCCTTCACGCCGTCACCGGTGGCCTGGCCCGGCACGCTGTCGGCGGCGTAGAAGTACAGCGGCCGGCCGCGCACCGCCCACTGGCGGCTGCCGTCGCTGCGGATCACCAGACCGTAGTCGCCCGCGGGTTTCGCATCGGCCGCTGCAAGGAAAGGCGGCCACAGTGCGGCGCACGGGTCGTAGCACGCACTCTTGCCCTCGCTGTCCTTGTCGAACACGTAGAGCACCCGGCCTGCGGCATCGGTAAGCAGGCCGGCCTTGCCGGTCACCGGTTGGGCGTGCAGGGGCCCGGCACTCAAGGTCAGCGCGAACAGGGACAGAAGGGACAGGGTTTTCTTCATGGGAGCACTCCTCGGATCGGGGCACGCGAAGCTGCGCACCTGTCCGGGTCTACGGCCGCCACACCGGATCGGAGGCAGCCGAAGCATCGATCGCGCAAAAGCGATGTCAAAAAGAGTGCCCTGCGTGGCGCCCTGCCGCGCGGAAAACCGCGCCAGCACATAGAATTGCTTACATCAGGTTACAACGACAGTCTTTCATGCACCTGTTTGCCCTCCCTGCCACCAGCAGCGCCCACCTGCCGGAGTTCCGCGATGCCCGCACCGCGCGCGAGTGGCTGGACGGCGCCGACGGCAGCCAGCCGCTGGCCACCCAGGCCCGCCTGCTCGGTCAGCTCAACCTGCTGAACCGCTGCACGCTGGCGGCAGGCGAACGGCTGCGTGTGGCCGAAGAACTGCGCGACACCGTGCTGTCGATACAGGCCTCGACCTCCAACCGCTTCGTCGGCCGCCCGCTGCCGCTGTCCGCCGGCGAACGGGCCGCCTTCGACGCCAATCAGGGCATGTGGGACACGCTGGCCACCGCCTACCTGCACTGTCTGTCGGCGGCGCTGGACGGCGACGGCGCCGTTGTCGGCCAGACCGGCCTGATCGCCCATCGCGCGCTGAGTGCGCTGGCCCTGATGCAGCTCGACGCGCTGCGCACCGCACACACGCCCGCGCCCGGTTACTGGCGGCGGGTGCACGCCTGCTTCGACGCGGCCGAGCGGCTCGGTGCGGCGGAACGCAAGATCCGCGACGACGCGATACACGACGAGCGCCCGACCACGGTGCGTGCTGCCTATGTGCTGTGCGTGCTGCTGCACGGCGCCAGCCCGTTCGGCCTGACCCACCGCCAGCTGCGCGTGCTGCATCGCTGGCTGGGCAAGTGGTCCGGCAAGGTGGCGGTGTTCGACGCGCCGGTCACCCACAGCGCGCTGCCGCCGCTGATGCTGGACCTGAGCGCCGACGCACCGGTGGCCCGCATGCCGCAGGCCGGCAGCCGGCTGCGCTGGCTGGTGCTGGACGAGTTCTCGCACAGCGTACGCAAGCGGCTGGCGCTGCTCGCCCAGGGCGAAACGCCGCTGGCGCTGCGCCTGGGTGACGAACTGAGTCCGGCCCAGGCGGAACGCCTGCTGCGCCACCTGCACGGCCACTGCTGCCGGGGCGGCCTCACCCGCGCCGAAGCGCGCAGGGCGCTGCAGCAGAACGCCGCGGTGGTGATCGGCATGGAGGCGGTACAGCAGTTCCTCGGTGGCGACGACGACGCGATCGACAGCCTCGGCCCGCGCACGGTTGCAGCGGGCTATCTGGTGGAAGACTGGCGCATCCTCGACGACAGCCCGGCCGGCCTGCGACTCGGCCGGCGCGCTACCGGCGACGGCGCACGCGTGGCCAACGGCATGCTGCTGGCAGTGCGGCCGGAGAACGCCACGCAGTTCATGCTCGCTCATGTGTGCTGGGTCATGATGAGCGACGGCGAACTGCAGATCGGCATACGGATGCTGGCCGGCACACCGCGTCTGGTGGAACTCAGCCGTGCGCCGGATGGCAGCGGCGAACACGCCGCCCGCGGCGTGCTGATGCCGGAGGTGTCGCGCATCGGCCAGCCGGAATGCGTCGCCCTGCCCGCCGGCTGGTACCGCAAGGCGCGCGACATCACGCTGGGCGACGACGCCGGCCCCCGCCGCGTGCGCCTGGTCGAATCGATCGAACGCGGCGCCGACTTCGATCTGGCCCGCATCGAGCCGGTGACATGACCGCGCCCACGCTCAACTACCGGGACGCGACCCAGTGCCTGACGCTGATCGCCGAACTGCCGCTGACCAATGTACCGCGGGTGCGCGACACGCTCACCCGCATGCTGTACGGCCTGCGGCAGACACCGCCGCGCAGCGCCGACTATCTGACGGTGCTGGAGGCGATGCGACCGCCACTGCACTTCCTGCAGGAGAGTCTGAGCAAGCGCTACAGCAGTCGCCCGGTCGCGCCGGGCGGTGCCGACGACGCGGTGCTGCGTCAGGTGGTGGCGCTGTGGCTGGCCATGGCCCAGGCCTACGCACAGGCGGCCGAAAACGCCGGCGTGAATCCGCTGGGCGATGAGCGGCTGGCCCAGGTGTGCCAGCGCTGCGTGCTGTATGCCGGCCTTGCGGTGCTGGAGTACTTCAGGGCCCGCCGCACCGTGCCGCGCGGCCTGTGGCTGGAGCTGCACGGCTATTACAGCACTGCCGAGGAATGGGGCTACGCCACCCAGCCGGTGCCGGACGGCCTGAAGGAAGGCGGCCACCCGCAGAGCGCGGCGGAATCCTACTGCGGCGTGCTGCTGGTCGACCTGTCCAACCCCTATGGCCGCAGCCCGCGCGAATTCGACTGGGTATGCCGCTGGGCCGGGCAGTATGCCGGGCTGACCGAAATCATGCCGGTGTTCGGAGGCACCGACGCCAAAACCTATGCGGTCGACCTGAACCAGGACAGCGGCGCGCGGCCGCTGGAGGTGTTCGCCCGCTCACCGCATCTGCGCCGGCTCGGGTCGGCGCGGCTGGCGAGCGAAATCGAGCGCGTGGTGGCCGGGCTGCGCCAGGGCCAGTCGCCGGAAGTGCTGGGGCTGGGCGCCGACTGTCACCCGGTGTCGGCCGGCCGGCTGCTGCTGCAGCTGTACAAGCCCTGGTGCCACGCCGCCAACCCGCGCCGCTTCCAGCGCCGCGCCGGCGAAGGCGACATCGAGGTCGCGCTGACGCCGGAATCGATGCACTTCTTCATCGCCGGCCATGACTTCGTGCAGCCGCCGCCGGCCCGCATCTACAGTCACAGCGATTTCGTCGACATCGCCACCTTCGGCGAACGCGCGGCGGATACCGGTCAGCTGGCGGTGCGCCAGGCCAGCGCGCGCGCGCAGTATCCGTCGCAGCGCTGGGCCATGCTGGACCACAGCGTGATGGGCTACCGGCTGCGCGCGCCGCGCGACACGACGCCGGTGGAGTACGCCCAGCTGATCGCGGTGTTCGGGCCGGATTCGGAACACTGGCGACTGGCCCGGGTGTCCTGGCTCATGTACGAGTCGGACGGCAGCCTGCTGAACGGCCTGTACGTGCTGCCGGGCACACCGCGCGCGCTGTCGGTGCGTCCGCAGCCGGAAGAGGGGCAGCCGGGCGAACGTTTCGTCCGCGCCTTCCTGCTGCCGGCGGTGCAGGTGATGGGCGAAGAAGCGACGCTGGTGCTGCCGCGCGGCTGGTTCCAGCAGGACCGGAAAATCGAGGTCTATGTCGCCGAACTGCTGCGCAGCGTGCAGCTGGTGCGGCTGAACAGCTTCGGCGTCAATTACGAGCGGGTGGCTTTCGTCGAGCTGGGAGCGGCCGACTGACCGGTCGGCCACGGGGAGCGGGCGCCTTGCTCCTGGCCGACCATCCGGCGGAACACCGGACCGTGTCAGCCGGCCAGCGTGCGCCGCGCCGGGAAGCGCACGGTGAAGCGGCTGCCACGACCCGGTTCGCTGTCGATCTGCAGCGTGGCCTGGTGACGTTCCAGCACGTGCTTCACGATGGCCAGCCCGAGGCCGGTGCCGCCGGTTTCACGCGAACGGCCGCGGTCGACCCGGTAGAAGCGTTCGGTCAGCCGCGGAATGTGGGCGGCATCGATGCCGATGCCGTTGTCGGTGACCGAGAACTCGCCGCAGCCATCGACCACCCGCCAGTCCAGCTTCAGCGTCCCGCCGTCCGGCGTGTAGCGCACCGCATTGCTGGCCAGATTGCCGAGCGCGCTGCGCAGGTCGCGCGCGCAGCCGAGCAGCACGCCCGGCGCGCCCTCGACGGTGAGCGACACCGTGTGCCGGCCGGACGACAGCGCCTTGGTCTCGACCAGCACGATGTCCAGCAGATTGCGCATGTCGACCTTTTCTTCCGGCGTCGGCGTGTCGGTTTCCAGCGCTGACAGCGTCAGCAGGTCGTCCACCAGCCGCTGCATACGCACCGACTGCTGCTGCGCCATGCGGATGAAGGATAGCGCCTGTTCCTGCGGCAGGTCCGGCAGCGCGTCCTCCAGCGTTTCCAGGAAACCGTGGATGACGGTGAGCGGCGTCTTCATTTCGTGCGACACGTTGGCGACGAAATCGCGACGCATGGTTTCCAGCTTTTCGAGCTGGGTGATGTCGCGGGTGAGCAGCAGCTTCTGGTCGTCGCCGAAGGGCACCACGCGCAGCTGCAGCGTGCGGCCGGGCTGGCGCGGCGACGGCATGGACAGCGGCTCGCCGTACTCGCCGGACTGCAGGTATTCGGCGAATTCGGGCTGGCGCACCAGGTTCAGGATGGGCATCGCGATGTCGCGCCGGGCGTCCAGACCGAGATGCTCCTCGGCCATCGGATTCAGCCACTCGATCAGTTCGTCGCGCGACATGATGAGCGTGCCGTCCGGCATCGCACGGCTGGCCTCGCGCATGCGCTCCAGCCGGCTGCGCAGGTCCTCGCGCTGGTGACGCGCGTTGCGCTCGCGCCGGGCCAGCTTGGCGAACAGGAATTCCCACTGGCCACCGCCTTCCGGCAGTTCGGTTTCACCGGTCGAATTGAGCCAGCGGTCGAAGCGGCCGATCTCGAACTGGTCGCGCAGGCTGCCGATCAGCAGCAGTGCGCAGGCGAAGGTCAGCGCTGGCACCAGTGCGTCGGCGGCGTAGCCGATCAGTGCGCACAGGGCGACGAGGGCGATGCGGAGCACCGCACGGAACCAGAATTCACGCATGAGTAAGGCAGCAGGCGGTCACGGCGGCGGATTATGCGCGGTCGCGCAGCCAAGCGCGACCGCCACGACCACACCCGCCGTGCGGACCGGTCACTCCTTCTGGCAGGACAGGCGGTAGCCGCTGCCGCGCACGGTCTGGATCAGCGCGTCGTGGCCGCTGGCTTCCAGCGCGCCGCGCAGGCGGCGGATATGCACGTCCACCGTGCGCTCCTCGACGAACACGTGGTCGCCCCACACGCTGTCCAGCAGCTGGGCGCGCGAGTGCACGCGCTCGGCGTGGGTCATGAAGAAATGCAGCAGGCGGAATTCGGTCGGACCGAGCACCACCGCGGCGCCGCGTGCGGTGACGCGGTGGGTGGCCGGATCGAGGCGCAGGCCGTCGATCTCGACCGGATCCTCGGTTGCCTGCGGCTTCTGCCGGCGCAGCACCGCCTTGATGCGGGCCGCCAGTTCGCGCGGCGAGAACGGCTTGGTCACATAGTCGTCGGCGCCGGTTTCCAGACCGGTTACCTTGGACTGTTCGTCACCGCGCGCGGTGAGCATGATGATGGGCACGCCGCGAGTGCGCTCGTCGCCGCGCAGGCGACGCGCCAGATCGATGCCGCTCTGGCCGGGCAGCATCCAGTCGAGCAGCACCAGATCGGGCAGTTCGGCCTGCAGCAGGCGCAATGCGGTTTCGGCGTCCGGCGCGCGCAGCGGGTCGTGCCCGGTGCGGGTGAGCGTGACGCTGATCAGTTCCTGGATGGACGGTTCGTCCTCGACGACAAGAATGCGGGCCATGACGTATGTGCGTGCGGGCTGTGACGGGTACGCGACGCAGTCTATTTCAGTAGGGTGACGGTTTAGTGACAACGGAAACCCGGTCGTCAGCGTGCTGTCACGTGTTGATGGAAGACCGGCCGGAGCGGGCGGCGGCGACCGGCGAGGGGTATCATCCGCATTCTTCGAATCGCTCGCAGGACATCATGGCAGGACTGGACAAGGACACCCCCATCCCCACCGAAATCAAGGTGCAGCAGAAGTCGAAGGTGATGGACATCAGCTTCGACAATGGCCGCAGCTTCAGCTTCACCTTCGAATTCCTCCGCGTGTGCTCGCCGTCCGCCGAAGTGCGCGGCCACGGGCCGGGCCAGGAAACCCTCCAGGTGGGCAAGCGCGACGTGGACATCGTGCGGGTCGAACCGGTCGGCGCCTACGCGGTGAAACCGGTGTTTTCCGACGGCCACGACAGCGGCATCTATTCGTGGGACTACCTCTATCTGCTGGGCGAGAACCAGCAGGCGCTGTGGGAGGACTACCTGCACCGCCTGGCCGCCGCCGGCGCCAGCCGCGACCCGGCCCTGGTGCCGCCGGCCGCGCCCAAGGGCGGCTGTGGCAGCGGTGGCTGCGGCCATCACCACTGAGGCGGCCATGAGCGACCACTCCACCGATTTCGGTTTCGAACGGGTGCCCGAGGGCGCCAAGGCACGCCGGGTGGCCGGCGTGTTCTCGTCGGTCGCACGCCGCTACGACATCATGAACGACCTGATGTCGGCCGGCCTGCACCGGGCGTGGAAAGCCTTCGCGATACAGATGGCCGGCGTGCGGCCGGGGCATCGCGTGCTCGACGTGGCCGCCGGCACCGGCGACCTGACCATCGCCCACGCGAAGCGCGCAGGCGCCAGCGGTGAGGTGTGGCACACCGACATCAACCCGGACATGCTGGGCGAAGGCCGGGACCGTCTGCGCGATGCCGGCCTGGTGCTGCCCAGCCTGCTGTGCGACGCCGAAAAGCTGCCCTTTCCGGACAACTACTTCGACTGCGTCACCGTCGCCTTCGGCCTGCGCAACATGACGCACAAGGACCGCGCACTGGCCGAGTTCCGCCGGGTGCTGAAACCGGGCGGCCGCGCATTGGTGCTGGAGTTCTCGCGCGTGGCCAAGCCGCTGGAAAAGGCCTACGACCTGTATTCCTTCAAGGTGCTGCCCTGGCTCGGCAAGAAGGTGGCCAACGACGAGGCGAGCTACCGCTATCTGGCCGAATCGATCCGCATGCACCCGGACCAGGACACGCTGGCCGGCATGATGCGCGAGGTGGGCCTGGGCCGGGTCGAGTATTTCAACCTGAGCGCGGGCGTGGTGGCACTGCACCGCGGCTTCAAGATTTGAGATCCAGCCGGGCGACCCGTCGTCGCCGGCCGGACACGACGGGCAGGAGGCAGGACAGCAGAACCAAAGTCCGGTTTCACGGTCACTTCGTGTGCTAACTTTCAGGCCCTGCCTCCTCTTACCCTATCCGGAGATGTCCAGATGAAGAAATTCCTGCTCGCGCTGTGTGTGGCCATGGTCGGCCTCGGCGGCGCACTGCACGACGCCGAGGCCGCCAAGCGCATGGGCGGCGGCAAGTCCTTCGGCAGCCAGCGCGACTCGACCACGATGCAGCGCGATGCCGCGCCGGCACCGTCCAGCCCGCAGAACGCCGGTGCCATGCAGCGTCAGGCACAGCCGGCCACCCCGGCCGGTGCCGCGCAGCCGGCCAAACGCTCGTGGATGGGCCCGCTGGCCGGTCTGGCCGCCGGCATCGGTCTGGCCGCCCTCGCCTCCCACCTCGGCTTCGGCGAGGAAATGGCGTCCTTCATGATGATCGCGCTGCTGGTGATGGCCGCGCTGTTCGTCTGGCGCATGTTCGCCGCACGTCGCGGCGCCGCGCAGCAACAGCAGGGCATGCAGTACGCCGGCGCCGCAGCCGGTGCAGCCGGTCCGCAGGCGACCCGCTTCGAAGCCGCCGCGCCGGTGGCCGGCAGCAGCAGCCCGGCCTCGCCGAACGGCATTCCGGCCGATTTTGACGTCGACGGTTTCCTGCGTCAGGCCAAGCTGAATTTCGTCCGGCTGCAGGCCGCCAACGACAAGGGCGACGTGGAGGACATCCGTCAGTTCACCAGCCCCGAAGTGTTCGCGGAAATCCGGATGCAGATCCAGGAACGCGGCCCGGTCCAGCAGCACATCGACGTGGTGCAGCTTGACGCAGCGCTGGTCGACCTGGTGACCGAAGGCGGCCAGTACGTCGCCAGCGTACGCTTCGGCGGCCTGCTGCGCGAGGACGCAGATGCCGCGCCGGAGCGCTTCGACGAGGTGTGGCACCTGGCCAAGCCGGTGTCCGGCGAACGCGGCTGGGTCATCGCCGGCATCCAGCAGCTGCAGTAATCAGGTCATGGTCGCCGGCGCCGCGCTGCCCGTCCTGAATCACCTGCTCGATCAGGCGCCGGGCGCGCACGCCCGGCTGCAGCGCCACGCCGGTGCAACGGCCCGGCTGCAGCTGGGTGGTGTCGGCCTCAGCTTCTCGATCGCGGAAGACGGCCGGCTGCTCGCGGACGACAGCGAAACGCCTGCGGTCACGCTGCGGCTGCCGGCCGACGCGCTGCTGAAAGCCATGCACGACGGTGACGCGGTCCTGCGCGACGCGCGCATCGAAGGCGACGCGGCGCTGGCGGAAACGCTGGGTCAGGTGTTGCGCGGTCTGCGCTGGGATGCGGCGGAAGACCTCAGCCGGCTGGTGGGCGATGTCGCCGCCGAAAGGCTGGTCGCCGGTGCGCGCGGCGCGCTGTCGGCCGGACGCGATCTGGGAGACCGCCTGCTGACCTCCACCGGTGAATACGTCGCCGACGAGGCGAACATCGTGATGCGCCGGGCGGCGATCACCGACTTCAGCAATGAGGTGGATGTGCTGCGCGACGACAGCGCGCGGCTGCAGAAACGTCTGGAAGCGCTCGAACGGCAGCGGCTGTCCTGACGGCTGCCGGCGTCTGCGCAGGAAAAGAAAAAGGCACGCCGAGGCGTGCCTTTTTCATGGGTGCCGAAACCGCGCTCAGTGACGCTTGCGCAGCTTCTGGATCGCCGCCAGCTGGGCGATGGCCGAAGCCAGCTCAGCCTGGGCTGCAGCGTAATCCACACCCGCCTGGCGGTTGGCCAGCGCTTCTTCGGCCAGACGCTTGGCTTCGTTCGCCTTCGCCTCATCCAGATCATGGCCGCGGATGGCGGTATCCGCCAGCACGGTCACGAGGCCCGGCTGGACTTCCAGCAGGCCGCCGGCCACGAAGATCAGCTCGTCGGTGGCCTGATTCGGCACCTTGATGCGGACTTCGCCCGGACGGATGCGGGTGATCAGCGGGGTGTGGCCGGGCAGGATGCCCAGCTCGCCGCTTTCGCCCGGCAGTGCGACGAATTCGGCCAGCCCGGAGAAAATCTTCTCTTCCGCGCTGACGACGTCGACATGTACGGTCATAGCCATGGTTACTCCGTGAAAGCTGTGCCCGACCCCGCTTGCGCGGGATCAGGCACGTCGCGTCATCACTGCAGGGACTTCGCCTTTTCGAACGCTTCCTCGATGCCGCCGACCATGTAGAAGGCCTGTTCCGGCAGGTGGTCGCATTCGCCATTCACGATCATGTTGAAGCCCTTGATCGTGTCGGCCAGCGGCACGATCTTGCCCGGCGAACCGGTGAAGACTTCGGCCACGTTGAACGGCTGCGACAGGAAACGCTGGATCTTGCGGGCGCGAGCCACGGCCAGCTTGTCTTCCGGCGACAGTTCGTCCATGCCCAGAATCGCGATGATGTCGCGCAGTTCCTTGTAGCGCTGCAGCGTCGATTGCACCTTGCGGGCAACCGAGTAGTGCTCTTCGCCCACGATCAGCGGATCGAGCTGACGCGAGGTCGAGTCGAGCGGATCGACCGCCGGGTAGATGCCCAGCGAAGCGATGTCACGCGACAGCACGACGGTGGCGTCCAAGTGCTGGAAGGTGGTGGCCGGCGACGGGTCGGTCAAGTCATCCGCCGGCACATACACGGCCTGGATCGAGGTGATCGAACCGACCTTGGTCGAGGTGATGCGTTCCTGCAGACGGCCCATTTCGTCGGCCAGCGTCGGCTGGTAACCCACGGCGGACGGCATGCGGCCCAGCAGCGCGGACACTTCGGTACCGGCCAGCGTGTAGCGGTAGATGTTGTCCACGAAGAACAGGATGTCGCGGCCTTCGTCACGGAACTTCTCGGCCATGGTCAGGCCGGTCAGCGCCACGCGCAGACGGTTGCCCGGCGGCTCGTTCATCTGGCCGAACACCATCGCCACCTTGTCGAGAACCTTCGACTCTTCCATCTCGTGGTAGAAGTCGTTGCCCTCACGGGTGCGCTCACCCACACCGGCGAACACGGAGTAACCACCGTAGCTCTTCGCGATGTTGTTGATGAGTTCCATCATGTTCACGGTCTTGCCCACACCGGCACCGCCGAACAGACCGATCTTGCCGCCCTTGGCGAACGGGCAGATCAGGTCGATCACCTTGATGCCGGTGGGCAGCAGGTCAACCGACGGGCTCAGTTCGTCGAACTTCGGTGCCTTCTGGTGAATGGCACGACGTTCGTCGGTGGCGATGTCGCCCGCTTCGTCGATCGGACGGCCGAGCACGTCCATGATGCGACCCAGCGTGGCGGTGCCGACCGGCACGCTGATCGCGGCGCCGGTACCCTTCACCTTCATGCCGCGGCGCAGACCGTCGCTGGAACCCAGCGCAATCGTACGCACCACGCCGTCGCCCAGCTGCTGCTGGACTTCGAACGTCAGACCCGCTTCGGCCGTGTGCGAACCATCGGCTTCGTCGAGCTGCAGCGCTTCAAACACTTTCGGCATCGAGTCGCGCGGGAACTGGATATCCACCACGGCGCCGATACACTGAACGATGTTTCCGGTATTCATCGTCTATCCCCAATACAAAAATTCGTTTGCGCGATCAGACTGCCGCGGCGCCGCCGACGATCTCGGACAGTTCCTTGGTAATCGCCGCCTGGCGGGTCTTGTTATAGACCAGCTGCAGTTCGCCGATGACATTGCCTGCGTTGTCGGACGCGGCCTTCATCGCCACCATACGTGCGCTCTGTTCGGACGCCATGTTTTCGGCGACCGACTGATACACCAGCGCTTCAACGTAACGAACGAGCAGCTCGTCGATCACCACCTGCGGGTCCGGCTCGTACAGGTAATCCCAGGTGCCTTCCGGCGTGCCCAGACGATCACCCGTGAGCGGCAGCAGTTGCTCGAGCACCGGCTCCTGCTTCATCGTGTTGATGAAGCGGGTGAAGGAGAGGTAAACCGCGTCGAGTTCGCCGGCCTGGAAGGCGTCGATCATGACCTTGACCGGCCCGATCAACTTCTCCAGATGCGGCGTATCGCCCAGCTGCGTCACCTGCGACACCACCTTGGCGCCCATGCGCTGCATGAAGCCCAGACCCTTGTTGCCGATGGCGGCAACGCGGATTTCGGTGGCGCCCTTGCCTTCCCACTCCTTCATCGTGTTCAGCGCCAGACGCAGCACGTTGGTGTTCATGCCGCCGCACAGACCCTTGTCCGTGGTGACGACGATGATGCCGACGCGCTTGATCTGACCGACGGTCGCGAGGAACGGGTGCTTGTAGTCGCTGATCGTGGCGGCAGACAGGTTGGCAGCAAGACGGCGGATCGTGTCGGCGTAGGGCCGGGCGGCCCGCATCCTGTCCTGCGCCTTGCGCATCTTGGATGCAGCCACCATCTCCATCGCCTTGGTGATCTTCTTCGTGTTTTGCACGCTCTTGATCTTGGAACGGATCTCTTTTCCGCTGGCCATGGTTATCTCCTGTCCGCGCGCTTACGCCCAGCTCTTCTTGAACTCGGCCACCGCGGCAGCGAGCGTCTTTTCCGATTCACCGTCGAGGTCCTTGGAGGACTCGATCTTGTTCATCAGATCGGAATACTTCTGCTGCAGGAACTGGTGCAGGGCCGATTCAAAAGCGAGCACGCGGGACACTTCGACGTCGTCGAAGTAGCCGTTGTTCGCGGCGTACAGCGAAATACCCATCTGGGCGACCGACAGCGGCGAGTACTGCGGCTGCTTCATCAGTTCGGTCACGCGGCGGCCACGCTCGAGCTGCTTGCGGGTCGCTTCGTCCAGGTCAGAGGCGAACTGCGCGAACGCAGCCAGCTCACGGTACTGGGCCAGGGCCAGACGGACACCGCCGCCCAGCTTCTTGATGATCTTGGTCTGGGCCGCACCACCGACGCGGGACACCGACACACCGGCGTTGATAGCCGGGCGGATGCCTGCGTTGAACAGGTCGGTTTCCAGGAAGATCTGGCCGTCGGTAATCGAGATCACGTTCGTCGGAACGAAGGCGGACACGTCGCCAGCCTGGGTTTCGATGATCGGGAGCGCGGTCAGCGAACCGGTCTTGCCCTTGACTTCACCGTTGGTGAACTTCTCGACGTAGTCGGGGTTCACGCGGGCGGCGCGCTCGAGCAGGCGGCTGTGCAGGTAGAACACGTCACCCGGGTAGGCTTCGCGGCCCGGCGGACGGCGCAGCAGCAGCGAAATCTGACGGTAGGCCACGGCCTGCTTTGACAGATCGTCATAGACGATCAGCGCGTCTTCACCGCGATCGCGGAAGTATTCGCCCATCGTGCAACCGGCGTACGGTGCCAGGAACTGCATGGCGGCCGAGTCAGAGGCGGTGGCGGCGACGACGATGGTGTATTCCATCGCGCCGTACTCTTCCAGCTTGCGCACCACGTTGGCGATGGTCGAGGCCTTCTGGCCCACCGCAACGTAGATGCAGGTCATGTTCTGACCCTTCTGGTTGATGATGGCGTCGACGGCGACCGCGGTCTTGCCGGTCTGACGGTCACCGATGATCAGCTCGCGCTGGCCACGGCCGACCGGCACCATCGAGTCGATCGACTTCAGGCCGGTCTGCACCGGCTGCGAAACCGACTGACGTGCGATCACGCCCGGAGCCACCTTTTCAACCTTGTCGGTCAGCTTGGCGTTGATCGGGCCCTTGCCGTCGATCGGCTGACCCAGCGCGTTCACGACGCGACCGATCAGCTCGGGGCCGACCGGCACTTCGAGAATGCGGCCGGTGCACTTGACGGTCTGGCCTTCGGAAATGTGTTCATAGTCACCCAGAACCACGGCGCCGACGGAGTCGCGCTCGAGGTTCAGCGCCAGACCGAACGTGTTGCCTTCGAATTCCAGCATTTCACCCTGCTGGACGTCGTCCAGGCCGTGCACGCGCACGATGCCGTCAGTCACCGAAACCACGGTGCCTTCGGTACGCGACTGCGCCGACAGCTGCAGGTTCTGGATCCGGCTCTTGATCAGGTCGCTGATTTCAGACGGATTGAGGTTCATCAAAAAACTCCTAGTTCTTTAGCGCAGTGGCCATGGCGGCGAGCTTGCCGCGGACCGAGGCGTCGATCACTTCGTCACCGACCGCAACTTTCACACCGCCGATCAGCTCGGGATCCAGCGACACACGGGCTTCGAGACGACGGCCGAAGCGCGGCTCGAGGTCGGCCAGCAGGCGCGACACCGTGGCGTCGTCCATCGGGAAGGCCGAGCTGATGTGGGCGACGGCGCTGCTTTCATGCTCGTTCTTCAGCTCGACGAACAGCTCGGCGATCTCGGGCAGTACGCCCAGACGGCCGTTCTGCGCCAGCACGCGCGCAAAGCTGCGATGCTCGTCGGCGATCTCGCCGGGCACTGCGGTGAGGAAGAGGAAACCACGGTCGGTCGAGGTGCGGGTCGGGTCGGCCAGCAGCTGCTTGACCTCCGGCTCGCTGGCAGCGGCGGCCATCAGGCCGAGGGCGTCAGCCCAGGCTGCCAGCGCGCCGCCTTCCTTGGCCAGCTGGAACGCGGCTTCGGCGTAGGGTCGCGCGATGGTGACGTTCTCTGCCATGGTGTCAGCTCAGTTCCTGCTTCAGGTTTGCGAGCAGATCGGCGTGGACTTGGGCATTGATCTCGCGACGCAGGATGCGCTCTGCGCCTGCGACAGCCAGCTGGGCAACCTGGTCACGCAGGGCATCCTTCGCCTTCTGCGCAGCCGCAGCTGCTTCGTTGGTCGCCGCCTCGCGGGCCGCTGCGACGATGCGGTTCGCTTCAGCGCGCGCATCCTCGACCAGCTTCGCAGCCTGCTTCTCGGCACCGGAACGGAGTTCAGCCGCGGATTCGCGCGCAGCGCGCAGCTCCTCGACCGACTTCTTCTCGGCATTCGCCAGATCCGCCTTTGCCTTGTCCGCAGCCGCCAGCCCGTCAGCGATCTTCTTCGCGCGCTCGTCGAGAGCCTTGACGATCGGCGGCCACACGAAACTCTTCGTGAACCACACAAACGTCAGGAACACGACGATCTGGATGATGAGCGTTGCGTTCAAATTCACGGCAACTTTCCCTTCATTAAATCGGTGTTGGGGAGGAAAGCCGTTCTTACTTCAGGAAGGTCGAGGTGGCGAACCAGAGGGCGATACCGGTACCGATAATGAAAGCGGCGTCGATCAGGCCGGCCAGCAGGAACATCTTGACCTGCAGCGCGTTCATCAGCTCCGGCTGGCGGGCCGAGGCTTCGAGGTACTTACCGCCCATCAGTGCGATACCGATACATGCACCGATAGCACCCAGACCGATGATCAGACCGCAGGCGAGGGCGACGAGACCGAACACTTGTTCCATGACAGCAACTCCTTAGATTTAGAAAAGAAACGAAAACAACAAAACCGACTGCAAAAAAACCGGGGAAACGTCTTCTTAGTGGCCTTCGTGCGCCTGGCCGATGTACACCAGCGTCAGCATCATGAAGATGAATGCCTGCAGCGCGACCACGAGAATGTGGAACACCGCCCACGCGAAGCCTGCAACGATGTGACCGAAGGCGAGCAGGAAGCTCGGCGTGTTGGCACCCGTCCAGGCGGCACCCATCAGCGCGATCAGCATGAAGATGAGTTCGCCGGCAAACATGTTGCCGAACAGACGCATGCCGTGCGACACGGTCTTGGCAAGGAATTCGATGATGTTCATCGCGAAGTTGAACGGCGCCAGGATCAGCTTGTCGCCGAACGGGGCCGAAATCAGCTCGTGCGCCCAGCCGCCCAAACCCTTGATCTTCACGTTGTAGAACAGGCACACCAGCAGCACCGCGATCGACATGCCCATGGTCGCGTTGATGTCGGCGGTCGGCACGACGCGCATGTAGGCGTGGTGCGGATCGTGACCGGCGGATGCGTAGATGCCTTCCCAGATGCGCGGCAGCAGGTCGAGCGGCAGGAAGTCCATCGCGTTCATCAGGAAGATCCAGACGAATACGATGAGTGCAAGCGGCGCCACGGTACGGCGGGATTCTTCGCTGTGGATCAGGCCCTTGGCCTGGTCAGCCACCATCTCGACCAGGATTTCCACCGCGGCCTGGAAGCGGCCGGGCACGCCGGACGTCGCCCTGGAGGCGGCACGCCACAGCACGAACAGACCGAGCGCGCCGAGCAGGATCGAGTAGAACAGGGTGTCAATATTGACCAGACCCCAGTTGATCAGATCCTTCTGCGGCTCACCCGAGTTGTTCAGGAAGGTGAGGTGGTGAGCGATGTATTCACCGGGGGTCGGGCCGTGGTGGGCCACTTCAGTCGCCAGTTCGGTTCCAGATGCCATGTCAATGTTTGAACAAAAAAGCAAAAAAACCTGCCTGCAGCGCTGCAGCCAGACCTCCCAGGAACCAGCCCCACATCAGGCCGGGCATGAGGGCGTGACCCAGCAACAGCAGCCCAATCGTCGAAACGACCTTGATCGCCTCGCCGACAAAGAATTCGACCGGGTACGACACTTTCCCGTGCGCCGCCACATGCGACAGACGCCCGAGCCGGATCGCGAACAGCAGACTCGGCAGCACATAGCTGAGGCCACCGAGCAGGGCGGACACCCCGGCGGTCGTACCGCCGACGATCAGCGCGATGCCGGTCACCACCAGCACCAGCGACAGCTGCAGCATGATTGCCTTCAGCATCCGGCCATCTCCGCAACTGTCTGACTGCGCATTCCTGCCACCCAACGTTCGCGAACGCAGGTCATCTATAAGACACAAGTGTTCGCACTGCGACGAGCCAAAACCGCACGGCATCGCGCGCAAAGTCCTCGATGATACATACGCTTACAGCCACGGTCAATAAGTTCCAGACTTTGTTCAGATTTTCCCGGTCCGGTCCTCCAGGGCGCCTCTGTCCGGCACATCGAGGCACCCGGTTTCCGTCCTCTCTCGTCCATATGGACTAGGCACACCGCACCGCCTTGACGAAGCGCCGCAATTAGTCGATATTTTTCGACATGAGAAAAGATTATGCGCAAACGATTCCGCCGGAGTGGCTCGAATATTCGGGTCTGTTCGCGGCGCTCGGTGATCCGGAACGCCAGCGCATCCTGCTCAGTTTCGAACCGGGCGAAAGCCTGAACGTGACCGAACTGACCCGCGCCTCCGCGCTGAGCCGGCCCACCGTTTCACACCACCTGAAGCTGCTGTGCGAGGCCGGCGTGCTGGAGCGCACCCGCCACGGACGCGAAATGCACTTCCGGCTGCGCGCCGATGCGTTGATCGAACGCCTGCGCACCGTCATCGACTATCTCGAGGCCCACCGGTGAGCGCCCCGCTGACGACCCAGACGCTGCACGCACTGCTGGCGCGGGCCGGCGACACGCCTTTCTACGCCATCGACCGGGCGGCCGTCGATGAGCGGATCGCCGCGCTGCGCGTACAGCTGCCAGACACCTTGCAGCTGTGCTTCGCGGTCAAGGCCAATCCGCTGCCGGCACTGCTGCAGCATCTGGCCACCCGCCTCGACGGGGCCGACATCAGTTCGGCCGGCGAGCTCGCATGTGCGCGGGCCGCCGGGTTCAGCGCCGGCCACATCGGCTTCACCGGCCCGGGCAAGCGGGACAGCGAACTGAGCGCAGCGATCGAAGCCGGCGTGCGCATCTGCGCCGAATCCACCGGCGAGATCGAACGCATCGCCGCGCACTGCGCGCGGCTCGGTCGCACCGCCCGGGTCGCACTGCGCGCCAATCCGGCGTTCGCGATCAGCGGCAGCCGGGTGCGCATGAGTGGCGACAGCTTCTTCGGCATCGCCAGCGAAGACCTGCCGGATGCGATCGCGCTGCTGCGCAGCCACGGGCTGCCGTTCGCCGGTCTGCATTATTACTGCGCGTCCCGCCTGCTGGACGCGACCGAAATCGTTGCGCTGCACGATCACTGCACCGGCGAGGCACTCGCGATCTGCGCGCGCGCCGGCGTCGCCCTGCCCTGGCTCAATCTGGGCGGCGGCTTCGGCGTCCCGGTCGCCGCCGACGAGCGTGCGCTGGATTTCGCGCCGGTCGCGGAGAACCTGCACGCGCTCGACGCGCGCCTGCGCGCCGCCCATCCGGACGCCCGGCTCGCGCTCGAACCCGGCCGCTACCTCGTCGCCGAAGCCGGTCATTACGTGTGCCGCGTGATCGACCGCAAGAGCGTGCGCGGTCGCACCTGGCTCATCGTCGATGGCGGTGCCCACCAGCATCTGCAGGCGACGCTGCAACCGGACCGGTTACAGCCGGCCAACTTCCCGATGACGCTGCACCCGCAGGCGGCCACCGACGAACGCGAAGTGGTCAGCATCGCCGGCCCGCTGTGCGCGCCCTTCGACGTGCTGGCACGCGACATCGAACTGCCGCGCGCCCGGCCGGGCGACCTGCTGGTGGTGCACTGTTCCGGTGCCTACGGCGCCAGCGCCAGCCCGGTGAATTTCCTCGGCCATCCGCCGCCGGCCGAACTTCTTTTCTGATCCACGGAGCATCCATGCGCCGCATCCTGCGTCCCCTGCTGGTCCTCGTCTGTCGTCTGCTGTTCCGCATCGAGCCGCCGGCCGCACTGCCGGTGCAGCGCGACCGGCTGCTGGTCGTCGCCAACCACGAGTCCTTTCTCGACGGTCTGCTGCTCGGTCTGTTCCTGCCCATCGATCCGGTGTTCGTGGTGCATACCGGCATCGCGCGCAATCCTTTCTTCCGCGTGCTGCTGTGCATGGTCGATTACCTCGCGGTAGACCCGACCAGCCCGATGGCGATGAAGAAGGTGATCCGCCTGCTCGAATCCGGGCGGCCGGTGGTCATCTTTCCGGAAGGGCGCATTACCACCACCGGCAGCCTGATGAAGGTGTATGACGGCCCGGCCTTCGTCGCCGCGAAGACCGGCGCCACCGTGCTGCCGGTGCGCCTGGACGGCGCCTCGCGCAGCTATTTCTCGCGCGTGTCCGGCCGCTATCCGAAATCGCTGTTTCCGCGCATCGCGCTCACCGTGCTGCCGGAAACGAACATCGTCATGCCGGACGCACCCTCCGCGAAGGAACGCCGCCGCCGCGCCGGCGAATCGATGCGCCGGCTGATGCAGGAAATGATTTTCGCGTCGCGCCCGCAGCAGACGCTGTTCGACGCGCTGTGCGACGCCGCGGAGATCCATGGCCGCAGCCGCCGCCTGATCGAGGACATGAAGCAGATCGAGTATTCCTACGGCGATCTGCTGAAGATGGCGCTGGCCCTTGGCCGCGTGGTCGCGCGCATCACGCGGCCGGACGAGCGGGTCGGCGTGCTGCTGCCCAATCTCGCACCGACGCTGGGCCTGGTGTTCGGCCTGAACGCCCACCGCCGGGTGCCGGCCATGCTGAACTACACCGCCGGTGTCGACGGCATGCAGGCCGCCTGCACCGCCGCCGAACTGCGGATCATCGTCACCTCGCGCGCCTTCGTCGAGCAGGCGAAGCTGGGCGACAAGCTGGCGGCGCTGCAGGGGGTCGAACTGCACTATCTGGAAGACCTGCGCGAAACGATTACGCTTGCCGACAAGCTGTGGCTGGTGCTGTGGGCGCTGCGCGCGCCGCGGCTCGCCGCGGAAACCGTGTCACCGGAAGCGCCGGCGGTGGTGCTGTTCACCTCGGGTTCCGAAGGCAAGCCCAAGGGCGTGGTGCTGTCGCACCGGGCACTGCTGGCCAATATCGCGCAGATCCGCGCGGTGATCGACTTTTCGGTCGACGACAAGATCCTGAACGCACTGCCGCTGTTCCACTCCTTCGGCCTGACCGCCGGCGGCCTGCTGCCGGTGCTGACCGGCGCCAATGTGTTCCTCTACCCGTCGCCGCTGCACTACCGGGTCATTCCGGAACTGGCCTACGACCGCAACTGCACGGTGCTGCTTGGCACCAGCACCTTCCTCGGCAACTACGCGAAGTTCGCCCATCCCTACGACTTCTACCGGCTGCGCTATGTCATCGCCGGCGCCGAAAAGCTGTCGGAATCGGTGCGCAGCGCCTGGTTCGAGAAGTTCGGCTTGCGCATCTTCGAAGGCTATGGCGCGACCGAAACCGCACCGGTGCTGGCGGTGAACACGCCGATGGCCTACCGCAGCGGCACCGTCGGCCAGCTGCTGCCCGGCCTGCACGCGAAGCTGATGCCGGTGGCCGGCATCGAACGCGGCGGCGTGCTGCACGTGAGCGGCCCCAATCTGATGAGCGGCTACCTGAAATGGGACCGGCCCGGCGTGCTGCAGACGCCGTCGTCGGACGCCGGCGACGGCTGGTACGACACCGGCGACGTGATCGAATTCGACGACGACGGCTTCGTGCGCATCGTCGGCCGCGTCAAGCGCTTTGCCAAGGTGGCGGGCGAAATGATTTCGCTGGAGACGGTGGAAAAGCTCGCCACCGCCGCCAGCCCCGCCGCCCAGCATGCGGCCTCGACCCAGCCCGACCCGGCGCGCGGTGAAACCATCGTGCTGTTCACCACCGACCCCGCGCTCGGCCGCGACGCGCTGCAGGCCGCGGCCCGCGAGCGTGGCGCGCCGGAAATTGCGGTACCGCGCAAGATCGTCGTGGTCGACGCCCTGCCGCTGCTGGGCACCGGCAAGACCGACTACGTCACCCTCAAGTCCATGGCGGAATCCGTCTGATATGCGCGCGCTCGACACACTGCTTACACTGGCGCTCATGACGAGCGTCGCCCACACCGCAGCCGCCGCACAGGACGCGCTGGCCGAAGGCCGGCTGGGGCTGTACGACGCACGCGAATTCCGTGCGACCACCGGCCGCTGCAGCGACTGCCCGACGCCGCCGCAGGCGCTGTGGTACTTCCAGGACGACACCATCGCGGTACCGCGCGCTGACGCCGCCGGTTTCGATCCTGCGCTGAGCGCGCAGGACGACGTGAAGCAATGGGTGATCGCGCGCGACGGCCAGCCGGACGCGCAAAAGCCGGCGCTGGTCTGGCTCGGGTCGCCGCAGCGGGCAGACGGCGCGCGGCTGGACGCCGACGGCCGCGCCCTCACCTTCGCCGACGGCCGCCGCAGCGGCTTCGCACTGGTGCCGCAGCTGCCGACCAATGTGTCGTGGTTCAACGCCGACAGCGTGCGCTGGCTGCAGGGGCAGTCGCTGTCGCTGCGCGGCAGCGCAGGCGACGACCGCTACACCGCGCGCACGATCTGGCCCTCGTCCTTCGACATCGATCTCGCGGCACTGAAGCCGCACCCGCTGCAGGCCGGCGAAACGCTGGCCACACTGGTGCGCGCCGATCAGGGCGGCGCGCAGTTGCCAGCCGCGTCCCGGCTGCTGTGGGAACGCACGCCGGGCGCCGCGGCCGCCGCGGTGGGCAAGCCGGTGCTCGCGCTGATGCTCAATGGCGCACAGGGCGACGACGACGAGGCGCACGGCGGCCATTTCGCACTGGCCACCGGCCTGATGGGCGAGCACGGTCGCTGGGGCGACTGGCTGGTCGCCAATTTCTACAACCTCGACATCCACAGCGAGAAGGGCATCGTCGCGTCGATGCTGCCGATGGACGCCTACCTCACCGACCTGAACAGCGGCCAGAGCTGGTACCGGCCTTCCTGGATGCTGGTGGCGGTGCTGCGCGACGACCGCGCACCGCGGCTGGTCGATCAGGGCCTGGCACGCGTGTTCAATCACTTCTACCGCCACGACTTCAGCTACCGCCACGCCACCGCCAACTGCGCCGGCATCAGCCTGGACACGCTGCGCGCGCTCGGCTGGGGCCTGCCGCTGCTCGGGCCCACGTCGAAGGCGAAAGCCTGGCTCGGCCTGCCCTGGATGACGCTAAAGGACATGAGCGTCGCAAGCGGTCTGCAGGCCTACGAATACATGATGGCGGAGCGCAGCGGCCTGTTCCCGTTCGCCGCCTTCAATGTCGCCGGCAGCGATCTGGTCGGCCGGCTGGCGACCGGCCACAGCGGCGACAACGGACTGGAAAAGGTGCTGGCCGACGACCTGGAGGCGCTCATCTTCGTGCGAGTGCCGCAGATTCCGTCCTCGCGCGCCTTCGGCCGCGAGCCGGTGGCCTCGTACGAGGAATACATGGCGCGGGTGCCGGCCGAGCGCAGCCAGTGGATCGTGCGACCGGCACCGCCGCGCGAGTTTCCTGAAGCACTGCGCGACCCGCAGGCGCCGAAGGAGCCGCTGCCTGGGTCGCGCCGCGCGCTCATCGTCTGGCTCGCCGGTCTCGCGGCCGTGGCCGCCTTCATCCTGTCCCGCATCCTTCGCCGCTGAGGTCCGCATGAGCAGCCAGTTCCAGCTGATGAAGGAGCGCCGCTTCCGCCCCTTCTTCTTCACCCAGTTCCTGGGCGCCTTCAATGACAACGTCTTCAAGACCGCACTGATCACGCTGGTCACCTTCCGCGCCGGCCAGCTCACCCAGCTCGATGGCGCGATGCTGGCCACGCTGCTGCCCGGCCTGTTCATCCTGCCCTTCTTCCTGTTCTCGGCCACCTGCGGCCAGCTCGCCGACAAGTACGACAAGGCCGCGGTCGCGCGCTTCGTGAAGCTGTTCGAGATCGCGGTGATGGCGCTCGCCGCCTGGGGCTTCGTCGCCCACCTGCTGTGGCCGCTGGTGACCGCGCTGTTCCTGATGGGTCTGCATTCCACGCTGTTCGGGCCGGTGAAGTACGCCTACCTGCCGCAGCACCTGCAGCCGCAGGAACTGGTCGGGGGCAACGGCATGGTGGAAATGGGCACTTTCGTCGCGATCCTGATCGGCCAGGTGCTGGGTGCCTGGCTGGTGTCGGTCACCGACAGCGGCACGCTGGTGGCCGGCGTGGTGCTGTCGCTGGCGGTGCTGGGCTGGTGGGTGAGCCGCGGCATTCCGCCCTCGCCGGCCGCCGACCCCGGACTGAAGGTGAACTGGAATCCGCTGACCGAAACCGCGCGCAACCTGCGCTTCGCCCATGGCAACCGCACGGTGTGGCTGTCGCTGCTGGGCATTTCGTGGTTCTGGTTCTACGGCGCCACGCTGCTGGCGCAGTTCCCGAATTTCGCGCGCAACGTGCTCGGTGGCGACGAATCGGTCTTCATCCTGCTGCTCACCGTGTTCTCGCTGGGCGTGGGCGTCGGCTCGCTGGCCTGCGAAAAGCTGTCGGGCGGCAAGGTGGAAATCGGCCTGGTGCCGTTCGGCGCGATCGGCCTCACGCTGTTCGGCATCGACCTCTGGCTGGCATCGCCCGACGCGCCGTCAGGCGCACTCACGCTGGCCGGCGC
This sequence comes from Methyloversatilis universalis FAM5, assembly GCF_000214035.2. GTDB lineage: Bacteria > Pseudomonadota > Gammaproteobacteria > Burkholderiales > Rhodocyclaceae > Methyloversatilis > Methyloversatilis universalis. The sequence continues at coordinate 158,626 of NZ_AFHG01000057.1, read as the reverse complement.
GCTGGCCACCCACGCACGGCTGCTGGCCGACATCGCGGCACTCGGCTTCTTCGGCGGCCTGTACATCGTGCCGCTGTACGCGCTGATCCAGACGCGCAGCGAAAAGAGCCACCAGTCGCGGGTGATCGCGGCCAACAACATCCTCAATGCCGCCTTCATGGTGGCGTCGGCCGGCGTCACCCTCGGCCTGTTCTCGCTCGGCCTGAACATTCCCGAGCTCTTCCTCGCCGCCGCGCTGTTCAATGCGGTGGTGGCGATCTACATCTACAGCCTGGTGCCGGAATTCCTGCTGCGCTTCGTGGTGTGGCTGCTCATCCACACCGTGTACCGGCTGGACGCGAAAAAGCTGGACGCCATCCCCGAGGACGGGCCGGCGGTGCTGGTGTGCAATCACGTGAGCTTCGTCGACGCGCTGGTGATCACCGCCGCCTGCCGCCGGCCGATCCGTTTCGTGATGGACCACCGCATCTTCCGCACGCCGCTGCTGGGCTGGCTGTTCCGCACCAGCCGCTGCATTCCGATCGCGCCGGCGAAGGAAGATCCGGCGCTGCTCGAACGCGCCTACGACGACATCGCCACCGCGCTCGCGGCCGGCGAACTGGTCGGCCTGTTCCCGGAAGGCCAGATCACCGACACCGGCGAACTGCTGCCCTTCCGCGCCGGCATCCGCCGCATCGTCGACCGCTCGCCGGTGCCGGTGGTGCCGCTGGCGCTGCGCGGGCTGTGGGGCAGCTTCTTCTCGCGCAAGGACGGCCCGGCGATGAGCCGGCCGCTGCGTCGCGGCCTGTTCAGCCGGATCGAACTGGTGGGCGGCGACGCGGTGGCCCCGGACTCCGCCACGCCGGAAGCGCTGCACGCCACGGTCGCCGCGCTGCGCGGAGACCGCCGGTGACCCACCGCAGGCACCACCCGGCTGCATCGCCGGCCGCCCCTCCGTCAGACGCACGCTCCGAAAGAAGAGGTTTCCCATGCTGACCGCCATTCTTGCCCTGCTCGGCCTGATCGCCGGCAGCGCTCACGGAGCCGGCGAAGCGCTGGCCGGCGCCGTGGCCGGTCTGGTGGCCGGACTGTGGATCGCCGCCCGTGAGCGCGCGCGGCAGCAGGCGGTACAGCAGGCGCTGGACGACCTCGACCGCAAGACGCGCTGGCTGTACGACGAGCTAAAGACACGGTCGGCGGCGCCGCCCGCCGCAACCGGGGCCAACACGAGCTCCGAGGCGCACGTCGCTGCACCCGTGACAGCGCCACCGGTCACGCCCGCACCGCCGCAGGCGCCCGCTGCCGCGATCAGCGCCCAGGCCGCGCCGCTCGACGCGCTGTACGCCGAGGGCGTACGCCTGAACCGCAGCTCGGAAGCCACCGCCCCGGCCGCCGACCCCGACCTGGCCGCGGAACAGGCCGAGCCCGCCGGGCCGTCGCTGTGGTCACGCTTGCTGGGCAGCAATCCGCTGGCGCGCATCGGCGTCATCGTGCTGTTCTTCGGCGTCGCGTCGGCGCTGCGACTGGCCGCCCAGGCCGGCTGGCTGCCGCCGGAACTGAGGCTGGCGGCAGCGGTGGCGACCGGTCTGGCGCTGATCGCCTTTGGCCTGCGCATGCCGGGCGAAGGGCCGCGCCGCATGTTCGCGCTGGCGATACAGGGCGGCGGCTTCGCTCTGCTCTATCTGGCGGTGTATTTCGCGCTGGCGCGCTACGGCTTCATCGGGCCGGCACCGGCCTTCCTGCTGTTCGCCGTGCTGGGCGTGGCCTGCGCGGTGTGCGCGGCGCGGCAGGCGTCGCAGGTGCTGGCGCTGCTCGGCCTGTCCGGCGCCTTCGTCGCGCCGATGCTGGCGTCGTCCGGCAGCGGCCAGTACGTGGTGCTGTTCAGCTACTACCTGCTGCTCGACGCCTTCATCATCGCGCTGAGCTGGCAGCGCGCCTGGCGGGCGCTCATTTTCGCCGGCTTCCTGTTCACTTTCGCCATCGGCGCGGGCTGGGGTCTGCGCAGCTATGTGCCGGCCGACTACCTGACGGTGCAGGCCTTCCTGATCGCCTTCTTCGTGCTGTTCACCGCCACCCACGTGGCGCAGACCGTGCTGCGCGCGCCGGGCGCCGCCGGCTGGCAGTCGGGCAGCCTGCTGTTCGGGCCGCCGCTGGCCGCCGGCATGCTGCAGTCGGCGCTGGTCCAGCCCTTTGAATATGGCGCGGCGATCAGCGCCGCGCTGGCGGGCCTGTACTACCTCGGCCTGGCCGGCCTGCTGCGTGCCCGGGCGCCGGACGAAACGCTCACCTTCCGCGCCCACGCCGGCATCGGTGCGGCGCTGCTCACGCTCGCGGTGCCGCTGGCCTGCGACCTGCAGATGACCGCCGCCCTCTACGCGGTCGAAGGCGCGGCGGCGCTGTGGTACGGCTGCGAGCGCGGCTCACGGCTCACGCTGTGGTCGGGCGCGCTGCTGCAGCTACTGGCCGGCCTGTGGCTGATCGCCGCGCTCGACGGCCTCACGGTGCTCTGGCCGATGGCCAATGGCCGCACGCTGGGCTGCCTGCTGCTGGCCGGCGCCGCACTCGCGTCGGTACGGGTGCTGCGCATCCGCGGCGCCGGCGGCGAACGCCTGCCCGACCTGTTCACGCTGTGGCTGGCCGGCTGGTGGCTGTTCGGCGGTCTGTCCGACATCGACGATTTCGTGCCGCAGGCGCTGCAGCCGGCGGTCGCGCTGCTGTTCGGCATCGCCAGCGCCGCCTTCGCCGAACGGCAGGGCCGCGAACGCGATTTCACGACCGCCCGTGCGCTGGCGGCGCTCACCCTGCCTATCCTGTGGGCCGGCAGTCTGCTCGCCTGGGACAGGCAGGGCCATCTGCTGGCCGGCGCAATGGCGCTCGCGTTGCCGCTGGCCTGGGCCACCCACCTGTGGGTACTGCGCCGGCAGGACGAGGACGGCTGCGCACTGCTGAACACGCCGCGCCACATCGCCGGCGCGTGGACGCTGCTGATGTCGGCCGGCATCGAGGCCGGTGGCTGGCTCGAACTGTGGCAGCCCGGTCAGGACCTGTGGCGCTGGCTGGCCTGGATTGCGGTCTGGGGGCTGGCGGCCCGCACGGTGCAGGCCGCGCTCTCCGCCAGCGACGCAGACGAGCGCTGGCCCTGGGCGGTCGCGCCCGACGCCTGGCGGCAGGCGCTGCTGCGGCCGGTCGGCCTGCTGTTGCTGCTGACCGTTGTGGCGCTGCAGTTCGCGCACGACGGCAGTTCCGCCCTGCCCTATCTGCCGCTGGCCTCGGCGCTGGACATCGCCAGCGTCGCGGCGCTGGGGTGGCTGGCGCGCAGCCGCCTGCTGCCGGGGCCGGCCGTGGGCGCCGCCGGCCTGCTGTGGGTGTCCGCGCTGGCCGCACGCGGCGTGCACCACCTCGCCGGGGTGGCGTGGTCGGCCGCCGCCATGTTCCAATCCACCCTGCTGCAGGCCACGCTGTCGCTGACCTGGACGGTGAGCGCGCTCGCGCTGATGGTGTGGGCCACCCGGCGCGGCGCACGCACGCTGTGGTTCGCCGGCTTCGCGCTGCTGGCGGCGGTCGGCGCCAAGATGCTCATGGTGGATCTGGCCGGTGCCGGCACCGCCGAATGGACCGGCTCGCTGCTGGGCATCGGCGTGCTCATCCTTGCCGCCAGCTACCTGGCTCCGGTGCCACCCGGCACTTCATCCGAGAACGAGGACACCCGATGAAAACTCCGACCTTTGCGGTGCTGCTGGCGCTGGCCGGCGCCGCGCACGCGGCCGACATCAAGCCCGGCCTGTGGGAATTCCGCTCGCAGATGAACATGCCGGGCCAGCCGGACATGGCCGCCCAGATGGCCCGCATGCAGGAAGAGATGAAGAAGCTGCCGCCGGAGACCCGCCGCATGATGGAACAGCAGATGGCGGCGCGCGGTGTGGCCCCCGGCGACGGCGGCGCGATCAAGGTATGCATCTCGCCGGAGGACGCCAAGCGCACCGACCTCTACACCCGCCGGCGCGACGGCAACTGCCGCTATACCGACGTGAGCCAGACCGCGAACTCGGTGAAGGGCAAGGTGGTCTGTACCGATCCGAAGGCCAGCGGCGACTTCGAGGCCCAGATCGAAAGTCCGACCCGCTTCCGCACGAAAATGAACATGCAGTCGGCCCAGGGGTCGATGAAATCGGATACCGACGCCCGCTGGCTGGCCGCCGACTGCGGTAATCTGCGCCCCGCGGGCCAGTGACCCACCGCCGGACCGCGCGCGCACCACGACCGAACCCACGCTGAACAGGAATGAAGGATTCACTGCGGCGGGCGCCTCCGGCGCCGGCACACGGACAGGACGACCGTCCGCAGACGCCTGAACAGCCCATGCACAGCCAGCACCCCGAACACCCGCGCAACCGCCGTCGCAGCGACAGTCTGGCGCCCTTTTCGCTGAGCGTCGAACGTTCGGTGCTGGGCGACACCAGCCTGCATTTCCGGGTGCGCCCCAGCGGCCTGATCGCGCTGGTGCTGGCGCTGCTGCTGCACATCGGCGCAGTGTGGTGGGTGATGCGGCCGAAGGCCGAGCCGGAACAGCCGCTGGGCGCCAACCAGCCGATCAGCGTGCGCATGATCACGCCGGACGCCCCGCGCAAGTCGGCTGCCGAACCGCCGCCGTCCGCGGCCCCCACGCCGCCTGCCCCCCGCCCGAAGAAGCAGCCGCCGCAGAAGAAGCGTGACGCCAAGCGTACGCCGCCCCGCCCGGCCGAACCCGAACAGCCCCGGGTGGCCCGGGTGCCGGTACCTGAACCGGCGCCGCCGCCGCCCCCGCCCAAGGCGGCCCCGACGCCTGACGCGCCCACCGACATGGCCTCCTTCGTCGCCGCCCAGCGCGAGAAGCGCCGGCTCGCCGAAGAGGCGGCTGCGGCCGAGAACGCCGCCGCCCGCGGCCGCGAGCGCGGCCCGTCGGCGGACGACGTCGCGGCCGCCAACATCAAGCGCAATCTGCAGCAGCCGGGCACCAACGGAGTGTTCCAGATCACCCGCAAAGGTGTGCGTGAAGCGGCCTTCATGTTCCGCGGCTGGACCACAGACGCTGGCAACGCGCGCCGCGAGTTCATCGAGGTGGACGCCGGCGTGGGCGGAGACATCGAGCGCGCGGTCGTACGGAAGATGATCGAACTGATACGCCGCTATTACAGCGGCAATTTCAACTGGGAATCGCTGCGCCTGGGCCGCACCGTGGTGCTGTCGGCCCGGCCGGAACACCAGCAGGAACTGGAGGAATTCCTGATCAAGGAGTTCTTCCGGGTCGGGGCCAACTACCCGCCCTAGGCGGCGCCCGCGGCGGGGTTCGTCATGCCGGCAGCGGCGCGCCTGCCCGCACCACCACGGTGTCGGCCAGGCGATCCCCCAGCCGGCGCCGGCTGCTGCCCAGCGCGAACACGATGTCGATGACGCCGAGTACCAGCAGCGTCGCGTTGCGCAGGAAAGAGCGTCCCCACGAGCAGGCTTCGCGGCTCCCGGCATGCAGCACCGCAATGTCCATCACCCGCTTGCCGATGCTCTGGCCACCGGGCAGACCGTCCGACAGCAGCATGTAGAGCAGCCAGGCCAGCACGCTGAAAGATTCACTCAGACCGAACGCACGTGCGATCAGAAGGACGACAACGGCGCCCAGCAGCGCAATCGCGCTGTCGATGATCTGCGCCAGCAGGCGCCGGCTGATCGACGCAGGCGGCAGATCGCCGGGGACGGATGCAAGCGGTGCATTCATGACAGGACGCTCCGGTGAAGTGGAGCGCACATTATGACCAAAGCATAATGAACCTCCCCCTTCGTTGCCGCACCGCAGCGTGGTCATCCGCGCAGCTGCGCCGATAATCCCTGGCGCACAACCGAGGAAGCCACGATGCCGCGCCACCCCGCCCAGCCGGACGACGAAGACGACGACCTGACGAACTGCGTGCCCTTCAGCGGGCTGGCACGCTATGAGCGGCAGATGCCCATCCACCAGATTTCCTACTATCTGTGCGGCGAAATCCGCGAGCCGCACCACTACACCGATCTGTTCTACACGCTGCGCACGGCCAGCGAGACCGACATGATCTATCTGCACCTGAATTCGCCCGGCGGCGAATTCGACACCGGGCTGCAGATCATCAACAACATCCGCGCCTCGGAGGCGCACGTGGTCACCGTGCTCGAAGCGCGCGCCTTCTCGATGGCCGCCTTCATCTTCCTCAGCGGCGACGAACTGGTGGTGCATGACAACTGCCAGCTCATGTTCCACACCTATTCCGGCAGCCTGGACGGCCGCGGCAGCGAACAGCAGGCGCAGGTGGCGGCGGTGAGCAGCTGGTTCGAGAAAATGATGACCCGGCTGTGCTCGCCCTTCCTCAGCGACAGCGAAATCGGCCGCATCCTGAAGGGCAGCGATGTGTGGATGGATTCTGACGGCGTGCGCCAGCGGCTGATGCGCATGCAGCGCGCGCAGACACAGGCCGGGCGGCGCAGGGTGACGAAGAAGGACTGATCGGCGGCCCGAGCGCATACCGCTGCCCCCCGGCAAGGTGCCTGCGGATGAGTCCTCGCCTCAATGCAGGTCCGGCGACGAATCAGGAGAGACTCGATGGGCCGGTTTCGGTCTGCGTGTTCTGCAAGGGTCCGTCGCGAGAAGGCGACGAAGCGGCTGCTATGATTCAGCGCGTAGCCCGATGCCAAAGGAGCTCTTCCGTGAAGCCCTCCAGCCTTGATGCCATTGAGGCAACCCTGATGCAGTTGCCACAGGCGGACCGCGTCCATCTTGCCGAACGTCTGCTGGCCAGCCTCGAAGAAGAGGATGAAACCCTCGCCGAGTGGGTCGCGGAGGCCGAGCGTCGCGCCAATGCCCATGAGCGCGGTGAAATCGGGGCGATCAGCCTTGAAGATGCCATGACCCGCCTGCGCGCGGACATTCCCGGTCAAGCGGCCGGGTGAAGGTCATTCTGCTTGAACCCGCACTGCACGAACTCACCGAGGCCCGTGACTACTATCTGAAGCAGGCCAGCGCACGCATCGCGGCCGCCTTCGTAGAACAGTTCGAAAGCACGGCCGCCCTGATTCTGGCGCACCCCAAGCTGGGCAAGCCGGTTTCCTCACGCGTGCGCGCCATGCCGATCAGCCGTTTTCCGTACTCGGTCATCTACCGCATCACGCCCGATGCGATCATCGTGCTGGCGATCGCCCACCAGCGCCGCCGCCCAACCTATTGGGTACAGCGACGCTGACCCACGGTTTCACGCGCCGCCGAATACCCTCTCCAGCACCGGCTGCAGCATGCCGCTGTCGTCACCCAGCCAGAGCTGGCCTTCCTGAACGATGCACTGCAGGTCTGCACCGCGCTGGGCGAGGCCGGCGAGTGCCTGGCTGTCGGCGGTGGACAGGCGGTACACGGTGAGATTGCCCAGTTTCGACAGCGTGGCCTTCGACTGTTCCCACCACTGGCCGGCGGTGCGGCCGTAGTTCAGCACCACCACCTGGTCGGCGCGGCCGGCGGCCTTGCGCACCAGGCGTTCGTCCGGCAGGCCGACATCGATCCACAGCCGGATGGCCCCGGTCAGGTCCTGGGCGTACAGGTCGGCTTCGTCCTCGGTGCTGAGGCCGCGGCCGAAACGCAGGTCCTCGTCGGCGTGCAGCGCGAAGGCCAGCACGCGCACCATCATGCGTTCATCGCTCTCCGACGGGTGGCGGGCGACGGTCAGCGCGTATTCGCCGTAGTGCGGCCGGTCCATGTCGGACACGTTCAATTTGATCTTGTAGATGGTGGATTTCAGGGCCATGGCCGACAATGTGCGCGATTCGAAAGACCGCACAGGATACCGACGTGAAGAAAACCGATCTGTACAAGAATGAAAGACTGAAGGTGGTGGCCCAGATGAAGCATGCCGCGGGCGCCAAGAGTGGCCTGGGCACAGCACCTGCCGTGGATCGCAAGGAACAGCGCCGGCTCGACGCCGAGCGCGGCCTGGTGCCGTTCGCGGTGAAGATTCCGGCCGAACTGGCGGCGCGCCTGCGCGACCTCGCCACCGAGCGCCAGGTGTCGCTGAACGATCTGGTCGACGAACTGCTGCGCAAGGCGCTCGACTGACGCCGCCGTGCTGCGCGCCATCTTCCTGCTCAATCTGCTGACGGTCGGGCTGTTCTACCTGCCCGGCTGGCTGCTGCTGCGCGTGCTCACGCTCGGTCGCTACCCGCCGGCCCGCGGCGAGCCGCACAGCGAAGAGGCGGTGGCCTTCGCCGGCCTGGCGGCGGTGCTGCTGGCGCTCTGCGCATGGTGGCTGGCATGAGCGCCCGCATCGCACTCTGGGTGGACGGCGACGCCTGCCCGGCACCAGTCAAGGACACGCTGTTCCGCGCCGCCGACCGCACCGGCCTGCCGCTCACGCTGGTGGCCAACCGGCTGCTGCGCGTGCCGCCGTCGCCGCACATCCGTGCTGTGCAGGTGGCGCACGGTTTCGACGCCGCCGACCGCTACATCGAGGAGGCGGTGGGCGCCGGCGATCTGGTCATCACCGCCGACATTCCGCTGGCCGCCGCCGTGCTCGCGCGCGGCGCGCACGCACTGGAGCCGCGCGGCGAGTGGTTTTCGCCGGACACCATCCACGAACGGCTGCAGATGCGGGCGCTGATGAACGATCTGCGCGACAGCGGCATCATGAGCGGTGGCCCTGCGGCCTTCTCGGCCGCCGATACCCGCGCTTTCGCGGCTGCGCTCGACCGCTTTCTGGCACGGCTGCGGGCCGATTGAGCCACATGGCCTGAGTAACGCGACGGCATCCTGACCTGATACCACCCGGGCCCGGACAAACTGCTGCACAAGTCCGATCGCGGCGGGGGCGCCGCTCCCACAAAACCTGGCCCAGTCCGTCGCCTGAGCGCTCTGTGGGAGCGGCGCCCCCGCCGCGATGCAGCCGTGACACACGAAGCTCTGCCGAGCCATAAGCCGAACCCAATGCGCGCCGCAAAAAATCCTATTTTTCGTCGCCGGCCTGCCTTCCTAGAGTGATTCAGCGACCGCAGCCGCAGACGCATCACCCGGGGAGACCGACATGACAAAAAGGAACGGGGCAGGCCGTGCGATCGTCACGGCAGTGTTGACGTGTGCGTGCGCCGGCGGCGCACAGGCGGCCGAGGGCGACTGGCTGGTGCGGATACGCGCGCTGCACATGAGCCCGTCGAACGACAATTCGACCACCACCGTGGTGCCGGCGCTGGGCGAGGTGAAAGCCGAGGACAAGCTGTTTCCGGAAGTCGACATCAGCTACTTCTTCACGCCCCACATCGCGGCCGAACTCATCCTGACCGTACCGCAGAAGCACGACGTCGAACTGGGTGGCGTGAACATCGGCTCGGTGAAACACCTGCCGCCCACGCTGACGCTGCAGTACCACTTCAACCCGGAAGGCAGCGTGCGCCCCTACGCCGGCATCGGGCTGAACTACACCCGCTTTTCCGGCGTGAAGCTGGACGCCGGCACCGTACTCGGCGGCAGCGTGCCGCTGACCATGGACCGCAGCAGCTTCGGCTGGGCCGCCCAGCTCGGCGTCGACATCCAGCTGGCGCCGCAGTGGTTCCTCAACCTCGATGCCAAGTACGTGAAAATAGACGCCGACATCGCGGTGAAGGGCGCGGGCGTGCCGGTCACCCGGCTGGACGTCGATCCGCTGCTGCTGTCAGTCGGCCTCGGCTACCGCTTCTGAGCACTGCGCGGGCGCGCGGCCGTCGAGGCAGGCCTCGAGCGCCGCCAGCCCGTCGGTCAGGGCCGCGATGCCGGGTGCCAGGATGAGCGCCGACTTGATCTCGTGGAGGCGGTCGTTCGCCACCGCCGGCACCGCGGCCCAGCCGGGCCGCGCCCGCAGGTGGTCGGGCTGGAATTTCTTGCCGCACCAGGAACCGATGATGATGTCCGGCGCCCGCGCCACCACGGTCATCGGGTCTTCGATGCGCCGCTCTTTCGCACTGTGGCGGGTGGCGAAATCGGCGAACACGTCCTCGCCGCCGGCGAGCGTGATCAGCTCGGACACCCAGCGTATGCCGGATATGAGCGGCTCGTCCCATTCCTCGAAATAGACCCGCAGCCGGCGGCCGTGGCGGGCGATGCGCGCCTCGCCACGCAGGCGGGCGGCCTCCAGCCCGCGCGAAAGATCCGCCACCAGCGCCTGCGCTTCGGCCGCACGGCCGACCAGCGCGCCGGTGGTCACGATCATGCGCAGGATGCCGGCGATCGAACGCTGGTTGAACACATGCACCTCGACACCGGCGCGCACCAGGTCGCGGCACATGTCGGCCTGCAGGTCGGAGAAGGCCAGCACCAGATCCGGCTCGACCGCGAGGATGCGTTCCAGCTTGCCGGACGAGAATCCGCTGATCTTCGGCTTCTCCCGTCGCGCCTCGGGCGGCCGCACGGTGAAGCCGGAAATGCCGGCGATGCGGTCGGCCTCGCCCAGCGCATACAGCACCTCGACCGCCTCGGTGCACAGGCAGGCGATGCGCTGCGGCCAGGGATCACCCTGCAGTTCGCCGGCGCTCATTTGCGGCCTGCCTTCTGGCGCGCCTGTTCCAGCTGTTCGCACAGCTTCTGCGCGCCGTCGAGGATGCGCGGCGTGTGCCGCTGCAGGATTTCCGGCGGAATGAAATAGAGGTTGTCGCCCTTCACCGCCGGCAGCGCGGCCCAGCGGCGCCAGGCATCCAGCCACTCCGGCCGCGACTCGCCCATGCCGCTGGCGACGATGACTTCGGGCGCGGCCGCCAGCACCGCCTCCTCGGTCACCGTGGGCGCCAGGATCGGCAGACCGGCGAACACGTTGCGGCCGCCGCACAGCGTCATCACGTCGGAAATCAGGTGCTGGCCGTTGATGGTCATCAGCGGCTTGTTCCAGATCTGGTAGAACACCGCGACCGGCGGCCGCGCCGCGTACTGCTTCGCCAGCGCATCGCGCCGCGCGCGGAAGGCACGCGCCGCCTCGTCCGCCTCGCGCGGCGTGGCGGCGATGCGGCCAAAGGTTTCGAGCGCGCGCGCGACGTCGTCGAGACTGCGCGGCTCGTTCACGAACACCGGTATGCCCAGCTTTTCCAGCCTGTCGTACTGCTGGTTGCGGTTGCCGCTCTTCCACGCGATCACCAGATCCGGCTTCAGCGCGACCACCGCTTCCATGTCCACCGAGGTGTAGCCGCCGACGCGCGGAATCTTCTTCGCCGCGTCCGGGTAGTCGCTGTACTGGGTGGCACCGACCACCTTGCCGCCGGCACCCGCGGCGAACAGCAGTTCGGTCACGTGCGGCGCCAGACTGACGATGCGCTGCGCCGGCGCGGCCAGCACCACCGTGCGTCCTGCATCGTCGGTCAGCCGCAGTTCCGCCGCGGCCGGCAGCGCCAGCGCGGCGAACAGCAGGAAAAATGCTTTCTTCATTCGATCATTCCTCGATTCGGCGGTACGGGGACGGACTGCCGTGGGAGCGGCGCCCCCGCCGCGAAAGGGTCTGCAATAAGGGCTTGCGATAAGTGCTCGCGATCACGCGCTGTCCCGGCTTCACGGCTGCAATCGCGGCGAGGGCACCGCGCCCGCACGACCATGCGCAGCTCCGCGCCCCTCGGCAGCCACTTCGTCCATCGCCTGTTCCAGCCTCCGCCACTCGCCCTCGTCCGCCGGCAGGCCGAAGCGCAGCGCGGCCGGTGCATCGAACAGGCGCAGCAGGATGCCGCGCCGGCAGAAGGCGTCATGCAGCGCGGCGGCATCCTTCGTCAGCACGCGCTGGAACAGCACGCAGCCACTCACTTCGCCCCAGCCGGTGGCACGCAGCAGCGCTTCGAGCCGTGCGCCCTCCGCCGCCAGCCGGGCGCGCTGCGCCGCCTGCCAGTCACGGTCGGCCAGCGCACGCTGCGCCACCCAGCGCGACGGGCCGGCCACCGGCCACGGCCCGAGCTTCATCGCCAGCGCGTCGCGCAGCGACTGTTCGGCGAACATGAAGCCCACCCGTGCGCCGGCCAGGCCGAAGAACTTGCCGAGCGAGCGCAGCACGACCAGACCGGGCCGGCCGGCGTGCCGCACGATGCTGGCCTCAGGCGTCGCGTCGATGAAGGCTTCGTCCACGATGAGCGTGCCGCCGCGCGCGGCCAGCCGCGCCTGCCAGTCCATCACCTGCGCCGGCGGAAACAGCGTGCCGCAGGGATTGTTCGGCTGCACCAGCAGCAGCACGTCGACCGTGTCGACAGCCGACTCGACCTCGGCCGGGGCGACCGCGCGCACCGTGTGCCCGGCCTGCATCCAGCCGTGCGGATGTTCGTTGTAGGTGGGCGACAGGATGGCCACCCGGCTCTGCGGGAACAGCGCCGGCAGCAGCTGTATCGCCGCCTGCGAGCCGGCCAGCGGCAGCAGCGCCTCGCTGCCGTAGAAAGCGGACGCCGCGGCCTCCAGCCCGTCGTCGTCTTCCGGCAGGCGCTGCCACACCGACTGCGGTACCGGCGGCACCGGCCAGGGCTGCGGATTGATGCCGGTGGACAGATCCATCCAGGCTGCCGGATCGATGGCGTAGCGGCGGGCCGCTTCCTGCAGCCGGCCGCCGTGCAGCGGGCGGGCGATCACAGCAGGCCCCACAGGCCGAGCGCCGTGGCGACTGCCAGCCACAGCCACAGCGCGTGCTGCACCAGCGCCACCGCACGGTCGATGTCGGCGGCGGCGGGCGGCGCACCCTCGCCCAGCGGCGGCCGCTGTTCGACCTCGCCGTGATAGATGGCGGCACCGCCCAGCGCCACGCCGAGCGCGCCGGCACCGGCCGCCATCACCGGGCCGGCATTCGGGCTGTCCCAGGCCTTCGCCTGCGCGCGCCAGCAGGCCAGTGCGCGCGCGGTGGCGGCGCGGCTGAAGCCGCACAGCGCATAGCTCAGCGCGGTCAGCCGCGCCGGCACGAAATTGAGCAGGTCGTCGATGCGCGCCGCGGCCCAGCCGAAATAGCGCAGGCGCGGCGTGCGGTAGCCCCACATCGCGTCCAGCGTATTGGCCAGCCGGAACAGCAGCGCGCCCGGCCCGCCCAGCAGGAAGAACCAGAACAGCGCGCCGAATACCGCGTCGTTGCCGTTTTCCAGCACCGATTCGGTGGCCGCCTTGGCCACGCCGCTGTCATCGAGCTGTGTGGTGTCGCGGCTCACCATCCAGCCGACCCGGGCACGCGCCTGCGCCAGATCGCCGGCGGCCAGCGGACGCGACACCGCCTGCGCGTGCTCACTCAGGCTGCGCGCGCCGATAGCCAGATAGAGCAGGCCGACATCGACCAGCGCCTGCAGTACGCCGCCCACGCTGCGCAGCCACAGCGCGACCAGCACGAAGGGCAGCACCGCAAGCATCCAGGCGATGAGGCCGGGCAGCCGGGTGGCCGGGTCGCCCTGCGTCAGCGGCGGATTGAGCAGCGCCTGCAGCCGGCCAGCCAGCGCACCGAAGCCGACCAGCGGATGGAAGCGTCGCGGCTCGCCCAGCAGGCGGTCCAGCGCCACCGCGGCGACCGCCGCCAGCACCAGTCCGAAGTTCATGTGCCGCTCTCCGGCCAGCGGTTCTCGCCGATCAGCACGTCTTCCGGCAGCCGCGAGGCCCAGCCTTCCAGTTCCAGCATCGGCGCCGGGTAGAAGGCCTCGACATGGCCGATGCACAGCACCGCGACCGGCCGCGCGCCGTCCGGCATGCCGACCAGCGCCGCCAGCCGGTCCGGGTCGAAGATGGACACCCAGCCCATGCCCAGCCCTTCGGCGCGCGCCGCCAGCCACATGTTCTGGATGGCGCAGGCGCAGGAGACGAGGTCCATTTCCGGCAGCGTACGGCGGCCGAACACGTGGCGTTCGCGGTCTGCGCACAGCGCGACCACCAGCAGTTCGCCGCATTCGCGTATGCCTTCGACCTTGAGCCGCATGAAGGCTTCCTCGCGCTCGCCGAGTGCGCGCGCGGTGGCGATGCGCTCTTCCTCGACCAGCGCGTGGATGCCGTCGCGCAGCGCGGCGTCGGTGACGCGCACGAAGCGCCAGGGCTGCATGTAGCCGACGCTGGGTGCGTGGTGGGCCGCCCACAGCAGGCGGCGCAGCACCGCCGGATCGACTGCGCCCGGGCGGAAGTGGCGCATGTCGCGCCGCTCGGCGATGACGCGATAGACCGCGGCGCGCGCGTCCTCTTCGTAGGCGTGTTCAGACGGCGTCAGCGGGTCAGGCGCGTTCATCGATCAGCTCCGGAACAGTGCGGCCGCGGCGGCCGGATCCGACGGGAAATACAGGTGCACATAGCTGGCAGTGAGCCGCTTCAGGCGATACACCGCCTCGCCGTCGCGTCCGTCGGCGGTGCGCGCGTGGGTCAGCGCGGCCAGCGGCGTGTCGGCGGTGGAGTAGTGGAAGGTGTGGCCGCGCAGCGCGCCTTCCGGCAGCTCGACCTGCTGCAGGCCGAGCGCGGCCAGCCGCGTCTGCATGCGCACCGCGCCCGGCAGCAGTCCGGCAGCGGCATGCGTGACGCCCGCCTTGTCGGTCAGCGTGTCGAACAGGCTCATCATGCCGCCGCACTCGGCCAGCAGCGGCCGGCCGGCGTCGACATGGGCGCGCAGCGCGGCGTGCATCGCGGTATTTGCTGCCCAGCGCGCGGCGTGCAGTTCCGGGTAGCCACCGGGCAGCCACACCGCGTCGCAGGCGGGCAGCGCGGCGTCATTGAGCGGCGAGAACTCGACCAGCTCGGCGCCGAGCGCGCGCAGGCCGTCGAGGTTGGCCGGGTAGATGAAGCAGAAGGCGTCGTCGCGCGCCAGCGCGATGCGCACGCCGTCCAGCAGTCGCGGCGTCTCTGCGCGCTCGACCGGCGCGAAATCCACCGCCGGCGGCAGGTCGGCCACGGTCGAGGCGCCGAGCAGTTCGGCAGCGATGTCGAGCCGGGCGTCCAGCCCTTCGATCTCGGCCGCCGGCAGCAGACCGAGATGGCGCTCCGGCAGCGCGATGCGCTCGTCGCGCGGCAGGCCGCCGTACCAGGCGATGTCGGCCGGCAGGCTGTCGCGCAGAATGTCGAGGTGGCGGGCCGAGCCGACCCGGTTGGCGATCACCGCGCTGAGATTCACGCCATCGCGGTAGTGCTTCAGGCCGTGCGCCAGCGCGCCGAAGGTCTGCGCCATCGCGCGTGCGTCGATCACCGCCAGCACCGGCAGATTGAAGCGGCGCGCGATGTCGGCGCTGGACGGGCTGCCGTCGTAAAGGCCCATGACCGACTCGACCAGGATGAGGTCGGCGTCGCCCGCCGCCTCGTACAGCCGGGCGGCGATGTCGGCGTCGCCGGTCATCCACAGGTCGACATTGCACACCGGCGCGCCGCTGGCCAGCGCGTGGATCTGCGGGTCGAGGAAGTCCGGCCCGCACTTGAACACGCGCACGCGGCGACCGCGCGAACGGTGCAGCCGCGCCAGCGCGGCGACCACCGTGGTCTTGCCCTGACCGGACGCAGGGGCCGCCACCATCAGCGCCGGACAGCGGCGGACTGCGGATGGCACGCTCACCACTCCAGCCCCGGCATCGCCTTCACACCCGCCTTGAACGCGTGCTTCACCATGGTCATGTCGGTCACCGTGTCGGCGACCTCGACCAGTTCCGGCGGCGCCGCGCGGCCGGTCACGATGACGTGCTGCATGGCCGGCCGCGCCGCGAGGTCGGCGATGACGGTGGCGACGTCGAGGTAGTGGTACTTCAGCGCGATGTTCAGTTCGTCCAGCACCACCAGGCCGATGGCCGGGTCGCGCAGCAGGGCGCGCGCCTGGTCCCAGGCCGCTTCGGCGGTGGCGACGTCGCGCGCGCGGTTCTGGGTTTCCCAGGTGAAGCCCTCGCCCGACACGTGCCACTGCACGTCCGGCTGGCGACGGAAGAAAGCCTCTTCACCGGTGTCGGAACGCCCCTTGATGAACTGCACCACGCCCACCTTCATGCCGTGGCCGAGCGCGCGCGCGACCACGCCGAAGGCGGCGCTGGACTTGCCCTTGCCGGTGCCGGTATTCACCACCAGCACACCGCGTTCGACCCTGGCGGCGGCGATGGCCTGATCGACCACGTCCTTCTTGCGCTTCATGCGCGCTTCATGGCGCTCGTCGATATCACTCATGACGGTCTCCTCGCTTCATTCACTCACGCCGGCACGAAATAGCGCCGGCCGTCGTCGCGCAATTCCTTCAGCGGATGGCAGAAGGCGCGCGACAGCACCTCCGCCTGCAGCACTTCGTCCACCGGCCCGCATACCCACTGGCCGCCGCCGGTCAGCAGCAGCGCGCGGTCGGCGAAGCGCAGCACCTGGTTCAGGTCGTGCAGCACCGCCACCACCGCCCTGCCCTCGTCCCGGGCCAGCCGCGCGAACAGTTCCAGCGTTTCGATCTGATAGTCGAGATCGAGATGGGTGACCGGTTCGTCCAGCAGGCACACCGGCGCCTGCTGCGCCAGCAGCGCGGCGATCGCCACGCGCTGTCGTTCGCCGCCGGACAGCGTGCGCACCTCGCGCAGTTCGAAGCCGCGAAGCGCGACCGCCGCCAGCGCCGCCAGCGCGATGTCGACATCGGCGTCGCTTTCGTCCGACCAGCGGCCGATGTGCGGATGGCGGCCGACCAGCACGGTGTCGAGCACGGTGGAGGCGAAGTGGTCCTCGTGCGACTGCGCCAGCAGCGCGCGCCGTTTCGCCAGTTCGCGCGCCGGCCAGTCGGCGAGCGCACGACCCTCCAGCGTGAGCGTGCCGGCGGCAGGCGTGCGCAGCCCGGCCAGCGTACCGAGCAGCGTCGATTTGCCGATGCCGTTGCGGCCGACGATGGCCAGCAGTTCGCCCGGCCGCACGTCCAGATCGAGACCGGTGCACAGCGCGCGGCCGGCCACCGACACGTCGAGGCTCCGGGCGGACAGCAGCGGCGGGCAGGCGGCGGCGCTCATCGGTGGCGGTTCAGCAGGAACAGGAACACCGGCACGCCCAGCAGCGCGGTCAGCACGCCGACCGGCAGCTGGGCCGGCGCGATGACGGTGCGCGCCGCGGTGTCGGCCAGCAGCAGCAGCGTGGCCCCGGCCAGTGCGCTGGCCGGCAGCAGCAGGCGCTGGTCGTTGCCGAAAGCGAGCCGGATCAGGTGCGGCACGACCAGACCGACGAAGCCGACCGAGCCGACCGTGGTGACCGCGATCGCGGTCAGCGCCGACGCCAGCAGATAGACCATGAGTCGCAGGCGGACAACCGGCACGCCCAGCGTCTGCGCGGTGCCGTCGCCACGCGCCAGCAGGTTGAGATCGCGCGCCAGCGGCGCACAGGCGACCAGCCCGGCCACGAGCGCGCCGACGGCGACGCCCGGGCGGCTGGCGGTGCTGGCGTCGCCCATCAGCCAGAACAGCATGCCGCGCAGCGACTGTTCGCTCGCCACCGCGAGGATGAAGGACACCGCGGCGCCACAGCCGGCGGACACGATGACGCCGGTCAGCAGCAGGCGGGTGGGCGTGCGGCTGCCCTGACCGTGCGACAGCCCGAACACCAGCGCCATCGCGGCCAGCGCGCCGGCGAAGGCGGACACTTCAAGCAGCAGGCCGGCCACACCGGCCAGCATGGCCAGCAGCGCACCCACGGCCGCACCGCCGGAAATGCCCAGCACATACGGGTCGGCCAGCGGATTGCGCAGCAGCACCTGCATCAGCGCCCCGGCCAGCGCAAGCAGGCCGCCACAGGCGGCGGCGGCCAGCGCGCGCGGCAGGCGCAGCGAGGTGACGATGGCACCGGCGGTGCCGGCGTCGTCGCCGGTCGCGATCCGCCACAGTTCGGCCGCACTGACGGTCACGCTGCCCACCGCCAGCGCCAGCGCGAAGGCGGCGCCCAGCGCCAGCGCCAGAAGCGGCAGTACCCACGCGCGCCGCCGGCCCGCGCGCAGGGCGGCGGACGACGGCAGAAGGGCGGCGGGCGGGTGGCGGCTCATGCAGGCAGTGTACCCAGCGGCGGCAGCCGGCTCAGAAACGCGGCGTGTAGCGCACGCCGACAAAGGCGTTCGCACCCGAAGTTTCGTAGCCGAACACCGAGGTATAGCGGCGGTCGTTCAGGTTGTTCACCCGTGCCTCGACCGACACTTCGGGCGAGGCCTTCCACACGCCGAACAGGTTGAGCAGCGCATAGCCACCCATGCGGCGCAGTTCGCCCGGCTCGGACCAGCGGTCGCCCACCGCCTGCACCTCGACCCCCACCCGGCCCGCCAGCATGTGCTGCTGCACCGTGACGGTGGCGGTCTGCGCGGCGCGGCGCTGCAGGCGCAGACCGGTGTCTTCGTCGCGCGCGCTCAGAATGTCCACGCTGCCCTGCAGCTCGGTATGGCCGAACACATAGGTGGCCGCCTCGAAGGTGGCGCCCTTCAGCCGCGCCTCGGCCACGTTCACCAGCGGCGCGCGCGAATTGATCAGGTTCTGCACCCGGTTGTCGTAGGCGGTGACCGCGAGACGGGTGCCTTTGCGCTGCCAGGCCAGACCGATTTCGCGGTTGGTCGACGATTCCGGCTTCAGGTCCGGATTGCCGAAGTTCGGGAAGTAGAGCTGGTTGAAGGTGGGCAGCCGGTAGCCGGTGCCGTAGGCGGCGCGTGCGGTCAGTTCGTCGGTCAGGCGATAGCCGTAGGCGACGTTGCCGGTGGCCTTGCCCGAGCCGCCGGTGTAGCGGTCATGCCGGGTGTTCGCCTGCAGCAGGTGACGGTCGATCTGCGCGGTCCAGCCCAGCTGGCCGGAATCGACCCGGCGCGTCTGGTCGATGTTCACGACGGTGGGCGTCACCGACAGCACGTCCTGCTCCAGCCGCTCGATGCTGCCGAACAGCGTGCCCAGCGGCAGCTTCACCCGCGCCTCCAGCGCCTGCGTGGTCTGTTCGGTGCGGAAGTCGTTGCCACGCGGCGAGGTCCGCGCATAGCTGGTGAAGTCCTCGATGCTGCGGCCGAAGCGCAGCGTGGTGGTGAGCCAGTCGGTCCACGCGTGTTCGGCGGCGGCGGTGAGCACGCTGTTGTTGAACACGTTGCGGGTATTCACGAAAGCCAGCCCGGAGTCGTATTCGTTGTAGCCTTCGCTGTCGAGCAGGCTGACCGACAGGCGCGTGCCGGTCTGCGGCGTGATGCCGACCGAGCCGCTCACGCTCCGGTTCAGGTGGGCGTCACGGTCCGGGTTGTAGTTGCGGCGGGAGGCAGCCACGCCCAGATTGATGTCCGGATTGGTCGTGCTGAAACCGCGCGTGTGATACAGGCTGCCGGCGAGCGAAAAGTCGATCACGCCGTTGCCGCCGCGCAGGCCGACACGGCTGTCGCTGGTGCCGTAACTGCCGGCACCGGTGAAGAGGTCGAAGTCCAGACCGGGCTCGCCGCGGCGGGTGAAGATCTGGATCACGCCACCGATCGCGTCAGCGCCATAGACCGCGGACGCGGGACCGCGCAGCACCTCGATGCGTTCGATCTGCGACAGCGGCAGGTACTGCAGCGCGGCGGTGCCGCTGGAGCCGGAGCCCACCCGCACGCCGTCGATCAGCACGACGCTCTGGCGGGTATCGGCACCGCGGATGAAGAAGTCGGTGCTGGCGCCGGGGCCGCCCTGACTGGTCATCTGGATGCCCGGCTGGCGGGCCAGCAGTTCGGTCAGCGTGGACTGCGCGGCGGTTTCGATCTGTTCGCGGTCGACCACGGTCACGTCGGCGAGCGTGTCCTGTACCCGCTGTTCGACGCGGTTGGCGGTGATGACCACCGGATGCATCGTCTGCTGGGCGGCTGCGGACTGGGAAAGAAGCGTGGCGGCACCCGCGACGAGCGCGGCGACCGGGGTGAGGCGAGGCATTGTAGTTGTGCTCCCTGCAGCGGCCGCCCGTCCCCGAACGACCGCGGTGTCATGAAGCCATGACCGGGACGCACACCACGCAGGCGCGGCACGCCTCCGTCGCGATGCCGCACCCCGGGCATGACCGCTCGTGCATCCGTGGCCGGTATCCGGGCTCGCAGTGGCGACAGGAGCACTGTCGCGGCGCATCGCCTTCCCAGGCCGGAGCCCAGTGGCGTACCGATGCGCGTCGTCTGCTTACCGTTGCGGGGGCAGCGCAGGCCTTGCGAGCGGAGCTCGCGCACCTGCTTCCCGTTCAACCCTCGGCCGGAACGGCGTCGGGCACCTCGAATGCGCGTTCCGCATCAGCGGAACAGCCGCGCACGATACCACCGGGCGGCGGAAGGCCCAAACCGGCGGAAGGCTGCGGTCGATGCGGAGACCGGACAGGAATCCGCGGGCGCGGCGTCTCGCCGCGATGGTGACGTTGAACCGGAGACCGCGCATAACCGAAGGCCGCATCGCGGCGGGGTCGCCGCGCCCACCGAAGCCTGCAGCGCTCCACCCGCACCCTCAGGCGCGGCCGCACATCCGGTCGATGTCGATTTCCGCTTCGAGACAGTCGGCCAGCCGGTCCAGGCTGGCTTCGCGCAGCGCCGCGAGATCGAGCGGCTGCGCCTGTTCCAGCCCGGCCCAGGCGAGCAGCGCGGCGCACGCGTCCGGCGCGTCGAACAGGCCGTGCACATAGGTGGCCATCAGCTGGCCGTCGGCCGAGCGGGCGCCGTCCGGGCCGTGGGCCAGATCGACCGCCGGCTGCGCCAGCGCCGGGCCGGTGCTCACGCCCATGTGGATTTCGTAGCCGCGCACCGGCTGGCCGCCCGGCCGCAGCCGGCCCTCGACCACGCGCAGCTGCTTTTCCGGTGCCAGCGTGGTGTCGTAGTCGAACAGGGCCAGTCCGGCCACGCTGGCCGGCGCGCCTTCGAGACCGAGCGGATCGTGCAGCATGCGGCCCATCATCTGCATGCCGCCGCAGATGCCGAGCACGCGGCCACCGTAGCGCAGGTGGCGGGCGATCTGCGTGTCCCAGCCGTGGGCGCGCAGCGCCGCCAGATCGCCCTGCACGCTCTTGCTGCCGGGCAGGATGACGAGGTCGCAGGCAGGCAGCGGACGGTCCAGCGGTGCGAACAGCAGATCGACCTGCGGATGCGCGCGCAGCGCGTCAACGTCGGTGTGGTTGCTGATGCGCGGAAACACCGGCACCACCACGCGCAGCCGCGCGCCCTGTCCGGCCGACGACTGACCGGTCTGTATCGCGTCCTCGGCGTCGAGGTGCAGGCCCTTCAGCATCGGCAGCACGCCGAACACCGGCAGGCCGGTGCGCCGCTCCAGCCAGTCCTCGCCGGAGCGCAGCAGCGCGCGGTCGCCGCGGAAGCGGTTGATGACGAAGCCGCGCACCAGCGCGCGCTCCTCGTCCGACAGGCAGTCCAGCGTGCCGACCAGATGGGCGAACACGCCGCCACGGTCGATGTCGGCGACGATGACCACCGGGCAGCGGTTGGGCAGCGCGAAACCCATGTTGGCGATGTCGCGGTCGCGCAGATTGATTTCCGCCGGGCTGCCGGCGCCTTCGACCACGACGAAATCGTACTGCGTGGTGAGCCGCCGCCAGGACTGCATCACCGCCTCCATCGCGACCCGCTTGTAGTCGTGGTAGGCGCGCGCTTCCATGTTGGCCAGCGCGCGGCCATGCACGATGACCTGGGCGCCGGTGTCGGAATTGGGCTTGAGCAGCACCGGATTCATGTCGGTGTGCGGCGCCAGTCCGCAGGCCTGCGCCTGCAGCGCCTGGGCGCGGCCGATCTCGCCGCCGTCGGCGGTGACTGCGCTGTTGAGCGCCATGTTCTGCGGCTTGAACGGCGCCACCCTCACACCGCGCCGGTGCAGGCTGCGGCACAGGCCGGCGGCCACCGTGCTCTTGCCGGCGTCCGAGGTGGTGCCCTGGATCATCAGCGCATTGGGCATCGTTGCGCTCATGCCTGCGGCCCCAGTCTTTCAGCCAGCGTGCCGGCGGCGCGCTCGCTGGCCACCAGCACCAGCTTCATCATGGCGCGGGTGGCACCGACGAACAGCTTGCGCAGCGTGCGTTCGTCCAGCGTGTCGAAATCGATTTCGGCCAGGATGACCGCCGGCGCCGACTGCCCCTTGAAGCGGTACACCGATTCGATCAGCACCTCGCCGCCCGAATACTCGGGCTGGCCCAGCAGGTCGTACTGGCCGGTAAAGCTGCGCAGCGCATTGGCGCCCAGCCGGTCGTGGCGCAGCAGTTCCGACTGGTCGCGGCCGCGCCAGCTGATGATGGCCACGTCCTGCGCGTGGAAGCCGGCGGCGAAGCACAGCCGTATCGCCTCCTTCACCCGCTGGGTGAGCGGGTGTGCCTGCGAGTAGGCCAGCACCGCCACCTCGTCGGCGTCGAAGGGCGACGCCGCCTCGATGCGCTCGGCGCCCGGCATCACGCCTTCCATCAGGGTCTGCAGCATGCGCACCACCGGCCGCGGGCTGCGGAAATTGCTGTGCGCGTGCAGCGTCACCCAGCCTGGCAGCTCGACCGGCGGACGCGCGTAGAGATTCTGCATCGGGTCTTCCAGCCACAGCCGGCGGGCGCCGTCGCGCGCGTGCCGCCACAGCTGGTCGGCCCAGTCGGCATTGAAGTCCTGGCCCTCGTCGACGACGAGGGCATCGAACAGGAGGTCGTCCGGCACCGGCAGTTCACCGGCGCGCGCGATCATCGCGTCGAAGGCGTCCGGCTTGGCGTAGTCCGGGCGCTCGCCGTGCGCGGCCAGCACCCGTTCGCACAGATGGTGGAAGGTGCAGGCCAGGCCGCCTTCCGGCGCGATCTGCGCCAGGTGGTCGGCCAGCGGACGGTTGAAGCACACGTAGAGCGGACGCCGGCCGGCCTCGATCGCCGCGGTGTATTCGGCCAGCGCGAGCTGGGTCTTGCCGGAGCCGGCGGTGCCGACCACGCGCAGCCGGTAGGGCTGGAAGTCGAGCGCGCGCGCCCACTGGGTGAGCCCGCCGGACACCCGGGTGATGCGCTCGCGCGCCATGCCCAGCCGCGCGGCGACATCCGGTTCCAGCTTGATTTCGTCGCGCAGGAAGCGGTGCACCTCCGGCCCGTGGCCGCTGTGCTCGCCCGGCGGCAGGATGGCGCGGATGCGCGGGATGAGCTGGTCGCGCACCGCGGCATCGACGATGCGTTCCGCGTCGATGCCGGCGGTGTGCGCCTGGCGGACGAAGTGGTCCGGGCAGTACAGCAGGTATTCGATGCGTGGCGCAGAACCACCCAGCCGCGCAGCCAGCCGGGTGGACAGCGCGTGCCGCGCGCGCGCGATGCCGACCGCGACATTGCGGTCGCGGCCGCGCCGGCGCGAACTGAGGCCCTGCGGCCCTTCTTCGAGGAAACCGCTGCGCTGTTCGATGGCCAGCAGGTCGCCGGCGGCATTGACCACGACGAAGTCGATGTCGCCGTAGATCGAGAAGCCGCCTTCGTCGAGCCGGGTCCAGTGCACACCGTGATAGACGGTGTAGTCGGCGGGCAGCCCGCGCTCCAGCAGCGCCAGCGTGGCCAGTTCGCGCTCTGCGGCACCGCCGGCATCGGCAGACGCCAGTTCGCGCCAGCCGTCGGGAATGACTTTCGCCACGTCCGGAAGTCCTGATTCGGAAAGCCGCGAGCTTACACGCGGCACCGCATTTGTTATCCACAACTTCTGTGGACAAGATGCACCCGCCCACAGCGACAGCCCCGCCGGAAGCGGGAGTCAATAGGGTTGCCTCATTTTTAGGCAGCGGGAGCATGAACCGGGTGTCCACTGCACTGATCCACAGGCGGCGATGCATCCGGCATCATCGGCGGTGTCCGCGACGTCGCCATCCACAGCATCTGTGGACAACTGTGTGAGCGAAAAATGTATAGCCGCGGCAATCGCCCGCCGGGCGCCAGTGTCAACGGTGTTGCCTATTTATTAGGCAGCGAAGACAAAAAAGTTCTGCGCACATGCGCGGCACGCTCAGTCCGGGCCGCGCGCACCCAGCAGTTCATCGTGGTTCTCGGCCACCATTTCCTCGAAGCCGGTGACCGGGTCGATCTCGCGCCGGATCTGCCAGCCGCTGGCGATGCCGAGCACCAGTTCCATCGTGGTGCGCACGATACTGCCCGCCAGCAGGTGGCCGCCGGTCACGTTGCCATCGGCGTCGGCGACCGACATGTGCAGATGCACGCCCTGCGCACTGATGGTGCCGGACAGCGTGAGCAGTTCGCTGTCGCCGTCGATCACCGTCGGATGGTCGCGGCCAGCCAGCCTGAGCATGGCCGGCGACAGGCTGCCGACCGCAGACAGCACGAAGGCAGCGCCCAGGTCCTGCCGCTTCGCCCACGCTTCCAGACTGCGGCGCAGGTCGTCTCCCGGGCGCAGTCTTTCGATATGCACGGTCATCATGCTGTGGACACTCCTTCAGAAAGGCCGCACGCCGATCAGCGGGCCGTGCAGCCAGAACGCGAACGCCGCCCAGCCGGCCCCGCCGGCGAGCAGCACCTGCCGGTCGCGGGCCACGCCTGCCGCCGGCCGCGTGCCGCCATCATCCGCTTCACGCCGGCGCAGCAGCACGAAGTCGATCAGCGCCCAGATCAGGAAGCTGCCGAACAGCAGCAGGTCGGCCAGCGTGCCATTGGCCAGCAGGTGGGCGGCGCCCCACAGCGCGACCGCGGCGGCCAGCGGCTGGCGCAGCCGGGCGGCGATGCGCGATCCGGGCAGCAGGGAGGCGGCGAGCAGCACGAAAGCCGGCAGCATCAGCGTCGCGGTGGCATGGCGCGACCACGGCGGCGGCAGCCACAGCCAGAGCGGATCGGCCCGGGTCTGGCCATAGCCCCACACCAGCAGCGCGAAACCGGCCAGTGAGGCCAGCGAGTGCAGCGCCCGCCACACGCCCGCACCGTGGCGCGCGATCACCTGCCCGCGCAGGCCCGGCGCGACCAGCCGCAGCGCATGCACGCCGATCACCAGCCACAGTCCTGCAATCAGTGCCGCCATCCGTCCTTGCCTCCGCCCGGGCCTTGATACAGGCATGCATGCTAGCGCGGCCCGGCCGTGCAGGATTTGTCCTACATCGTCCCGCCGCGCCGGACGACAGGCGGAAAAGGATGGAGTTCGCATACTGGCAGCGTGTCGTGAAGACGGAGGCCGACGATGAAAGTTCGCATGTTCCTGTCCGCGCTGGCCGGAGCCCTGGCGGTGATCGCGCTGCTTGCCGCCTACCAGCTGGGCCGCGGCAGCCGCGTCGCCGACCCCGCTCCCACGGCCGCCGTCCTCGCCCAGTCCGCGATGGACGGACGCGAGGTGTTCGACGCCGACGGCGCCACGGTGGGGGTGGTCGAACAGACCATCGCCGCCCGCCACGGCGACCGCGCCGCCCGTTACGCGATGGTGCGCATTTCCCGCGGCAGCGATGCCGGGCTCAGGCTGGCAGTGCCGGACTACCGGCTGCAGCCGGTCGAGGACGGCCTGATGCTGACGCTGGACAGGGATGACGAGGGCGATTTCCGCCCGACCGCTGCGCAGCTGCGCAACCGGACCTGACCCGCTGACCGAAGGCTGACAGGAGAACGACCATGAAACGACTGATCACGCTGCTGATGGCATGCGCCGGCTTCGCGCTGGCCGGCTGCAACACGATTGCCGGAGCCGGCAAGGACATCGAAGCCGGTGGCGAGAAGGTGCAGGACGCGGCCCGCAACGTCCAGGAAAAGATGTAACGCAGCCGGGCCCATGCCCGGTTTCATCCCGGCGCCTCCGCGGCCGGGCGCCATCCTCCTCCCTGCGCTTGCCCGGTTCGAAGCTGAACCGGGCTTCTTTTTTGCGCCGGCCGCCCGGTTCAGTGCGGCAGATGGGTGGCCGTCGGACCGACGCCGGATTCCTGGTACTCCACGTCGCCGTCCTTCGCCCACACCCAGTGGCGGACACCGGCCGGGGCCTCATACACCGTGCCGGCCGGCACCGCGACCGCCTGCGCCTCGTCCATCGCATCGCCGAAGCCGACGTACAGCGTGCCGGACAGCACCGTGGTGTAGCGGCTGTCCGGATGGGTGTGCGGCGGAATGCGCCCGCCGGCCGCCAGACGCACCCGCAGCAGGTAGGGGCCGGCGCCGGCTTCGCTGCCGGCCAGCCAGGCGGCCTTCAGCGCCGGCAGCGGCGGCGGGCTGAACCACGCCGCCTGTGCCGGATCGATCAGCCGCGGCGTCTGCTGCGCGTGGGCCAGGCCGGCGCACAGCGCGGCCAGCATCAGGGCGTGTGCTGCCTGCATGGACGGTGTCCGGTTCATTGTCCGCGGTCGGTGCGCAGTGGTGTGTGGCCGTTGCGGGCGCGGCCGCGTTCGAACGCATCCAGCGCCTCGGCCGCCAGCGTGCGGCCAAGCGCGATCAGCGGCGCCGCCAGATGAAACTCGTGAAAGGCGCAGGCGTTCTTCGGGACCGAAATCACCACGTCGGGCCAGAAGGTGGCCAGATGCTGGCGGGTGATGGCGGACTGCATGGTTTCGAGCGACCGCATCAGCACATCGGACATCGCGAGACGGGTCGCTGCGGCCTGCGTGTCGTCGCTGCCGCCAGGCAGATAGCCGCGCAGCCGGGCAAGCAGGCCGGGCGCGTCGTCACCGGCCGCCTTGCGCAGCGGCGGCGGATCGGCCGCCTCGCCATTCAGGTCCACCACCACGGTGAGATCGCTCAGCGTGCGCTGGGTGGGCGCCACCGGAACCGGGTTCAACAGACCGCCATCGACCAGCATGCGGCCGCGGTAGGGATGGGGCGTGAAGATGGAGGGCACCGCCATCGACGCACGCATCGCCTCGAACAGCGGACCATCGGTGAACCACACTTCGCGGCCGCGCTCGATGTCCACCGCCACCGCGGTATAGGGCAGCGGCAGCGCCTCGATATCGCAGTCGCCAACCAGATCGCGCAGCCGGCTCATCAGCAGCGAACCGCGGATCAGGCCGCCGCCGGAAAAGGTCCAGTCCAGCAGCCGGAACACGTCGGACTGCGCCAGGCCGGTCACCCACTGTTCATAGGCGTCCAGCCCGCTGGCGGCATGGATGCCGCCGACCACCGCGCCCATGGACGAGCCGGAAATGGCGCGGATGTCGTAGCCGCGGGCCTGCAGTTCGCGGATGACGCCGATGTGGGCCAGGCCGCGGGCACCGCCGGAGCCGAGCACGAGGGAAACGGTGGGCGGGCGCAGGGTCATGTCCATCGGCGCAGTGTAGCGCCGCTGCCGCTCAGGCTGCGCGGCCGGCGAGATCGAGACAGGTCAGGTGCAGCCTGAGGTCGAATTCGTACTGGTGGTAGCGCGGCTCCATGTGCTCGCACAGCGCGTAGAAGCTCTTGTCGTGGTCGCGCACCTTCAGGTGGGCCAGTTCGTGCACCACGATCATCTTCAGGAATTCGGGCGCGCAGTCGCGGAACAGCGTGGCGACCCGGATTTCCCGCTTGCTCTTGAGCTTCGCGCCCTGCACCCGCGAAATGGTGGTCTGCGTGCCGAGCGCCTTCGCCACCAGACCGAGGCCGCTGTCGTAGGCAACCTTGCTGACCGGCGGCGCGGTGCGCAGATGGCGGTTCTTCAGTTCGAGCACGTAGTCGTACAGCGCCGAATCGCTGCGCACCGCGTGCCGGTCCGGATAGCGCACCCGCAGCGTCTCGGCCAGCCTGTCCTGCTCGATCAGCGCGCGCACCTGGTCCTGGATGTGGGCCGGGTAGGCCGACAGGTACTTCAGTACCGTCATCAGGCCACCTTGTTGGCCGCGGTGCGCGGCCGTTCGGCGGCCAGCACCCGCTCGGCGTCGAGCGAGGAAATCGCGACCCGGGTGTCCGCCGGAATCGCGCCCGCCAGCTGCAGCGCCATGTAGCGGCCGCAGCACACGCGCAGGAAGGAAGTGAAGTTGGCCGGCAGCAGGTGGGCGCCATCGCCGCCGCCCGCTTCGGCCAGTTCGTCGTACAGCTTCGAAATGAGCCGCGGCAGCGTCAGGCCGTCGCGCGCGCCGATCTCTTCCAGCACGTCCCAGAACTGGTTCTCCAGCCGGATGCTGGTGGCGACGCCGCGCAGCCGCAGCGAACGGCTGCGCATGACGTAGAGCTCGGGATCGGCACGGATGAAGATCTGGCACATGGGTGACACCTCCTGCGCCTATTGTAGACAGCGCAGACGGGGCGCACGCGCCCCGCAGCGTCCGCTTACTCGATGCGCGTGCCGAGCACCGCGAGGAACTGCGAAATCCACGCCGGGTGGGCCGGCCAGGCCGGCGCGGTCACCAGATTGCGGTCGGTCACGGCGCCGTCGATCGCGATGTCGGCATAGCGGCCACCGGCCAGCTCGACCTCGGCGCGGCAGGCCGGATAGGCGGAGCACAGGCGGCCCTCAAGAACCTTGGCGCCGGCCAGCAGCTGGGCGCCGTGACAGATGGCGGCGATCGGCTTGTCGGCCTGCGCGAAGTGACGGACCATGGCCAGCACCTTGTCGTCCATGCGCAGGTACTCCGGCGCACGGCCGCCCGGAATCACCAGCGCGTCGTAATCCTCGACCTTCACGCTGTCGAAGGTGGCGTTCAGCGTGAAGTTGTGGCCGCGCTTCTCGGAATAGGTCTGCTGGCCTTCGAAGTCGTGGATGGCGGTGGCGATCTGGTCGCCCGCCTTCTTGTCCGGACACACCGCATGCACGGTGTGGCCCACCGCCTGCAGCGCCTGGAAGGGCACCATGATTTCGTAGTCCTCGACGAAATCACCGGCCAGCAGCAGGATTTTCTTTGCCTTCATGTCCGTCTCCTCACGTGTGGATGCGCGCGGCGCGCGCAGGCCGCTAACGTGCTACGGACAGGGACAGGCGGGGTGGTAGCGGGTTAACACAGCGCGATGCCCGCACCGGGCAACGCCGGCGCGGCCGCTCGCCGCGCCCGTCGCGTGCAGGATCAGTCCTTGAACGCCTCGACCGGAATCTTGATCACGACGTCGTCGGAAATGCTCGGCACGTACTTGGTCATGCCGAATTCGGAGCGCTTGATGACGGTGGAAATGTCGGCGCCGCACAGGGCCTTCTTGTTGATCGGGTGGGTGCCGCAGGTGAAACCCTTCACCTCCAGCTTGACCGGCCTGGTCACGCCCAGCAGCGTGAAATCGCCTTCCGCGCCAACCAGCTTGTCGCCGTCGTAGACGAGCCTGGTGGACTTGAAGCTCATGTTCGGGAATTTCTCGACATTGAAGAAATCCTCGCCGCGCATCTGCTTGTCCCAGGCGTCCATGCCCATGTCGATCGAGGCGCTGTCTATGGTCACCTCGATGCTGCCGCTCTTCTGCGACGGCACCAGCATGATCTTGCCGGTCACGTTGTTGAAGCGGCCGCGCTGGGTCGAGAAGCCGAGGTGGTTCACCTCGAACACCGGAAAGGTGTGGCGGCTGTCTATCGTGAAGCTGTCGGCCGCCATCGCGCCGGCGGTCATGGACAGGCCGGCGAAGGCGCCGAACAGGGCGATCAGGGTCTTCTTCATGCGGAAACTCCCGGTAAGGATGGCGGGCGGGCGAAACGCCCGTCGCCTGCGGCCGGTCGTGCCGGCCGCCGTTCGAATGGAGGATGTGGCCGGAGGGCCGCTTACTTGCCGGCCACGGTCAGCCGGAACTTGATCTGCACTTCGTCGGCGACGACCGAGGTGTCGCCCCAGGCGCCGGTGCCGATGCCATAGTCCAGGCGCTTGAGCTGGAAGCCGCCTTCCAGCACCGCACCCGCGCCGTCCGGCTTCAGGGTGAAGGGTGCGACCACGTCGCGCGACTTGCCGCGTATGGTCATCTGGCCGCGCACTTCGTACTTGTTGCTGCCGAGCGGCTTGACCGAGCTGGACACGAAGCGGGCGGTCGGAAACTGCTTCACGTCGAACCAGTTCTTGCCCTTCACCTCGTCATTGGCTTCCGGTCCGCCCGCGTCGATGGAGGCAAGATCGATGTCCAGCGTGGCCTTGCCGGCTTCCGGCTTCGCCGGGTCGAAATCCAGCGTGGCGGTGAAGCGCTTGAAGCTGCCGTCCACCGATACGCCCATCTGGCTCGACACGAAGGCGAGCGTGCTCTTCTCGGGCAGCACGCGGGTGTAGGACGCCGCTGCGGCCGGCTGGGCGAACGCGAGGCCGGCCAGCACGACCGACGCGGTCAGCGTGCGGGCGACAGTCGCGAAATGCGGAAAGATCATGGATTCTCCATCTGAGTGCAGTCGCTGGTGTTGATGCGCCAGCGACGAAAAGATTCCGCGGGATTCCGCGGCCGGCCGGATCAGCGCTCGCCTGCGGCGAGGCGTCGCTCCAGTTCGGCCACCCGTGCTTCCAGCGCGTCGAGCTGGGCGCGGGTGCGCGCCAGCACCTCTTTCTGCACGTCGAATTCCTCGCGCGTGACCAGATCCAGCCGCGAGAACATGGCGCTGGCCATGGCCTTGGCGTTCTTTTCGAGATCGCGCGCCGGGCTGGCGGCGATCAGTTCGGAAAAGCGGCTGGACAATTCTTCGAGCATCTTGGGATTGAGCATCGCACTCTCCTGACAGTCAGCATATGTATACAACGCGGCACGCCTCGAACCGCCGACAGCGGCCGCCACGCCGCGCATTGTGCCGTCAAAGGCCGCACTGACGCGAACCGGCAGACCCGGCAATGCATGACGATGGTGTGATCCGGTGCGCGCGGGCACCGATTTCGCGCACGCCGGCGAGCCGGACAACCGAACCCGACCCTTTGCGCACCGCTTTGGTGCCCACCGGTTTTCCTGCGCGTGAACTTGGGGCAAGGGGCCGCGAGGTGCGCGCAGTCATTCGTGTCAAAACATTACAAGCCATTGAATAAACGTGGATTCTTTTGCTGGCACGCTCCATGCAAGGAAGGTCGAGCAGTCTTCCCAACAATCCAGGAGTGAACCTCATGCAAAAGACTCTGATCGCCGCCGCGCTCGCCAGTGCCCTGACCCTGCCCGCCCTGTCGGCTCACGCCGAGGAAGAGCCGGCCAGCCCGCACACCTTCACCGGCAACGTCGGCCTGTTCAGCCAGTACGTGTTCCGCGGCATCAGCCAGACCAATGAAGACATCGCGCTGCAGGGCGGTTTCGACTACTCGCACGCCAGCGGCTTCTACATCGGCACCTGGGGCTCGAACATTTCGTGGCTGACCGACTCGTCCGCAGTGACCGGCTACAACTCGTCCAGCCTCGAACTGGATGTGTACGGCGGCTACCGCGGCGCCTTCGGCGACAGCGGCGTGACCTACGACGTGGGCCTGCTGCAGTACATCTACCCGGGTGACCGCGTCGCCGGCGCCGTCAAGGCGGACACGCTGGAAGCCTACGTGGCGGTGGGCTGGAAGTTCCTGTCGGCCAAGTACTCGTACAGCATGGGCGACACCTTCGGCGTGAACAACTCGTCCGGCACCTGGTACCTCGACCTGCAGGCCAACTACCCGATCACCGAATCGCTCACGCTGAACCTGCACTACGGCATCCAGGAATTCAAGGGTTCGAACGGCGGCGTGAGCAACGACTCGGTCGCCTCGTACGAAGACTGGAAGATCGGCGCCTCGTACGCGCTGCCGCAGGGCTTCACCGTCGGTGCCTACTACACTGACACCAGCATGAACCGCACTCAGGAAGCGTTCTACACCAACGCGCTGGGCAAGTATCTGGGCGACGGCCAGACGGTCGTATTCCTGACCAAGACCTTCTGATCCACAAACGCTTCAAGGCATCTGCCAGGGGAATGTCATGAAACTAGTCACTGCCATCATCAAGCCGTTCAAGCTTGACGAAGTGCGTGAGGCGCTGTCCGCCATCGGCGTGCAGGGCATCACCGTCACCGAGGTCAAGGGCTTCGGCCGCCAGAAGGGCCACACCGAGCTGTACCGCGGCGCGGAATACGTGGTCGATTTCCTGCCGAAGGTGAAGATCGAAGCGGCGATCAGCGATGAGCTGGTCGACAGCGTCGTCGAAGCGATCGAGAAGTCCGCCAGCACCGGCAAGATCGGTGACGGCAAGATTTTCGTATTCGAGCTCGAACAGGTCGTCCGCATCCGCACCGGTGAAACCGGCGTTGATGCGCTTTAAGGGAGAACGGGAGATGAAGCGCTTTTTGAGCATCCTGTGCGCCACGCTGGCCATCGGCCTGGCAGCGCCTGTCATGGCAGAAGACCCCCCGGCAGCGCCTGCCGCCGCGACCGCGGAAGCGGCTGCGCCGGCTGCTGCCCCCGCTGCACCGGAAGCGGCTCCGGCCGCCGCCGAAGCGGCACCCGCTGCGGCCGAAGCCGCACCGGCCCCCAGCTTCAACAAGGGCGATACCGTCTGGATGATGCTGGCCTCCATCCTGGTCATCATGATGGCGGTGCCGGGCCTGGCGCTGTTCTACGGCGGCCTGGTGCGTTCGAAGAACATGCTGTCCATCCTGATGCAGGTGATGACCGTGTTCTCGCTGATCGTGGTGCTCTGGTTCGTGTATGGCTACTCGCTGGCCTTCACCGCGGGCAACCCCTTCATCGGCACGCTGGACAAGCTCTTCCTGAAGGGCGTCACCATCGATTCGCTGGGCGCGACCTTCAGCAAGGGTGTGTACATCCCTGAAATGATCTTCGCCGCCTTCCAGTCGACCTTTGCCGGCATCACCGCCGCACTGATCATCGGCGCCTTCGCCGAGCGCGTGAAGTTCTCCGCCGTGCTGCTGTTCTCGGTGCTGTGGTTCACGTTCAGCTACATCCCGGTCGCGCACATGGTGTGGTACTGGGACGGCCCGGACGCGATCACCTCGGCTGAAACCCTGGCCACCGTCACCAGCAACGCCGGTTTCCTGTGGGCCAAGGGCGCGCTGGACTTCGCGGGCGGCACCGTGGTGCACATCAACGCCGGCGTGGCCGGTCTGGTGGGCGCCTACATGGTCGGCAAGCGTGTCGGCTACGGCAAGGAATCGATGGCGCCGCACTCGCTGGTGATGACCATGGTCGGCGCCTCGCTGCTGTGGGTGGGCTGGTTCGGTTTCAACGCCGGCTCCAACCTGGAAGCCAACGGTACCGCCGTGCTGGCCTTCGCCACCACGCTGATCGCCACCGCCGCCGCCACCGTGTCCTGGCTGATGGGCGAATGGATCCTGAAGGGCAAGCCGTCGATGCTGGGTGCAGCGTCGGGCGCAGTGGCCGGTCTGGTCGCCATCACCCCGGCCTGCGGCTTCGTCGGCCCGATGGGTGCCCTGATCATGGGTCTGGTGTCCGGCATCGTCTGCCTGTGGGGCGTGAATGGCCTGAAGCACATGCTCGGCGCCGATGACGCGCTCGACGTGTTCGGCGTGCATGGCGTGGGCGGCATCCTGGGTGCCATCCTGACCGGCGTGTTCGCCTCGCCCTCGCTCGGCGGCACCGGCGTGTATGACTACGTGACCAACGGCGTGGCCGAAGGCTACGACATCATGGGTCAGGTGATCACCCAGGCCACCGCGGTCGGCGTGACCATCATCTGGACTGCCGTCGTGTCCTTCATCGCCTTCAAGCTGGTCGATATCTTCATCGGCCTGCGTGTGCCGGAAGACGAAGAGCGCGAAGGCCTGGACGTGACCGCCCACGGCGAAACCGCCTACCGTCTCTGATCGACGGACAGAACACTCCTCCAGCAATGGTTAGGGCGCCTTCGGGCGCCCTTTTTTTCGCCCTTGTTTCGCCGCCGTTTCACCCTTACACAAAGACACACAAGACCCGAAGTTTCGCCTCCAAGTGTCTGAAATCGCACGAATCGCACATGGAATTCCGCGCTATTGTCGCGATGATCCCGCGCCAGACCGGGCCACACTGACCTCCCCCTCTGCAGGAGACGGAAATGAAACGGATCAATCGCTTCATGCGCGCCGGCTACCGTTCGGCGACACGCCACGCGCTGCCCTTCTGCGCCGTCGCGTCGGCCTCCGCCCTGGTCGCCGGCCTGTCCGGCGCGGCGCTGTGCTTCGGCGGACTGGCGGTGGTGGGCTACGTGCTGCGTCCTTCGAGCACGGTACAGATCTGACCGGGCCGCGGCCTGCCCCGATACGGACATCACGCGCAGGCCGCGAACACCCTGCGATCGGCGCGACCCTCGCCTTACGGCGCCGGCGCCCACTGCGCCGCCTGTCCTCACCCCTGCGACCCGCGCACTGCAGATCCGGAAACCGGCCCGCTGCGCAACCTCGCGCAGCGCATGTACGTCCTCATGCGCGCTGCCGCGTTGCTGCAGGAAGCGCAGCCGGTCGCGGTCGATCACGGTTGCAGAGTAGGATCACGGGCGCTCCGGCCGCGAGCGGGCACGGATCGCTCCGGATCGATGAACCGGCGGCGGCGTCACAGCGCGCCGCCCCCCAAGCAAGAGGACAGCACGTGAACAAGTTTGCCCTGCGCACCCTGACCGGACTGGCGGCGTTCGCCGCCGCCGGTCTCATTCATGCGCAAGCACCGGTCGACGATTTTCCGGACGAGGAACGCGACCGGATGCGCACCCAGGCGGCCGAACTGAAGGAACAGGCGAAGACGAAGAAGGAAGAGGCGGTGCGGGTACGCGACGCCGCTTACACCGAATGCTGGCAGCGCACGCTGGTGTCGTCCTGCCTGGAACGCGCCGACGAGGCCTATCGTGGCAGCACGACCGCCGCCCGCCGGCTGGAGATCCAGGCCGGCGACATCGAGCGCGACATCCGCCGCCGGTCGGCCGAGGCGCGTCGCGCGGACAAGCAGCGCGCGGCGGAGGCCCGGCGCGAGAAGGCGATCGAGGTCAACGCGAAAACACGCGAGCAGGACGCCCAGCGCGAAGCGGCCGCTGCGGCGCGCGCGGCCAAGGACGCCGAACTGGCGGGTCAGGCCGAGGCACAGGCGCGCGAACAGGCCCGCAAAGATGCCGAACTGGCAGCACGCCGCAAGCAGGAAGACGCCCGGGCCGCCCAGCGCGCCGCCGACCAGCGGAAAAAGGCGGCCGCCATCGACGAACGGGTGAAAAAGCGCGAGGAAGAGCATGCCCGCCGCGAGGCGGAAGCCGCGGCCAAGGCAGCGGCACAGGAGGCGGCCGGCAAGGCGCCCTGAGCGCCTGTCACGCAGCCCCCGGCGGCGGTACTTCGTTTCAGCGATGCGGCGTGTGATGCCCGGGTGCGGCGTGGTGAGTGCCGGCCGCCGCGTGATGATGCAGCGCGGCGTGGTCCGGCTCGTGCGGCATCCGGTGGCCCACCCACTGCGGCAGCAGCGAGCCGATCACCATGCCGGTGGCGCTCACCACCAGGCCGATCAGCTGCGGCGGCACCAGACTGGCTTCGCCAACCAGCACCTCGACCAGCAGCCATGAGGACAGACCGCCGATGATGGCGGCCAGGGCGCCCTGCGTGGTGGCGCGCTTCCAGAAGGCGCCGAAGAACAGCGGCACGAAAGCACCGGCCAGCGTCACCTTGTAGGCGTTCTCCACCATGCCGAAAATGCTGCTTTCCGAATTGAGCGCCACCGCCAGCACCGCGCTGGCAAAGCCGACGATGGCACCGCGCATCACGAACAGCAGCTGGCGGTCGCTCATGCGCGGGTAGAAGCCCTTGACGATGTTTTCCGCGAAGGTGACCGACGGCGCCAGCAGCGTGGCCGACGAACAGCTCATGATGGCCGACAGCACCGCGCCGAAGAACAGGATCTGGGCGATCAGCGGCGTGTGCTGCATCACCAGAGTCGGCAGCACGCGCTGCGAATCTTCCTCGATCAGCGCGCCGAAGGTGGCCGGGTCGATCAGCGTCGCCGAATAGGCGATGAACATCGGCACGAAGCAGAACACGAAATAGATGCTGGCGCCGAGCACCGAGCCGGCCACCGCGGTCTTCGCGGTCTTTGCCGAGGTGACGCGCTGGAACACGTCCTGCTGCGGAATCGAGCCCAGCATCATGGTGAGCCAGGCGCCGATGAAGGTGATCCACAGCCAGGGGTCGGCCGGCGGGAAGAAGTCGAGCTTGCCGGCTGCCGACGCGTGCTCGATCACCGGGGCGACGCCGCCGGTCAGGCCGCTGATGATCCAGGCGATGTACAGCAGGCCGCCCATGGACACCGCCATCTGCACGAAATCGAGAATGGCCACCGAGAACATGCCGCCGAAGGTGGTGTAGGTGAGCACGATGAGCGCGCCCAGCACCATGCCCGCATGCTGGCTCACGCCGCCATCGGTCACCATGAAGAAGATGAGGCCCATGGCCTTGATCTGCGCCGCCACCCAGCCCAGGTAGGACACCACGATGCACATCGACGTGATCGCCTCGACCGAGCGGCTGTAGCGCATCCGGTAGTAGTCGCCGACGGTCAGGATGTTCAGCTTGTACAGCTTGGAGGCGAAGAAGAAGCCGGCGATGATCAGGCACATCGACGAACCGAAGGGGTCGGCCACCACGCCGCCCAGGCCGGAGGTGACGAACTGGGCCGACACGCCGAACACCGCCTCGGCGCCGAACCAGGTGGCGAACACCGTGGCGGTGACCACCGGCAGCGGCAGGCTGCGCCCGGCCACCGCAAAATCCTTGGCGTTATGGACACGGGTCGCGGCAAACAGGCCGATGCCGACCGACACCATCAGATAGAGCACGACGAACCAGATCAGCATGAAAGCCCCGGCAAGACAGGATGCGCGGCGCGGCACGACGCCGCGCGACCGCAATGATAGCGGCGCGCATCAGGGCGTGTACGGGGGTTTGAGGCTGATTTTCGGTCAGGCCGAAAGACGATAGCGCGGCAGCACCGGCAGCGCGGAATCAGCCACCATTTCGAGCACCACCCGGCCTTCGACCCGCAGGCCGGACAGGTGGATGTGCAGCTGGGTGACCAGCGCGTTATGCAGCGTATCGTCCAGCGAAAAGCCGCTCTCGGCGTCGGTCAGATCCACGGCCGGCTGCGCCGCTTCGGCCTGCAGGCCGAAAGCCCCGCCCAGACCGCCGCGGCAGGCGTCGATCACGATGCTGCCGAGCTCGGACAGCGCGTCCTGTTCCAGCTCGGACAGTTCGCCCAGCAGCACCGGAAGACCGAGCATGCGGCGCACGATCAGCCGGGCGCCCTCCTCCGGCAGCACCAGCATGCCCTGCGTATGGAGGTCGTCGGCGGTGCGCATGCGCTGCGTGATCATGCACAGCCGGCCACCACTGTAGCGATCGAGCCCGTGCAGACTGCCTTCCAGCCCCCCGCGGTCGACCAGTGCGACGTCCAGCACCGACATGCCGACCCGGTCGGCCACGACCTTGGAGAAGGTGAGGGCCGCGCCGTGCATGGAACGGGTCATGGACCCGGCCAGCGCGCCCATGCGTACCGAGGGAAAGTTCATTGCGCGGGCCTCCAGCAGGACGACGCGCATGCGTACCGAATCTGAAACACCGGGATCGTTTTCATCGTTGTGCTCTCGCGGCATGAAGCAGCACTAACGACGGTGGCCCGTCCGACTTTAGGGCGGCAGCATGAGGCTCGGGATCAGCTCCCGAACAGCCGCCACAGCTCCACGCCGATCAGCGTGGCCACCAGCAGACAGAGCACGCGCAGCCAGCGCATCAGGCCACGGTGACGGCGCTCGGCGGCGGCCGGCTCCTGCGTCACGTCGAACTCGGCGGCGCGGCCGAGCACCCGGTGCGCCAGCCGCGGCAGTTCGGGCAGCGTGAGCGCCCAGCCCGGCGCCTCTTCCGCCAGCTTGCGGCGCAGCGCGCGCCAGCCCATCTGCTCGTTCATCCAGCGCTCGAGGAAGGGCTTGGCGGTCTTCCACAGATCGAGGTCGGGATCGAGCTGGCGGCCCAGACCTTCGATGTTGAGCAGCGTCTTCTGCAGCATCACCAGCTGCGGCTGGATTTCGACATTGAAGCGGCGCGACACCTGGAACAGCCGCAGCAGCGTGCGGCCGAACTCGATTTCCTTCAGCGGCTTGTCGAAGATGGGCTCGCACACCGCACGGATCGCCGCCTCGAACTCGTCCACCCGGGTGCCGCGCGGCACCCAGCCGGCATCGACGTGGGCCTGCGCCACCCGCTTGTAGTCGCGCTGGAAGAAGGCGAGGAAGTTCTGCGCCAGGTAGTTCTTGTCGACGTCGGTCAGCGTGCCCATGATGCCGAAGTCGAGCGCGATGTACTGGCCGTCCGGGGCGACGAAAATGTTGCCCGGATGCATGTCGGCGTGGAAGAAGCCGTCGCGGAACACCTGGGTGAAGAAGATTTCGACACCGGCGCGCGACAGCGCGGCCATATCCACGCCCTGGGCGCGCAGCGCATCGACCTGCGAGATCGGCAGGCCGTGCATGCGCTGCATCACCATCGCGGTCGGGCCGCAGTAGTCCCAGTACACCTCGGGCACCGACAGCAGCGGCGAGTCGCGGAAGTTGCGGCGCAGCTGCGAACAGTTCGACGCCTCGCGCATCAGGTCCAGTTCGTCGCCGAGGTGCTTGGAGAACTCCGCCACCACCTCGCGCGCCTTCAGCCGGCGACCCTCCGACCACACCCGTTCGAGCAGCGCGGCCGCAGTT
The DNA here is from genome assembly GCF_000214035.2 of Methyloversatilis universalis FAM5. Lineage (GTDB taxonomy): Bacteria > Pseudomonadota > Gammaproteobacteria > Burkholderiales > Rhodocyclaceae > Methyloversatilis > Methyloversatilis universalis. The sequence goes on along the minus strand of NZ_AFHG01000057.1, from coordinate 120,291 downwards.
TCCATCAGCGCGATGTCGTTGGCGATGATGTGCTCGATGCCCGGCCGCAGCACCTTGACCGCCACCTCCTCGCCGCTGGGCAGCAGCGCGAAGTGCACCTGCGCCACCGAGGCGGACGCCACCGGCTGCGTTTCGAAGCGGGCGAACACCTGCGCCAGCGGCCGGCCATAGAAGGCCTCCAGCCGGGCAATCGCCTGTTCCGACGGGAAGGGCGGCACGCGGTCCTGCAGCTTGGCCAGTTCGTCGGCCAGATCCGGCGGCAGCAGATCGCGCCGGGTGGACAGCATCTGTCCGAACTTCACGAAGATGGGGCCGAGCGCCTCCAGCGCCTGCCGCAGCCGCACCGCGCGCGGCGCGTCGAAGCGGCGGCCGAGCCGGGTGACACGCAGCAGGCCGGCGAAGCGCAGCCTGCTGCCGGCATCGATCAGCATCTGGTCCAGCCCATAACGCAGGCTGACCGTCACGATCTTGAGCAGTCGCAACCAGCGCATCGGCTCAGCCCCTCGTCAGGGCAGTGATCGGGGTCGGACGGGCGGCGTGAAACGTCATGTTTCCAAATTCGGCGGGCGCGCGGGGAGCGCGCACTGTACAAGAAGGGCCGCCGGCCCGGAAGCCGCGCCGGGAAGGCGGCCACGGGCTCGCGTTATACTTCGCCGCTTCCGAATGCATCCGCGCCCTGCGCCCCTGTTTCATCCATGACCCCCGAACTGCGCCTGGAACTGACCCGTCTGCTGCATGCCTCGCTCGCCAGCGTGGCACCGGATCTCGCCGCGCCCGACATCATCCTCGACCGCCCGAAGCAGGCCGCCCACGGCGACCTCGCCTGCAATGTGGCCCTGCAGCTCGCGAAGGCGCTGAAGCAGAACCCGCGCGTGATCGCCGAGCGCATCGTGCGCGAACTGCCGCCGTCGACGCTGATCGAGCGCGCCGAAGTGGCGGGCGCCGGCTTCATCAACTTCTTCTTCAGCGCGTCGGTGAAGCAGGCCATCGTCGGCCGCATCCTCACCGAACGCGAACGCTACGGGCGCTCCGACAGCGGCGCGGGCAAGAAGGTGCAGATCGAATTCGTGTCGGCCAACCCGACCGGCCCGCTGCACGTCGGCCACGGCCGCGGTGCGGCCTACGGTTCGGCGCTGTCCAACCTGCTGGAAGCCGCCGGCTACGCGGTCACCCGCGAGTTCTACGTGAACGACGCCGGCCGCCAGATGGACATCCTGGCGGTGTCGGTGTGGCTGCGCTACATGGAAACCCAGGGCAGCGCGATCAGATTCCCGGCCGACGGTTACCGCGGCGATTACGTGCGCGACATCGGCGCCGAACTGTTCGTGCAGCAGGGCCCACGCCTGAACCGCCCGACCGCCGACCTGCCGGACGCCTCGGTGCCCGGCGACACCGCCGACGCCCAGCTCGACGCGCTGATCGCTGCCGCCAAGAAGGCGCTCGGCGACGACTGGTGGACGGTGCACCGCTTCGCGCTGGATGCCATGCTGGCCGACCAGCGCAACGACCTGGGCGAATTCCGCGTGCATTACGACGTGTGGTATTCGGAACAGTCGCTACACACCAACGGTGCGGTCGACCGCGCGGTGAAGCGCCTGCAGGACGCCGGCCACATCTACGAACAGGACGGCGCGCTGTGGTTCCGCTCCACCCATTTCGGTGACGAGAAGGACCGTGTGGTCCGCCGCGACAACGGCATCTACACCTATTTCGCGTCCGACATCGCCTACCACGCCGAGAAGTTCGCGCGCGGCTTCGATCTGGTGATCGACGTGTGGGGCGCCGACCACCACGGCTACATTCCGCGGGTGAAGGGCGCGCTGACCGCGCTCGGCGAGAACCCGGACAGGCTGGAAATCGCGCTGGTGCAGTTCGCGGTGCTCTACCGCGGCGGCGAGAAAGCGGCCATGGGCAAGCGTTCGGGCGACTTCGTCACGCTGCGCGACCTGCGCGCCGAAGTGGGCAACGACGCCGCGCGCTTCTTCTACGTGCTGCGCAAGAGCGACCAGCATCTGGATTTCGACCTCGATCTGGCCAAGTCGGAATCGAACGACAACCCGGTCTATTACATCCAGTACGCGCACGCGCGTATCTGCTCGGTGCTGCGTGAAGCGGTGGCCAATCACGCGCTGGACCTGTCGCTGCTGCAGGGTGTGCCGGTTGACAGCCTGTCCGGCGAGAAGGAACTGCTGCTGGCCCAGCGCCTGGCCGAATTCCCGGACGTGATCACCGCGGCAGTGGCCGACCGCGCACCGCACTCGGTGGCCTTTTACCTGCGTGACGTGGCGTCCGACTTCCACGCCTTCTACAACGCCTCGCGCATGCTGGTGGACGATCTGGCCGTGCGCGAAGCCCGCCTTGCGCTGGCGGCGGCCACTCGGCAGGTCATCGCCAACGGCCTCGCCCTGCTCGGCGTGTCCGCCCCGGAAACCATGTAAATGGCCAAAGCCCCGCAGAAGAAGGCCCCGCCCCGCAAGAGCCGCGGCGGCACCGTGGTCGGCATCTTCATCGGCCTGGTGCTGGGCGTGGTGCTGAGTGCCGGCGTGATGTGGTACATCCACGGCTCCTCGCTGCCGCTGCAGGTGCGCGAGAACGCGCCGGCCCCCGGCCTGGCCCCGTCGCAGCCGGCGGCACTGCCGGGCAAGCCGGGCGACAAGGCCGCCGTGCCGGCACCGGCCGAAACCAAGCGCTTCGACTTCTACGACCTGCTGCCGGGCAATGCGCAGGCCCCGGGCAACGACAAGCCGGCCGCGCCCGCCGCAGAGGCGGCGCCGGCACCTGCACCGGCTGCACCGGCTGCACCGGCCGCGGACGCCCCGGTGGCCAAGCTCATCCTGCAGGCCGGCGCGTTCTCTTCGGAAGAAGAAGCGGACAACCTGCGGGCGCGTCTTGCGTTGATCGGTCTGGAATCCAGCGTGCAGAAGGGCACGGTGGCCGGCAAGGGCACGCTCTACCGCGTGCGGCTCGGCCCCTTCGCCAGCGCGGAGGAGATGCAGCGCACCCGCGCTGAACTGGCTCAGAACGGAATCGAGGCATCGGTTGTCCGATGACACCGGATCGCTACGGAATAACAGGAGAACACATGAAATTCGGATTCAAGACGCTCGCAGCGCTGGCCCTCGCCGGCTTCATGTCCATGGGTGTCGGCGCCGCGCCGCTGACCGACAAGGACTTCCGCGAAATCAGGCCGGCGCAGTCGACCGAACCGGGCAACAAGGTCGAGGTGATCGAGTTCTTCTGGTATGGCTGCCCGCACTGCTTCGATCTGGAGCCGACGCTGAAGAAGTGGCTGTCCAAGATGCCGTCCGACGTCACCTTCAAGCGGGTGCCGGCCATCTTCCGCCAGTCCTGGGTGCCGGGCGCGCAGACCTACTACACGCTGGAAACCCTGGGCGAGCTCGACCGCCTGCACGGCAAGGTGTTCGATGCCATCCACGTCGACCGCCAGCCTTTCAATGACATCGGCGCGATTTCGACCTGGATGGGCAAGAACGGCATCGACGCCAAGAAGTTCGAAGAGACCGCCAAGTCCTTCGCGGTGTCCGGCAAGGTGCAGCGCGCGCAGCAGATGAGTGCCGCCTATCAGCTGACCGGCGTGCCGGCGCTGGTGGTCGATGGCAAGTACATCGCACTCGGCAACAGCTACGAAGCCATGCTGGTCAATCTGGACGCGCTGATCGAGCGCGCACGCGCCGAACGCGCCGCTGCCGGCAAGAAGTGAATCCGGCCGCTTCGCTGACCACGACGGGTGCCCGCGCGGCGCCCGTTGTTTTTTTGACCGGCGCATCGACCGGCATCGGCGAGGCACTGGCCCGCCATTACGCGGCGCAGGGCGCGACGCTGGGGCTGGTGGCCCGCCGCGGCGCGCTGCTCGACACGGTGCGCGCCCGCCTGCCCGGCCGGCATTTCAGCTATGTGGCCGACGTGCGCGACGCCGACGCGCTGCGCGCTGCGGCCGAAACCTTCATCGCGGACGCCGGCCTGCCTGATCTGGTGATCGCCAACGCCGGCGTGTCGGTCGGCACGCTGACCGGCGAACAGGACGACCTGCCCGCCTTCGAGGCGGTGTTCGACATCAACGTGCTGGGGCTGGTGCGCACCTTCGCGCCTTTCGTGAAGCCGATGCAGGCACGCGGCGCGGGCACGCTGGTCGGCGTCGCCTCGGTCGCCGGCATCCGCGGCCTGCCGGGCGCCGGCGCCTACAGCGCGTCCAAGTCCGCCGCCATCAGCTATCTCGAAAGCCTGCGGGTCGAACTGCGCGGCAGCGGCGTGCAGGTGAAGACGCTGTGCCCGGGCTACATCGACACGCCGATGACCGAGAAGAACCCCTACCCCATGCCCTTCATGCTGGATGCCGACGACGCGGCGGCGCGCTTTGCCCGCTTCTTCGACAGCCGGCGCAGCTACGCGGTCATTCCGTGGCAGATGGGCGTGGTCGCCAAGATCATGCGACTGCTGCCCAACCCGGTGTATGACGCGCTGGCGGTGAAATCCGGGCGCAAGCCGCGCGGGACGCTGTAGTCCGCTGCAGGCCTCGGCCTGAGGCGGTGAGCCGGCTACAGGCGTGCTCCGGAATGGAGCGAGGCATGCGCAGGCACACCGCCGGTGAACACGTCGAACGCCTGGTGTGGGCGCCGTGACCCGCTGGCGTCGCGATCAGGAAGCGGCGGCGCTCAGCCTTCGCCGGATCCGCGCCACATCGCGTGAAAGTGATGCACCGGCCCGCGGCCGCCGCCCACGTCCAGCTGATCCGCCGCCGCCAGCGACGCGTTGAGATAGTCCTTCGCGCGGCGTACCGCGCTCACCGTATCGGTGGTCGGCAGCAGCGCCGCGACGGCCGCGGCCAGCGTGCATCCGGTGCCGTGATCGCGGGTGGTGGCGAGGCGCTGCGCCGGCAGTTCGAGCACGCCGTCCGGGCCACCCAGCAGATCGGTGCTGTGCGGCGCACGCAGATGACCACCCTTGAGCAGCACCCACTGCGGCCCGAGTGCGCTCAGCGCGGCCAGCATGGCGTGCATGTCGTCCAGCGACTGCGGCGGCGGGCAATCGAGCAGCACCGCCGCTTCCGGCAGATTGGGCGTGATCAGCGCCGCCAACGGCAGCAGTTCTTCGCGCAGAGCGGCCACTGCGTCCGGCAGCAGCAGATGGTCGCCGCTCTTGGCCACCATGACCGGATCAACCACCACCGGACAGCGCGCATGCCGGCGCAGCCGGTCCGCCACCACACGGGCGATCGCCGCGTTGGCGATCATGCCCACCTTCACCGCATCGACCCGCACATCGTCGAACACCGCGTCGATCTGCGCACCGACAAAATCCGGCTCCAGCACCACGAAGCTGCGCACACCGCGGGTGTTCTGCGCCACCACCGCGGTGATCGCGCCCATGCCGTAGGCGCCGAGCGCGGAAAAAGTCTTGAGGTCGGCCTGCAGGCCGGCACCGCCGGTGGGGTCGGTGCCGGCGATGGTGAGGACGTTGGGGATCATGTAGAGGGTTTCTGCGTGTGGGCGATCATGATGACGCACGTGGGGCGCAACGACGATCTATGCGCGTCTCTTACCGTATGCAGGCAGGCGCCGCCTGTCACCTTTTGGCGCAGCCGGCGAACGGGTGCAGTGCGCGCGGATGTCTGCGCTGAGAGAAAGATCGCCGGACCGCCACGCCTTATGTATCCGCGACGCCGTGCGGGTGGTAGCTATCTCGGTGGAGATGCTGTGGAACGACGCTCTCGCAAGAGTACCTCCATCGCTGCCGACGGTTTCCGATTGCAAAAAGGAATCTGATGGCAGGCGGCCGTCACGAGCTGTATTCCACTCTATTGCCCAGTCCGATGCGCAACGCGCCAACATCGAGGTCAAGGCGTGACGGGCCACGGTGTCCGGGCCAACGCCCTCGCTGGGCCTCCCCTGCCGCTCACTTTGAGTCCCTGAGCGCCAGACCAGGATGTCCTCGCAGTTCACGAATATTCACAGGTCTTATCCACCCGTTGAAGCCGGACACTCATGTCATACTTGAAATGAATGTGGTTTGCAGATGCGTACCACCGTCACAACAAATAGATGACAGTTTCGACATGATGAATTCAATCCGTATTTGGCTCTCGGTCTCTGCGCTGGGTCTGCTTGGCGCAGGTTGCAGCAACCTGCCGGCCCCCCACTACACGGGATCGATAGAAAACGTTCAGCGTCTCAAGGCCACGCCGTTCTCGGTCAAGGTGGGTCGCGTGGACGCACCGGTGACCAAGGCCGCGCCCTATCCAATCAGCCTGCGGGCCTCTCCGCTCATATCGCCGTATGAGAACTCTTTCGGCAGTTACCTCGCTGAGGCGATCCGGACCGAACTGAAACTGGCAGGCCGTCTTTCGCCGGACAGCGAGATCGAGATCACGGGAACGGTGCTGCGGAACGACATCGATGTCTCGGGCTTCAGTGTGGCATTTGGCGACATCGAAGCGCGATTCGTCGTGATGAAAGGCAACGACGTCCGTTATGACCAGGTCAAATCCGCACATCATCAGTGGGAGTCCGCATTCGCGGGCGCCATCGCGATTCCCCAGGCAGTGAATGAGTACCCGCGCCTGGTGCAGAAGCTGCTCGCAACGCTTTATGCGGACAGCGCCTTCCTGAACGCTCTCCAGTAATCCTCGTACCTCGTCACTTCCCAGTTCAAGGAACCCTCATGGGCCACACTCGCCTGCTGACCGCCCTGCTGTTGGTGCTCGTTCTCGGAGCCTGCAGTCACCCCATCGTGATCACGCCCGATGCCGACAAGATTTCCGCGGTGTCCGACGACAGAAAGATCAACAAACGCGTCGGTTATTACATGACCTTGGCGCAACGTGATGCACCTGTCGTCACGCCCGGCGGCGGCGGTGATTCGATCAAGTACTACCCCTATCGCGACATCGAAGGCGGCTTCTACCGCGTGCTGAGCAACGTCTTCAGCGACGTCACCCTGCTCAAGTCAACCAATGACCAGGAGACGCTCGACAAATACGAAGTCGTACTGATCATCAAGCCAGAAATCCGCACCACTTCACAGTCCTCCAGCATCGTCACCTGGCCCCCGACCGACTTCTCGGTAGAGCTTACCTGCCAGATCACGGACCGTTCCGGCAAGGGAATCGCAGAAACGCGGGTCACGGGTCAGGGGAAGGCCGAATTCAGCGAATTCGTCTCGGATTTCTCGCTCGCCGGTAAGCGGGCGTCCTTCGATGCCCTGATGAAAACCCAGGACGCATTGTTGAACCTTCAGGAACTGCGCGGAGATCGTTGAGCGCAAGGGGTTCTACCCCTTGCGCTCAACACTCAGGCGCAAACGCGCGCAAACGCAGACCGCGCCTTTGCCACGGTCTGCGCCACGTCATCCTCGCTGTGCGCGCCCGACACGAAGCCGGCTTCGAAGGCGGAGGGCGCGAGGTAGACGCCGGCGTCCAGCATGGCGTGGAAGAAGCGGTTGAAGCGTTCGCGGTCGGACTGCATCACTTCGGCGTAGCTGGCCGGGCAGCCGTCTCGGAAGTAGAGGCCGAACATGCCGCCGACCGACTGGGCGGAGAAGGTGACGCCGGCCTCTTTCGCAGCGGCGACCAGACCGTCGCAGAACTGCTTCGTGCGGGCGGCGAGGCGGTCGTGGAAGCCGGGGGCGTTGATCAGTTCCAGCGTTTTCAGGCCGGCGGCCACCGCGACCGGGTTGCCGGACAGCGTGCCCGCCTGATAGACCGCGCCCAGCGGCGCGATGGCCGACATGATGTCGCGCCGGCCGCCGAAGGCGCCAACCGGCATGCCGCCGCCGATCACCTTGCCCAGCGTGGTCAGGTCGGGCGTGATGCCGAACAGGCCCTGGGCGCCGACCGGGCCAACGCGGAAGCCGGTCATCACTTCGTCGAAAATGAGCACCGCGCCGTGCTTGGTGCACAGCGCACGCATGGCGTCGATGAACTCGCGGCTGGGCACGATGAGGTTCATGTTGCCGACCACCGGCTCGACGATGACGCAGGCGATGCGGTCGCCGTGGTTGCGGAAGCAGTCTTCGAGCTGCTGCACGTCGTTGTAGTCGAGCACCAGCGTGTGCTTGGCGAAATCGTCCGGCACGCCGCCCGAACTCGGGTTACCGAAGGTGAGCGCGCCGGAGCCCGCTTTCACCAGCAGGCTGTCGGCGTGGCCGTGATAGCAGCCTTCGAATTTCACGATGGCGTCGCGGCCGGTGAAGCCGCGCGCCAGCCGGATGGCGCTCATCGTCGCTTCGGTGCCGGAGCTGACCAGGCGCACCTGCTCGATCGACGGCACGCGGGCGCACAGCGTTTCCGCCATCAGGATTTCCGCCTCGGTCGGCGCGCCGAACGACAGGCCACCGACCGCCGCCTCCTGCACCGCGCGGATCACCTCAGGATGCGCGTGGCCGACGATGGCCGGGCCCCAGGAGCCGACATAGTCGATGTACTCGGCGCCGTCGGCATCCCACAGCCGGCTGCCCTGGCCGCGGGTGAAGAAGCGCGGCGTGCCGCCGACCGAGCGGAAGGCGCGCACCGGCGAATTGACGCCGCCGGGAATGCTGCGCTGGGCACGTTCGAAAAGCTGTTCGTTGCGGGTGCTCATGGGGAATCCTTCGGGAATCGTGCGGAAAGGCGGTCAGAAGAGCCGGGCGTAGGCGCGGGCCCGGGCCGCGATGTCGTCGGCGTCGAACAGGTCGGACACCACCGCCAGCAGATCGGCGCCGGCGGCGATCAGTTCCGGCGCACGCGCCAGCGTGATGCCGCCGATGGCGCAGCGCGGCAGGCCGAGGTCAGCCACTTCGGCGAAGCGGGTGATGGCGGCCGGCGGCGCCTGCGGCTTGGTGCCGGACGCGTACATCGAACCGAAGGCGATGTAGTCGGCACCGGCCGCGGCCGCCGCGCGGGCCAGCGCCGGGTCGTCGTAGCAGGACACGCCGAGCAATGCGTCCTTGCCCAGCCGGGCCCGGGCCCGCGCCGGGTCGCCGTCGTCGCGGCCGATGTGCACGCCGTCAGCGCCGCAGGCGCGCGCCAGTTCGATGTCGTCGTTGATCACGAACAGCGTGCCGCACACCGTGGTGATGGCGCGCAGCGCGTCGGCGTCGGTGCGCCGCTGTGCGGCATCGGTGGATTTGTTGCGGTACTGCAGCACGACCGCGCCGCCGCCGCAGGCCGCTTCGGCCGCGCGGTAGAGCGCGCCGCCGCTCAACGCTTCCGGGGTGACCGCGTACAGGCCGCGCAGCGGCTTACGCGTCATCGCCGTCACCCTCGTCGGCTGCGCCGCCGGCGGCGGCCGCGTGCCGTTCGCGCAGGAAGAAGAAGCGGTCCGGCAGATGCTGGCCCATGCCGGGCCGGAAGCCAGCCTCCAGCGTGCGCCAGGTGTATTCCTGCGCGGCATGCACCGCCTCGCCGATATCCAGGCCGTGCGCCAGCCAGGCGGCCACTGCCGACGCCAGCGTGCAGCCGGAGCCGTGATAGCTGCCCGGCAGACGGTCCCATTCATCGCGACGGATGACGCCACTCGGGCCGTACAGCACATTGGCGACGCGGGCGGTGGATTCGTGGGTGCCGGTCAGCAGCACATGGCCGCAACCGGCGGCGATGAGCTGGCGGGCGCACTGGTCGAGCGAGGGCGTGGCGACGCCGCGGTGGTCGTCTTGCGCCGATTCGTCGTCATCGTCCAGGTCGTCCTCGTCGGCGAAATCGCCGCCGTCGTCATCGTCGTCGTCCGCCTGGGCAAGGCGACGGGCTTCCAGACTGTTGGGCGTGAGCACGGTGGTGAGCGGCAGCAGCAGTTCCTGCAGCGCGATCACCATGTCCTCGTCCGCCAGTTCGTCGCCGCGGCCCGAGGACAGCACCGGGTCGAGCACCACCGGCACGTCCGGATAGTCGGAAATGATTTCGGCGATGGCAGCGATGTTCTCAATGCTGCCCATCACGCCGATCTTGAATGCCGCCACCGGCATGTCGGCCAGCAGCACCCGCGCCTGATCGACCAGCAGGTCGTCGTCCATGGGCACCACTTCCTCGACCCCGGCACTGTCCTGCACCGTGACCGCGGTAACCACGGTCAGCGCGTGGCAGCCCAGCGCCGACAGCGTCATCAGATCCGCCTGCATGCCGGCCCCGCCAGTGGGGTCGGTCGCGGAAAAGCACATGACAAGCGGAGGAAGCGCCCGCACATCAGCATTGACCATAAAGCGCGCGCCCGGATTGTCGTTACAAAGGGTTAATTACGGTAATATCGATTGGATTCTAACAAAGCAGCCCGCCATGAGTTCCTCTGTCACGGCCGAATTCCAGACTTACATGTGTCTCATCTGCGGCTTCATCTACGACGAAGCCGCAGGCCTTCCGGAAGAGGGCATCGCCCCCGGCACCCGCTGGGAGGACGTTCCGCCCAACTGGACCTGTCCCGAGTGCGCAGCACGCAAGGACGATTTCGAAATGGTCCAGATCTGACGGACACGCAGGCAAGGCCTGGATGAGCCGGCGCGCCGGCTCGACACGCCGCCGGATGAGCAGCCGGACGGGAACAAACCGCGGGCCCGCGCAGATCGCCATCGCGCAGGCCCGCGTCGTGTGCACAAGGGGAGAGCATCTTGGCTGATTCGGGTAGCAGCGCCGGCGTCAAGGTGATGGTGATCGACGACAGCAACACCATACGCCGCAGTGCCGAAATCTTTCTGGTCCAGGCCGGCTATCAGGTGGTGCTGGCCGAGGACGGCTTCGATGCGCTGGCCAAGATCAGCGACCATCATCCGCAGGTCATCTTCTGCGACATCATGATGCCGCGGCTCGACGGCTATCAGACCTGCGCACTCATCAAGAAGAACCCCCGTTTTGCCGCTACCCCGGTCGTGATGCTGTCGTCGCGCGACGGCCTGTTCGACCGCGCGCGCGGCCGCATGGTCGGGTCGGACGAGTATCTGACCAAACCGTTCACGAAGGACAGCCTGCTGCAGGCGGTGTCGCGTCACGCCCGCAGCGGCGCTGACTGACGCCCCCACCCGTATCCACTCGAACGCGGAGCCGACGATGGCGATCAAGCGCATCATGGTGGTGGACGATTCGCCCACCGAACGCCATGTTCTGAACGATTTCCTGACCCGCAAGGGTTTCGAGGTCATCATCGCCGAAAACGGCGAACAGGCGATCGCGAAGGCCAAGGCCGAAAAGCCGGATCTCATCCTGATGGACGTGGTGATGCCCGGCATCAACGGCTACCAGGCGACCCGCACCATCACCCGCGACGACAGCACGCGCGACATCCCGGTGATCATGTGCACCAGCAAGGACCTGCCGACCGACCGCATCTGGGGCATGCGCCAGGGCGCGCTCGACTACATGGTGAAGCCGGTCAACCTGGAAGAACTGCTCGGCCGCATCACCCAGCTCGGCGCGGCAGGCAACGATGGCTAAGCTCTCGCTGCGCGAATTCCAGGAAGAACTCGCCCGCAAGCTGTCGGACACGACAGGCGGCACCAGCACCCGCGCACTGCTCGGGCTGCAGTCCGGCGGCGAGCTGTGGCTGATCGATCTGGCCGAATCCGGCGAAATCCTGCCGGTACCCACGCTGACCCCGGTGCCGCTGGCCACCGGCTGGCTGCGCGGCGTCGCCAACGTGCGCGGCGTGCTGTACGCGGTCAGTGATCTCGCCGCCTTCCAGGGCGGCAACCCCACGGTGCTGACCGGTGACGCACGGCTGCTGCTGCCGCACGCCAAGTTCGGCTGCAACAGCGCGCTGCTGGTGTCACGCGTGCTCGGCCTGCGCGCCCGCGAGGACTTCGAGCCGGCGGAGAACGCCGAGCCGGATCCGCGTCCCTGGGTCGCCGGGCAATTCACCGACACCCAGGGCCGGCTGTGGCGCCGCTTCGATCCGCGCCGGCTGTACACCGACGAACGTTTTCTCGACGTCGCGGCCTGAGACACCCCCGGGCCGGGATCGAACACCTCACACGAACCGAACAGCCCCCAGGAAAGGCCACGATGGCACTGAACATCCCAGGACTGAAATCCGCCCGCAGCGCCGACGGCGCCTCCGCTGTCCCGCGCAGCAGCCTCGGCTTCCTGCGCGGCAGGCTGCCGCTGATCGGTCACCTGCCGCTTGAACAGCAGGTGCGCGTGCTGGGCACGCTGTTCCTGTTCTTCATCGTGATCGCCGCCTTCCTGGTCTGGCAGGATCTGCGCATCACCCGCTACAACGCCAGCTACATTTCGGCCGCTGGCCAGATGCGCACGCTGAGCCAGAGCATGGCGAAGTCGGCCCAGCAGGCGATGGCCGGCGAACAGGCGGCCTTCGGCGAACTGGCCGCCAGCCGTGACGGCTTCTTCCGGCTGCTCGACCGGGTCACCCAGGGTGGCGAGATCGACGGCGTCGAGGTGCCGGCCAGCTCCGGCCCGGTGCAGCCGACGCTGCAGCAGCTGGACACCGCCTGGGGCGCCTTCGACAAGAACGTGTCGGCACTGCTGGCGCAGGACAAGGCGCTGCGCGCCGCCGGCGAACTGGCCCGCGCGCTGAACCAGCAGGCGGCGCCGCTGGCAGCCGCCGCCGCCCAGGGCAGCGGCAAGGACGCCACCGCCTTCCGCAGCTTTGCCGCACTGCTGGCCGAAGTGCAGGCCGGCGTGCACGCGCTGACCGGCAGCGGCAGCGCCGATCCGGCCGTGACCACCGCCCTCGCCCGCGTGCTGCCGGCGCTGCGCGACGCCGCCACCCAGGTCGAAGCGGGCATAGAAGGCGAGGCGCGCAGCCGCTACGCCGCCGCGCGCGCCGCGCTGGACGCACCGCTGGCTGCGCTGGCCGAGCAGCTGGCCAAGCCGGACGAGGTGTCCGCCGCGCGCAAGGCCGGTCTGGCAGTGGTGAGCGACGCCGCCGCGCTGGCCACGCTGACCGACCAGCTCGGCGCCGGCTACGTCGGCGAGCGCGAAGGCCGTCTGGCGCTGGCCGGCGCCGGCGCACTGTGCGTGCTGCTGGCGTTGGCCTGCGTGTTCATGATGGTGCGCGCCTACAACGAGGACCAGAACCAGCAGCGCCTGCAGGCCGAAGGTTCGCGCGAAGAGGCGAAGCGCGAGAAGGACCTCACCCAGCAGGCCATCCTGCGGCTGATGAACGAAATGGGCGATCTGGCCGACGGCGACCTGACCGTGCGCGCGACGGTGTCGGAAGACATCACCGGCGCCATCGCCGACTCGGTCAATTACACGATCGAGGAACTGTCGGTGCTGGTGAAGCGGATCAACGACGCCGCCAGCCGCGTGACCGAGGCGTCGGAGACCGCGCAGCGCATTTCCACCCAGCTGCTGACCGCGGCGGAAAAGCAGTCGCGCGAAGTGACCGAGTCCGGCCAGTCGGTGCTGGCGATGGCGCAGTCGATGAACACCGTGTCGCAGGAAGCGACCCGCTCCGCCCAGGTAGCGCGCCAGTCGCTGTCGGCGGCGCAGAACGGTTCGATCGCGATGTCGAACTCGATCCGCGGCATGAACGACATCCGCGAACAGATCCAGGAAACGTCGAAGCGCATCAAGCGTCTCGGCGAATCGTCGCAGGAGATCGGCGAAATCGTGGAGCTGATTTCCGACATTACCGAACAGACCAACGTGCTGGCGCTGAACGCCGCCATCCAGGCCGCCAGCGCCGGCGAAGCCGGCCGCGGCTTCACCGTGGTGGCGGAAGAAGTGCAGCGGCTGGCCGAACGGTCGGCCGAAGCGACCAAGCAGATCGCGGCCATCGTCCGCACCATCCAGACCGACACCCAGGACGCGGTGGCGGCGATGGAAAACTCCACCCGCGGCGTGGTCGAGGGCGCGCGCCTGTCCGACGCGGCCGGTCAGGCGCTGGACGAGATTTCCACCGTGTCGTCCGAACTGGCACAGCTGATCGAGCGCATTTCCGCCTCCGCCCAGGTGCAGGCCGAACAGGCGACCCGGGTGGCGCAGGGCATGCAGGGCATTCTGCGCATCACCGAACAGACCACGGTCGGCACCAAGCAGACCGCGGTATCCATCGGCCAGCTGGCGGACCTCGCCGCTGAACTCAAGGGCTCGGTCGCGGGCTTCAAGGTATGAGCACCTCTTCCAGCGAACAGGATCTGGGCCCGCTGATCTGGGTCCGCGGCGAAATCGATCTCGCCCTGGTGCGTGCGGCGGAAGCGCTGGGCGACGGGCGGCACGCCGCCGGCGCCGAGGCGCTGAAGTTCGCGCAGACCCATCTGCACCAGGCGCGCGGCGCACTCGCCATCGTCGGCCTGGACGGCCTGACCCACTTCTGCGACGCGCTGGAACAGCTGTTCGCCGACTGGCACGCCGGCAAGCTCAGCGACACCGACAACCCGGCCGGGCCAGTCGCGCAGCGGGCGATTTCAGCGGTGCGCAGCCATCTGGACGAACTGGTGGCGGGCGGCGCCGACCAGCCGATGCGGCTGATGCCGCTGTACCGCGACCTCATGGCGGCGCGCGGCGAAAGCGTGGTCGCGCCGTCGGAACTTTTCTTCCCCGACCTCACCCGCCGCCCGCCTGGCGGCAACGCCGCCGCGGCCGCGCTGTCGCCGCTGGACCGCTCGCGCGCGCTGCGCGCCGCGCGCAGCCAGTTCGAACGCGGTCTGCTGCGCTTCCTGCGCGACGACCGCGAAGGTCTGGTGCAGATGCGGCAGGCGGTCGGCGCGATCGAACAGACTCAGACCGCCCCGGCCACCCGCGCCTTCTGGTGGGTGATCGGCGCGCTGTTCGAAGGCATGGCGCAGGGCGCCATCCAGAGCGATTTCTTCGTGAAGCGCCTGTGCGCGCGTGTCGACGTGCAGATGCGCCGGCTGCTCGAAGGGTCGCGCGGCGTGGCCGAACGGCTGATGCGCGACTCGCTGTACTTCATCGCGTCCGCCAGCCAGAGCACCCCGGCGCTGCGCGCGGTGCGCGACACCTATGCGCTGGACGCGCTGGTGGCGAGCGAACACGACGCGCGTGACGACATCGCCGCACTGCGTCCGGCCATCGCCGCGCTGCGCGAAGCGCTCGGTCAGGCCAAGGACGCATGGACCCGCTTCTCGGCCGGTGCCGCGGTCGCGCTGCCGCAGTTCCATGAACAGTGCGAAGCCATGGTGGCCGCCAGCACCCGGGTGGGTCAGCCCGATCTGGCCCGGCTCGCCGCCGCCCTGCTCGACCTCGGCCAGTGGCTGCGCCGCGACCCGCTGCAGCACCAGGAAAGTCTGGCGATGGAAGTCGCCACCGCGCTGCTGGTGATGGACGCGCTGATCGAACAGTTCAGCCGCGCCCAGGCCGAAGACCTGCCGGCGCAGGTGGATACGCTGATCGACCGCCTCGCCCGCGCCCGCCGCGGCGAGGACCTGCCGGCAATGCAGATCCCGCTGTTCGACGAAATGTCGCGCAAGGCGCAGGAGCGCCTGTTCATGGGCCAGGTCGCGCGCGAAATCCTGGCCAGCCTGGGCGAAGTCGAACAGCAGCTCGACGCCTATTTCCGCAACCCGGCCCGGGCGCCGGAACTGGCCGGCCTGTCGGCGCCGCTCAAGCAGGTCGAAGGCGCGCTGAACATGCTGGGTCAGGACAGCGCGGTCGCGCTGGTCCGCCGCAGCGCGCAGCAGATCGCACGCATGGCGCAGCCCGGCCATGTCGCCGCCGAAGGCGAATTCGAAACGCTGGCACACCAGCTGTCCGGCCTCGGCTTCTTTGTCGACAAGCTGCAGTACGGGCCGGCCGATCTGGAAGCCATCCTGAATCCGCGTGGCAGCGCGCAGGCCGAAGAAACACCGGCCGGCGCCGACGCTGACGGCGTCAGCGTCGAGGACGAACTGGCCGCGCGGCGTACCGAAGCCACCCAGCTGCTGGATAGGCTGGCGCATGGCGGCGCCGACGACAGCACCCGCGACGAACTGCGGCAGGCGCTGGAAACCATGCGCCAGGACGCCAAGCTGCTGGCCGACGAAAAGCTCGAAAAGCGGGTGGCGGAAGCGCTGGCCGCACTCAAGGCTGGCGACACGCCGGTCGCCGACGCGGTGCAGGCGCTGGCCGAACCGCCGGCGGATTCGCTGGCGCCCTCGGCCGACACCGTACGTCTGGCCGAAGCCAGCCAGGAAGAGTTCGACGCCGAACTGCTGGAAATCTTCATCGAGGAGGCGCGCGAGGTGCTGGACACCATCGCCGCCGGCACCGTGTCCGCCCGCCAGGCGCCGCACAGCCAGGACCTGCTCACCACGCTGCGGCGCGGCTTCCATACGCTCAAGGGCAGCGGCCGCATGGTCGGCCTGCGCGACCTGGGCGAAGCCGCCTATGCGGTGGAACAGGTGATGAACCGCTGGCTGGCCAGCGAACGCGACGGCACGCCGGAACTGTTCGACCTGATCGACCGTGCGCGTGGCCTGTTCGCCGGCTGGGTGGACATGCTGACCGACGGCAACACGCAGACCCCGCCGCACGACTGGCTGGCGCCGGCCTGTGCCGCACTGCAGGGCGAGCCCGAAGCAGCCACCCCGCCGCCCGCCGCCGATGCGCTCGATCTCGAGCTGGACGGCGGCCTGGATTTCAATCTGGATGAGGAAGAGGCGCTCGAAGCCGCGGTGACGGCGCCCACGCCAGTCAGCAGCGCCCCGGCGCGGCCGGACGCCCTCGACGACCTGCTCCACGACGCGTCGCTGGCTGAAACCACGATCGTGCCGGACCTCCTGTTCGCGCAGGAACCGCCCGCCACGCCCGAGCCGGTGGCACTCGACATCGATCTCGATTTCGAACCGGCGCCGTCGACCGATGCGTCGCTGGCCGAAACCACGATCGTGCCGGACCTCCTGTTCGCGCAGGAGCCGCCCGCCGCGGCCGAGCCGGTGGCGCTCGACATCGATTTCGATCTCGAACTGACGCCGCCCGCCGACGCCGGAGGACTGGACCTCACCGGGCTACCCGCGGAAACGATCGAGGCGGTGGACATCACCGCCGACATCGACGCCGAAGACCTGGCGCTGGACGCCGGTGCCGACCGCACGCTGTTCGATCTTTTCGTCGCGGAAGCGCGCGGCCACCTGGCCACGCTGCGCCGCGAACTGGCGCGACTGCACGTCAATCCTTCACTGCTGCTCAACCAGGACAGCCTGATCGCCGCACACACGCTGGGCGGCATTTCGCTCACCGTCGGGCAGCACGACATCAGCAAGCTGGCCAAGGCGCTCGAACACGCGCTGCAGCGCTGCGAAAGTCACGGCCAGCCGCCGGCCGACCACGAATCCGCGCTGCTCAACACCGCGGCCGGCACGCTGGAAAGCCAGGTCGCCGCCGTGGCCGACAGCCAGCCGGCGGTGCCGGTACCCGATCTGGTGGCGCGGCTGGACGCGCTGTTCATGCAGCCGGTGGCGCCGGTCGAACTGCCGGTGTTCGAACTGCCGGCGTCGGCGACGCCCGAGCCGGCCGACGCCGGCGCGCGTTCGGTGCTCAGCGACCTGGCCGGTTTCCGCCGCGGACTGGACACCGACGGCCAGCTGCTGCCGGAGCCGGAACCCGAGCCCGACACCCCGGCCGAGCCGGAGCCGGAAGCCGGGGGCGCAGACGCCCTGACCGCCGGACCGGTCACCGGCATCGACGACCTGACTGACAGCGATCTGCCCTGGGAGGCCGACGACGCGGCAGACACCCCGCTCGCCCAGGCCGACACCGCCGCGGACATCGACGTGATCGGGCTGACCGACCTCGGCAGCGCCGAAACCGCCGGCGAACAGCCTGCCGCGGATGCGGACGCCGGCGCGGAATCCGATGAACTGCAGGCCGCGGCAGACAGTCCGCCCGCCGCCAGCGAGGCGTCGGACGCCGACGGGACGGACGACCTGCTGCGGCTCGGCGATGACGACATGGCGTTCGAGAAGGTCGCGCTGCCGGACGAATACGTGCTGCCGACGCCGGACGACACGCTCGCGCTGGAGCTGCCGCGCCCGTCTCCGGCACCGCGGCTCGCCGCTCTGGACGATACGCCCCGGGTTGCCGACGACATCGATCCGCAGCTGCTGCCCATCTTCCTCGAGGAAGCGCACGACCTGCTGGGCGAAATCGGCCACGAGCTGCGCGCCTGGCGCGACGAAACCGGCCAGCTGACGGCTTCCGACGCGCTGCGCCGCCAGCTGCATACGCTCAAGGGCAGCGCCCGCATGGCCGGCGTGATGCGCTTCGGCGATCTGGTGCACAGCATGGAAGGCGTGATCGAGTCGCCCTGCAACCCGGACGACCGCGCGCTGGTGCTGGACGAACTGGACATGGCCTACGACCGCTGCGAAGAGCTGGTCGCCCGACTGGAGCGCGGCGAAAGCACCGAACCAGCCGCCGCTCCGGTGCCCGCGGAAGGCGGCACCGCCGATGCGCCGGCTGCCGCCAGCGCGGACGAGGAGGCCGGCACGGTGCGCGAACGGCCCACGGTGCGCGTGCGCTCGGACATGGTGGACCGTTTCGTGAACGAGGCGGGCGAAATGAGCATCGCCCGCACCCGGATCGAGGGCGAACTGCGCGCGCTGCGCGGTTCTCTGAACGACCTGACCGAAAACGTGCAGCGCCTGCGCGGCCAGCTGCGCGAAATCGAGATCCACGCCGAAAGCCAGATGCAGTCGCGCATGGCAGCGGCGGAAGCGCACCACGAACAGTTCGATCCGCTGGAGATGGACCGCTTCACCCGGCTGCAGGAACTGTCGCGGCTGATGACCGAAAGCCTGTCCGACGTGACCACGGTGCAGTACAACCTGGTGCGGAATCTGGACGCGGCGGACACCGCCATCCAGTCGCAGGCGCGGCTGAACCGCGAACTGTCGCAGGCGCTGATGTCGGTGCGCATGGTGCCGTTCTCGACGCTGGAAGACCGGCTGTACCGGGTCGCCCGCCAGTCCGCGAAGGAACTGGGCAAGAAGGTGAATCTCGAACTGCGCAACACGCAGATCGAGCTGGACCGCGAAGTGCTGGAAAAGATGACCGGCCCGATCGAGCACCTGCTGCGCAACGCGGTGGCGCACGGCATCGAGTCGCGCGAGGCGCGGCTGGCGGCCGGCAAGTCGGAAACCGGCGAAATCGTCATCACGCTGACCCAGCAGACCAACGAAGTCGAGATCGAACTGGCCGATGACGGCGCCGGCCTCGCCTTCGAGCGCATCCGCGCGCGCGGCGTCGAACGCGGCCTGCTGGCGGCGGACGAGGTGGTGGATGAGCGGCGGCTGACCGGCCTCATTTTCGAACCGGGCTTCACCACCGCCGCCCAGGTGTCGGAACTGGCCGGCCGCGGCGTCGGCATGGACGTGGTGAAGAACGCCACGAGCGCGCTCGGCGGCCGCATCGAGACGGTAAGCGAAGCCGGCCAGGGCACCCGCTTCCGGCTGTCGCTGCCGATGACGCTGGCGGTCACCCAGTCGGTGCTGGTGAGCAGCGGCGGCAAGACCTACGCGATCCCGTCGTCCATGGTGCAGCACGCGCGCGAACTGAAGGCGGGCGGGGCGGAAACGCTGCGCGAAGCCGGCGGTCAGGAATGGCTGGGCACCCATTACCGCTATCAGTACCTGCCGCGCCTGCTGGGCGAGCGGCAGAGCGCGCCGGCCGCCGGCAGCTGGGTGCTGCTGATCAGCAGCGGTCATGAATTCATGGCGCTCGAAGTCGATGCGCTGCGCGGCAACCAGGAAGTCGTGGTGAAGCCGGTCGGGCCGCAGCTGTCCAAGCTGGTGGGCATTTCCGGCGCCACCGTGCTGCCGGACGGCGAAGTGACCCTCATCATCAACCCGGTGGCCATCGCCGCCCGCAACCGTCAGGACCTGGCCGCTCACGGCCACACCGGGGCCGACCTGCCGGACGCGCCGTCGATGCCGGTGCCGGCGGAGGACCAAGCGCCGCTGGTGATGGTGGTCGACGATTCGCTGACCGTACGCAAGATCACCAGCCGCCTGCTGGAGCGCGAGGGCTACCGCGTGGTGACCGCGAAGGACGGCGTCGATGCGCTGGAAAAGCTGATCGACGCGGTGCCGGACGTAATGCTGGTCGACATCGAAATGCCGCGCATGGACGGTTTCGACCTTACCCGCAACGTCCGCGCGGATGCACGCACCCGCGACGTGCCGGTCATCATGATCACCTCGCGCACCGCCGAGAAGCACAAGGCCTACGCGCGCGAGATCGGGGTGAACCACTACCTCGGCAAGCCGTACAACGAACAGGAACTGCTGGAACTGATCGCCGGCCATACCGGCCGCGACGTGCTGCTGGAAACGCCGCCGGAGTGATCGGCAGCGGGGACGCGGCGGCCTGATCAAGCTCAGCATCGCGGCGGGGGCGCCGCTCCCACAGAGACATGCGCAGCCCGTGGCAGATGCCGTGGGAGCGGCGCCTCCGCCGCGATGGATGCCGATCGACGGCCAAGCCTCCGGGAAATGAAAAAGGCCGGTCACAGTGACCGGCCTTTTTCATTGCTGCACCGCCCGGGCGGCGTCTTACTTCTTCATGGTGTCGAGGCGCAGCTTGGCGTAACGGCCGGGCGCGTCCTCGATCGGCTTCAGCTTGCCCTTGGCCGGATCGCGGGCCGGCACGCGGTCGCCGTCCTGCGCGGTCACCCACTGCTGCCAGTCCACCCACCACGAACCCGGGTTCTGGGTGCAGCCGCTGAACCACTCGTCGGCGCTGTCCGCGAGCTTGACGCCCGGATTGGTCCAGTAGCCGTACTTGTTGGCCGCCGGCGGATTGACGATGCCGGCGATGTGGCCAGAGCCGCCGAGCACGAAGCGCACCGGACCGGACACCAGCTGGGCGCCCAGATAGGTGCTCTTCCACGGCGCGATGTGGTCTTCGATCGCCGACACGAAGTACACCGGCACCTTGATCTTGCGGATGTCGATCGGCTCGCCCAGCACGGTGATGCCGCCCGGCTCGCGCAGCTTGTTCTGGATGTACATCTGGCGCAGATAGAAGCTGTGCATGCAGGCCGGCATGCGGGTCGAGTCCGAGTTCCAGTACAGCAGGTCGAACGGGAAGGGCTCGCGGCCCATCAGGTAGTTGTTCACCACGAAGGACCAGATCAGGTCATTCGACCGCAGCATGTTGAAGGTGCCGGCCATTTCGGTGCCTTCGAGGTAGCCGCGCTCGAACATCTTCTTTTCCAGGCCCTCGACCGCCTTCTCGTCGATGAACACGCCCAGTTCGCCCGGCTCGGAAAAATCGATCAGCGTAGTGAAGAAGGTGGCGCTGGCGATGCGCTTCTGCTTCTTCGCGGCCAGATAGGCCAGCGTGGTCGCCAGCAGCGTGCCGCCGAGGCAGTAGCCGGCGGCGTTCACCTCGGTTTCGCCGGTCTGTTTCTCGATCATGTCGAGCGCGGCCAGCGGACCCTGCTGCACGTAGTCCTCGAAGGTGAGCTGGGCCAGCTTCTCGTCCGGATTCACCCACGAAATGACGAACACGGTGTGGCCCTGGTCGGTGGCCCACTTGATGTAGCTGTTGGTTTCTCGCAGATCGAGGATGTAGTACTTGTTGATCCAGGGCGGCACGATGAGCAGCGGACGCTTGTACTGGGTGTCAGTGCTCGGGTTGAACTGCAGCAGCTGCATCAGCGCGTTCTCGCCCACCACCTTGCCCTGCGTGGTGGCGACGTTGCGGCCCAGTTCGAAGGCCGAGGTGTCGGTCATGCGCACGCGCAGCTGGCCGTCGCCATCCTCGATGTCGCGCAGCAGGTTGTTGAAGCCCTTGAGCAGGTTCTGGCCGTGGCTGCGCACGGTTTCGCGCAGCACTTCCGGGTTGGTCAGCGCGAAGTTGCTCGGGCTGAAGGCGTTGATGGTCTGGCGGGTGAAGAAGTTGACCTTCTGCAGCGTGTGCTCGTCCATGCCTTCGACGTTGCTCACGACATCGTGGATGTGGCGGGCCGCGATCAGGTAACTCTGCTTGAAGAAGTCGAACAGGAAGTGGCTTTCCCACTCCTCGCCGCGGAAGCGGTTGTCACCCTTGATCGGGGTGGCGACCGGCGCGGCATCCACGCCCATGAAGCGCAGCATCGACTGCTGCCACAGCGTGTAGTAGTCCCACACCAGGCCCATCTGCGCCTGTGCCAGCTTGTACGGGTTGGACAGCAGGCGCGAGGTCATGTCCATGAAGGCCTGGGCGATGCCCAGCTCGTCGGACGGCGGCGTGATGCCGCGCTTGAGCTGGCGCTGCACGTGTTCGCCGAGCAGCTTGGAGGCGCGTTCGGCGACTTCGGCATAGGTCTTGGCGACCGCGGCCGGATCCGGCAGTGCGGCGGGTTCTGCTTGCTTGGCTTCTTTGGCGGCGGGCTTGTTCATGCTGTCTCCCCCTGTGCTTGTGGCTGGGTTGTGAGTGGTCAGGACGGTGAGGTCAGGGCTGGGTGAAGCGGAATACGCCGTCGCCATCGTGCAGGCGGCGCAGTCCGCCGGTCTGCCGCAGGTGATTCAGGTGAGCAATCACCTCTCCCATGGCAAACCGTGTCTGGAAACTGTCGAGCTCGCGCTTGAACAGGCGCGGCAGCAGGTCGAATGCGCTGGTCGGCGTTTCGCACAGCGAGGCGATCTGCACCAGACGCTTTTCGTGGTGCAGGCGCAGCTGGTCTACCCGCAGGCCGACACCGCGGTAGGGATCGCCGTGCGCCGGCAGCACCACGGTGTGGGCGGCCAGCAGGCGGAAACGCTCGATCGAATCAAGGTAATGGGCCACCGCGTCGGTTTCCGGCTCAAACGGCAGCGTGGGCGTGTTCGGCGAAATGGTGGGCAGCAGCATGTCGCCGGCGATCAGCACCGGATCGTGCGCGCGGTAGAAACTCAGGTGTTCCGGCGAATGGCCGTGGCCGACGATGGCTTCCCAGGCGTCTTCGCCTATGGTGATCACCTCGCCCGGCAGGACGCGGCGCATCGCGGTCGGCACCGAACCGACGGTGCGGCGGTAGCGGCTGCCCTCGCGCTGCATCGCTTCGGTCTGCGCCGGCGGCAGGCCGTGCTGGCGGAAGAAGGCGGCCATCAGGTCCATCGCGGATGCCGGAGTGTCGCCGAACCAGGCCTGCGCGGTCAGGTATTCGCCGAGCGACATCCAGATACGGCCGCCGGTCTGCGTGGCGAGCCAGTCGCCCAGACCGAAGTGGTCCGGATGGCAGTGCGTGATCAGGATGCGGCGTACCGGCCGTCCGGCCAGGTCGCCGGCCAGCGCCTGCAGCCAGTGGGCGCGGGTGGCGTCGTCCGGGAACCCGGCGTCGACCAGGGTCCAGCACGGGCCATCGGCGTCCTGGTCCTCGATCGCCCACACATTGACGTGGCCCGGGGCGAACGCCACCGGCATGCAGAGCCGGTAAACACCGCGCGCGACCGGCGCCATCCGGCCCGGTGCGGGGCGCGGCAGGTCCAGGATTTCCAGCGCGTGGAGGTGTTCGGACACGGGGTCAGGGGGCCAAGACATTGAATTTGCACGATCATAACTCGAAATCCGGCCCATTGTGCAGCGCAATATCGAGTCCGGTGACCCCGGTTGTTACACTTGCGCATGCACTGCGGAACGCGCGCCGCGTTCACGCATCTGACGGCAACCGAACCGTCGAACCGCTTCCGGAGGAGACTGATGCGCACCGCCATCGCCGTACTGACCCCGCTGCTGCTGGCCCTGGGCACCGCTGCGCCGGTGTGGGCGCAGGAAGAGGACCCGCTTCAGTTCGTCACCTTCGGCAAGGATTTCGCCGCCCAGTGCGTGTCGCGCAATTCGGTGCAGATTCTGGTCAGCAACAGCCATCCGAGCCGCACGGTCACCGTGTGGCTGGACCGCTATCACATGGGCGTGGGCACCGGCGACCGCTCGAAAACAGAGATGAAGCCGGGCGCCGAGCCAGTGCCGCTCGGCTGTTCACGCACCATGGACGGCCCGCAGGAATGGCGTGTGGTGCGCGCGAAATTCATGGACTGAGTCACGACTGAAGTCCGGACCCCGATTCCGTATGGCCGTCCGCCGCTCGCGGCGTCCGCGCTGCACAGGCATACTTCGCTCCCTGTTTCCTTTCGACCCGATTCCGATCGATGCGTGTCTGTGTCTTCTGCGGTTCGCGCAGCGGTGACGACCCCGTCCATGCCGACGCGACGCGCCGGCTCGGCACCTTGCTGGCCAGCCGTGGCCACGGCCTGGTCTATGGCGGCGGCCACATCGGCCTGATGGGCGTGGTGGCCGATGCCGTGCTGGCCGCCGGCGGCGAGGCGATCGGCGTCATCCCCCACCATCTTCAACAGCTGGAAGTCGCCCATCCGGGTCTGACCCAGCTGCACGTGGTCGACAGCATGCACACCCGCAAGGCGCTGATGGCTGATCTGGCCGACGCCTTCATCGCAGCGCCCGGCGGCTTTGGCACCCTGGACGAACTGTGCGAAATTCTCACCTGGGCGCAGCTCGGACTGCATCGCAAGCCGGCCGGGCTGCTGAACGTGGCCGGCTATTTCGATCCGCTGCTCGCCATGTTCGATCAGGCGGTGAGCGCCGGCTTCCTGAGCCCGGCACACCGCGCGCTGATCCTGTCCGACGACGACCCGGCGCGCCTGCTCGACCGGCTGGCCGCCGATCTCATCACGGGAGTACCCGCCGCATGAACACCGCACGCCTGCGTTCACTGCTCGCCTGCGCCGCCGCCCTCGTCACCTGTTCCGCCAGCGCGGAAGATACCGGCGGCTGGCTGCGGCCGGTTGATCTGGTCGATGCGGTGCCGCTGCTGAACGACAGCGGCCGCGCCGGATACGGCCGCTTCCTGCAGGTGACGCTGCGGCCGCGCGCGTTTGCGCTGAACATGAATGGCGAATGGGCCTGGAATGCCGGCAGCGACGCCGAACGTGACGCCATCGCCGCCTGCGAGGCGCACGGCCTGCCCTGCCAGCTTTACGCGGTGGATGAGGAAGTGGTGCTGCCCGGCTTCGAACTGGGCGCGCCGCTGCGCGCGCTGGGCAGCCGCCTGGTGCAGGGGACGCTGCCTTGATGAACGACCCGAAGGCGCTGGTGCTGACCGAGGTGGTGGACGGCATCGGCATCGCCACGCTGAACCGCCCGGACCACCACAACCTGCTCGACGCCTCGCTGGTGCAGGCGCTGATTGCGGTCGTGGACGACATGAACGCGCGCGCCGACGTGCGCGTCATCGTGCTGTCGGCGCTGGGCGACAGCTTCAGCATCGGCAGCGACCCGCAGGAAATGGAACGCAGCGGCCTCATGTCCGCCGACCCGGCGCTGGCCGCGCAGCTGATGCGCGCACTGGCCGAATCGGCCAAGCCGGTGGTGGCACGGGTGCAGGGCCCGGCGCGCGGTCTGGGTGCCGGGCTGCTGGCCGCCTGCGACGTCGCAATCGCCAGCTTCGACGCGCACTTCAGCTTCGACAGCGTGCGCACCGGTCAGGTACCGGCGGTGATTGCGCCGTGGGTGATCGGCGCCATCGGCCCGGCGCGTGCACGCCGCTATTTCCTGACCGGCGAGCGCTTTTCCGCCTCCGAGGCCTTTCGCATTGGCCTGCTGTCGGAAATCGTCGCGTCGGCTGACGATCTGGACGAGGCGGTGGGCGAAGTGGTCGACGCGCTGCTGCTCGGCGGCCCGCGCGCGCAGCACCAGATCAAGAGTCTGGTGCGCGCGCTGGGTCGGCCGCACGCCGACCAGCAGACGCTGGACCACGTGATCGGACTGGAAGAACGGATCGATACCGGCGCCGAAGCGCAGGAAGGGCTGGATGCGCTGTTCGCGCGCCGTCATCCGGGCTGGGTACCGGTCGGCATGTCATGAGCGCGGGCGCGCTGCCGCCCCGTGTGCGCATCGTCGAGGTCGGTCCGCGTGACGGCCTGCAGAACGAATGCGTGGCGCTGGGCATCGACGACAGGCTGACGCTGATCGACCGTCTTGCCGACGCAGGCCTGCGTGACATCGAGGCCGGCGCCTTCGTGTCGCCGAAGCGTGTCCCGAACATGGCGGGCAGCGGCGAACTGATGCAGCGCCTGCCGCGCCGGGCCGGCGTGAGCTACCCCTGTCTGGTGCCGAACGACACCGGTCTGGACGCCGCGCTGGCCGCCGGCTGTACCGACATCGCCCTATTCGCCGCGGTATCGGAAACCTTTTCGCAGCGGAACACCGCCTGCAGCATCGCCGAATCGATGGACCGGCTGTCGGCGGTGGCCCGGCGCGCCCTCGATGCCGGCGTCCGCGTGCGGGGCTATCTGTCCTGCGTGATCGGCTGCCCCTACGAAGGCGCGGTGGAAAGCCGCAAGGTGGCCGACATGGCGGCCCGGCTGATCGACATGGGCTGCTACGAGGTGAGCCTCGGTGACACCACCGGCATCGGTACGCCGGCGCAGATCGCGGCGCTGATCGACACGGTGGCGGCCCAGGTGGCGGTGACCCGGCTCGCGGGTCACTTCCACGACACCTGGGGCATGGGCGCGGCCAATGTATGGGCGGCGCTGCAGCGCGGCGTGACGGTATTCGATGCCTCGGTCGGCGGCCTCGGCGGCTGCCCCTTCGCTCCGGGCGCGAGCGGAAACGTGGCGACCGAAGATCTTGTCTACATGCTGGACGGCGCCGGAATCGAGACCGGCATCGACCTGAGGGCGCTGGTCGACACCGCGCGCTGGATCAGCGCACGGCTGGACCGTGCCCCTGCATCACGCGTGGCGCGGGCCTTCCCGCCCACACCCGAACGCTGAAGGAAAACCGAAGATGGTGGCATCACCCTGCACCGGCGTCTGCACGCTGGACACGACGACCGGCTATTGCCTCGGCTGCCTGCGCTCGCGCGACGAGATCGCGGCCTGGGGTTCGAGCAATGACGACACCCGGCTGGACATCCTGGAACGCATCCTCGAACGCGAGGCGGCCGGTCATCCGCGAGTGGTGCCCGAAAACGACTGAAGCGGCCCCCGTCTCGCGACGTCCGGCGCCGCTTCAGTTCTCGCGACGGCGACGCGGCTCCGCAGGTTCGCCGACCGAATTGGCGGCTTCGCGCGTGGTGCTGCCAACCGGCGCACCCTGGGCACGGGATTGCACGCCGGCCCTTTCCGCCTCGCGTTCTGCACGACGGCGATTGGCCTGGCTGCGCTGCAATCTCAGATATCGCATGATGGGCACCTCCGTGTTGATCCGGGGGCGCGCGTCGCCCTCGACCGGGGCACGAACTCATCCAGGTCGTGCTTCGCGCGCTATGCTTCGTCTGACCGCATCCTTACAGGGTAGTTTCCATCCGCGGCGTGTCAAGCATGGCAATGGCATCAAATTGTTTTTCCTTTCGGTGGTCCGAGCGTGAATGAAACCCGACGCGGCGCGATGCGCCTTGTACTGATCAGCGGCATGTCCGGTTCCGGCAAGAGCGTGGCGCTCAACGTGCTGGAAGATGCCGGCTTCTTCTGCGTGGACAATCTGCCGGCACCGCTGCTGCCGCAGCTGGTCGGTCATCTGCGTGAAGCGGGCACCAGCCGCGTCGCGGTCGCGGTGGACGTGCGTTCGGGCAAGAGCATGAGCGCCCTGCCGCCGATGATGGGCGTGCTGCGCAACGGCACCCAGCTGCAGACGCTGTTCCTGGACGCGCGCGACGACGCACTGATTGCCCGCTTTTCGGAAACCCGACGCCGCCACCCGCTGGGCGACGACGAAACCTCGCTGGGCGAGGCGATCCGCCACGAGCGTGAAATGCTGGCGCCCATCGTCGCGCTCGGTCACCGCATCGACACCAGCGACCTTCCCTCCGCGGTGCTGCGCAAGTGGGTGCGCGAACTGGTGCAGATCGACGAAACGTCCGGCCTCACGCTCATGTTCGAGTCCTTCGGCTTCAAGCACGGCATTCCGCTGGACGCGGACCTGGTGTTCGACGTGCGCTGCCTGCCCAATCCGTATTACGACACCAGCCTGCGCCCGCAGACCGGCTGCGACCAGCCGGTGATCGACTATCTGGAACGCAGCCCCGAAGTGCTGCGCATGCGCGACGACATCGCCCGCTTCGTGCGCGACTGGCTGCCCTGCTACATCAAGGACAGCCGCAGCTATCTGACCGTGGCCATCGGCTGCACCGGCGGCCAGCACCGCTCGGTCTACATGGCGCAGTGGCTGGCCGAACATTTCCGCAGCGCCGCCCGCGTGCTGCTGCGTCACCGGTCGCTCGCCGCCAGCGGCAAGTGAACACCGGCGGCGCGCTGCTGCGACCGGGCGACCTGCTGGTCATCGCCGCCGGCATCGCACTGACCGCCGCAACCGCCGCCGCGCAGTGGGGACGCGCCGCCCCCACGGTCGCCCAGGTCAGGCTGGATGGCCGCATCGTTGCCGAACTGCCGCTGAACGGCAGCCATCGTGTCGCGATCGCCGGCGCACTGGGCGGACTGGGCGACACCGTGATCGAAGTCCAGCCCGGACGCGCGCGGGTGGCGGCCGATCCCGGTCCGCGGCAGTACTGCGTGCAGCAGGGCTGGCTCAGCCGCAGCGGCAGCGTCGCGGTGTGCGCACCCAGCCACATCACGCTGCAGCTGGCCGGGCCGGACGGCGGCACCGATACGGTGGCGTTCTGATGGACGCCCTCGAGGTGCGCCCCGATCCGCGCGACCGCCGGCTGGCGCGCTACGCGGCGGCGGCGATCGCCGCCTCGCTGGTCGAGGCAGCCATTCCGAGCCCGCTGCCCGGCGTGAAGCCGGGGCTGGCCAACATCGTCATCCTCATCGTGCTGGTGCGGCACGGCTGGCGCGACGCCGCCTGGGTGAGCGTGCTGCGGGTGCTGGCGGGCAGCCTGCTCGCCGGGCAGTTCCTGGCGCCCGGCTTCTTCCTGTCGGCCAGCGGCGCGCTGGCCAGCCTGCTCGCGCTCGGCGCGCTGCAGCCGCTGCCTGCGCGCTGGCTGGGGCCGGTCGGCCGGTCGGTGGCCGCCGCCTTCGCCCACATCGCCGGCCAGCTGCTGCTGGCCCGGCTGTGGCTGGTGCCGCACGACGGGCTGTTCAATCTGGCGCCGGTGTTCTTCGCCGCCGCGCTGGTGTTCGGCATCGTCAATGGCGTGGTCGCGGCGCGGCTGTTGCGGGACAATGCGGCATGAGCACCGCCCACCCTACCCCGCACACCGTGCTGGTCGCGCTGACCGGCGCCTCCGGCATCCCCTACGGCCTGCGCCTGATCGAAACGCTGGTGGCGGCCGGCTGCAACGTATGGATCGTCTACTCGCAGGTGGCGCAGATCGTTGCCCGCCAGGAAGCCGATCTGCTGCTGCCGGTCCATCCGCAGCAGGCCGAGCGCGACCTGTCGGCGCGGTTTTCCGCCCGCCCCGGACAGATCCGGGTGTTCGGCCGCGACGACTGGAACAGCCCGCCGGCGTCGGGATCCAACCCGCCGGACGCCATGGTGGTGTGCCCGTGCTCGATGGGCACGCTGGCGGCGATCGCGCACGGCCTCGCGTCCAGCCTGATCGAACGCGCGGCCGACGTGGTGATGAAGGAACGCCGCACCCTCATCCTGGTGCCGCGCGAAACGCCCTTCTCCACGCTGCATCTCGAGAACATGCTCAGCCTGTCGCGCAACGGCGTGGTCATCCTGCCGCCCTCGCCCGGCTTCTACCAGCAGCCGCAGTCCATCGCCGATCTGGTGGATTTCGTAGTCGCGCGCGTTCTCGACCAGCTGCGGGTGCCGCACACGCTGCTGCCGCGCTGGGGCGAACAGCGGCTCGAAGACTGACGCCGTCACACGCCTGACATGCCAATGAAACAAGCTGAAGAGCTTGCCGCCGACCGTTACGACGGCGCGCGGCCACTCAGGGAGCACCGACGACATGAAAATGGACAGCCAGCCGCTGGACGGCGGCATCACTCTGATCCGGCTGGACGGCCGGCTCGACATCGAGGGCGCGGAAGCGCTGGACCAGCCCTTCACCTATGCCACCAGCACGCATCCGGCGCGGATCGCGGTCGACCTGTCGGCGGTGAGCTTTCTCGCGTCGATCGGCATCCGTACGCTGCTGTCGGCAGCGCGCGGTCAGGCGGCGCGCGGCGGCAAGCTGGTCATGTTCGGTGCCCAGCCCATGGTGCAGCGGGTGCTGAAAACCGCCGGCGTGGACCAGCTGCTCACGCTGTGCGACGACCTCGAGGCGGCGCGGCGCGCCCTGCAGGACTGAACACGCGCGCGCTGTCGCATGGAGGCGCTCATGCATAGCGCGCACGCCCGGCGCAGCCTGCGGCTGATCAATGACAGCGGCGCGATTTCGGCCGCCAGTGCCTGGCTGCGCACGCTGGGCGACACCTTCGAGCTGGGCAGCGAACTGGTTTTCCGGCTCGACCTCTGCGTATCCGAGCTGATCGCAAACATCGTCAGCTACGCCTTCGACGACGAGGCGCCTCACACGATCGCGCTGGATCTCATCCTGGAGCCGCAGTCGGTCAAGCTGGTGGTGGCCGACGACGGCCGCGAATTCGACCCGCTGGGCCTGCCCGAACCGGTCACGCCGGCCACACTGGAAGAAGCCAGCGTGGGCGGCCTGGGCGTGCATCTGGTGCGCCAGTTCGCCGAACAGGTGAGTTACGAACGGGCGAGCGGCCGCAACCAGCTCACGCTGGCCTGGGCCCGGCCCGGACGCAGCAGCCCGATCGGCGCGCGCGCCCCGGTACGCCGCGGCATCGACCGGCGCCGGCGCGCCCCGGCGGTGTTTCCGCTGACCCGCGCCGATGGCAGCACGGTGAGCACGGATGCGCGCAGTGGCGCGGAACGCCGGGCGCTGGGCTTCATTTCCCGGCTGGAACTGTTCCGCGACGTGCCGTACGCGCTGATCGAAGGTCTGGTGGCGCACTGCGCACAGCGCGACTATCCGGATGAATACCTGGTGCTGGCGCCGGGCATGCAGAACGAGCATGTCGCGCTGGTGCTGAACGGCCGCCTGCGGGTACATCTGGAAGACCCGGCCGAAACCGGCACCACCGGCTACACCGTGATCGGCCCGGGCGAATGCGCGGGCGAACTGTCCATCATCGACGGCGAACCGGCGTCCGCCTGGGTGGTGGCCGAAGCCGGCACCCGGCTGCTGCTGATCGACGCCCACAGCTTCTTTTCCGAACTGCTGCCCCTGCCGCAGGTGGCGCGCAACCTGATGCGGCTGATGGCGGCGCGCATGCGCCAGGCCAACCATCAGGTGGTCGAGCAGGTACGCAGCTCCATGGTGCTGGAGCGGCTGCAGTCCGAACTGCGCACCGCGCGCGAAATCCAGTCCGGCATGCTGCCGATGCGCTCGCCGATGTTCGCCGAACATCCGGAAATCGAGTGCGAAGCGAGCATCCAGCAGGCGCGCGAGATCGGCGGCGACTTCTTCGACGCCTTCTTCATCGACGAACACCGGCTGTTCGTCGCCATCGGCGACGTGTGCGGCAAGGGCATGCCGGCGGCGCTGCTGATGATGCGCACGCTCACCACGCTGCGCGCAGAGGCTGCGCGCAAGCAGGGTCAGAAGGGGCATATGGAGCGGGTGATGGAACGCATCAACCGCAAGCTCGCGCTGAACAACGAACGCATGCTGTTCGCCAGCCTGTTCATCGGCCTGCTGGACACGCGCGACGGGCTGCTGCGCTATGCCAGTGCCGGCCACCCGCGGCCGGTGCTGGTGCGGCGCGGGCAGACGCCCACGCTGCTCAAGGTGCCGCAGAACCCGATCGCCGGCATCGATCCGACCGTGGACTACAGCCTGGCCGAGGCGCGTCTGGATCGGGGCGATCTGCTGCTGCTGTACACCGACGGTGTGACCGAAGCACTGAACGCGCAGGGCGCGCTGTTCGGCGAAACCCGCATGCTGGCCACGCTGTCCGGGCTGGGCGGCGGGGCCGCCTCGGCGATCGAGGTGCTGCGCGATGCGATGCGACTGTTCTGCGGCAACCAGCCGCAGTCGGACGACGTGACGCTGCTGGCGCTGCGCTTCCTCGGCCCGGCCTGAGCCGCGTCCGGCGACGACGTCGCCGGACGCATGAGTGCTGCTTACTGCACCTTGGCCTTGCTCACCAGCGACTCGATGTGCTGCTGCACCTTGGCCTGCTGCATCGATTCAATGATGCGGTCCTTCACCTCTTCGAACTTCGGCGGTTCGGCGCGGCGGATGTCGTCCAGCTGGATCACGTGGAAACCGTAGGCGGTCTTGACCGGCTCTTCGGTGAACTTGCCCTTCTCCAGCTTCTGCAGCGCGGCGTCGAATTCCGGCACGAAGCTGCCCGGACGCGACCAGCCCAGCTCGCCGCCGCGTTCCTTGCTGCCCGGGTCGTTCGACTGCACGGCCAGTTCGGCAAAGGCGGTGCCGGCCTTCAGCTTGGCGATGATGTCGCGCGCCTGTTCTTCGCTCTCGACCAGGATGTGGCGCGACAGGTACTCGTTCGGCGCGTTCTGGCCGACCACCTTGTCGTACTCGGCGCGGGCTTCGGCCTCGGTCACCGGGTTCTGTTCGACCCAGCGCTCGAGGTAGGCGTTGGCCAGCATTTCGCTGGTGGCGTAGGCGATGCGCTGCTGTACCGCCGGCAGCTTGTCGGTGCCCGCCTTGCGCGCGGTCTGCAGCAGCACTTCGCGGCGCACCAGATGGTCACGCACGCGGGCGCGCAGTTCGTCGTCGTCCTTGGCGCCCTGGGCCACCTGCTCGCTCACCAGCAGATCGGCCAGCGCCTTCGGCACCGCCACGCCATTCACCTTGGCCAGCGGCGCGGCGGCCGGCGCCTTGGTGTCGGCCAGCGCCGAAGTGGCCACAGTCATCATCAGGGCAGCGGCAAGCGCGCCGGTACGGTGGTTCATCAGAACATCCTCGTGGTTGTGGGGGCTCGATCGAGCGGAATGCTTATACCGCTGTTTGGGGCGGCGTGGCGAGGGGCGCTGTAACGACGCTGTCGCCGCGACGTCATATCAACTGAACACGCGCTGCCTATCGTGCGCCGGAATCCTTCCTGGAGAGACCGGATGCTGCAGATCGAACAGGCGCGCGAGCGGCGTGCGCAGCGCAACCTCAGCGTGACGCTGGCGAAGTGCGAGTCCGAAGTGCTGGCCGCGCAGCAGCTGCGCTGGCGCGTGTTTGCCGACGAACTGGGCGCCCGCCTCGACAGCCCGGTGCACGGCGCCGACATCGACCGCTTCGACGCGCACTGCGACCATCTCATCGTGCGCGACGACGACAACGGCCGCATCGTCGGCTGCTACCGCATCCTGCCGCCGGACGCGGCACGCCGCATCGGGGGCTACTACTCGGAGACCGAATTCGACCTTGGCCGGCTCGATCACCTGCGCCCGCGCATGGTGGAGGTCGGCCGCTCCTGCATCGACGCCGACTACCGCAGCAATGCCGCGGTGATCGGCCTGCTGTGGTCCGGCCTTGCCCGCTACATGCAGGACAACGGCCATCAGTACCTGATCGGCTGCGCCAGCATCGGCCTGGCCGATGGCGGCCACAACGCGGCCGCGGTATTTGCCAGCCTGGGCGCCCACATGGCCGCGCCGGAATACCGCGTGTTCCCGAAGCTGCGCCTGCCGCTGGAGCGGCTCACGCCGGCGGCCAGCGCGGTGCTGCCACCGCTGGTGAAGGGCTATGTCCGCGCCGGTGCGGAAGTGTGCGGCGAACCGGCATGGGATCCGGATTTCAACACCGCCGACCTGCCGGTGCTGCTGGACATGACCCGCATGGACGCGCGCTACGCCCGCCACTTCATGCCGCGTGCCGCCTGACGCAGCGGAACCGGGGAGGACAGTAAGATGTCGGTCATCCGCCTGTTTGACGAACTCGACCTGCCCTTGCCACCGCCCCATTCCGTTTCACATCCGGTTCAGTCGCCGCGCGCCGCCGCGGCCACCCATCACAGTCACGGTATGCGCGCCCGCCTGCGCATGGCGTGGCGCATCGGCCGGCTGGCGCTGCATCTGGCGGACGGGTGCACCCGGGTCGGCCTGTTCTACCCGCTGGTGAGCGAGCGCACACAGCGCAAGATGCGCGCGCGCTGGTCGCGCCAGCTGCTGGCGGTGCTCGGGGTCGAGCTGCAGGCGCGCGGCCCGTTGCCGCGGCCGGGCCAGCTGCTGGTGAGCAACCACATTTCCTGGGTGGACGTGTTCGTCATCAACGCGATTTCGCCGCTGTCCTTTGTGTGCAAGGACGACGTGCGCAGCTGGCCGGTGATCGGCTGGCTGGTGGCGCGCAACCAGACCGTGTTCATCCGTCGCAGCAGCCGCAGTTCGGCCGCCGAAGTGCGCGACCGCCTGGTCGGTTCGCTCAGCTGCGGGCGCAGCGTCATGGTGTTTCCGGAAGGCACGACCAGCGACGGGCGCGGCGTGCTGCCCTTCCGCGCCGCGCTGTTCCAGGCGGCGATCGACGCCGGCCGCGCGGTCAAGCCGGTGCGGCTGCGCTATGTGGACCACCGCGGCGAACACGCGGACGCCGCCGCCTACATCGACGACACGACCTTCTGGCAGTCGGTGTGCATGCTGGCGCGCGCACCGCGCACCGTGGCCCGGGTCGAACTGCTGCCGGCGCTGCCCTCGCACGGCATGACGCGCCAGGATCTGGCACAGCTGACCCACGCGCAGGTGAGCGCGCGGACGGACTGAAGATGTCCGGGGGCGCGTACTGAGCGGGGTTTGACCCCGGTCAATGGCGCCCGACCTCGCCGGCGTACCTTGGAATCGAAGACCGCGGCACGGTGCCGCGGCTCCGCAGACACAAGGAGAACCGAATGATCCGCGAAGTCACCGGCGACATCCTGCTGAGCAAGGCTCACGTCATCGCGCACGGCATCGCCGTGCAGGAACATTTCGATCACGGACTCGCGCTGGCGCTGCGCGAGCGCTGGCCATCCATGGCACGCGACTACCGGCACGCCATGCACGGCAAGCATCTGAACGCCGGCGAGGTGTGGTCATGGGCAGGCGTCGACAACGACGGCAGCACGCGCAACATCGTGAACCTGCTCACCCAGAACATGGTGGGCGACGGACCGGCCGCGAAGCCGGGCAAGGCCACAGTGGAAAACGTGCATCACGCGCTGAAGGCACTGGCCCGGCATCTGCAGGCCACCGGCGCGACCAGCGTGGCGCTGCCGCGGCTGGCCACCGGCGTCGGCGGTCTGGACTGGGCCGACGTGAAGCCGCTGATCGAACAGCACCTGAAGCCGCTGGGCATTCCGGTGGTGGTGTATGAAACCTACCGCAAGGACCAGCAGGCGGATGAAAAGCTGCACTGAAGCCGGGTTGCCGGCGTGATGAGGACGGGCGCTGCGGCGCCCGTCGCCATTTTCACGGCAGCAGACGCTCGCGCACGAACACCGGAAAGCGCGGCAGGCCGCGCGGCGTGCGTTCGCGGAAGCGGTAGGTGATCAGCGCCCCCACGGCCGGCGGCGACGCGCGCTGGGCATCGGTGAAGCCGCTGCCGACGCGGAAACGCCGGCCTTCGGTATCGATCACGGCCAGCGCGCCGAGCTTGCCGCGCAGGCGGCCCCGTCCGGGCAGGTGGCCCACCACGGTCGCCTCGGCGTCCTCGAACGGCGTCATCTTGAGCAGGGCCTCGCTGCGGCCAGGCGCCCAGTGCGCGTCGGCCCGGTGCAGCATCAGGCCCTCGCCGCCCTGCCCGACCACTTCGCGGAACAGCGCGTCCAGCTGATCTCGGTCAGCCACACGACGCTGCGGCACGACCCGTATCCAGTCGGCACCGGCGTCCCGCTCGATCGCTTTCAGGCGCTCGAGCCGCGCACTGAAATCGCCGTCGGCGCCCGGCAGTTCGAACAGCATGTAGCGCACCTGCCGCCAGTCCGCCTCGTCCGGCAGCTGCCGGCGTACGAGGCCCGACAGCGCGTCGAAGCGCCCGCGGGCCATCCACAGTTCGCCGTCGAGCGGCAGTGCAGGCAGCGGCCGGGTGAACCACGCCGGCGCCGCGATGCGCTCGCCATTGCGCAGCCGCAGTGCCTCGCCGTCCCAGCGCGCGCGTACCCCATCCAGTTTTTCGCTCACCCAGTAGGCCGTCGGATCGACATCGGCGGGCGCACGCAGCGCCAGCATCGGCGGCAGCGGATCGGCGCCTGCGAGCGCGGACAGCAGCAGGCAGATGCAGCACAGCAGGATGCGCATGACCGGTACTCCACGAATGAGCTCCGCGGATTATCCGGAAAATGACATATGCAATGACGAAAACATGCAGCCCCGGGAAGACTGCGTGCCCACCGGTGGTCTTTCCGGCACAGGGAGCGGTGACGTCTTCGGCGTCAGGGAGTTGGCCGGAGCGCGTTGCCGCGTACGGTTCATCCGCGGTCGTCCGCGCCTGCCTGCCGTGCGCAGGCCTCGCCGGGCCTCAGCGCGTGTCGCCGGCCCGGTCGCGTTCGCGCCGGTAGCGCTCGTACTCGAGATTCGCGGTTTCCAGGCAGCGGCTGCGCTCGGCCGCGTCGGTGATGCGGTCGCATTCCTGCTGCCGCCAGCCGGTGGCGCTGTCGTACATCTGCTGGCTGCTGCAGCCGGGGAGCAGGCCGGTCAGCACGCTGAGTGTGGCAAAGGCGGCAAGGGCGCGGATCACGGCTTCATTCTCCGAGATAGGCGGCACGCACCGCCGGGTTGTCCAGCAGTTCGGTGGCCGGCGCGGTCAGCGTGATCTCGCCGCCGTCCATCACGCAGCCGCGGTCGCACAGTGACAGCGCGAGCCGCGCGTTCTGTTCCACCAGCAGCAGCGTCACCCCGTCCTGCACCACCTGGCGGATCACGTCGAACACGGTGTCGACCATGATGGGCGACAGGCCCATCGACGGCTCGTCCAGCAGCAGCAGGCGCGGCCGGCTCATCAGCGCGCGGCCGATGGCCACCATCTGCTGCTCGCCGCCGGACAGCGTGCCCGCGGTCTGGCCGGCGCGCTCCTTCAGCCGCGGCAGCAGGCCGAATACGCGTTCGATGTCGGCCTCGATCGCCGCCTTGTCGTCACGGACGTAGGCGCCCATTTCGAGGTTTTCCAGCACCGACAGCCGGGCAAACACGCCGCGGCCTTCCGGCACCAGCGCGAAACCCTTGCGCACCAGCGTGTGCGGCGGCGCGTGCTCGATCGCCTCGCCCTCCAGCTTCACGCTGCCGCGCGCCGGCAGCATGCGGGCGATGGCTTTCAGCGTGCTGGTCTTGCCGGCGCCGTTGGCACCGATCAGCGCCACCTTCTCGCCGGCGGCGACGTCCAGATCGACGCCGCGCACCGCGCAGATGCCGCCGTAGTGCACTTCCAGTCCGCGCACCTCAAGCATCGGCCGCCTCCCTACCCAGATAGGCGGCGATCACGCGCGGGTCGCGGCGGACGACGTCCGGCACGTCCTCGGCGATCTTCTCGCCGTAGTCGAGCACCGCGACGCGGTCGCACAGCCCCATCACCAGTTTCACGTCGTGTTCGATCAGCAGCACGGTCATGCCGTCGCCGCGCAGTTTCTCGATCAGCGCACGCAGGCCGGCCGTCTCGGTCGCGTTCATGCCGGCGGCGGGCTCGTCCAGCGCCAGCAGCCGCGGTTCGGTGGCCAGCGCACGGGCGATCTCCAGCCGGCGCTGGTCGCCGTAGCTCAGATGGGTGGCCTGCTGGTTGGCCAGCCGGTCGATGCCGACATAGCGCAGCAGCGCATGCGCGCGCGCCTCGGTATCGGCCTCTTCGCGGCGCGCGGCCGGCGTGCGCAGAATGGCGCCCAGCACGCCGGTGTGCAGGCGGATGTGGCGCCCCACCATCACGTTCTCCAGCGCGCTCATGGCGCCGAACAGCCGGATGTTCTGGAAGGTGCGGGCGATGCCCAGACCGGCGATGCGGTGCGGCACGCCCAGCGGCAGCGGCTGGCCGTCGAAGCGCACCTCGCCCTGGTCGGCGCTGTACAGGCCGGTGAGCACATTGAAGAAGCTGGTCTTGCCGGCGCCATTCGGGCCGATCAGGCCATACACCTCACCGGCGCGGATGGACAGCGACACCTCGCGCAGCGCCTGCACGCCGCCGAAACGCTTGCTGATGCCGCGGGCTTCCAGCAGCGGGGCGCTCATGCCGCCTCTCCGTGCGCCGCCAGTTCGCGCTTGCGCAGCGCAGACGGCCACAGGCCGGCCGGGCGCCAGCGCATCACCACCACCAGCGCGATGCCGAACAGCAGCAGGCGCAGCGATTCCGGATCGATCAGCACCTTGCCGAACAGCGACTGCTGCACCGGCACCGCGCCCCAGCGCAGCGCCTCCGGCAGCAGCGCCAGCAGCACCGCACCGAGGATGACGCCCGGGATGTGGCCCATGCCGCCGAGCACCACCATGCACAGCACCATGACCGATTCGAGCAGGCCGAAGGATTCCGGGCTGACGAAGCCCTGGAAGCCGGCGAACAGGCCGCCGGCCACGCCGCCGAAGGTGGCGCCGAGGCCGAAGGCGAGCAGCTTCACGTTGCGGGTGTTGATGCCGCAGGCACGGGCGGCCACCTCGTCCTCGCGGATGGCGACCCAGGCGCGGCCCAGCCGCGAGTCCTGCAGCCGCACGCACACGAACACCACGAGCAGCGTGAGTGCGAGGAAGAAGTAGTACTGCAGGTGTACGCCCGGCACCATGACGCCGAACAGTTCCAGTGGCCGGTTCAGCGCGTGGCCGCCGATCTGGGCGGCGGCGATGTTGTTGATGCCCTGCGGCCCGTTGGTGATGTTGGCCGGCGCGTTCAGGTTGTTCAGGAAGATGCGGATGATTTCGCCGAAGCCCAGCGTCACGATGGCCAGGTAGTCGCCGCGCAGCTTGAGCGTCGGCGCGCCAAGCATGACGCCGAACAGGCCGGCCACCAGTGCGCCCAGCGGCAGCACCGCCCACACCGGCCAGCCGGGTGCTACCGCGAACAGCGCCGGGAAGGCAGTCGCCAGATGCGGGCTGGACAGCAGCGCGTACAGATAGGCGCCGACCGCGTAGAAGGCGATGTAGCCGAGGTCGAGCAGGCCGGCGAAGCCGACCACGATGTTGAGCCCGAGCGCCAGCATGATGTAGAGCAGCGCGAAATCGACGATGCGCACCCAGGAATTGCCGAAGGTGGCACCGACGACGAAGGGCAGCACCGCCAGCGCCACGCCGATCAGCGCGATGCCCAGCCGGGCTTTCAGTTTCGGGTCGGCGCTCATGCCCGCTCCGCCACCTTTTCGCCCATCAGTCCGGACGGCCGGAACACCAGCACCAGGATGAGCACGAAGAAGGCGAACACGTCCTTGTAATGGCTGCCGAGGAAGCCGCCGGTCAGGTCGCCGATGTAGCCGGCGGCCAGACTTTCGATGATGCCCAGCAGCAGTCCGCCCAGCATGGCGCCGCCGAGGTTGCCGATGCCGCCCAGCACCGCCGCGGTGAAGGCCTTGAGCCCCAGCATGAAGCCCATCGCGTAGTGCGCGATCGAGTAGTTGGCGGCCACCATGACGCCGGCCACCGCCGCCAGGCCGGAGCCGAGTACGAAGGTGAAGGAAATGACGCGGTCCACGTCCACGCCCATCAGCCGCGCCACCGCCGGGTTCTCGGCACTGGCGCGCATCGCGCGGCCGAGCCGGGTACGGGTGACCAGCCACACCAGCGCCGCCATCAGCAGCGCCGCGGTGAGCACGATGATGATCTGCAGGTCGGTGATGGCGGCCCCGCCGATCTTGTGTGCGGTCACCGGCAGCAGCGCCGGGAAGGTGTGGTAGTTGCGGCCCCAGCCCATCATGGCCAGCTGCTGCAGCACGATGGATACGCCGATGGCGGTGATCAGCGGCGCCAGTCGCGGCGCGTTGCGCAGCGGCCGGTAGGCGATGCGCTCTATCGTGAAGCCCACCGCCATGCACACCGGGATCGCGATCAGCAGGCCGGCCAGCACGACGACCGGACCGGGCAGGCCGCTCGGCACCAGCAGGCCGATGGCGGTCAGCGCGCTCAGCGCGCCTATCATGACCACTTCGCCGTGCGCGAAATTGATCAGGCCGAGGATGCCGTAGACCATCGTGTAACCGAGGGCGACCAGCGCGTAGATGCTGCCGAGCACCAGCCCGTTGATGATCTGCTGGATGAGGATGTCCACGAAGCGTCGGGTGTCCTGTGCCGTACAGTGCCGCCGCGCGGCACCCGGGGAAGGAAGCCGCACCGGCAGCTCCCGGCGCGGCCTGCGGAGCGCGGCGTCGCCGCGCGGGAGATCAGTTCGGCGCCTTGCCGCCCATGGTTTCGAGCGCGCTCCAGGTGCCGCCCTTGGCCTGGTAAAGCGTGATCGCGCCGTCCTTGATGTCGCCCTTCTCGTCGAACTGGATCTGCGCGGTCAGGCCCGGGTAATTCAGCGCTGCCAGCGCCGGCAGGAACTTGGCGGTATCGACCGACCCGGCCTGTTTCATCGCCTCGGCCACCACCCGCACCGCGTCGTAGGCATACGGCGCGTAGAGCTGGATGTCGGTGTTGAACTTCGCCTTGTAGCGGTCGCGGAAAGCGCTGCCGCCGGCCATCTGCTCCAGCGGCACGCCGGGCAGCGAACAGTAGTGGCCGTCGGCCCCGTCGCCGGCCAGCTTGTGGAACTCGACCGTGCAGGCCCCGTCGCCGAACAGCATGGGCGCACCGATGTTGAGCGTCCTGAGCTGGCGCGCCATCGGGCCGGCCTGGGTGTCCATGCCGCCGTAGAACACCAGATCCGGCCGCGTGGACTTCACCTTGGTCAGGATGGCGGCGAAGTCGGTTTCCTTGTCGGTCGTGTATTCGCGGGTGACGATGGTGGCGCCGGCCGCCTTGGCCGCCTTGTCGAACTCGTCGGCCAGACCCTGACCGTAGGCGGTGCGGTCGTCGATGATGGCGATCTTCTTCGCGCCCAGCTTGGTCACCGCGAAGGCGCCGAGCACGCTGCCCTGCTGCACGTCATCGGCGAACACGCGGAAGGCGGTCTTGTAGCCCTGGCGGGTGTAGGTCGGATTGGTGGCCGACGGCGACACCTGCACGATGCCGGCGTCGTGGTAGATGCGCGATGCCGGGATGGTGGTGCCGGAATTCAGGTGACCGATCACCGCATTGACGTGGGCATCGGCCAGCTTCTGCGCCACCGTCGTGCCCTGGCGCGGGTCGGCCTGATCGTCTTCGCCCAGCAGTTCGAACTTGGCCACCTTGCCGCCGATCAGCAGCTTTTCGGCATTCAGGTCGTCGATCGCCAGCCGTGCGCCGTTCTCGTTGTCCTTACCCAGATGCGCCTGCGGCCCGGTCAGCGGCGCCACGTGGCCCAGCCGGATGGTGACGGTGGCCGCCGCGTCGGCGGCAGCGGGTGCGGCCGTGTCGTCCTTCTGGCCGCAGGCTGCAAGCAGGCAGGCGGACAGCGCGACCAGCGCGGTCAGCGGGCGCGACGGGGTGATCGGGTTCATCTGGAATCTCCGCGGAGGGCTGAAAAGGTTGTCAGCCCCGGATTCTGCGGGTGACCGCCCGGAGCGTCAATTTGGGCGCGGCAGAAACGACGATGCCGGCCTGCGCGAACGCAGACCGGCATCGCTGTCCACTGGTGCCGGAAACTCAGGCGGCGCGGCGACGGCGGGCCATGGCCAGCAGGCCCAGACCGGCCAGGAACATCGCGTAGGTTTCCGGCTCGGGCACCGGCACCGACACGGTGATCGGGTTCTGCGACATCGACACCTGGCCGCTGCCGTCGAAGGTGAGGCCGGTGACGAAGGCGGTCGGGTTGAGCGGATCCAGGGCGGCACTCTGCTCGATGCCCAGGATGCGGAAGCGGGTGACCGCCTCGACGAAGTTGTAGGTCACGCCGCCGGTCAGCACGTCGCCGGTCGCCACCCACTCACTGCCATTCCACAGCCACAGGTCGTACAGACCGTCACCGAAGGTCGGCAGCAGCACCGACGCGATCGACGGACCGCTGTTCACGATGTAGTCATAGCCGACGGCGATGTCCGGATCGATGAACACGGTCCGGCCTGGCACGACGTTGAAGTTGAAGTTCCAGCCTTCGTCGCTGGCCACCGGCATCAGCGGGTTGGTGGGCGAGCTGCCGGGCAGCTGGCCGTTGCGGATGGCGAAGGACCACAGGCCGGCTTCGCCGCCGGCCACATTGGTGCTGTTCTGCAGATTCAGCACGTCGGCGGTACGCGAGCCGGGCAGGGTCAGGTAGTTCACGCCGTCGCCGGCGTCATAGCCGGCCTGGGCAGGCGTGCCGCCCAGACCGTTCGAACCGCCGCTGGCGCTGCCGGTGGTCCACTCGAGGCGCTCGTAGCGGAAATCGACGTCGAAGTTGCCGGCGCCGGTATCGGCCCGGTTGCGCAGCAGCAGCTGGAAGCTGTTGGTCTTGTCGGTCGCCGAACTGTAGTAACCGACGTTCTGCCAGGTCACGGCCAGCGTGTCGGCGTTCGGCGAATGGATCCACACATTGCCTACGCCACGGGTATCCACGTCGCCCCAGTAGGGCGCGATCATCGGCTGCGAGGCGATCGGGAAGGCGGCCGGCGTAAACGAGCTCAGCGCGCTTTCGAAGGTGATGTTGCCGTTGTTGTTGACGAAGAAACTGCTGTAGGTCTGGCCGAAGAAATTGATGCTGAAGGGCAGATTCAGCTGGTTGGTCGATTCGTCGTCGTTCGCGGCCAGGAACTGCGTGCCATAGCCGCTGGTACCGGCACCGAAATCGAGCAGGGACGCCGCCTGGGCGCCGCCTGACAGGGCGGCGATCAGGGCAGGCAGCAGAAGGATGCGGAATTTCATCTGTAACGCTCCGGTAATGATTGACCCGAGCGTCAGCAAGTCATGTGCCAAAACGTATGACTTTGGTATTACTCATTGTGAACAGCAGGATGCGGAACATCCCGAGGGCAAGCCGTTTGGGCGCTGTAAGGCGATCCGACAGCGTCGGCTGAACCCGGCTAGCACAGGCGGGCGGGGGCGTGCGCCGGTCGGGCTGTTCCATCGCATGCGCAGCGTGACCGGCAGCACGGGGGGCGCGCACAGCCGGCACCGCCTCCGGACCGGGACGCCGCACGCCGTCACTGACCGGTGGTCAGACCACCGCAGCGGGTGTGGAAAATTTTCCGACGTTCAGCCGCCCACCTTGTCGCCCGCCGGCGCGGGCGCCAGACCGCCCTCTTCCCGCACGTCGTCCGGCAGGCGGTCGCGCAGGTCGTGGATGATGCCGAGCAGCGCCAGCAGTTTCAGGATGAGGAAG
Source organism: Methyloversatilis universalis FAM5 (assembly GCF_000214035.2). Lineage (GTDB taxonomy): Bacteria > Pseudomonadota > Gammaproteobacteria > Burkholderiales > Rhodocyclaceae > Methyloversatilis > Methyloversatilis universalis. Next base: position 77,248 of record NZ_AFHG01000057.1, on the reverse strand, counting down.
GTGAGATCCAGTTCGTACCAGGCGAAGCCGGCCCGGGCGCTGGCTCCGTAGCGGTGATGGTTGTTGTGCCAGCCGCCACCCATCGTGAACAGCGCGAGCAGCGGACGGTTCACCGAATCGTCTTCGGTATCGAAGCGGCGGTAGCCGCCGGGCAGGCGGCGGAAATGACCCAGCGAATTCACCATGGACACGGTCTGCACGCCGAGCGCGGTCGGCAGGAAGAAGCCCCACATCAGCGCGGCGCCGCCGCTCACCTCCGGCCCGAACACGCCGGCGCGCGCCAGCAGCCAGATGAAGAAGGCGCCGGACAGCATGAGCAGCGTGTAATGCCTGTTAACCCAGAGGATTTCCGGGTAGCGGGCGAAATCCGGCACGCGGTCGAGGTCGGTGTCCTTGTAACGCTCGCACCACACCCAACCGACATGCGAGTGGAACAGACCGTGCTGGCGCGGCGAGATCGGATCCTCCGGCGCCTCGACGTTCTGGTGATGGTGACGATGCACCGACGCCCACCACAGCGGCCCGTGCTGGCCGCACTGCGACGCGATCACCGCAAGAACGAACTGCACCCGGCGCGAACAGCGGAAGGCGCGGTGCGAGAAATAGCGATGGTAGATGCCCTCGACGCCGAACATCCGGATCGCGTAACTCACCAGCGCCAGCAGCAGCAGCGCGGTGGTCGGCGGATAGAGCAGCGGCGTCGCCACCGCGGCGGCAAACAGCAGCGCATAGCGGATGCGGGTCTGCCGTATCGATTCGGTGACCTGCATGCCGTAGCGGGTGCGTGCGGGTGCTGCGTCCATGGCCGGCTCCAGTGCGGAATGCGCCGCACTGTAGCAGCGCACCGTGACCGGCAAGACGGCGAATAGCGGGCGGCCACACCCGCAATCCCGCGGTGAACGAAAAAGCCGGCCCGCAGGCCGGCATTTCGCAGATCGGGCAGCGCCGATTACTTGGCGCCGGCGATCACCCAGGCGGCCAGGGTCTTGGCATCGGCATCCGACAGCGCGGACTGGGCCGGCATCGGCATCGGGCCACCCCAGATGGTCTTGCCACCGGCCGGGGTACCGGCCTTGATGAAGGCGGCAACCTTGGCTTCGGCATCCTTCTGGCCGGCGTACTTCTTGGCGACCGCGGCGTAGCCCGGGCCGATCTTGGTGTCGGCGCCCTGCGAATGACAGGCCAGGCAGCCCTTGGCGGTGGCCAGGTCCTTGCTGGCAAAAGCCGGTGCGCTCACGAGCGCGGCGGCGCAGACGACAGCGGAAATCAGCGTTTTCATGGTGTTCCTCGACGGTGTGGTTGAACCAGGATTCTTCTGGCGCGGGGCCGGGCGGGATCCGGCGCAGGCTCGGCGACGCGGCCCGCAAGTCTATGCCAGCAGCGGGCCGGTCTCCAAGAGCGCCAGCGGCGCCCGGGCGCTCATACAACGATTCCCGCGCCGCAGGCGTTGACCGGGCACGCGTGGCCAGGTTCTGCCTCACGCCGGCAAACGCGGTCCGGCCTCAGCGCCCGCTGCCGCGACGCCAGCCCAGACTGAGGGCGGTGCCGGCCAGAATGACCGCGGTGCTGGCCAGCATCGCCAGCGTGGGCATTTCGTCGAACAGCAGATGGCCCCACAGCATCGCGAAGGGCGGAATCAGGAAGGTAACGCTCAGCGCCGACGTCGCGCCCATGCGGCCGACCAGACGGAAATACAGCGCATTGGCCAGCGCGGTGGACACCAGGCCGAGCACCGCCACCGCCAGCAGCGCGCGGCCGGAGGGGAGATGATCCGGCAGCGAAGTGAGCGCCCAGGGCAGCAGCGCCAGCGCGCCGACCAGCGAGAAACCGGTCGCCACCGCCGAGGCCTCGACATCGTGCAGGCGGCGCTTCACCCACTGCACGCACAGGCCGTAGGAGGCGGCGCCGGTCAGGCCCAGCGCCACCGCATCCATGCCGACGCGCAGCGCGCCCACTTCGCGCAGCGTGGCCAGCACCGCCACGCCGGCAAAGCCGAGCAGCAGACCCAGCTGCTTCGAACGCGACACCGCCTCGCGCCACACCCACACCCCCAGCAGTGCGGAAAACAGCGGCGAGGTGGCATTCAGCACCGCGGCGAAACCGGCGCTGGAGCGCATGACGGTTTCCGCGAACAGCGCGAACGGCAGCGCGGTACTGCCGGCGCCGGCCAGCAGCAGCCAGCACAGCACGCGACCGCGCTCCGACGGGGCGACCGACCGCAGCGGCCAGCCGAACACCGCGAGCAGCGCCGCCGACGCCAGCACCAGTCGCAGACCGACGGTCAGCGGCAGGCCCAGTTCGGGAATGGCGACGCGGTACAGCGCGAAGGACGCGCCCCAGATCAGCGCCAGCAGCAGGAATTCGACACGGGTGCGCACGGCGGGGGCGGATGAAGGCGGGCCGCCATTGTCGCCGGGCGACGGCGCAGCCGCCAGCCGGCTAAACTGCCGGGCTGCACCCGTTACGCCCGGATTCTCCATGACGCCCCGCTTCGACCTCACCCCGCCCGCCCCTGACCTGTCCGCCGCACTGCAGGCCTGCATCGACAACAAGACCAAGCCGCTGGGCGCACTCGGCCGGCTGGAGGCGCTTGCGCTGCAGATCGGTCAGGTGCTGGGCTCGACCGCGCCCGAACCCGGCACACCGCACCTGCTGGTGTGCGCCGGTGACCACGGCACGCTGCGCGACGCACGCGGCCGCGGTCTGTCCGCCTACCCGGCGGACGTGACCTGGCAGATGGTCGTGAACTTCCTCGCCGGCGGCGCCGCCATCAATGTGCTGGCGCGCGAGGGCGGCATGACGCTGCACATCGCCGACTGCGGCGTGGCGCACGACTTCGGCGCGCGCCCCGGCCTGATCGACGCCAGGGTCGCGCCCGGCACCGCCAGCTGGTTCGACGGCCCGGCGATGACGCCGGCGCAGTGCGCGCAGGCGCTCGAGAACGGTGCCCGCATCGCGCGCGACATTGCGGCCGGCGGCGCCCGCGTGCTCGGCTTCGGCGAAATGGGCATCGGCAATACCGCATCCGCCTCGCTGATCACCCACCTGCTGACCGGCGCACCGATGGACGACTGCGTCGGCCGCGGCACCGGCCTCGGCGACGCCGCACTGGCCGACAAGAAGCGCGTACTGGCGGGGCTGGCGGCGGATTACGCCGGCCCGCGCGACGCGTTCGCGGTGCTGGCCGCCTTCGGCGGCTTCGAGATCGCGACCATGGCCGGCGCCATGCTGGGCGCCGCGCAGTCGCGCATGCTGCTGCTGATCGACGGTTTCATCAGTTCGGCTGCTGCGCTGGTCGCCCAGACCCACGCACCGGCGCTGCGCGACTACTGCGTGTTCTCGCACCGTTCGCAGGAGCGCGGCCACGCGATACAGCTGGAACACATGGGCGCCCAGCCGCTGCTGGATCTGGACCTGCGTCTGGGCGAAGGCACCGGCGCCGCGCTGGCCTGGCCGCTGGTGCGCGCCGCGGCGGCCATCCTGCGCGACATGGCCAGCTTCGATTCGGCCGGAGTATCGAAGGCGTGAGCGGCCGGCAGCGATGATCCGCCGCGAACTCGAACTGTTCTTCAACGCGCTGCGCTTCTTCACGCGGCTGCCGGTGCCGGCCTGGGTGAGCTGGTCGAACGAGCTGATGAATGCCAGCGCGCGCTGGTTTCCGGCGGTGGGCTGGATCGTCGGCGCCGCCGGCGCCGCCGTGCTGTGGATGGCCGGTCAGGCGCTGCCGGCTGCACTCGCCGCGGTGCTGTCCACCGCGGCCACGATACGGCTGACCGGCGCCTTCCACGAGGACGGCTGGGGCGATGTGTGCGACGGTTTCGGCGGCGGCTGGTCGCGCGAACAGATCCTGACCATCATGAAGGACTCGCGCATCGGTGCCTACGGGGCGATCGGCATCGTGCTCATGCTGGCGGCCAAGCTGGCCGCGCTGTCGTCCCTGTCCCTGATGTCCGCGGCAGTCGCGCTGCTGGTCGCTCACCCGCTGTCCCGGCTGTGCGCCACCGCGCTCATCTACACCATGGCCTACGCGCGCGACGACGACCCGGACGGCGTGTCGCGTGCCAAGCCGCTGGCGGTGAAACTGTCGGGCGGCGGCATGCTGTGGGCCGCGCTGTGCGGTCTGGCGCCGCTGGCGCTGCTGGCACCGGTACAGATCGCCTGGGTGGCCGGACTGGCGGTGCTCGTCACCATCAGCGCGGCCCGCCACTTCCGGCGCCGCATCGGCGGCTATACCGGCGACTGTCTGGGCGCGGTGCAGCAGCTGACCGAACTGGCGGTGTATGTGGCGCTGAGCGTGCAGGTCTGACCGGATCCAGTGAAAGCGAACAAGCTCCCGATCGCAGCTTGAATCGAAGCCGGCGGCCTGCGATCACCGCATCGCGACCAGGGGTCGCTCCCACGAAAAGCACGCCCGATCCGTCGCCGGAGCTGGGTTTCCTTTGGGAGCGAGCTTGCTCGCGATGGCGGCCGGGACAGAAGCCCGAGGCCGGTGTCGCGAGCGCTTGCGTCAGCCGCGCAGGCGGGCGATCAGGCCATCCAGCTGGTCGAGGTCGGTGAACTTCACAGTGAGCTTGCCGGCGCCGCGCGGATTGGCCGCGATGGACACCGGGGCGCCGACCAGGTCGGACAGTTCCTCTTCCAGCCGCGCCAGATCGCGCGACGGTTCAACCCGGGCGCGACTGCCCTGCTCCGCCAGACCGCCGCGCGCCACCATCTTCTCGGTGTCGCGCACGGTCAGGCCCTGGGCCACCACGCGGTTGGCGAGCGCGATCTGGTCGCCCTTGGGCAGGCTCAGCAGCGCGCGTGCGTGGCCCATGTCCAGATCGCCGGCCACCAGCTGTTCCTGCACCGGTTCGGCCAGCTGCAGCAGGCGCAGCAGATTGGTGGTGGCGGAACGCGAACGGCCGATGGCATTGGCCGCCTGTTCGTGGGTCATGCCGAATTCGTCGATCAGGCGCTGCACGCCGGCCGCCTCTTCCAGCGGATTCAGGTTTTCGCGCTGGATGTTCTCGATCAGGCTCATCGCCAGCGCGGCATCGTCCGGAATGTCGCGCGCCAGCACCTGCACTTCGCTCAGGCCGGCGATCTGCGCCGCACGCCAGCGACGTTCGCCAGCGATGATTTCGTAGCGGTCGCCACCGACGCCGCGCACGATGATGGGCTGCATCAGCCCCTGCGCCTTGATCGACTCGGCCAGCTCTTCCAGCGAGCCGGGATCCATGCGGGTACGCGGCTGGTACTTGCCCGGCTGCAGCAGGCCGACATCCAGCGTGCGCAGTTCGCCGCTCTGGGCCGCCTCGCCCGAATTGCCGGCCAGCAGCGCGTCGAGACCGCGGCCGAGGCCCTTGAGTTTGGGAGGGGTCATGGATCGTTCCGTGTTGTTGTTGTCTGCGGACAGGGTCAGAAACTCTTCACCCGCTCGATCATTTCCTGCGCGAAGGCGCTGTAGGCCTGGGCACCCTTGGCATTCTTGTCGAACAGCACGCCGGGGATGCCGTAGCTCGGCGCTTCGGCCAGGCGCACGTTGCGCGGCACCAGGGTACGGAACACCTTGTCGCCAAAGTGCGATTCGAGCTGACCGGACACCTGCTGCGACAGCGTGCTGCGCGGGTCGAACATGACGCGCAGCAGACCGATGATCTTCAGGTCGCGGTTCAGGTTGGCGTGCACCTTCTTGATCGTGTTGACCAGATCGGACAGGCCTTCCAGCGCGTAGTACTCGCACTGCATCGGGATGATGACGCCATGGGCCGCGCACAGGCCGTTCAGCGTGAGCAGGCTCAGGCTGGGCGGGCAGTCGATCAGCACGAAATCGTAGTCGGCCGCGTGTTCCGCAATCGCCTTCTTGAGCCGGTTCTCGCGGCTCTCCAGCCCGACCAGTTCGACTTCGGCGCCGGCCAGGTCACGGTTGGCCGGCAGCACGTCCAGCCCGGCGTGCGGGCTGGTGACGCGCGCATCGGCCAGCGACGACAGGCCCACCAGCACCTGATACACGCTGGACTTGAGCGTGCGCTTGTCGATGCCGGCGCCCATGGTGGCGTTGCCCTGCGGGTCGAGGTCGACCAGCAGCGTGCGCTGGCCGGCCTGACCGAGCGCGGCGGCGAGGTTCACGCTGGTGGTGGTCTTGCCCACCCCGCCCTTCTGGTTGGCGACTGCGAAAATGTGCGGCATGGCCGGCTCAGCCGTCCGACTGCAGTTCGCGTGCGAGCCACAGCAGGTGGCGGGCGCCTTCGACGCCGGGCACCTGCAGTTCTTCCGAACGCAGCAGCGACCAGCCCTTGGGTATCGCCCGCACTTCCTCGTCCGGATAGACGCCCTTCATCGCCAGCATGCGGCCTTCCGGCTTCAGCAGGTGGCCGGCCACCTTGATGAAGTCGGCCAGATCGCCGAAGGCGCGGGAAATGATGAAATCGCGGCCTTCGGGCAGGTTCACCGCCTCGGCGCGCGCGGTCTGCACCTCGAAGTTCTCGATGCCCAGATCGATGCGCGCCTGCTGCTGGAAGGAGGCCTTCTTGGAATTCGGCTCGATCGACAGCACGCTCAGATCCGGCCGCGCGATCGCCAGCGGAATGCCGGGCACGCCACCGCCGGAACCGATGTCCACCAGCGTCGCACCTTCGGGGATGAAGCGGGCGACCGACAGCGCATCCAGCAGATGATGGGTGAGCATGCGGGATTCTTCGCGTATCGCGGTCAGGTTGTAGACCGCATTCCACTTGGCCATCAGTGCGATGTAGCGCAGCAGACGGGTACGGGCTGTCGCGGTAAGCGGCAGGTCCAGTGCGGCGAGGCCGGCGTCGAGTTCGTTTTGCAGGGTCATGACGGATGGGCAGTACTTCGGATCAATGAGCCGGACGGTGTCAGGGTCCGGCCCGGAAGGGGGTACTCGGCGAAAATCAGGCGGCGTTGCGGACCGCGGCACGTTTCTTCAGATGCACCAGCAGCAGCGAAATCGCGGCCGGCGTGATGCCCTGGATGCGGGAGGCCTGGCCCAGGGTTTCCGGCCGGTGCGTACTGAGCTTCTGCTGCACTTCGCGCGACAGGCCGCCGACCGCGCCGTAATCGAGGTCGTCCGGCAGCCGGGTGTCTTCGGTCGCGCGCAGCCTGTCGACCTCGTCCTGCTGGCGGTCGATATAGCCCTGGTACTTGGCCAGGATGTCCAGCTGCTCGATCGCCTGCGCGTGGCCGATCGGCTCGGGCGCGCCGGGCAGCGTCATCAGCGCGTCGTAGCTCACGTCCGGCCGGCGCAGCAGATCGAACAGCGAATATTCGCGCTCGATGGCCTTGCCCAGCACGCGCACCGCGTCTTCGGCCGGCAGCGTGTCCGGACGGATCCACGTGGAACGCAGCCGCTGCTCCTCGGCGGCGATGGCGTCGCGCTTGCGGTTGTAGGCATCCCAGCGCAGGTCGTCGATCAGGCCCATTTCGCGGGCGACATCCGTCAGGCGCAGGTCGGCATTGTCCTCGCGCAGGCTGAGTCGGTATTCGGCGCGCGACGTGAACATTCGGTAGGGCTCGGACACACCGCGGGTGATCAGGTCGTCGACCAGCACGCCCAGATAGGCCTGGTCGCGGCGCGGGCACCAGGCGTCGAGGTCCTGCGTCTGGCGCGCGGCATTGAGGCCGGCCAGCAGACCCTGGGCGGCGGCCTCTTCGTAACCGGTGGTGCCATTGATCTGGCCGGCGAAGAACAGCCCGTGAATGGCCTTGGTTTCCAGCGACGCCTTCAGGCCGCGCGGATCGTAGTAGTCGTACTCGATCGCATAGCCCGGACGCAGGATGTGCGCGTTTTCGAGACCGGGAATGCTGCGCACCAGATCGACCTGCACGTCGAAGGGCAGCGAAGTGGAAATCCCGTTCGGGTACACCTCGTGCGTGGTCAGCCCTTCCGGTTCGAGGAAGATGTTGTGGCTGTCGCGGTCGGCGAAGCGGTGGATCTTGTCCTCGATGCTCGGGCAGTAGCGCGGACCCACACCTTCGATCACGCCGGTGTACATCGGCGAACGGTCGAGGCCACCGCGGATGATGTCGTGCGTGCGCAGCGTGGTGTGGGTCATCCAGCACGGCAGCTGGCGCGGATGCATGTCGCGCGAGCCGATGAAGCTGAACACCGGCACCGGATCGTCGCCCGGCTGCGGCTGCATGACCGAATAGTCGATGGTGCGGCCGTCGATGCGCGGCGGCGTGCCGGTCTTGAGCCGGCCCTGCGGCAGCGCCAGTTCCTTCAGCTTTTCGGCCAGACGGATGGCCGGCGGATCGCCTGCCCGTCCGGCCGAGTGATTCTGCAGCCCGACATGTACCTTGCCGTTCAGGAAAGTGCCGGCAGTCAGCACCACCGCCTTCGCGTGGAAGCGGATGCCCACTTCGGTCACCACGCCGGCCGCGCGATCGCCGTCCATGATGAGGTCGGCGGCTGCCTGCTGGAACAGATCCAGATTCGGCTGGTTTTCGAGCCTGCGACGGATCGCCGCCTTGTACAGGATACGGTCGGCCTGAGCCCGGGTGGCACGCACCGCCGGCCCCTTGCTGGCGTTCAGCGTGCGGAACTGTATGCCACCCTCGTCGGTGGCCAGGGCCATCGCGCCACCCAGCGCGTCGACTTCCTTCACCAGATGGCCTTTGCCAATGCCGCCGATCGACGGATTGCAGGACATCTGGCCCAGCGTTTCGATGTTGTGGGTGAGCAGCAGCGTGCGGGCGCCGACCCGCGCGGCGGCGAGCGCGGCTTCGGTGCCGGCGTGGCCGCCACCGATGACGATCACGTCGTAACGGGTCGGAAAATCCATGTTCGCTGCAATGCAAAAAAGAGGGGGAAGGGGGCGAATGATACGGCGTCGTGCGCCGAACATAAAGGCGCCGGGTTGACACGGTTTCACTGCCTTACAGTTGCTTACGGCACTAAGCGACCGGCAGCCCTATCGTAAGGGCGTGTTCCCCAACAGAGAACTGCGATGAAAACGCTTGGAACTGCACTGACTGCGCTGGCGCTCACCTTCAGCGGAAGTGCGCTGGCCGACTGGGATGATCACCGTCGCCACGGCCATCATGGCGGTCACGACAGGCATGGTCACTGGAAGCACCGGGACCATCATCGCCACCATCACCACCACCACGCGCCGGCAGTCCGCTATGGCTACTATCCGGCGCCGGTGTATGCGCCCTACCCCTACTACGGCCCGCCGCCCTACAGCTACTATCGTGCGCCGCGCCCGGATGGCGTCACCATCATCCTGCCTCCGGTCCGTATCGGCTTCTGATTCGGCTTCTGATGTTTCACGTGGAACACCCTCGCCACCTCAACCGGCGAAGGTGTCCCAGCACAGGCGCGCGATCAGCACGCTGACCACCGCGATGAACACACGGCGCACGAAAGCTGCGCCGTTCTTCATTGCAAGGTGAGAGCCCACCCAAGCGCCGGCAAGATTGGCGACCGCCATCGCTGCCGCCACCTTGAGCATGATGGCGCCTGCCGGCACGAACCATGACAGTGCCGCCAGATTGGTGCTGACGTTCACCACCTTCGCCGCGGCCGACGCCCGCAGGAAATCCCAGGCATAGCAGCGTGCGAACAGGAAGATCAGGAAGCTGCCGGTTCCTGGCCCGAAAAAGCCGTCGTAGAAACCAATCCCTGCACCGAGCATCAGCGCTAAGCCATGGCGAGGCGGATGATCGACCGCGCCGCGCATCACGCCGAAATCCTTCTTCTTCAGCGTGTAGAGCAGCACCGCCAGCAGCAGCACGATGACCACCGGGCGCAAGGCCTGCGGATGAAACAGACCAACTGCCGCCGCCCCCGCGTACGAAGCGATGAAGGCCGCCAGTGCCGCGCGACCCAGCACCGCCCAATCCATTTCGACCGAAGCGAGATAGCGCCGGGCTGCAAAGCCGGTACCCACGATGCTCACCGCCTTGTTGGTACCGAACAGGGTGGCCGGCGACGCACCAGGAAAGACGTTGAACAGCAGCGGCACTTGAACCAGCCCGCCGCCCCCGACCATGGCATCGACCAGTCCGGCGAAGAAGGCGCCGGCACAGAGCAGCGCGAGATCCGTCAGCACGCGTTCAGCACCGGATGTTCCACGTGAAACACCCTTATTTCCCGATGCAGAAGCGGGAGAAAATTTCGCCGAGCAGATCGTCCGGGGTGAATTCGCCGGTGATGTCGCCCAGGGCGCGATGCGCCAGACGCAGTTCTTCCGCGAACAGTTCCAGCCGCAGCACGGCACCCGAAATGCAGCGGCCAGCCGCTTCCAGATGATCGACCGCCCGATCGAGCGCATGCAGGTGACGGGTGCGCGCGGCCAGCGCGTCTTCCGCCCCGCCCTGCCAGGCCACACAGTCGAGCAGAGCCTTCTGCAGAAGGTCGAGCCCCGCGCCGCTGCGCACTGACAGCCATACATTCACGACACCGTCCCGCACCTCGCTGCGCGCAGCAATGTCGAGCAGATCGATCTTGTTGAACACCCGGATGCGCGGCAGGCCTCTCGGCAACTGCGCATCGATCGCCTGCGCCGCCGCATCGAAACCGGTGGACGCATCGACCAGATGCAGCACCGCATGGGCGCGCTCCAGTTCGCGGCGCGTACGGGCGATGCCGGCCTGCTCGACCGGGTCATCGGTTTCGCGCAGACCTGCGGTATCGATCACGTGCAGCGGCACGCCATCGATGGAAATGAGTTCGCGCAACGTATCGCGGGTGGTACCGGCGATGTCGGTCACGATGGCGCGCTCTTCGCCGGCCAGTGCGTTGAGCAGGCTGGACTTGCCAACATTCGGCGCACCGGCCAGCACCACGGTGAGACCTTCCCTCAGTACCGCACCGCAGCGCGCGCGCTGGCGGAGCCGGTCGAGTGCCTGCATGACTTCCGCCAGCTTGTTGCGCGCACCGGCCTGTTCGAGGAACTCGACATCCTCTTCCGGAAAGTCCAGCGTCGCTTCGACGAACATGCGCAGATTGACCAGCGCCTCTTCCAGTCCATGCACATGACGGGAAAACTCACCATCGAGCGAACGCATGGCCGAGCGCGCGGCCGACGTCGTCGTGGCGTCGATCAGATCGGCGACCGCCTCGGCCTGCGCCAGATCGAGGCGGTCGTTCAGGAAGGCGCGCTCGGTGAACTCCCCGGGGCGCGCCGGTCGGGCGCCCAGTTCCAGGCAGCGGGCGAGCAGCGCCTGCAGCACTGCGGTACCGCCGTGGCCGTGCAGTTCAAGTACGTGCTCGCCGGTATAGGAAGCCGGCGCCTCGAACCACAGCGCAATGCCGTGATCGATCACCCCGCCCTCTTCATCCCTGAACCGGCCGAACACCGCCCGGCGCGCAGCGGGCAACCGCCCTAGCACGCCGCGCGCCACTGCTTCGGCACCACGGCCGGACACACGGATCACCCCTACTCCGCCCCGTCCGGGTGCGGTGGCTATCGCCGCGATGGTATCGGTCGGTATAGGTCGGGTCATTGATCTGTCCTTATCGAAGCCGACCCATGAAGACGGCTCCGGCTGCTCGGTATTTCAGGGCGGGCGCAGACGTGAAAAGGGCGCCGCCCCCGCCGGAGTATCTCACCCCGGGAGAGCGGCGCCCCTGCGCCGCGTGGTCGTGGGTCAGGCCTTCGCGGCCTTGCCACCTTCGATCATGCGGGTGATCTGCCACTGCTGGGCGATCGACAGGATGTTATTCACCGTCCAGTACAGCACCAGACCGGCCGGGAAGAACAGGAACATGCCGGTGAACACGACCGGCAGGAACAGCATCACCTTGGCCTGGATCGGGTCCGGCGGCGTCGGGTTCAGCTTGGTCTGCACGAACATGGTCACACCCATGATGATGGGCAGCACGAAGAACGGATCCTTGATCGACAGATCGGTGATCCAGCCTATCCACGGTGCGTTGCGCATCTCAACGCTGCCCAGCAGCACCCAGTACAGCGCGATGAACACCGGAATCTGCACCAGGATGGGCAGGCAGCCGCCAAGCGGATTGATCTTCTCGGTTTTGTACAGCTCCATCATTTCCTGCTGCATGCGCACGCGGTCATTGGCATGGCGTTCCTTGATCTGCTGCATGCGCGGCGTGACCAGGCGCAGCTTGGCCATCGACTTGTAGCTCGCCGCGGACAGTGGGAAGAACAGCGCCTTGATCAGGATGGTGAGCAGGATGATGGCCCAGCCCCAGTTGCCGACCAGACCGTGCAGCTTTTCCAGCACCCAGTGCATCGGCGAGGCGATGATCTTGAGCCAGCCATAATCGACCACGTAATCCAGGCCCGGCGCCATCGCGTCGAGGTTGGACTGGATCTGCGGACCGGCGTACAGCGGCACATCGATCGAGGCGGTGGCACCCGGCGCGGCCGCAGCCACTGGCACGATGACGCCGGCGCTGTACAGGTTGTCACCGACCTTCTTCGCGAAGAACTCGCGCTCCACGCCAGCAGCCGGCACGAAGGTGCTCACGAAGTAGTGCTGCACCAGCGCCACCCAGCCATCCGGTGCCTTGTTCTGGAACTTCGCCTTGTTCTTGTCGATGTCGCTGAATTCGACCTTCTGGTACTTGCCGGTCTCGCTGTAGAAAGCCGGACCAGTGAAGGTGCTCAGCATGCTGGTGCCGCTCGAAATCTTGGTGCCGTCGCGCAGCAGCTGGAAGTAGGCATGTGCCGCCACCGGTGCAGCAGACGCGTTGGCGATGTCGAAACGGGTGTCGATCCGGTAGCTGCCGCGATGGAAGGTGAGCACCTTGGTCACCGTGATGCCGTCCGGGCCGGGCGCGGTCATCTTCAGTTCGACCTTGTCCTGACCTTCGGCCAGTTTCAGTTCGCCTTCAGGCAGCTGGTACACCGTCTTGTGGGTCGGCATGCCGGCGCCGATCAGGCCGCTCTGCGCATGATAGAGATGGCCGCCGTTGCCGCCGTTGTCCAGCAGCACGAAATTGCCTTCCGATTCCGGCCCCGCCTTGTGCTTCAGCAGTTCCAGACGGATCAGCGAACCGCCTTCGGCCGACACGTCGGCGATGAACAGGTCGGTTTCGACCCGGACCGCCGCCTTCTGGGCGACCACGGCCGCCTGCTGCGGCACGTCGGACGGTGCCGCCGGCGCACTCACGGTCGGCACCGGAGCCTGGGCGCCGGCCGACTGTGCGGTCGCGGCCGCAGCAGCCGGCGGTGCCGGCGGCTGGTTGGAACGCTGCCAGCCGTCCCACAGCATGAATATGGAAAAGAGAAAAACGATCAACAGAGCGGAGCGTTGGGTATCCATCGTCGGAATCGTGTGAAGGTCGGAAGGTGGCGTCAGGGTACCGGGTCGTAACCGCCCGGATGCCACGGATGACAGCGCGACACGCGCTTCAGTGCCAGCCAGCTGCCACGGACGCTGCCGTGACGGCGGATGGCTTCGCCTGCGTATTCTGAACAGCTGGGCATGAAACGGCAGTTACGGCCCAGCAGCGGACTGATGGCGTAACGATAGACCGCAATCAGGCCGAGCAGGACGGATTTCATGCCGGGTCTCCCGACGGCTCGGCGGCGGGACGACGCATGCGGGCCAGCAGCGCGTCGATTTCTTCGCGCAGGCGCTTGCGGTCCAGTCCGTCCGGACGGGCGTTGAGCCGCAGGATGATGTCGACCGGCTTGAGCGCCGGACGCTGGTGACGGAATGCTTCCCGCGCCAGGCGCTTGACCAGGTTGCGGGCGTTCGCGCGCTTCAGGAAGCGCTTGGCCACCACGACGCCCAGACGAGCGCCATCGCAGCCGGACGGTCCGTGATGGATCACGAAATGTCGACTGCGCTGGGTACGCCTCAAAGAAAAAACGGATGAGAACTCATCCGTTTTTCTGAGCCGGTATTCGGGACGGAACGCGAAACTGCCGCTGTGCATGTCGGCAGCCTGCTCTCCGGACCGTGCGTGGGGGTTCACCTTGTCGGGCTCACCTGCCAACCGGCCGGAAACTGCAGGGTCTGGCGTCAGACTGCCAGGCGGGCGCGGCCCTTGGAACGGCGGGCGCGGATGACGGCGCGGCCACCACGGGTGCGCATGCGCTCCAGGAAACCGTGGGTGCGGGCACGACGGACTTTCGACGGCTGATAGGTACGCTTCATGGCGTGCTCTCTGGGTATTGGCGAAAACGCGCGATTACAGCGGAAAAGCCCCGCTTTGTCAATCCTTTCCGGACCTTGCACGCGGACGCTCAGCGGGCGCCGAAAATATTTTTGCCCGGCGCCCTTGCGGGCTCTCAGCGCGAAAGCGGCGCCAAAGCGGCCTCCCTGCGGCGTCTGTCAACCGCTTTCGTGAGGTGCGGGCCTGTGGATAAGAAGGCCCGAAATCGCTAGAATCCTTCCCTCATAACAGCATACAAAGCAGCGCCGACCCGGCGCCTCCGATCGCAGCGATCGGCACAGGCGCGCAGTAACGGGTCAGGACGCCTCCGCAACGCTGTCCCGCAAACTCAGAACATCGACCCGGCGACCACGCAGACCATGATGCAACAGTTTTGGGAAGTCTGCCTCAGCCGCTTCGAACAGGAACTCCCCGCACAGCAGTACCAGACCTGGATCAAGGGATTGCGCATCGGCCCGAGCGAAGACGACTCGCTGGCCATCGTCGCACCGAACCGGTTCGTGCTGCAGTGGGTCCGTGAGCGCTATCTTTCGCGCATCGAAGCACTGGGGCTCGAGTACTTCTCGCAGCCGCTGTCGGTCCGGCTCAGCCTGCCCGAAGCCGGCACGCGCACTCCGGCACCGGCAGCCGCCGACGAGCGCACTCCGGCGGCCAGCACCGCTGCGCCCGAACAACCGGAAAGGAACCGCGTCGCCGCACTGCGCGCGGACAGCACCGACAGCACCCGGGTGGCCGCACCCGCCATCCTGACCCGCAGCGTCATCGACGGCGGTGGCGAGCGGGACCGCTCGCGCCTGAATCCGGGCTTCACCTTCGACAATCTGGTCACCGGCCGCGCCAACGAGCTCGCCCGCGCCGCCGCGGTCCAGGTCGCCCAGAACCCGGGCATGTCCTACAACCCCATCTTCATCTATGGCGGTGTGGGTCTGGGCAAGACCCACCTGGTGCATGCGCTGGGCAACGAGGTGATGCGGCACAACCCGGACGCGGTCATCCGCTACGTGCATGCCGACGACTATTACGCCGACGTGGTGCGTGCCTACCAGCAGAAGAGCTTCGACGCCTTCAAGCGCTACTACCGTTCGCTCGACGTGCTGCTGATCGACGACATCCAGTTCTTCAACAACAAGACGCGCACGCAGGAGGAGTTCTTCTACGCCTTCAATGCGCTGACTGACGCGAAGAAGCAGATCGTCATCACCTGTGACACCTACCCGAAGAACATCCAGGGGGTCGAGGAACGCCTGACCACCCGTTTCGGCTGGGGCCTCACGGTGCAGATCGAGCCGCCCGAGCTGGAAATGCGGGTGGCCATCCTGAAGAAGAAGGCCGAGATGGAGCGGGTGAAGGTGGGCGAGGACGTTGCCTTCCTGATCGCCAAGAACATCCGCAGCAACGTGCGCGAGCTCGAGGGCGCGCTGAAGAAGGTGATCGCCTTCGCGCACTTCCACACCGTGCCGATTTCGGTCGAGGTGGCGCGCGAGGCGCTGAAGGACCTGCTCGGTGCACACAACCGGCAGATCACGCTGGAATTCATCCAGAAGACCGTCTCCGACTACTACAAGATCAAGGTGTCGGAGATGTATTCGAAGAAGCGGACGCGCGCGATCGCGCGGCCGCGTCAGGTGGCGATGTTCCTGGCCAAGGAGCTGACGCCGGAAAGCTATCCGGCGATCGGCGAATCCTTCGGCGGGCGTGACCACACGACGGTGCTGCACGCCTGTCGCACCATCGCCGACCTGAGACTGAAGGATGAAGTGCTGAACCACGACCTGCACGTGCTCATACAGACGCTGCGCAAGTGAAGGTCAGGCTGTGAACGAAGCTGTGAATGTGTATGGATAAACAGGTCTGAACGCAGGGGACAAGCGTGTGGACAAGTCCGCCTTTTTGCGACGGGCCGACTTTCATCCACATTTGTTCGTCCACGGAATGGCCGCTTATACAGAAGACCATACAGCTCACAATATTTTGAATTCGAAGCGTTTTTTTGCCTTATCCACAGAAATCGGTCGACGTTAACGGTTTACAGAGGTTTACAAAATGCTCTTAATGAAGATAGAACGCGAACAGCTTCTTCGGCCCCTGCAATCGGTCAGCGGCATCGTTGAGAAGCGTCACACGCTGCCCATCCTGTCCAACGTCCTGATCGACATCGAAGGCGACGCGCTCACCCTGCTCGCCACCGACATCGAGATCCAGATCCGTACCCGCTCCACCGGCAGCATCAGCGCCGCCCAGCCGGCTTCGCTCACCGTGGCCGCACGCAAGCTGCAGGACATCCTGCGCGCGCTGCCCGAAGGTCAGGAAGTGAGCCTGGACGCCGACGAACGCAAGCTCACGGTGCGTGCCGGCAAGAGCCGCTTCACGCTGCAGACCCTGCCGGCGCAGGACTATCCGCGCATGCAGCTGGCCGACGGCGAAACCACCAAGATCAGCCTGAGCCAGAAAACGCTGAAGCGCCTGCTGTCGCTGGTGCAGTACTCGATGGCACAGCAGGACATCCGCTACTACCTGAACGGTCTGCTGCTGTCGGTCGGCGACGAGGAAATGCGTCTGGTGGCCACCGACGGTCACCGCCTGGCCTTCGTGTCCGAACCGCTGCCCGGTGTCACCGGCAAGCTGGACGTGATCCTGCCGCGCAAGACCGTGCTCGAGCTGGCCCGCCAGCTGGCCGACATCGACGATCCGGTCGACATCGAACTCGGCGCCAACCAGGCCCGCCTGCGCTTCGGCTCGGTCGAACTGATCACCAAGCTGATCGACGGCAAGTTCCCGGACTACGAGCGCGTGATCCCGAAGGACCACCCGAAGGAACTGCTGCTGCAGCGCGCCACCTTCCTGCCGGCCCTGCAGCGCGCCGCCATCCTGACCAACGAGAAGTTCAAGGGCGTGCGTGTCGTGCTGTCCGCAGGCACGCTGAAGCTCATTTCGAGCAATGCCGAGCAGGAAGAAGCGGTGGAAGAGCTGGAAGTCGATTACAGCGGCGAAGGCCTCGACATCGGCTTCAACGTGAGCTACCTGCTGGACGTGCTGAACAACGTCAGCGGCGACACGCTGAGCCTGCGCCTGAACGACGGCAACAGCAGCGCGCTCATCACGCTGCCCGGTACCGACGCGTTCAAGTACGTCGTGATGCCGATGCGCGTGTAAGCCCCGCGCCGCCCGCCGTACCCGCCCGGCCCCGTGCCGGGCGTTCCGTTTTTTGATGGACCCCGCGCACCCCGTGCGCAGTACCGGAATACGCCATGTCTGACGAAGCACAGAACCCGAACACGCCCAATCCTGCGCCCGCTCCGAGTGCCGATGGCTACGGCGAAGGCAGCATCCAGATCCTCGAAGGTCTGGAAGCCGTCCGCAAGCGGCCGGGCATGTACATCGGCGACACGTCGGACGGCACCGGTCTGCACCACCTGGTGTTCGAAGTGGTCGACAACTCGATCGACGAGGCGCTGGCCGGCCACTGCGACGACATCGTCATCACCATCCACACCGACAACTCGATTTCGGTCACCGACAACGGTCGCGGCATCCCGACCGGCATCAAGTTCGACGACAAGCACGAGCCCAAGCGTTCGGCCGCCGAAATCGCGCTGACCGAGCTGCACGCCGGCGGCAAGTTCAACCAGAACTCGTACAAGGTGTCCGGCGGTCTGCACGGCGTCGGCGTGAGCTGCGTGAACGCGCTGTCGAAGTGGCTGCGCCTCACGGTGCGGCGCGACGGCCAGAAGCACTTCATCGAATTCGAGCGCGGCGTGCCGCTCGAGCGCCAGATCGAGGTGCAGCAGGGCGTCGAGGTGTCGCCGCTGAAAATCATCGGCAGCACCGAAAAGCGTGGCACCGAAGTGCACTTCCTGGCCGACGAAGAGATTTTCGGCAATGTCGAGTTCCACTACGACATTCTGGCCAAGCGCCTGCGCGAGCTTTCGTTCCTGAACAACGGTGTGAAGATCAAGCTGGTCGACCAGCGCAGCGGCAAGGAGGAGGACTTCGCCTTCTCCGGCGGCGTGAAGGGCTTCGTCGACTACATCAACCGCAACAAGACGGTGCTGCACCCGAACGTGTTCTACAGCGCCGGCGCATCGGTGCTGAACGGCGTGCAGATCGACGTCGAGGTCGCGATGCAGTGGAACGACAGCTATGCCGAACAGGTGCTGTGTTTCACCAACAACATCCCGCAGTCCGACGGCGGTACCCACCTGACCGGTCTGCGTGCGGCGATGACCCGCATCATCAACAAGTACATCGAAGAAAACGAGATCGCGAAGAAGGCCAAGGTCGACATCACCGGCGACGACATGCGCGAAGGCCTGGCCTGCGTGCTGTCGGTGAAGATGCCCGACCCGAAGTTCGCGTCGCAGACCAAGATGAAGCTGGTGTCGTCGGAAGCGCGCCCGGCGGTGGAAGAAGTCGTGGCACAGAAGCTCGCCGACTTCCTGCTCGAGCGCCCGAACGACGCCAAGACCATCTGCGGCAAGATCGTCGAAGCCGCGCGTGCGCGCGACGCCGCCCGCAAGGCGCGCGACATGACCCGCCGCAAGGGCGTGCTCGATTCCTTCGGCCTGTCCGGCAAGCTCGCCGACTGCCAGGAGAAGGACCCGGCCAACGCCGAGCTCTACCTGGTCGAGGGTGATTCCGCAGGCGGCTCCGCCAAGCAGGGCCGCGACCGGAAGTTCCAGGCCATCCTGCCGCTCAAGGGCAAGATCCTGAACGTCGAGAAAGCGCGCTTCGACAAGCTCATTTCCAGCCAGGAAATCGTCACGCTGATCCAGACCCTGGGCACCGGCATCGGCAAGGACGAGTACAAACCTGAAAAGCTGCGCTACCACCGCATCATCATCATGACCGACGCCGACGTCGACGGCGCCCACATCCGCACCCTGCTGCTCACCTTCTTCTACCGCCAGATGCCCGAGCTGGTCGAAGGCGGCCACATCTACATCGCCCAGCCGCCGCTGTACAAGATCAAGCACGGCCGCACCGAGCTGTACGTGAAGGACGACCACGAGCTGAACCAGTACCTGCTCAAGCTCGCCTTCGACGACGCCAGCCTGCTGCCGCGCGAAGGCGCCGAGCCGCTGTCCGGCACCGCCTTCGAAGAAATGGCGCGCGAGTACCTGACCGCCGAAGCCATCGTCGACCGTCTGGCCGAATACGCCGACGGCGAACTGCTGCGCGCCTTGCTCGAACACAACATCGCGCTCGACCTCGCCGACGAAGCCGCCGCCCGCGCCAGCGTCACGCGTCTGGCCGAGGTCATGCCGGCCAGCG
Source organism: Methyloversatilis universalis FAM5 (assembly GCF_000214035.2). Lineage (GTDB taxonomy): Bacteria > Pseudomonadota > Gammaproteobacteria > Burkholderiales > Rhodocyclaceae > Methyloversatilis > Methyloversatilis universalis. The sequence goes on along the minus strand of NZ_AFHG01000057.1, from coordinate 57,873 downwards.
TCAAGCTCGACGCCGACTACAACGACAAGACCGAAGGCTGGCAGCTGCGCATCGAGCGCATGCACCACGGCAACCGCAAGGTCGGCCACGTCGATGGCGAATTCCTGCTGTCAGGCGACTACCAGCGCATCCGCAACGCCGCCGAAACCGTTGCCGGCCTGATCGGCGAAGGTGCCGTGGTCAAGCGTGGTGAGAAGTCGCAGGACGTGAAGTCCTTTGGCGAAGCCGCCCACTGGCTGCTCAACGAAGTCGAACGCAACCTCGGCAAGCAGCGCTACAAGGGCCTGGGCGAAATGAACCCCGAGCAGCTGTGGGAAACCACCATGGACCCCACCGTGCGCCGCCTGCTCAAGGTGCAGATCGAAGACGCCATCGCCGCTGACGAAATCTTCACCACGCTGATGGGCGACAACGTCGAACCGCGCAGGGAGTTCATCGAGCGCAATGCGCTGAATGCGCGGAATATTGATGTGTGATTGATGCTATCCATGCGCACCTGATTCGTTGCTTCAGGTGCGCATGGGCGGGCAGATCGATCCCGACCTGCAGACTGGCGGCACGACCGCGAAGCCCCGTGGTGATTTCACCTGTGCCGATGAAGCTGGTGAACAGGCTGCCATCCAAGCGTTTTCCCACTCACCGATCCACTTTTTCCAGAATCCTACGTGAGCACCCTCCCTCCCTGCCCCCAATGCCATTCCGAATTCAGCTACGAAGACGGCGCTTCGCTCATCTGTCCGGAATGCGGTCACGAATGGAGCCGGGATGCGGCTGCTGCGGGCGATGAGCAGCGGGTGTGGAAGGACGCGCACGGCAATGTGCTGCAGGACGGCGATACCGTCACGCTGATCAAGGATCTGAAGGTGAAGGGCAGTTCTTCGGTGCTGAAGGTGGGTACCAAGGTGAAGAACATCCGCCTGGTCGAGGGCGACCACGACATCGATTGCCGCATCGACGGCTTCGGTTCGATGCAGCTGAAGTCGGAGTTCGTGAAGAAGGTGTGACCTGCGCTCGCCGATCATTTTCGTGGTGTCACGAAATTGATCGGCCGCGCCGCAGCGATACCTGCGACATCGGTAATTCCGCCCTCACGCGAGGGCGGTCGTTTTTCCTGCAGCTGGCTATCCCCGCCCTGCGCCGCCTCAGTGCGCCCGCACCGTCCGGGGGCATGCCTCCACTCTACTACCCATTGATCTGAAAGCACTTTCCGGCTGGCACGAATGCTGCGCGAGGTGAGGACCCTTTCCGCCTCCATCCCAATCCAGATAAGGAGCGCATCACATGTCCGGCTGCACACATCCCGCACATCAGCACTGCAGTTTCTGCGATTCGAAAGGTCATCTGACCGTCGAGGTCGATGGCAACGGTGACCCGCATATCGACGATCCGGCGCCCAAGGATCCGTCGCGGCGGGGGCTTCTGAAAGGGTCGATCGCTGCCGGGCTGGGCACGCTGGGCGCGGGTCTGGTCGGCAGTTCGGTCGCGCGGGCGGCGGACGGCACGATGCAGACGCGCAGCCACTACTTCATTCCGGCCAGCGCCGACACGGTGCACTGGGGCTATTTCTCGAAGTCGCTGAAGCCGCAGGTGGAAATCAGTTCGGGCGATTTCGTCACCATCGAAACGCTCACCCACCACGCCGGTGACGATTACGACCGCATGATCAAGGGCGACCCGGGCGCCGAGAGCGTGTTCCACTGGGACAAGAAGAAAAAGGGCGTGAACCGGCGCGGCGCCGGGCCGATGGACGCCAGCCTGTTCGGCAGGGGCGCCGGCGAAGGCCTGGGCGTGCACATCTGTACCGGTCCGGTGTACGTGAAGGGTGCGGAAGAAGGCGACGTGCTCGAGGTGCGCATCGTCGATGTGGCGCCGCGGCCGAGCGCCAACCCGGCGTACAAGGGCAAGAGCTTCGGCGTCAATGCGGCCGCCTGGTGGGGCTTCCACTACAAGGACCTGATCACCGAGCCGAAGAACCGCGAAGTGATCACCATCTACGAAATCGACGCCGGGCTGGACCGCAACTGGGCGCAGGCGGTGTACAACTTCCAGTGGACGCCGCAGACCGACCCTTTCGGCGTCGTGCACAAGACCATCGACTACCCGGGCGTCATCGTCGATCACGCGACGGTGAAAGAGAACCACGGCGTGCTGAAGAACGTGCGCGTACCGGTGCGGCCGCACTTCGGCGTGGCCGGTGTCGCACCGAAGGAAGCGGACATGGTCGATTCCATCCCGCCCAGCTATACCGGCGGCAATATCGACAACTGGCGCATCGGCAAGGGCGCCACCATGTACTACCCGGTCGCGGTCAAGGGCGCGCTGTTCTCGGTCGGTGACCCGCACGCGGGCCAGGGCGATTCCGAACTGTGCGGTACCGCGATCGAGTGCTCGCTGACCGGCACCTTCCAGTTCATCCTGCACAAGAAGGCCGATCTCGCCGGCACACCGCTGGACAAGCTCGAATACCCGCTGCTCGAAACCCAGGACGAGTGGGTGATCCACGGCTTCAGTTTCGCCAACTACCTGGCTGAGCTGGGCGACAAGGCGCAGAGCGACATCTACGCCAAGTCATCGGTCGATCTGGCGCTGCGCGACGCCTTCCGCAAGAGCCGCACCTTCCTGATGGACACCCAGGGCCTGAGCGAGGACGAAGCGATCTCGCTGCTGTCGGTCGGCGTCGATTTCGCGGTCACCCAGGTGGTGGATGGCAACTGGGGCGTGCATGCGGTGATCCGCAAGGCACTGTTCTCCGGCGGCAGTCTGTAAAGGCCACGCGGCAGGCCCGGCCCGCGCCGAGGCCTGCCGTGTGCAGCACAGTCTTCATGGCGCGGCGTGACATGTTCGATGATGCCGCGGCCGAGGCACGCGGCATCATCGCGCCTTCGTCTTCCATCGCCGCCGCCATGTCCTTCCCGCTCGACGCCTATCTCGCCCGCATCGCCTGGACCGGCAGTGACCGACCCGCGCCGGATGCCGGCACGCTCGACGCGCTGATACTGGCGCACACCATCGCCATTCCGTTCGAGAACCTCGATCCGCTGCGCAGCCGACCGGTGCCGGTCGATGCCGCCAGCGTGACCGACAAGCTGCTGTCGCAGGGTCGCGGCGGCTACTGTTTCGAGCATGGGCGTCTGTTCGCCGATGCGCTGCAGGCGCTGGGCTTCACGGTGACCGAACTGGCGGCCCGCGTGATGTGGAACCAGCCGGAAGACGCACTGACCCCGCAGTCGCACATGCTGCTGGATGTGACGACGCCGCAGGGCCCGCGCCTGGTCGATGTCGGTTTCGGCGGTCTCACGGTGACCGCCGGTCTGCACTGGGAAGACCGGCTCGAACAGCGCACGCCGCACGGCGCCTACCGCCTGCTGCAACGCGACGATTACTGGTGGCTGCAGTCGCTGGTGGCCGGCGAGTGGAAGAATCTGTACCGGGTGCGCCGCCTGCCGATGCACGGCTGTGACTACGAGGCGTCGAGCTACTTCCTGTCCACCCATCCGCAGTCCATTTTCACCGGCAATCTGATGCTGGCGCGCGCCGGTGCCGACCGGCGCTGGACGCTGTTCAACCGCGAACTGTCCGAATACCGGGCTGACGGCAGCGTCGCCCGCCGCACGCTGCCCGACGCCGAAGCGCTGATCGCCGCGGTGCAGGACCTGTTCGGCCTGCCGGTGGCGGACCAGCCCGACCTGCTGGCCCGGCTGCGCGCGCTGGCGACCGACTGAGGCCGCCCGCCACCTTCGGTCAGCCGTTCGAAATCCGGCTGCCGCCGCCCAGCCCGAAAGCCTGGGCGAACTGGTCTGCGGACAGTGCCTGACCGAACAGATAGCCCTGTCCGTGCACGCAGCCCTCGCGGAACAGGCGTATCCGCTGCACGTCCTGTTCGATGCCTTCGGCGATGCTGTCGAGCGCGAAACTGCGGGTGATGTCGAGGATGGCGCGCACCACCGATGCGTCGCGTTCCGATTCCAGCATGGCCTCGACGAAGGAGCGGTCGATCTTGATGCGGGTCAGCGGATAGCGCTTGAGCAGGCTGAGCGAGGCGAAGCCGGTGCCGAAGTCGTCGAAGGACACGCCCACCCCCAGCGCGCGCACCCGCTGCAGCGTATCCAGCACCAGATCGTCGTGGTCGAGCACGATGTTCTCGGTCACTTCCAGTTCAAGCGCCTCCGGCGGCAGGCCGTGCCTTTCGAGCGCGGATCTGACCTGTTCGGTCAGGTCGCCGACCCGGAACTGCGCGCCGAAAAGATTCACCCCCATGCGGAAATCCGGTGCGCCGTTGCGACGCCAGTAGGCGGCCTGTGCGCAGGCCTCTTCCAGCGTCCAGGCGCCTACGGTCGCGGCCAGCGGGCCGCCCTCGAGTGCCGGCAGGAAGGCGGCCGGCGCCAGCAGGCCGCGTTCCGGGTGCAGCCAGCGTATCAGCGCCTCGGCCCCGGTCAGCGCGCCGTCGGACAGTCTGACCTGGGGCTGGTAGAACAGCAGGAATTCGCCTTCGTGCGCGGCGCGGTGCAGTTCCATGCTGTACAGGCGGCGGGCCACCGCCTCCATGCGCAGTGCCGGCTGGAAGGTGAAGCACTGCGCGCGGCCGATGCTCTTCGCCTTGAACAGCGCCAGATCGGCATTGCTGATCAGTTCCAGCGCCTCGCTGGCGTGCAGCGGTGCGACCGCCAGCCCGCAGCTGGCCGCCACCCTCACTTCGTGGCCATCAACCACGATGGGATCCTCTATCGTCGTCAGCACCGCGTGCGCCACCTCGCCTGCGCGGCTCAGGTCGGCGGTGCCGGCCAGCAGCAGCGCGAACTCGTCGCCGCCGATGCGTGCGGCCACGCCGTCGCCATCGACCAGCGCCTGCAGCCGGTGACCGACCTGCTGCAGGATGCCGTCGCCGATGGCGTGGCCCAGCGTGTCATTCACGTCCTTGAAGCCGTCCAGGTCGATCATGATGACTGCCGCCGGTGACGGCCGGGTCAGCACCTCTTCGACCCGGCGGAAGAAGCCGGCGCGGTTGGCCAGCCCGGTCAGGCCGTCGGTGCTGGCCATGCGGCGCAGCGCGTTCTCGCGCTCACGGCGCTCGCTGCAATCCTGCAGGTGGGCGCTGAAGGTGATGCCATCCGGTTCGCGGTGCAGGAACAGCGTGAGCCCGAGCAGCAGTTCGACGCCGTCGGTGCGCAGGCCGATGATGTCCTTGGGCACCGCCAGTCCGTCGAGCGAGCCCTGCGCGACCGCAGGCGCGAGCAGTGCGCGGAAGGCGACGCGATCGCGTTCCGGCAGCAGCGTGTCCACCGGCTCGCCGAGGCCCTGTTCCGGGGTGCGGCCCAGCAGCATGGCCGCGGCACCGTTGCAGCCGATCAGCCGCGCGTCGGCGTCGAAGGCGATCAGCGGGTTCGGGGCGTTGCGCGCGAATTCGTCGAAGGCCGGGCGGCTGTGCTCGGGCGCCACCTCGATCCGCCGCAGTTCGAGGCGGTCGGCCGCCATGCGGGCCAGCTCGCGCAGACGTTCGCAGTCCTCGTCGCTGAAATCCTTGTGCGGGACGCTGTCGATCACGCACAGCGCGCCGAGGGCGTGCCCGTCCGGCGACAGCAGCGGTACGCCGGCATAGAAGCGCAGGCAGGCGCGACCGGTCACCAGCGGGTTGTCATGAAAGCGCTCGTCGGTCAGCGCGTCGGGCACCACCATCACGTCGCCCTGATTGATCGCGTGCGCGCAGAAGGACACGTCACGGCTCATGTCGACCGGCTCGTCGATGCCGGTGCTGGCCGCGAAGAAAACGTGGTCGCTGCCGATCAGATTTACCGCGGCAACCGGCATGCCGAACATGCGGGCGGCGATGCGCACCACCGGATCCAGGCTGGGCAGCGGGCGGTCGCTGCCCAGACCATAGGCATCGAGCGACCGCAGCCTTTCAGGTTCGGACGGAAGAATGGATGGACACTTCATCGCAGGGCCCCAGACAAGACTCTGGAATGGCGCCTCTGCGGGCGCGCATTCCGGGAGGATGGACGGACAGCAGGCTGACTGGCGTGCGCGTCATCCCGTCGGCATGATGCCTGACGGCCACATCATCCTGCGCGATCTCCCACGATGCAAATGGTTTCACCTGACGCGGCCGGGTGATCGTCCTGAAATGACCGATTACATCTCGACCGGAACAGCGCTGTGTCAGATGCGACGCAGTCGTCGCCCCGCCGCTTAGACTGGGGCTTTTCACCGTACGGCTCCGCTCACGATGTCGATGACTGTCCGTCATGCCGCTGCAATGCGCGCGGCCGGGGCGCCTTGAATATGGCGCGCCGCCGTGGGCAATCTGCCCTCGCCCGTTCGATGGGACGCGTGGTGTCCGCGATGACGCGATCGACATTGCGCTCCGGTCGCCGCGTGCTGCGCCGCGCGCTCGACAGCGCGGCCGAACGCATGCGCGCGCCCCCCGGCGATGGCGACTGGATGGCCGGCCAGGCGTTGGGTCTGGGCGGGATGCGGCGTTTCCACCTGTTCCGCCCGCGTGGCCTACGCCGCGGCGAGAAACTGCCGCTGCTGGTCATGCTGCACGGATGCGGGCAGGACGACCGCGGCTTCGCGCTCAGCACGCGCATGAACCGCATTGCCGCGCGCGAGCGCTTCATGGTGCTGTATCCGCTGCATGAGCGCAGCGCGAACGCGCAGGGCTGCTGGAACTGGTTCGGCACCCGTTCGCGCCGGGCCCCGGGCGAAATGTCCTGCCTGATGGCGGCCATCGATCAGGTCTGCCTGTTCCACCCGGTCGATCCGGCGCGCATCGCGCTGGCCGGCCTGTCCGCCGGTGCCAGCATGGCCGCGCTGCTGGCCACCCGCCACCCTGCCCGCTTCCGTGCGGTGGTCATGCATTCCGGTGTGGCGCCAGGGTGTGCCGACGCGGCCTCGGACGCGCTGGCGGCCATGCGCGGGCAACGTTCCCCCGCGGCACCGGAACCGGGTCCGCCGTGGCCGCCTCTGCTGGTCATTCACGGCTCGCGTGACCGCGTGGTGTGGCCGGAATGCGGCCGTGCCGCGGCGCAGCTCTGGGCGGAGCAGGCGGGCGCCCGTGCCGGCAGCGCCACCCGGGTGCAGCGCGGCTCGCGCCTGCCGATGACCATGACCCGTTACCGCAAGGGCCGCCGCACCGTGAGCATGCTGTGCGAGATCGAGGGCCTCGGTCATGCCTGGAGCGGCGGCGATGCGCGCGAGCCGCACGGCGATGCCAGCGGGCCTGACGCGTCGCGCATGGTGTGGGCCTTCGTGCGGCGGCAGTTCGAAGCGGACTGAGCCGGTCAGCGCTGCAGTTTTCGACAAGACAGCACTGCCCGGACGGCGGCAGACTGTCGCTTTCCGTCCCTCCGCCCTTGCCGTGTCCGCGCTGCTTGCTCCCGTACTGTTCGTGCTTGTCTGGTCCACCGGCTTCATCGTCGCCCGGGCCATCGACGGTGCGGCCGCCCCCGGCCTCTTCCTGTGCGCGCGCTTCGTGCTCACCACGCTGCTGTTCGGAGGCATCGCGTTCGCCGCTGGTGCACGCTGGCCGGCGCGCGATCAGTGGCCCACGCATCTGATCGCCGGTGCATTGCTTCAGGGTGTGTACATGGGGGGCGGTTACTGGGCGGTGTCGCACGGCCTGTCGCCCGCGGTGATGGCGCTGCTCGCCACGCTGCAGCCCATGCTGACCGCCCTGGTCGCCCAGCGGCTGTTCGGTGAGCCGCTGGGCCGTCATTTCTGGGGTGGACTGTTGGCCGGCGCGCTGGGCGTCGGGCTGGTGCTTGCGCCGCATCTGGCCACGGTGGGGCCGGAAGCGCTGTCGCCCGGGGTGCTGGCGGTCGCCCTGCTGTCGGTGGCCGCCATCACCGCCGGTACGCTGATCCAGAAAACCTCGATCGCGGCGACCGATCTGTCCAGCTCCAGCGCGCTGCAGAACGCCGCAGGCGCGCTGGTCACCGGCGTGGCGGCGCTGCTGCTCGGCGAGTCGCTGTGGGTGCCGGGTGTCGCGCTCTGGGGCGCGCTGGCGTGGGCGGTGCTCGGTCTGTCGGCCATCGGCAGCACGCTGCTGGTGTGGATGGTGCGTCAGGGCTCGGCCGCGCGGGTGAGCGTGCTGGTGCTGCTGGTGCCGCCGCTGGCCGCGGTGCAGGCGGCACTGCTGTTCGGCGAGCGACTCAGTCCGCTGCAGATCGGCGGTTTCGCGCTGGCCCTGGGCGGCGTGCTACTGTGCCGGCGTCGCTGAAAGTCATGCCATGCACGCCGCCGATCCCAATGTCGATACCCGCTGCTACGCCGCCGAACCGGCCGGGCACGCGCACGACTTCCATCAGGTGGTGCTGGGCGGCGACGGCGGGACCGAACTGGAGGTGGAGGGCCACCTGCACCGGGTCGATGCCGGCGCCGGTCTGGTGATTCCGGCCGGCACCCGGCACGACTACCGTGGCCTCGACCACGACAACCGCCAGCTGGTGGTGGATCTGCCGGCCGATTCTGTCGCCCTGCCCCGCGCACTGTTCGAGCGGCCGCAGCCCTTCCTGATCGACGCCCCGCTGCGTGGCCGGGTACAGCCGCTGCTGGGCGTGCGCGACAGCAGCGTGTCGCGGCCGCGCCACTGGATGCTGGCCGCCCGCTTCGCCGACGATCTGGCACGCCGGCTGCACGCTACCCCGGCAGCGGACGACGCCCGCCGCTTTCCGGTCGCCCGCATCGACGGCTGGCTGCGCGCCCACGCCGGCGAGCCGCCGTCGCTGGCGGTGCTGGCCGCGCATTTCGGCTACGGCCCGCGGCGCTTCCACGACCTGTTCGTCGATGCCTTCGGCGAAGCGCCGCACCGCTACCTGACCCGGCTGCGGCTGGACGCCGCCCTCGCCCTGCTCGACCGCCCTGAGCGCACGCTGGCCGACATCGCGGCCGACACCGGCTTTGCCGACCAGAGTGCCTTCACCCGCCGCTTCACCCAGCGTTTCGGCCAGCCGCCCGGCCACTGGCGCCGCGCTGCGGCTAGCATGGCGGCCTGAACTTCGCGCCGAGCGCCGTCATGCCCCACACCCCGGACAGTCCGAAAGCTTCCGCCGACACCGAACACCTGCTGGCGCGCGCCCATATCGAGGGCGTGGACGAGGCGACCTGGCTGGACGTGATCCAGCGCATGGACGAGGTGTATTCGCAGCTGGTGAGCGACGAAATCGCGCTCGAACAGAAGAACGTCGAGCTGGAGGAGTCGCAGCAGTTCATCTTCAGCGTCATGTCCGCCATGTCGGACGTGCTGCTGGTGTGCAACGAGCGCGGCGAGATCGAGGAAACCAATGCCGCGCTGTGCGAACTGGTCGGCCGCAGCGACGATCTGCTGCACGGCACGCCGGTGTATGCGCTGCTCGCTGACAACGACAGCGCGGCGCGGCTGCGCGGCATTCTGGGCGACGCCAATCCGTCACGCCGTGGCGCCGCGGCCGAACTGAACCTGCTCGATGCCGAAGGCCGCCCGGTGCCGGTGGACGCGAACCTCACGCCGCGCTTCGCGCGCAACGGCCGGCGCGCCGGCACCGTGTTCGTCGGCCGGCCCACCGCCGAACTGAAACGCGCCTATCACGAACTGCGCGAGGCGCACGAGGCGCTCAAGCTGGCGCAGCAGCAGCTGCTGCATTCCGAAAAGATGGCCTCGCTCGGCCGGCTGGTCGCCGGCGTCGCGCACGAACTGAACAACCCGATCAGCTTCGTGCTCGGCAACGTGCATGCGCTGAAGAAATACAGCGAGCGCATGGGCCGCTACATCGACGCGGTGCACGAAGGCGCCAGCGACGAAGAGCTGGCCGACATGCGGGTGAAGCTGCGCATCGAACACCTGCTGAAGGACCTGCCTTCGCTGATCGAAGGCACGGTCGAAGGTGCCCAGCGCACCGCCGACATCGTCAATGGCCTGAAACGCTTTTCCGCGGTCGATTCCGGCACGCGTGAGCCGGTGGATCTGAACACCGTCATCCGCCGCGCCATCCACTGGATACGCAAGGGCAGCACCGCCGACATCGAACTGGACTGGACGCCGGGTGAACCCTGCATCGTGCAGGGCAGCGCCGGCCAGCTGCAGCAGGTGGTGATGAACCTGCTGCAGAACGCCTGCGACGCCGCCGGCAGCGACGGCCAGACCGTCCGCCTCGACCTTGCCTGCGAAAGCCGTGGCGACACCGTGCGCATGACCCTGCGCGACAGTGGCCCGGGCATCCCCGACGAATACCTGTCGCGCATCTTCGAACCGTTCTTCACCACCAAGCCGGTCGGCAAGGGCACCGGCCTGGGCCTGTCCATCAGCTACGGCATCGTCGAACAGCACGGCGGCACGCTGACTGCGCGCAACCACCCGCAGGGCGGCGCCGAATTCGCGCTCGAACTGCCGCGGACCGATTCGACGTCGTAAGGCAGGACGGCGTCTGCCCGATGGCGGACTGAAACCGCCTGCGGCCATGCATGGGCTGCATAGCGGCGGGGCGCCGCTCCCACGGCAACTGCCACGAGCTGCGCTTTTCCAGTGGGAGCGGCGCCCCGCCGCGATCGGCCGCCTGCGAAAACGGTGCTGCAGCCTTTACGCCGCCTTGCGCAGCACGATGCGCCCGGCCATGCCGGCGCAGCCGAAGGCTTCGAAGCGTTCGATGCAGAGGTCGCGGGCGGCGGCCATGGCGTCCTTCATGAACTTGCGCGGGTCGAATTCGGACGGGTCCTTGGCCATGGCGCGGCGCATGGCGCCGGTCATGGCGAGCCGGATGTCGGTGTCGATATTTACCTTGCGCACGCCGTGGCGGATGCCTTCCTGGATTTCCTCGACCGGCACGCCATAGGTTTCGCGGATGTCGCCGCCGTGCTCGCGGATGATGCCCAGCCAGTCCTGCGGCACGCTGCTCGAGCCGTGCATCACCAGGTGGGTGTTCGGGATGCGCGCGTGAATGGCCTTGATGCGGTCGATGGCGAGAATGTCGCCGGTCGGCTTGCGGCTGAACTTGTAGGCGCCGTGGCTGGTGCCGATGGCGATGGCCAGCGCGTCGACGCCGGTGGCGGCGACGAACTCGGCGGCCTGGTCCGGGTCGGTCAGCATCTGGTCGTGGGTGAGCACGCCGGCTGCGCCAACGCCGTCCTCCTCACCGGCGGTGCCGGATTCCAGCGAGCCGAGGCAGCCCAGTTCGCCTTCGACCGACACGCCGACCGCGTGCGCCATGTCGACCACGCGGCGGGTCACGTCCACGTTGTACTCGTAGCTGGCCGGCGTCTTCGCGTCCTCCATCAGCGAGCCGTCCATCATGACGCTGGTGAAGCCGGAGCGGATGGCCTGCACGCACACTGCCGGGCTGGCGCCGTGGTCCTGGTGCAGCACGATGGGCAGCTCCGGATACATTTCCGCGGCCGCTTCCACCATGCGGCGCAGGAAGGGCTCGCCGGCGTACTTCCGGGCGCCGGCCGAGGCCTGCAGGATGACCGGCGCATTCACCTTCTGCGCTGCCTGCATGATGGCCTGTATCTGTTCCAGGTTGTTGATGTTGAAAGCGGGCACGCCATAGCCGTGTTCGGCGGCGTGATCGAGCAGCTGGCGCAGGGAAATCATGGGCATGCGGTTCTCCTTGAAGGACGGTGCGAAAAGAAAATCGGGTGGCAGGCCAGACGGGGACGCGGACGTCCTGACGGCTGCGGTTTCAGGCTTGAAGGCGTCGCGTCACGACGCCTTCCATACGGCGGCGGTATCGACCATGCGGTACGCGTAACCGCGGTCGCCGCGGTAGCCGGCGCACACCTTCACCACGCGGCCGGACACCTGGGTCCAGCCGGCTTCGAAGATGCACGAGCGGGTGTCGCGGTCGGACAGCGCGGTGCTGAACGGCGTGTCGCCGTAGCGCACGATGTCCGCCCAGTCGCCGAAGGCGGCGGCCTGCATCAGGCTGTTCACCTCCTCGACCGTGGTGGTGCGCTCGGCGACGAACACCATGCCGATCAGCGAGGCGTGCACGCCGGGCATGCGCATCGGTTCGGTTTCGTCGAAACAGTGGTCCAGTTCGGGCAGCACCCGGTGCAGGTGATCGGCGGCGCCGGTGCGCAGCGGCAGCGCGAAGCCGTCGCCCTCGACGTCGTGCGGGCGGCTGTACACCGCGGTGAGCATGGCGTTGGAAATGCCCAGCGCGTCGTGCAGCACCCGCGCCACCGGCGCGATGCCGTGGGTGGCGCGACAGGCGCCGTGTACCGCGCGGTGGCTGGGTCGCAGCGCGCGGTGGTTCACGCCATACACGACCGTGGTGTCGGCCCCGCGGGCGGCCGGCGCGCAGCTCAGTACCCGCCGCGCACCGGCGGCCAGATGGGTGCGCGCGTCGCGGCCGCTGCAGTCGAACACGATGTCGACCGCATGCCGCTTCCACGGCAGGCGGCGCGCGTCGCGCTCGCGGCTGCGCGGGACGATGCCGGCACCCCCGGCATCCCCGCCCGGCGTGTTCAGTACGACCAGATCCAGATCGTCCCGGCCGGCCAGCGCGTGCAGCACGCTCGCCGCCATCGCGCCGCTGCCGTCGACCGCGACGCGCACGCTCACGGCTGCTCCGTCGTGGCGAGCAGGGCGCGCGCGCGGGCGGCCACGGCGTCCGGCGTGATGCCGAACTGCTGGAACAGCTGGCCGGCCGGTGCCGACTCGCCGAAGCGGTCCAGGCCGACCACATCGCCGCGCTCGCCGACGTACTTCCACCACAGTCCGGTGCTGCCGGCTTCCACCGCGATGCGCGGCAGCGCACGCGGAATCACCGATTCGCGCCAGTGCGCGTCCTGCCGTTCGAATACCTCGATGCAGGGCACGGACACGACGCGGGCGGCGATGCCGTCCGCCGCCAGCAGTTCTGCCGCCAGCAGCGCGACGCCCACTTCGGAGCCGGTCGCGATCAGGCAGATCCGGGCGTCGCGTGGCGCGCGCAACACGTAGCCGCCGCGCGCGATGTCGTCGATGCGCGGCGTGCCGTCGCCGGCATGCGGCAGCGCCTGGCGCGACAGCAGCAAGCAGGCCGGGCCCGGCTGCGGACCCGTGCCGCGCCGCAGCGCCTCGCGCCAGGCCACCGCGGTTTCGGTGGCATCGCCCGGCCGCCACACTTCGACCCCGGGAATCAGCCGCAGGCTGGCCGCGTGTTCCACCGGCTGGTGGGTCGGGCCGTCTTCGCCGAGGCCGATCGAGTCGTGGGTGAACACATAGGTGACCGGCAGGTTCATCAGCGCCGACATGCGTATCGCGTTGCGCGCGTAGTCGGAGAAGGTGAGGAAGGTGCCGCCGTACGGACGGTAGCCACCGTGCAGCGCGATGCCGTTCATCACCGCCGACATGCCGAATTCGCGCACGCCGTAGTGCACGTGGTTGCCAGTGCCGTCGCCCTTCAGCGGCCGGTGGCCCTTCCAGTCGGTCAGGTTGGAGCCGGTCAGGTCGGCCGAGCCGCCCAGCAGTTCCGGAATGGCCGGTGCCACGATGTGCAGCGTGTCCTGCGAAGCCTTGCGGGTGGCCACCGATGCGGCGCGCGCTTCGGCGGCTTCGCAGGCGGCTTCGAGCGCACGCAGCGCGTCCGACGTGAGCGGGGCGTCGCGGCGCAGGCGCCGGCGCAGTTCGGCGGCCAGTTCCGGAAAGGCCTTGGCATAGTTGTCGACCCGCTGCTGCCAGGCGCGATGCGAGGCAGCGCCGCGCTCCTTCGCCGACCAGGCGGCGCGCAGGGCCTCCGGAATCTCGAAGGGTGCCGCACTCCAGCCCAGCGCTTCGCGGGTGAGCGCGATCTCGGCGTCGCCCAGCGCCTCGCCGTGCGCCTTGGCGGTGCCGGCGCGGTTGGGCGAACCCTGGCCGATGCGCGTCCGGCAGCACACCAGCACCGGCTTGTCGCTGTCGTGGGCGGCCGCGATGGCGGCGTCCAGCGCCACCGGGTCGTGACCGTCCACATTGCGCACCACGGCCCAGCCATAGGCTTCGAAGCGGGCCGGCGTGTCGTCGGTGAACCAGCCGCTCACGTCGCCATCGATAGAGATGCCGTTGTCGTCGTAGAACACCACCAGCTTGTTCAGCTTCCAGGTGCCGGCCAGCGAACATACTTCGTGGCTGATGCCTTCCATCAGGCAGCCGTCGCCGACGAAGGCCCAGGTGCGGTGGTCGATCACCGTGTGGCCCGGCCGGTTGAATTCGGCGGCCAGAAGCTTTTCGGCGAGTGCCATGCCGACCGCGTTGGCGATGCCCTGGCCCAGCGGGCCGGTGGTGGTTTCCACCCCCGGCGTGACGTCGATCTCAGGGTGGCCCGGCGTGCGTGAATGCAGCTGGCGGAAGCGGCGCAGCTCGTCCATCGGCAGGTCATAGCCGGTGAGATGCAGCAGCGCATACAGCAGCATTGAGCCGTGGCCGTTCGACAGCACGAAGCGGTCGCGGTCCGGCCACTGCGGGTCGGCCGGGTCGTGCTTCAGGTGGTGGCGCCACAGCGCCTCGGCGATGTCGGCCATGCCCATGGGCATGCCCGGGTGGCCGGAGTTCGCGGCCTGCACCGCGTCCATCGCCAGCGCACGGATCGCGTTGGCGCACTGGCTGCGCAGGAAGAGCGGGGCGTTCATGTCGTTCATCGCGCTCTCCTCAGGCGGCCCGCTGCTGGCGGCGGCGTTCGATCAGACGCAGGATCATCGGCGTGAAGATGAGCTGCATCGCCAGTTCCATCTTTCCGCCCGGCACCACCAGCGTGTTGGCGCGCGACATGAAGGAGTCGTGCAGCATGCTGAGCAGATAGGGGAAGTCGAAACCGCGCGGGTTGGCGAAGCGGATCACCACCAGGCTTTCGTCGGCGGTGGGTATCGTGCGTGCGATGAAGGGGTCGCTGGTATCGACCACCGGCACGCGCTGGAAGTTGATGTGGGTACGCGTGAACTGCGGGCAGATGTAATGCACGTAGTCGTGCATACGCCGCAGGATGACGTCGGTCACGGCTTCGGTGGAATAGCCGCGGGTGCTGCGGTCCCGGTGGATCTTCTGGATCCACTCGAGGTTGATGACAGGCACCACGCCGATCAGCAGATCGGCGTACCGGGATACATCAACATGTTCGGTCTTCACGCCGCCGTGCAGGCCTTCGTAGAACAGCAGTTCGCTGTCCGGCAGCGGCTCCCACGGCGTGAAGGTGCCGGCCGGCTGCTGGTAGGGCGCGGCTTCCTCGTCGTTGTGCAGGTATTTGCGGCTGCGGCCGGTGCCGCTTTCCGAGTAGTCGCGGAACAGCTGTTCCAGCTCGGCGAACAGGTTGGCGTCTTCGCCGAAGTGGCTGAAGTGCGGCCGGCCGCCGGTTTCGGCTTCGGCCATGGCCTTCTTCATTTCGGCGCGGTCGTAGCGGTGGTAGCTGTCGCCTTCGATGATGGCGGCCGATACGTTTTCGCGGCGGAAGATGTTCTCGAAGGTGCGGGTGACCGACGAGGTGCCGGCACCGGACGAACCGGTGATGGCGACGATGGGGTGTTTCGCGGACATGGAAAACCTCGCGGAAGGGTGCGGAATCGGGTGTGCGTTCAGACGATGTCGGCGAACAGGCCGCGCTTGCCGAACAGCGGTGAGCGGAAGTCGTCCGCCGGTTCGCGGTGGTAGGCCTCGATGCGCTCGACCTCGTCGGCCGAACCGAACACGAAGCCGATGCGCTGGTGCAGCGCCTCCGGCTGCACGTCCATCAGCCGGCTGCGTCCGGTGCTGGCGCGGCCGCCGGCCTGCTCGATCAGGAAGGAGATCGGGCTGGCTTCGTACAGCAGGCGCAGGCGGCCGGGCTTGGCCGGATCCTTGTTGTCCTTCGGGTACAGGAACACGCCGCCGCGCATCAGGATGCGGTGGGTTTCCGCCACCAGCGAGGCGATCCAGCGCATGTTGAAATCGGCTTCGCGCGGGCCGGTGCGGCCGGCCAGACACTCATCGACATAGCGGCGCACCGCCGGCTCCCAGAAGCGGCTGTTGGACGCGTTGATCGCGAATTCGCGGGTGGCCGACGGCACCTTCAGGTCCGGGTGGCTGAGCACCCATTCACCCAGCACCGGGTCCAGCGTGAAGCCGTGGGTGCCGCTGCCCAGCGTGATCACCAGCATGGTGGAGGGGCCGTAGATCGCGTAGCCGGCGCACACCTGTTCGCGGCCCGGCTGCAGGAAGTCGGCGGTGGTCGCTTCGCGGTCCGGATCGGGCGCGCGGGTGATCGAGAAAATGCTGCCGACCGACACGTTCACGTCGATGTTGGACGAGCCGTCCAGCGGGTCGAAGGCGAGCAGGTACTTGCCGCGCGGGTACTGGCCCGGCGGCAGCGATATGTCGTCCAGCTCTTCCGACGCCATCGCGGCGACGTGGCCGCCCCATTCGTTGGCGCGCAGGAAGATCTGGTTGCTGAGCACGTCCAGCGTCTTCTGTTCCTCGCCCTGCACATTGCCGCTGCCGGCCGAGCCCAGTACGCCGGCCAGCCCGCCGAAAGCCACCTTGCGCGAGATCGCCTTGCAGGCGAGCGCGACGTCGGTGATCAGCGCATTGAGGTCGCCGGTCGCCTCCGGATGACGACGGCGTTCTTCGATCAGGTACTGGACCAGCGTGGTGCGTCCGCCTGTGGGCATGATTTCTCCTCCCTTGATGTGAATTCCTGAGCGCGTGCCGTCTGTGCGGCGCTGCGCGGGCATGTGGTGACTATTCGGTCTGTTCCTCGAAGCGCGCGCTCATCGCGGCAAGCAGTTCGGCCGGGCGGGTCAGTGGCCAGGGCGTGACGCCGGGGGCGGAGGCATGCTCGCCATAGCCCCAGCCGACCAGCGCCACCGGGCAGCCTGCGGCCTTGGCCGCCAGCAGGTCGGCGGCGCTGTCGCCCACCATCAGCAGCTGGGCCGTGCTGACCGCCAGCCGGTCCGATGCATCGACCAGCATGGACGGCGAGGGCTTGAGCAGCTCTTCGCGGTCGCCGCCATGGACGGTGGACATGAAGGGCAGCAGGCCGGCGGCGGCGAGCACTGCGCGCGCCAGCGGCGTGGGCTTGTTGGTCACAACCACCAGCGGGCACAGCGCGTACAGCCCTTCCACCATTTCCTCGATGCCGTCATAGACCATGCCGTGGTCCAGCGGCGCGGCCAGCGTGGCACGGTCGAAGGCGGCGCGCAGCCGGGCCGGCAGCGTGGCGTCGTCGGTGCGGCCGAGGTGGGCGAGCGCGCGCGCGATCAGCCTGTCCGGGCCGCCGCCTATCCAGCCGCGTACGGTGACGAGGTCGACAGTCGGCAGGCCGGCGGTGGACAGGCCGACATTCAGCGCGTGCCAGATGTCGGCGGCGCTATCGACCAGCGTGCCGTCGAGGTCGAAGGCGATGGCGTGGATGCGGCTCAGGTCGGGGATGTTCTTGTCAGTCATGAGAGGACTCGTGGGCGAGGGTCTGCGCGCGGCCGGCGAGGGCGCGTTCGCGCAGCGTGCGGATGGAATCGGCGTAGCGGCCGCCGGTGAATACGGCGGAACCTGCGACCAGCGTGTCGGCGCCGGCGGCGGCGACGCGCGCGGCGTTGTCGGCATTGACGCCGCCATCGACCTCAAGCCAGATGTCGCGGCCGCTGGCCTCGATGCGCCGGCGCACTGCCTCGATCTTGGGCAGTGCGGATTCGATGAAGCGCTGGCCGCCGAAGCCCGGGTTCACCGACATGATGAGCACCAGGTCGAGCTGGTCCAGCACGTGGTCGAGCACGCTGAGCGGCGTGGCCGGGTTCAGCACCAGTCCGGCTTTCACGCCGTGCGAGCGGATGAGCTGCACGGTCCGGTCGATGTGCTCGCTCGCTTCCGGGTGGAAGGAAATGATGGACGCGCCGGCCTGGGCGAACATCGGAATCAGCGCATCGACCGGCTTCACCATCAGGTGCACATCGATGGGCACCGGCTCATGGCCGGGCCCGCGCACCGCATACGGCCTGATCGCCTGACACACCAGCGGCCCGACCGTCAGATTGGGCACGTAGTGGTTGTCCATCACGTCGAAATGGATGAGGTCGGCGCCGGCTTCGATCACCGCGCTCACCTCGTCGCCGAGGCGGGCGAAGTCGGCCGACAGCAGGCTGGGGGCGATGCGTACGCTCATGACAGGGCCTCCTCGCGCAGGCCGCTCAGTTCGGCGAAGGACAGCCAGGCTGCTTCGCGCAGCCGGCCACCCGGTTCGCCGGCCAGCGGGATGGCCGGTTCGCCCAGATGCGGCAGCAGCAGGTCGGCGTCGGAGAAGTCGTGGTCCTCGCTCCAGTAGGTCGGCGTGACCACGGTCCACAGACCGGCCGCGTGGGCGGCGCGCAGGCCGTTGTCCGAATCCTCGAAGGCGATCGCGTGCTCGGCGCGCACGCCGAGGTGCTGCATGGCCAGCAGGTAGATGTCGGGCGCCGGCTTCTTGGCGGCCACCTGATCGCCGCAGGCGATGACGCCGAACAGGTCGAGCGCGCGCGTGCCCAGCGTGGCGTGCAGCAGCGCGTCGACATTGGCGGCGGTGGTGGTGCTGGCGATCGCCAGCCGGCAGCCGGCGGCGGCGGCTTCGTCCAGCAGCCGGGCCACACCGGTGCGCAGCGGCACCGCGCCGTCGCGCACCACCGCGCTGTACAGCCGGGTCTTGATCGCGTGGATCTGCGGAATGCGGGTGCCGAGGTCGGCGCGGTCGGCTTCGCTCAGGTCCAGCGACGCGATGTGGCGCGCGATGCGCTCCTTGCCGCCGGTGGTGGTGAGCAGCCGGCGGTAGTCGGCGCGAGTCCACTTCCAGCCCAGGCCCAGCTGTTCGAAGGCGAGGTTGAAGGCGGTGCGGTGCGCTTCTTCGGTGTCGGCCAGCGTGCCATCCACGTCGAAGATGAGGGCATCAAGACGCATGAAGGTCGTCCTTTCCGTCGGCCGCGAATACGCGGCTGGCCAGCACGTCCGACGCTTCGAGCCGGCACAGCGCGTCGCGGTCGGGCGCGGCGTCGGCGCCGAACAGGCGGGTGGCGTGGCGCAGCCGGATGCGGTCCAGCGCGTTGCGCACCGAACGCGCGTTGGCGAAATGCGGCTGCTGGCGGCGCAGCGCGATGTAGCGCGCGAAAGCCTCGTGCGCGTCGCCGTCGAAGCGGTAGTTCAGGCCGCCCAGCATGAGCTCGGCGATGCGCATCAGCTCGTCCTCGCTGTAATCCGGGAAATCTATGTGGTGCGCGATGCGCGACGCCATGCCCGGATTGCTGGAGAAGAAGGTGTCCATGCGGTCGCGGTAGCCGGCGAGGATCACCACCAGATCGTCGCGGTGGTTCTCCATCACCTGCAGCAGGATTTCGATCGCCTCCTGGCCGTAGTCGCGCTCGTTCTCCGGCCGGTACAGGTAGTAGGCCTCGTCGATGAACAGCACGCCGCCCATGGCCTTCTTGATCACTTCCTTGGTCTTGGGCGCGGTATGGCCGATGAACTGGCCCACCAGGTCGTCGCGGGTGACCGCCACCAGATGACCTTTGCGCACATAGCCGAGCTGGCGCAGCACTTCGGCCATGCGCAGCGCGACCGTGGTCTTGCCGGTGCCCGGGTTGCCGGTGAAGCACATGTGAAGCGAGGGCGGCTGCGACTGCAGGCCCTGCTGCGCGCGCAGCCGGTCGATCAGCAGCAGCGCCGCGATGTCGCGGATGCGGCCCTTGACCGGCGCCAGCCCGACCAGCTCGGCGTCGAGCTGTTCGAGCAGCGCCTGCACGCCGGACGAGGCGAACATCGCGCGTGGCGACGTCGCCTCGCCGGCGGCAGCCGGCACGGTCTGGATCAGGGTGGCGGCGTCCATCGCGGCCGGCTCAGTAACGCGCGCCTTCGGGGCTGGCCTGCACCGCGTAGCTCTCGATCGAGTAGCGCAGCGTGCGGCCCGGCTCTTCGGTGCGGATCAGGCGGAAGCCCGGCTCGGCGTCCGGCCGGTTCACGATGAAGGACAGCACCACCGATTCGGTGCCGTGGGTCGAATCGAAGGCGGTGACGCGGATGTAGCGCTGCGGGAAGGTGTCGCGGCAGGCCTTCACCTCCAGCATGATGGCCGCCGGGTCGCGCAGGTCGAACATCGGGTTGCCGTACATTTCCCAGAAGGTGTTGCGCGGGTGCGGATCGTCGGTGTACTCGATGCCGACCGCCCAGCCCTGGGCCAGGCAGTATTCGATCTGGGCGCGGATCTGCGCGTCGGTCAGGTCGGGCAGGAAAGAGAAGGTGCCTTGGGTAATGCGCATGGTGGTTCTCCGGTAAGAAGGGGGCTGTGGGAGCGGCGCCCCCGCCGCGATGGGCACAGACACCGCGTTGGTGCCTGATGACGCGCTGATCGCAGTGGGGCGCCGCTCCCACAGGGGGAGCAGGCGGTCCGGCCGCTCAGGCGACCGAGGGCGTCGGCACGAAGTCCGAGGTGTCGGTCGGCGTGTAGTTGAAGGAAATTTCGCCCCAGGTATCGAGCGCGGCGGCCAGCGGGCTGCACCACTTGGCGGCGTCGCGCAGGATCTGCGGACCTTCGTTGGCGATGTCGCGGCCTTCGTTGCGCGCCAGCACCATGGCTTCCAGCGCCACGCGGTTGGCGGTGGCACCGGCCTGGATGCCCTGCGGATGGCCGATCGTGCCGCCGCCGAACTGCAGCACGACGTCATCGCCGAACAGGTCGATCAGCTGGTGCATCTGGCCGGCGTGAATGCCGCCGGAGGCGACTGGCATCACCTTGCGCAGTGCGCCCCAGTCCTGGTCGAAGTAGATGCCGCGCGGCAGGTCCACCTTGGTATGGGTGTCGCGGCACACGTTGTAGTAGCCCTGCACGGTGAGCGGGTCGCCTTCAAGCTTGCCGACCGCGGTGCCGGCGTGGATGTGATCGACGCCGGTCAGGCGCATCCACTTGGCGATCACGCGGAAGCTCACGCCGTGGGTCTTCTGGCGGGTGTAGGTGCCGTGGCCGGCGCGGTGCAGGTGCAGGATCATGTCGTGCTGGCGGCACCAGTGCGACAGCGACTGGATGGCGGTGTAGCCGACCACCAGATCGACCATGATGATGACCGAGCCCAGTTCCTTGGCGAATTCGGCGCGGCGGTACATCTCTTCCATCGAGCCGGCGGTCACGTTCAGGTAGGAACCCTTCACTTCGCCCGTCGCGGCACTGGCCTTGTTCACCGCGTCCATCACGAACAGGAAGCGGTCACGCCAGTGCATGAAGGGCTGCGAGTTGATGTTCTCGTCATCCTTCATGAAATCCAGGCCGCCCTTCAGGCCTTCATAGACCACGCGGCCGTAGTTGCGGCCGGACAGACCCAGCTTGGGCTTGGTGGTGGCGCCGAGCAGCGGGCGGCCGAACTTGTCCAGGCGTTCGCGCTCGACGATGATGCCGGTCGGCGGGCCGGCGAAGGTTTTCACGTAGGCCACCGGGAATTTCATGTCTTCCAGGCGGGCGGCCTTCAGCGGCTTGAACGAGAACACGTTGCCGATGATGGAGGCGGCGACGTTGGTGATCGAACCTTCCTCGAACAGCGACAGGTCGTAGGCGACGTAGCAGAAGTACTGGCCCGGATTGTTCGGCACCGGATCGACCCGGTAGGCCTTGGCGCGGTACATGTCGCAGGCGGTCAGGCGGTCGGTCCACACCACGGTCCAGGTCGCGGTGCTCGATTCGCCGGCCACCGCGGCGGCGGCTTCGATCGGGTCCACGCCGTCCTGCGGCGTGATCCGGAACAGCGCCACGATGTCCGTGTCCTTCGGCTGGTAGTCGCCGTCCCAGTAGCCCATCTGCGCGTACTTCAGGACGCCGGCCGAATAGCGTTTCTTGGCGTCGGTGATCTGCTGCGGCGTGTTCATGTCGCCCATGTCTTCCTCCTGTGGATGCGGTCATTCGCCGGTAAGGCCCGGCGTTGAATCCAGTCTGGTGAAGGGTCATGGATAAGAAAAGTTTGTTTTTTTCCTTCTGTTATTAAGGCAAACTTATTCTTTGACCTGCATCGGGCTGCGCTGGTGCGCCGCACAAAACCGGGCATCGACTGCAAGCAGCGCTTGCGGAGCGGCGCGGGCGCTGCAATCACGCTTGCCGGAGCCGATCGCTGCGGCGGCGCGGCAGGGCTGGTATCAGTTTTTGTTTATCAATGACTTGCCATTCATTCGGCGGTTTTCTGCCGGGCCGGTTCCGGGCTGGCGCGAAACGTGTAACGGGGTGGGTACCCCGTACAGCCCGCAGGAGAACGCCATGCTCAAGAACGCCACGCTCCGCCAGCTGTCCGCGCTGCATGCGGTTGCCCGCCTGGGCAGCGTGTCGCGGGCGGCCAGTGAAATCCACCTGACCCAGCCGGCGGTGTCGATACAGCTCAAGCTGCTGGAAGAATCCGCCGGCACGCCGCTGCTGGAGCGCGAGGGCCGCGGCATCCGGCTCACCTCGGCCGGCCGGCTGATGGCCGACTACGCGGCGCGCATCCTCGACCTGTGGCGCGAGGTGGGCGACGAAATGGCGGCGCACCGCGGCGTGGTGTCGCGCCGGCTGCGCATCGGCGTGGTGACCACCGCCGAATACCTGGTGCCGCGCATGCTGGTGGTGTTCGCGCGTGAGCAGCCCAATGTCGAGATGAAGCTCAAGGTGGGCAACCGCGACGAAATCGTGCGCCTGCTCACCACGCAGGAGGTCGATCTGGTCATCATGGGCCGGCCGCCGCGTGACCTGAAGACGGTGGCCGAGCCGTTCGCGCGCCACACGATGGCCTTCGTCGCCGCGCCCATGCATCCGCTGATGGGGCGCCGGCGTCTGGCGCTGCGCGACATCGCGAACGAGGACCTGCTGGTGCGCGAGCGCGGCTCGGGCACCCGCACCACGCTGGAACAGCTGTTCCGTGAAGCCGATCTGACGCTGCGCATCGGCTCCGAACTGTCGAGCAACGAGGCGATCAAGCAGATGTGCGCCGCCGGCTTCGGGCTGGCCTTCATGTCGCAGCACATCTGCCGGCACGAACTGGAATCCGGCGAACTGGCGTTGCTGCCGGTGACCGGCAATCCGATCGAGCGCGAGTGGTACGTGATCCATCTCGCCTCGCGCCAGCTCACGCCGGTGGCCACCGATTTCCGGCGCTTCCTGCTGGACCACGGCCAGCAGCACGTACAGGATCAGCTCAGCCGGACGCCCGGGCTCGCCATGCAGGTGTGTGCGGCCGAGCCCACGCACTAACTAGCGCGGCGCGCGTGCGCGGGCGGCGTCAGCCGCTGGTGGGGCGGAGAGGGGATGGTCGCGGGAATTGCGGCGGGAGGGTGGCGGGGATGAGTCCGGCCGCCGCCGGCACCGGTCAGCGGACGTCAGCGATGATGCAGGGTCGTTTCGGAGATGGCACGCTCCGCACCTGCCGGCTGTGCGGGGGGCGGCGACGCCAGACCGGCGCCGCCTTGAAGTCAGCCGCGGGGCGCGTACGGCGCCCGTGGGACAACGACGGAAGGTGGGGCGGTCAGCCGGTCACCTTGTCCAGCGCGGCCTTGAAGCTGGCTACGGTGCGCTCGACGTTCTGCAGCTTGTCGAGGCCGAACAGACCGATGCGGAAGGTGCGGAAGTCCGCCGGTTCATCGACCTGCAGCGGCACGCCGGCAGCGATCTGCATGCCCTGCGCCATGAATTTCTTGCCCGACTGGATGTCCGGATCGGTGGTGTAGCTCACCACCACGCAGGGCGCCTTGAAGCCTTCGGCGGCGACGCTGTCGAAACCCCTGGCTTCCAGCAGCGCGCGGATCTGGCGGCCCAGTTCGATCTGGTTGGCTTTCACCTTGTCGAAACCGTACTGCTCGGTTTCCAGCATCACCTTGCGCAGCTGCACCAGACCGTCGGTCGGCATGGTGGCGTGATAGGCGTGGCCGCCGTTCTCGTACGCTTCCATGATCTGCAGCCACTTCTTCAGGTCGGCGGCGTAGCTGGTGCTGGTGGTCGAGTCGATGCGTGCGCGGGCGCGTTCGCCCAGCATGACCAGGCCGGCGCAGGGCGAACCGCTCCAGCCCTTCTGCGGTGCGGTCACGACCACGTCGATGCCGAGCGCGGCCATGTCCACCCACAGCGTGCCGGCGGCGATCGCGTCCAGCACGAACAGGCCATCGACCTCACGCACCGCGGCGGCGACTTCGCGCAGGTAGTCGTCCGGCAGCAGCATGCCGGCCGAGGTTTCGACCTGCGGCGCGAACACCACGGCCGGCTTCTGTTCCAGGATGGCGGCCACCACCTCCTTGACCGGCACCGGCGCGAACGGCTTCTGCGAGCCCGGTTCCGGCTGGCGCGCCTTGAGCACGATCTGTTCCGACGGGATGCGGCCCATGTCGAAGATCTGGGTCCAGCGGAAGCTGAACCAGCCGTTGCGGATCACCATCACCTTCTGGTCGGTGGCGAACTGGCGCGCGACGGCTTCCATGCCGAAGGTGCCGCTGCCCGGCACGACGATGGCCGACTTGGCGTTGTAGACCTGCTTCAGTACGCGCGAAATGTCCTTCATGACGCCCTGGAAGGCGGCAGACATGTGGTTCAGCGCACGGTCGGTATACACGACCGAATACTCGAGCAGTCCTTCGGGATCGACATTGGGCAGAAGGCCGGACACGGTGATCTCTCCGTTTCAGTGGGGTAGACGACAGATTTGCACCCCCGCTTGTGGCGGCGGCTGGACAGAACCTGCGGGCGTTCGCGCGGCGCGGGTCCGCACGAAGGGCCTGAATTCTAATCCACCGGGGCGGGTTGCCGGAATGTCGGGTTTCCGTTGTGGGGACATAACCCGCGTGTTTCCGTTCCCGCGACCGCGGCGCCGGCGGGCAGCCGGCTGACCGCTGCAAGCAGCGCTTCCGCCAGCAGGTGGAAAGCGGAAGACCACCTTCCATCACGCCTTGACGACCGGCAGCGCGCCGTCCACGACCCTGCATATCTTTTCCGATACGGAACAAGACCTTGATCTGTATCAATATTCTTGTTGCAGCGCGGAAATCCGGACTGGCCCGCAACTTGTTAGTAGCTCAGGCCACCTGTGCGCATCGCACCGTCGACTGACGCATTGAGAGGTGGGACGGGTCCGTTCGCACACAGGCTCACCGGAATCGCGGCGTGCGTACAGCGAAGGTGATGGGCCGCTGACAACAAGAAGCACAGGAGAGAGACCAGGATGGAAACCTTCTATGAGGTGATGCGCCGGCAGGGCATCTCGCGCCGCAGTTTCCTGAAGTACTGTTCATTGACCGCCACCTCGCTCGGGCTCGGTCCGGCCTTCGTGCCGCAGATCGCCCACGCGATGGAAACCAAGCCGCGCACCCCGGTGCTGTGGCTGCACGGTCTGGAATGCACCTGCTGTTCCGAATCCTTCATCCGCTCGGCTCACCCGCTGGCGAAGGACGTGGTGCTGTCGATGATCTCGCTCGACTACGACGACACGCTGATGGCCGCAGCCGGCCACCAGGCGGAGGCGATCCTCGAAGAGATCATGACCAAGTACAAGGGCAACTACATCCTGGCGGTCGAGGGCAACCCGCCGCTGAATCAGGATGGCATGAGCTGCATCATCGGCGGCAAGCCCTTCATCGATCAGCTCAAGCACGTGGCCAAGGACGCCAAGGCCATCATCTCCTGGGGTTCCTGTGCCAGCTGGGGCTGCGTGCAGGCGGCCAAGCCGAACCCGACCCAGGCCACCCCGGTGCACAAGGTCATCTTCGACAAACCCATCATCAAGGTGCCGGGCTGTCCGCCGATCGCCGAAGTGATGACCGGCGTCATCACCTACATGCTCACCTTCGACCGCATCCCGGAACTGGACCGCCAGGGCCGGCCGAAGATGTTCTACAGCCAGCGCATCCATGACAAGTGCTACCGCCGTCCGCACTTCGATGCCGGCCAGTTCGTCGAGTCCTGGGACGACGAGTCCGCGCGCAAGGGCTACTGCCTCTACAAGGTCGGCTGCAAGGGCCCGACCACCTACAACGCCTGTTCCACCGTGCAGTGGAACGAGGGCACCAGCTTCCCGATCAAGGCCGGCCACGGCTGCATCGGCTGTTCGGAAGACGGCTTCTGGGACAAGGGTTCGTTCTACGACCGGCTGACCGACATCCACCAGTTCGGCATCGAAGCCAATGCGGACCAGGTCGGCGCCACCGCGGCCGGCGTGGTCGGTGCGGCGGTCGCGGCCCACGCCGCGGTGTCGGCCATCAAGCGCGCCTCGCACAAGCAGGACAGCGCCACCACCACCGCCGACCACTGATCGCGAACCCCGCAGGCGCGCGGCCCTGAGCCGCGCCTGCGGGCCCTGTTCCAGCAAAGGATACGAAGATGGGTGCTTACGAAACGCAAGGTTTCAACATGGACAACTCGGGCCGCCGCATCGTCGTCGACCCGGTCACGCGCATCGAAGGTCACATGCGCTGTGAAGTGAATGTGGACAGCAACAACGTCATCCGCAACGCGGTGTCGACCGGCACCATGTGGCGCGGCCTCGAAGTGATCCTGAAGGGTCGCGATCCGCGCGACGCCTGGGCCTTCGTCGAGCGCATCTGCGGCGTCTGTACCGGCTGTCACGCACTGACTTCGGTGCGCGCGGTGGAAGACGCGCTGGGCATCAAGATTCCGCTGAATGCCCACCTGATCCGCGAAATGATGGCGAAGACGCTGCAGGTGCACGACCACGCGGTGCACTTCTATCACCTGCACGCGCTCGACTGGGTCGATGTCGTGTCCGCGCTGAAGGCCGACCCGAAGAAGACCAGCGAACTGCAGCAGATGGTGTCGCCGGCGCACCCGCTGTCCTCGCCCGGCTATTTCCGCGACATCCAGAACCGGCTGAAGAAGTTCGTCGAAAGCGGCCAGCTCGGCCCCTTCATGAACGGCTACTGGGGCAGCAAGGCCTATGTGCTGCCGCCGGAAGCGAACCTGATGGCGGTCACCCATTACCTCGAAGCGCTCGACCTGCAGAAGGAATGGGTCAAGGTGCACACCATCTTCGGTGGCAAGAACCCGCACCCGAACTACCTGGTGGGCGGCGTGCCGTGCGCGATCAACATCGACGGCGATGGCGCCGCCGGTGCGCCGATCAACATGGAACGGCTGAACTTCGTCGAGGCGCGCATCAAGGAGATGATCGAGTTCAACAACAACGTCTATGTCCCGGACGTGCTCGCCATCGGAACGATCTACAAGCAGGCCGGCTGGCTGTACGGCGGCGGCCTGTCGGCCACCAACGTGGCCGACTACGGTACCTACGAGAAGGTGCCGTACGACCACAGCACGCATCAGCTGCCGGGCGGCGTCATCCTCAACGGCAACTGGGACGAGATCCACGAGATCGACCCGCGTGACCCGGAACAGGTGCAGGAATTCGTCGCCCACAGCTGGTACAAGTACGCCGACGAATCCAAGGGTCTGCACCCGTGGGACGGCGTGACCGAGCCGAACTACGTGCTGGGCGCCAACACCAAGGGTTCGCGCACCAACATCGAGGAGATCGACGAGAGCGCCAAGTACTCGTGGATCAAGTCGCCGCGCTGGCGCGGTCACGCGGTCGAGGTCGGCCCGCTGTCGCGCTACATCCTCGGCTATGCGCACGCCACCAAGGGCAACAAGTGGTGCCAGCGCGTGAAGCAGCAGGTCGATGAATCGGCGGTGGCGATCAACAGCGCCATTCCGAAGGCGCTCGGCCTGCCGGAAACCCATTTCACCGCCAAGCAGCTGCTGCCCACCACCATCGGCCGCACGCTGGCCCGCGCGCTGGAAAGCCAGTACGCCGCGGAAATGATGTATGACGATTACAAGCAGCTGATCGGCAACATCAAGGCCGGCGACCGCAGCACCGCCAACGTCGAGAAGTGGGACCCGAAGACCTGGCCGAAGGAAGCCAAGGGCGTGGGCACCGTGGCCGCACCGCGCGGCATGCTGGGCCACTGGATCCGCATCAAGGACGGCCGCATCGAGAACTACCAGTGCGTCGTGCCGACCACCTGGAACGGCAGTCCGCGCGACACCAAGGGCCAGATCGGCGCCTTCGAGGCAAGCCTGATGAACACGCCGATGGTGAATCCGGAACAGCCGGTGGAAATCCTGCGCACGCTGCATTCGTTCGACCCCTGCCTCGCCTGCTCGACGCACGTGATGAGCGAGGACGGCCAGGAACTGACCACGGTGAAGGTGCGCTGAAGCGCGCCCACGACATAACGAAATCAGGAGGAAACATGAATACGTCCCTCGTTCGCCGCGCGTCCGTCGCGGCCGCCCTGACGCTGGCCGCCGGGGTCGTCCAGGCGCATGAAGGCCACGGCGCCCACGGTCTGGCCGCCGGCCTGGCCCACCCGTTTGCCGGTGCCGATCACCTGCTGGCGATGATTGCGGTCGGCGTGTGGTCGGCGGCGGCCCTGCCGGCCGCGCAGCGTCTGGCTGGCCCGGCCTTCTTTCTGATCGCGCTGCTGGTGGGCGCCTTCATCGGCGTGCAGACCGGCGCCGGCGGCTTCGTCGAAGCCGGTGTCGCGCTGAGCGTCGCCGCGCTGGGCGTGCTGCTGCTTGGCCGCGGCCGTCTGCCGGCCACGGCCGGCTTCGCGCTGGTCGCCGCTGCCGGTGCACTGCACGGCGTGGCGCACGGCGCCGAGTGGGCTGCCGGCAGCTCGTTCGCCGCCTATGCCGCGGGCTTCGTCGCCGGCTCGGCGCTGCTGCACGCCGCCGGTCTCGTGGCCGGCAGCTGGCTGGCCCGCGTGCCGGCCTGGGCGTGGCGCGTGCAGGCCGCCGGTGTCGGTGCGGCCGGCCTGTTCATGTTCGCGTCGCGCATCTGAAGCACCCAACCGCGGGAGACGACAGATGTCCGCCACCACTTCAGAAAAGCTGTCCCACGCCACCGGCATCGACGAGGGCGCGGTCGCCCACGGCCGCTCGATCAAGTCGGTCTATGTGTACGAGGCGCCGGTCCGCATCTGGCACTGGATCAACGCGCTCGCCATTACGGTGCTCGCGCTGACCGGTTTCTTCATCGGCTCGCCGCTGCCGACCCAGCCGGGCGAGGCCAGCGCGAACTTCCTGATGGGCTATATCCGCTTCGCCCACTTCGCCGCCGGCTACCTGCTGGCGGTGGGCCTGATCGGCCGCATCTACTGGGCCATCGTCGGCAATCACCACGCCCGTGAGCTGTTCTGGGTGCCGCTGCTCACCCGCGCCTACTGGATCGAGGTGTTCGGCATGCTCAAGTGGTACGCCTTCATGAGCCCGCGTCCCGGGCGCTATGTCGGCCACAACCCGCTGGCGCGCTTCGCCATGTTCTTCGGCTACCTGCTGCTCACGCTGTTCATGATCTGCACCGGCTTCGCGCTGTACGGCGAAGGCGCGCAGATGGGCTCGTGGCAGGAGCGGATGTTCGGCTGGGTGATTCCGCTGATGGGACAGTCGCAGGACGTGCATACCTGGCACCACCTCGGCATGTGGGCGCTCATCGTGTTCGTCATCCTGCACGTCTATGCGGCCATCCGCGAAGACATCATGGGTCGCTCCAGCGTGGTGAGCACCATGATTTCCGGCCACCGCACGTTCAAGGACTGAAACGGTGTCCGCGGCTCCCGCTCCCGCGCGCGCCGCGGCACCGACCCCCGTCTCCTCAAGAGAAAGAAGGCTCGTTGTGCACCCCTTGCGTCCCGGTTCGTCGCGTCGTTCGCACCCGCCTGCGGGCATTCCGGTGCGGACGCCGTGGCATCCGGGGCGGTTTCTTCAGCACAACTACCTTTCTCCCATCGGCATGTCGCAGAGCGAGGCTGCACGCGCGCTCGGCATGTCGCGCCGCCGTCTGCACGAAATCGTGCACGGCCAGCGCGCGATGACGCCCGACACCGCCATCCGCTGTGCCCTGCTGTTCGGTACCGACGCCGCCTTCTGGCTCGCGCTGCAGTCGGCCTGGGACAGCTTCCACGCCTGGAAGGCGCTGCGCGCCACGCCTGACGCCACGCTTCCGCGCGGCGCCCACTGATTTTTTCCGAGGGATTGCGACGATGTACACCACTGCGTCCGAAACCGCCTGTCACCGCCCTGGTGACACCCTGGTCGTGCTCGGCATCGGCAATGTGCTGTGGGCCGACGAGGGCTTCGGCGTGCGCTGCGTCGAGGCGCTGCAGCAGCGCTGGGAATTCGCGCCCGCAGACGGCATCGAGGTGCAGCTGATCGACGGCGGCACCCAGGGCCTCTACCTGGTGCAGCACGTGCAGGCGGCCGACTGCCTGCTCATTTTCGACGCCATCGACTACGGTCTGGAGCCGGGCACCATCAAGTGCATCGCCAACGACGACGTGCCCCGCTTCATGGGCGCGAAGAAGATGAGCCTGCACCAGACCGGCTTCCAGGAAGTGCTGTCGCTGGCCCAGCTCACCGGCCGCTATCCGCGCGAAGTGCTGCTGATCGGCTGCCAGCCGGAAGAGCTGGAGGACTACGGCGGCAGCCTGCGCCCGACCGTCCGCCGCGCGCTGGAAGACGCACTGCAGATCGGTCTGGACACGCTGCGGCGCTGGGGCGCCGGCCCGCAGCCGCGCAGCACGCCGCTCACGGTGCGCGAATGCATCACCTTCGCCGAACTGGGGCTGGAGCGCTACGAGGACGAGCGCCCGGCCGAGGACCTCGCCTGCCGCAGCGGCGACGCCCGTTTCTTCCCGACCACCGTGGCGGAGGGCTGAACCATGTGTCTGGGCATTCCGATGCAGGTGATGGCGGTCGAGCCGGGTCATGTGCGCTGCGTCGGCCGGCTGGGCCTGCGCCGCGTGCGCTCCGCGCTGGTCGGCGAGGTGGCGGTCGGCGACTGGCTGCTGGTGTTCCTCGACAGCGCGCAGGAGCGCATCAGCGCCGAGCGTGCGCGCGAGGTCGACGCCACGCTGGACATGATCGAGGCGGTCATGCAGGGCGAGGGCGGCGACGGCGATGCCGCTTTCGCGCTGCCGTCCGCGATGAGTGAAGAACAGCTGCGCGCGCTGTCCGGCGCCGCGGCCCGTAGCGAACACAGCCCTCAGGGCAGCCTTCTGGGAGAACCCGCATGAGCATCGAACACGGCGCATCCGCGCCCATCGTCACGCTGCCGGTGGCCGCGCCGGCCGCGGCTTCGCCACTGATCGAACGGCTGGTCAGCGCTCACGGCGCGCAGTGGCTCACCGCCGACACCGTGGCCGACTGGGCCGCCGCCGGTGGCGACCGCATCATCCTGCTGGCCGGCGACCCGGTGCGCTTCCCGGAAGCGCTGGACGTGGCGGTGGTGCTGCCCGAACTGCTGGTGCAGTTCCCGCGCCGCTTCAGGATCGGTGTCGCCACCCGCGAGGACGAGGACGCGATCGCCAGGCGCTACGGCTCCATCCGCTGGCCGGCGCTGGTGTTCGTGCGCGACGGCCAGTACGTCACCACCCTGTCCGGCATGCTGGACTGGGACGTCTATGTCGAACGGGTCGGCCTGGCGCTCACCATGCCCACCTCGCGTGCCCCCACGGTCGGCATTCCGGTGCGCAACGCCGGCGCCGGTTCCGAATCCTCCTGCCACTGAACGGAGTCCAACGTGAAAGAGTTTCCGATTCCGGTCGCCGTCATCGGCCCCGGCTCACAGGTCGAAGACGAAACGCTGCAGTACATGAACATGCCGCAGGGCATGGAAACCTTCCGTCCGCCCATCCTGCCCGAGCCGGAAGAGCTGGTCGGCCACGAACAGGCCCATCTGGCGCTGCGCGACGTGCTGGCCTGCGTCGGCGAAACCCGCCTCGACGGCCGCAACCGCAGCATCGACCTGACCCGCCTGCCGCCGGACGACCTGAAGCTGATCAACCAGGTCATGGGCGAGGGCGAGGTGAGCGCGCAGGTGCGTACCGAGGGCGACACCGCCTGGCGGGTCGACGTGCAGGAATCGGTGTTCGCCGGCGTGTGG
This sequence comes from Methyloversatilis universalis FAM5, assembly GCF_000214035.2. GTDB lineage: Bacteria > Pseudomonadota > Gammaproteobacteria > Burkholderiales > Rhodocyclaceae > Methyloversatilis > Methyloversatilis universalis. The sequence continues at coordinate 26,067 of NZ_AFHG01000057.1, read as the reverse complement.
CGCGTCATCGTGACCGACGGCGGCCGCGTGCAGTCCGACACCATAGAGGTCGGCGCCATTCCGCACATCCTGCGCAGTTCGGCGGTCGATGACCTGTGGTTCTCGGTGCCGCGCTGGCAGGGCGCGCTGCCGCCCAACGTGCAGAACGCGCCGGCGCTGCTGGCCGAGATCGAGGACCAGTGGCGCGCATGGAAGCCGGGCCAGCCGGCGCATGTGGTGAATCTCACCCTGCTGCCGATGTCGCAGGAAGACATCGGCTTCATGGACCACCACCTCGGCACCGGCCGCGTGCTCATCCTGTCGCGCGGCTACGGCAACTGCCGCATCACCAATACGCGCGTGCCCAATACCTGGCGCGTCGTCTATTACAACTCGCAGGATGTGGTCATCCTGAACACGGTGGAAGTGACCGCGCTGCCGGAAGTCGCGATGGCCGCGAAGGAAGATCTCGAAGATTCGTTCGAGCGTCTGACCGAAGTGCTGGCCTGGGTGGAAGGCGCCTGATCATGTCGGAACCCGCACGCTTCGAAGGCAGCTATCTCGGCGACGCCGGAAAGTTGCCGGACAATGCGAAGCTCGAATGCAAGATCTGCTGGTGGGTGTATGACCCGCAGCAGGGCGACCCGGTGTGGCAGATCGCGCCGGGCACCGCATTCACCGACCTGCCGTCGCACTGGCGCTGTCCGCAGTGCGACGGCGACGCCGACCAGTTCATGGTGATCGACTGAGGTTGATCACCTCACCGCACCTGAGCGACCGACATGACCACCGACCCGATGCTCGCCTACCGCATCAGCGCCCTCGAGACGCTGTTCCGCCAGATCGCCGACACTCGCATGGCCGGGCTGCCGGTGATCAACCCCGCGCTGCGGGTGGAGGCGGTCGGTTTCGAGCCCTGCGCGTCGGAGCCGGATCTGCCGGCTGCGGTCAGCGGCGTGCTGGTCACGCCCTGGTTCATGAATCTGGTGCGCCTGCCGCTGGTGCGCGAGGACGATCCGGGGCGGGTCGGCGTCAGCCGCCGGCTGGCGCTCGGCAACGAGCGCTTCGACTTCATCGGCGCGCACGAGGCGGCCATCGGCACTTTCGACGCCTGTTCGCTGTTTTCGCCGATGTTCGATTTTCCGGACCAGGACAACGCGGTCGCCACCGCGCGGGCGGTGCTCATCCGTCTGCGTACGCCGCAGGCGCCTGCGGCCGCGCCGCGCGAGGCGGAGGGCGAGGTCGAACGTCCGTCGCGCCGCGGCTTCCTGTTCGGCCGGAGCCGCACCCCATGAACACGCTGGACGCACTGGCCGGCGTGCTGCGCGTGCGCCCGGGCGCCGCGCGGCCGCAGGCGCTGGCCGGCAGCCGCCCGGACTGGGCCGCCACGCTGGGTCGCGGCAAGCCGGCCGACGCGCTGCCTAGCCTGCTGTCTTCGGTGTTCAGCCTGTGCGCCCATGCCCACGCGCTGTGCGCCCGGGCGGCGGTGGATGCGGCGCGCGGCATCGAGGCGCCGCCCAGCACCGCGAGCCTGCGCGACGAAACACTGCGCGAACACCTGCGCCGCCTGCTGCTCGACTGGCCAACCCGGCTGGCCGGCTCGCCCTCAGCCGAAGCGCAGCGCGCGCTCGCGGCCTGTCCGCTCCTGCGTCCGGACGCTACCGATACGCCGGCCGACTGGCTTGAACGCCATCTGCTCGGCGGCCGCGCGCAGGACTGGCTGGCCGCGTGGGACGCCGATCCGCACGCCGCCTTCGCCAGCTGGCGCGCCGGCCGCGCCAGCTGGCTGGCCGCGCTGATGGACGACATCGCCCCGATCGCCGACCGCCGGCTGCCGGTGGCTTCACCGCTGCGGGTGCACGCCGACGACGCCGGCCTGCGCGCGCTGGCCGGCCGCCTGGCGGACGAGGACGACTTCAGCCGTCTGCCCGACCTCGATAGCCGCTGCGCCGAAACCGGCTGCTGGACCCGGCTCGACGACGCCCCCAAGGCGCCGCCGGCGCCCACCGCAGGTGCCCGCATGGCCGCCCGCATTGCCGAAACCGTGCGGCTGGCGCTGCCGGATGCCGCGTCCCGGCTGCGCAGCGGCCAGCTCGCGCTCGGGCCGGGCACCGGTCTGGCCTGGGCCGAAATGGCGCGCGGCCTGCTGCTGCATTACGTGGAGCTCGACCCGACCCGCACCGTGGTGCAGCGCTGCCGGGTGCTGGCGCCGACCGAATGGAATTTCCACCCGCAGGGCGCGGTCGCCGCGTCGCTCGAAACGCTGGACCCGCAGGCGCCGGACATCGCGCGTCAGGTGGCGGTGCTGATGAGCGCCTGGGACCCCTGCGTGCGCTACGACCTGCTGCTGCCGGAGGTGGCCCATGCATGAAGCCAGTCTGGCCGGCGGCATCCTGCAGCTGGTCGAGCGTACGGCCGAGCGCGAGCGCTTCGCCCGGGTCACGCATCTGCGGCTGGAAGCGGGGCAGCTGGCCGGCGTCGAGTCGCGCGCGCTGCGCTTCGCGCTCGAAGCCATCGCGCCCGGCACCCTGCTCGACGGCGCCCGGATCGACATCGACGAACCGCCGGGCGAAGCCTGGTGCATGGACTGCAGCGTCACCGTGCAGATCGCGCAGCGCGGCGACGCCTGCCCGCACTGCGGCGGCTACCGGCTGCAGCCCACCGGCGGTACCGAACTGAAAGTGATCGACATGCAGGTCGAGGACTGAGCGGCGAGCGCCGCAGCAGAAGGTCGGGTCCGCACAGGGCGGGCAGACCGGAGACAGGAATGTGCGCGGCCCCTGCCGCGCGACGCAGCAGAACATGACCCGGCCCAGACCGGGCGAGGACGGAGGAGATCGACATGTGCGTAGTCTGTGGATGTGCCGGTGACGGCAGCCAGGTCAGCATCGAGGGGCATGGCCACGCCCATCCGGCGAACCCGTATTCACCGGCCGCGCGCCGCGCGAAACCGGCTTCGCGTGCAGCGGAGCCGGTGCTTGCCGATCACGCCCACGTGAGCGTGGACCCGGCCAGCGGCGACCTGCACTTCGGCGCCGGTGCGGCGAAAGTGTCGGTGCCCGGCATGAGCCAGGCGCGCGCGATCCGGCTGGAAACCGACATCCTCGGCGAGAACGATCGCATCGCCGCGCAGAACCGCCGGCACTTCGCCGCGCACGGCGTGACCGCATTCAATTTCGTGTCCAGCCCGGGTTCCGGCAAGACCACGCTGCTGTGCGCCACCATCGAGGCGCTGAAAGGCCGCGCGCCCGGCCTGCCGGTGTCGGTGATCGAGGGCGACCAGCAGACCGCTTTCGACGCCGACCGCATACGCGCCACCGGCGCGCCGGCAATCCAGGTGAACACCGGCAAGGGCTGTCATCTGGACGCGCCCATGGTGGCCGAAGCCTTCGCCCGGCTGCACCGCCACGATCACGGCGCGGCGCGCAGCCTGCTGTTCATCGAGAACGTCGGCAATCTGGTGTGCCCCGCCATGTGGGATCTGGGCGAGGCGGCCAAGGTGGCCATCCTTTCGGTGACCGAAGGCGAGGACAAGCCGCTGAAGTACCCGGACATGTTCGCCGCCAGCCGCCTCATGCTGGTGAACAAGGTCGATCTGCTGCCCTATCTGAAATTCGACGTCGAGCGCTGCATCGATTTCGCGCGCCGGGTGAATCCGGACATCGAGGTGATCCGCGTGTCCGCCACCACCGGCGAAGGCATGGACGAATGGCTGGCCTGGATTGCCGCCCGCATGCAGCCGGCGGTCGCGCAACCCGCTGCACAGCCGGTGCGCGCATCATGAACCCCGGCCTGCCGGCGGTGCTGGCCTGTGGCGCCTGGCTCAAGAACGCCGCCTGTCTGCTCGAGGACGGCCAGCCCCACTGGTCGCCGCTGCACGGCGACCTCGGCGACCCGGCCGCCTGTGTCGCGCTCGAGCGCTCGCTCGACGCGCTGCTCGCGCAGTCGGGCGTGCCGCTGCAGGCGGTGGCGCACGATCTGCATCCGGACTTCCACAGCAGCCGGCTGGCGGTGGAACTGGCCGAGAGGCTGGGTGTGCCGGCGGTCGGCGTACAGCATCACCACGCGCACATCGCGGCGGTGATGGCCGAGCACGGCCTGACCGAACCGGTGGTCGGTCTGGCGCTCGACGGCGTCGGCCTCGGCACCGATGGCCTGGCCTGGGGCGGCGAGCTGCTGTGGGTGGCGCCCGGCGACTGGCGCCGGCTCGGTCATCTGTGGCCGCTGCGGCTGGCCGGCGGCGACGCCGCCGCGCGCGAACCCTGGCGCATGGCCGCCGCGGTGCTGCGCGTGCTGGGCCGTGGCGACGAGATCGAGCCGCGCTTTGCGCCGGCAGTGGGCCAGGCTGCGGCGCGGACGGTGGCCCGCATGCTGGACACCGGTCTGAACAGCCCGCCCACCACCAGCACCGGCCGCTGGTTCGACGCCGCCGCCGGCGCGCTCGGCCTGAGCGTGCGCCAGTCGCACGAAGCCGAAGCCGCGATCGCGCTGGAAACCGCAGCGAAGCGCTGGTGCGCGCAGCACGGCGAACCGTCGCTCGACGTCGATGCGCCGGCCGCCTGCAGCGAACAGCTGGATCTGCGCCCGCTGGTTGCGACCCTGTTCGACACGCCGGCGGACGCGGTCGACGCCGCGGCCGCCCGTTTCCATTTCGAACTGGCCGACGCGCTCGCGCAGTGGGCGCTGGAAGCGGCCGGCGCCACCGGCGTCGACACCGTCTGTCTCGGCGGCGGCTGTTTCATGAATGCGCTGCTCACCCGCCGGGTCACGCTGAGGCTGCAGCGGCGCGGCCTGCGCGTGCTGCGCCCGCAATCCACCTCCTGCGGCGACGCCGGTCTGGCCTGGGGCCAGGCCTGGGCGGTCGCGCAGCAGATCCTCATCGCCCCGCACACGCACTCGGAGATGCTGTCATGTGTCTAGCCATTCCCGCCAAGCTGGTCGAACTGCGCGCGGACGAACGCGCGATGGTGAACCTCGGCGGCATCCGCAAGGAAGTGTCGATCGAACTGGTGCCGCAGGCGCAGGTCGGCGACTACGTCATCGTCCACGTCGGCCACGCCATCGGCATGATCGATCCCGACGAGGCCGAGCGCACGCTGGCGCTGTTCGGCGAAATGTCGGCGATGGCCGCAACGGAGTCCGCCGCATGAAATACATCGACGAGTTCCGCGATGGCGACGTCGCGCGCAGGATTGCCGACCGTCTGGCTACGGAAGCGCGCGCCGATCGCCAGTACAGCTTCATGGAGTTCTGCGGCGGCCACACGCACGCCATCTCGCGCTACGGCGTGAGCGAACTGCTGCCGGCCAATGTGCGCATGATTCACGGCCCGGGCTGTCCGGTCTGCGTGCTGCCGATCGGCCGCGTCGACATGGCGATCAGGCTGGCGCTTGAACACGACGTGATCGTGTGCACCTATGGCGACACGATGCGCGTGCCGGCCTCGGACAGCCTGTCTCTGACCAAGGCCAAGGCGCGCGGCGGCGACATCCGCATGGTGTATTCGGCGGCCGACGCGCTCACCGTCGCCCGCGACAACCCGGAGCGGCAGGTGGTGTTCTTCGCCATCGGTTTCGAAACGACGACGCCGCCGACCGCGCTGGCCATCCTGCGCGCGCAGCGCGAGGGGCTGAAGAATTTCAGCGTGCTGTGCTGCCACGTGCTGACGCCGTCCGCCATCACCCACATTCTGGAATCGCCGGAAGTGCGCCAGTACGGCACGGTGCCGATCGACGGCTTCATCGGCCCGGCGCACGTGAGCATCGTGATCGGCGCCGCGCCCTACGAGCATTTCGCCGAGGAATACCGCAAGCCTGTGGTGATCGCCGGCTTCGAGCCGCTGGACGTGATGCAGGCCATCCTGATGCTGGTGCGTCAGGTGAACGAGGGCCGCGCCCACGTCGAGAACGAATTCACCCGCGCGGTGGACCGCGACGGCAATCTGGCCGCGCAGCAGAAGGTGTCGGAGGTGTTCGAACTGCGGCCCAGCTTCGAATGGCGCGGCCTGGGCGAAGTGCCGTACAGCGCGCTGAAGATCCGCCCGGCCTTTGCCGAGTTCGACGCCGAACGCCGTTTCGATGTCGGCTATACGCCGGTGGCCGACAACAAGGCCTGCGAGTGCGGCGCCATCCTGCGCGGCGTCAAGAAGCCGACCGACTGCAAGATTTTCGGCACCGTGTGCACGCCGGAAAACCCGATCGGTTCCTGCATGGTGTCCAGCGAGGGGGCGTGCGCGGCGCATTACGCGTATGGAAGATTCAAGGACATTCCGGTGAAGGTGAGCGCATGAACGCGAGAGACGACAGCAAGGGCGGCACCGTGCGCGCCGGCTATGTCCGGCCGCTGGACATCCGCAACGGCCGCATCGACATGGGTCACGGCGCAGGCGGGCGCGCAGCGTCGCAGCTGATCGAGGAAATCTTCCTCGCCGCCTTCGACAACCCCTTCCTGCGCCAGGGCAATGACGGCGCTTCGCTGGCCATTCCGCAGGGCGCTCGTCTGGTGATGGCGACCGACGCCCACGTCATTTCGCCGCTGTTCTTCCCGGGCGGCGACATCGGCGCGCTCAGCGTGCACGGCACGGTGAACGACGTGGCCATGATGGGCGCCACCCCGCTCTGGCTGTCGGCCAGCTTCATTCTCGAAGAGGGCTTTCCGCTGGCCGACCTGAAGCGCATCGTGCAGTCGATGGCGGCCGCCGCGCGCGAAGCCGGCGTCGCGGTGGTGACCGGCGACACCAAGGTGGTGGAGCAGGGCAAGGGCGACGGCGTGTTCATCAGCACCACCGGCGTCGGCGTGGTGCCGCACGGCATCGACGTGTCGGGTGCGCACGCGCGGCCGGGCGACGTCATCCTGCTGTCGGGCACGGTGGGCGACCACGGTGTGGCGGTGCTGTCGCAGCGCGAATCGCTGGAGTTCGAAACCACCATCGTGTCGGACACCGCGGCGCTGAACGGTCTGGTCGCCGACATGCTGGCCGCCTGTCCGGCGATCCGCACGCTGCGCGATCCGACCCGCGGCGGCGTGGCGACCACGCTGAACGAGATCGCCCGCCAGTCCGGCGTCGGCATGCTGCTCGACGAAGCGGCGATTCCGGTGAAACCGGAAGTCGATGCCGCCTGCGAACTGCTGGGGCTGGACCCGCTCTACGTCGCCAACGAAGGCAAGCTGCTGGCCATCGTGCCTGCGGACCAGGCTGACGCGGTGCTGGCCGCGATGCGTGCCCATCCGCACGGCGCTGACGCCGCATGCATCGGCAGCGTGACCGAAGACCCGCACCATTTCGTGCAGATGAACACCCGCTTCGGCGGTCGCCGCGTGGTGGACTGGCTCAGCGGCGAACAGCTGCCGCGCATCTGCTGAACCGCGTGTTCTCTTCGCTGTTCGACGCGACGATGACCGCCGACCGCATCTACGCCAAGACCGAACGCGGTCGCAGCGAGCTGCTGTCGCGCGCGAGCATGCTGCGCGGCCGCCTGCGCGCGGCGCTCATCGTGGTCAATGGCCGGGCGCCGCTGTCGGCGCTGCAGGAGGTGATCGGCGACGACGCGCAGGCGCTGCTGGACGAACTGCTGCGTCTGGGCTGCGTGGAAACCGTGGCGCCCGACCCCACCGGCGCTGTGCCGGGCCTGGCCGACCCCCAGCTCGAAATGCGCCGCAGCGACGCGCTGCAGCGGCTGGCGCCGCATTTCGGGCCGGACGTCGGACTGGTCGCCCGTCCGCTGCTGCAGGCGGCGGACGCCGACGCCTTCAATCGCGCGCTCGACCACATCGAATCCAGACTGGCGCTCTACATGGGCCGCAAGGACGCCGCCCGCGCGCTGGCCGGCCTGCGCTTCGAACTCTGACATGCGCATCCTGCTGCTCTGTCACAGCTTCAACAGCCTGAGCCAGCGGCTGTACGCCGAACTGGCTGCGCTCGGCCACACGCTGTCGGTCGAGCTGGACATCGCCGACAGCGTGACCGAAGAGGCGGTCGCGCTGTTCCGGCCCGACCTGCTGATCGCGCCCTTCCTGAAGCGGCGCATTCCGGACAGCGTGTGGCGCGCGCTGCCCTGTTTCATCGTGCACCCGGGGCCGCCGGGTGACCGCGGCCCGGCCGCGCTGGACTGGGCCATTCTCGAAGGCCGCGCCGAATGGGGCGTCACCGTGCTGCAGGCCGACGGCGATTTCGACGCCGGCCCGGTGTGGGCGCATGCCGGCTTTCCGATGCGTGCCGCCTCCAAGGGCGCGCTGTACCGCGCCGAAGTGACCGAAGCCGCGGTGGCGGCCACGCTGCAGGCGCTGGCTCGCCACGCAGCGGGTGAACCTCCGCTCACGCTGCCGCCGCAGGCCGACGGCTGGCGCGGCGTGCTGCCGCAGGCGCGTCGCGCCATCGACTGGGCGCGTGATGACAGCGCCACCGTGCTGGCCAAGGTGCGCGCCTCTGACGGCCAGCCCGGTGTGGTGAGCCGGCTGTGTGGCGTGGAGGTCCGGCTGTACGACGCGCATCCGGCTACGGCGGCTGCGTGGGCCGGTCTGAACGGCGCCCCCGGTGAGCCGCTGGCGCGGCGCGACGACGCGCTGCTGTGCCGCACGGTCGATGGCGCGGTGTGGCTGGGGCGCATCGCGCGGCTTGACCGCACCGTGAGCATCAAGCTGCCGGCCGCGCTCGCGCTGGCCGATGAAACCGCCGCCCTGCCCGAACGCGTGGCGCCGCTCACGCGCGCCGACGACGAGTGGGCGGAACTGCGCTACGCCGAACACGGCGCACCCGGCGCGCGGGTCGGCGTGCTCAGTTTCGACTTCTGCAATGGCGCGATGTCCACCGCGCAGTGCGCGCGGCTGCGCGACGCGCTGGTCGAGGTGAAGCGGCGCGACACCCAGCTGCTCATACTGGTGGGCGGCGCCGGCTTCTTCAGCAACGGCATCGACCTCAACACCATCGAGCACGCCACCCACCGCGACGGCGACAGCGCGGCCGACGCCTCCTGGCGCAACATCAACGCGATGAACGATGTGGCGCTGGAAATCCTGACCACCACCGACCGGCTCACCGTGTCGCTGCTGCGCGGCAATGCCGGCGCCGGCGGCGCCTTCCTCGCGCTGGCCGCCGACCAGGTGTGGGCCGGGCGTGGCGTCATGCTGAACCCGCACTACAAGAACATGGGCAATCTGTACGGCTCGGAGTACTGGACCTATCTGGCGCCGAAGCGGCTGGGCACCGACGGCGCGCGCGCGCTGATGCAGCGCCGTCTGCCGCTGTCGGCGCCGGAGGCGGCGCGCATCGGCTTCATCGATCGCTGCATCGACGGCCCGCCGGCGGTCCTGCTCGATGCCGCGCTGCAGGAGGCCTGCGCGATGGCCGCGTCGTACAATCTTTGCGACGCGCTCGCGCGCAAACAGAGGACGCGGGCCGCCGACGAAGCCGCCCGCCCGCTCGCCGACTACCGGCAGGAGGAACTGGCCCGCATGCACCGCAATTTCTACGGCTTCGACCCCAGTTACCACGTCGCGCGCCATCACTTCGTGCACCGGTTGCCGCATGCGTGGACGCCGCGCCATCTGGCAATGCACCGCGAGGTGGCCGCGCGATGAACGCCGGTCTGCGCCTGCCCACCGTGCTGGTGGTCGACGACGAAGTGCGCTCGCAGGACGCGATGCGCCGCACGCTGGAAGAGGATTTCGTCGTGCTCACCGCCAGCGGTGCCGACGACGCGCGCACCCAGCTCGAGCGGCACGAGGTGAACGTCATCCTGTGCGACCAGCGCATGCCCGGCCTGACCGGCGTCGTGTTCCTGAAAGAGGTACGCGAGCGCTGGCCGGACATCGTGCGCATCGTCATATCCGGCTACACCGACTCGGAAGACATCATCGCCGGCATCAACGACGCCGGCATCTACCAGTACATCCTGAAGCCCTGGGTGCCGGACCACCTGCTGGCCACCGTGCGCAATGCCGCCGAGGCGCAGACGCTGCAGCAGGAAACCGCCCGCCTCGATCTCGAACTGCGCACCGCCACGCCGGTGCTGCGCCAGCGCGCCGCGCACAAGCTGGAGCGCGCGCGCCGCACCTTCGGCTTCGACCGCATCGAGCGCGCCGCCGGCAGCCCGATGGACAGTGTGTGCGAAATGGCCGCACGGGTCGCGCGCTACGACCTGTCGGTGCTGGTGCTGGGTGAATCCGGCACCGGCAAGGAGCTGCTGGCGCGCGCCATCCACTACGCCAGCCCGCGCGCCAACGGCGCCTTCGTGGTCGAGAACTGCGCGGCGATACCGGAAACCCTGCTCGAATCCGAACTGTTCGGCCACAAGCGCGGCGCCTTCACCGGCGCCTACGAGGACCACATCGGCCTGTTCCAGCGCGCCGACGGCGGCACCGTATTCCTCGACGAAATCGGCGAAACCTCGCCCGCCTTCCAGGTGCGCCTGCTGCGCGTGCTGCAGGAGGGCGAGGTGAGGCCGGTGGGTGCTACCCGCGCGGTGCCGGTGGACGTGCGCGTGATCGCCGCCACCCACCGCGACCTCGAACAGCGGGTGCGCGAAGGTCTGTTCCGCGAGGATCTGTACTACCGCATCGCGGGCGCCACCTTCACCGTGCCGCCGCTGCGTGAGCGGGTGGGCGACATCGAGCCGATCGCCCGCCGCGTGGTCGATGAGGTCGGCATCGAACTGGGCCGGCCCGGTGCCTCGCTGACCGACGAGGCGATGGCCTGCCTGATGGGCTATCCGTGGCCGGGCAACATCCGCGAACTGCGCAACGAGCTTGCGCGCGCACTGGCGCTGAGCGACAGCGAGCGCATCGAGGCGCAGTCGCTGTCGCAGCGCGTGCTGCACGGTCAGGCCGGCCTCACCGCCACCGCCAGCGCCGCCGCCCTGCCCGCCAGCGGCACGCTGGCCGAACGCCTCGACGCCATCGAAGCCATGGTGCTGCGCGAAACCCTGCTCCGCCACCGCTGGAACAAGACCCGCGCCGCCAAGGAACTCGGCCTGTCCCGCGTCGGCCTCAGAGGCAAGATGGTCAGATTCGGACTGGAAGGGTGAGGTCGGAGACGTCGCGTGCACAGCGGCAGCGCGTGTGGCGGCCCGGTGTGGGAGCGACGCCCCCGCCGCGATCCGGACGTGTGCATCGCGCGGTCTCTCTTGCTCTCGCCGCCATCGCAGACCGGGCCTGCCCCTCGCGTTGGCGCCCTTGCCACCGCTGCCATCGCGGCGAGGGCGCCGCTCCCACAGACCTCGGCCATGCGCAGCGAGGTCCGGTTGGCGAACGCATGACCGCGCCGGTCCGCTTTACGGCCGGCTCACGCGACCCGCTGTGCCCACCCGCAGGAGCTGCGCCCCCGCCGCGATGGGGCCTGGGCCAGGTGCCGGTGCGCGATCCGAAGCGGCCATCGCGGCGAGGGCGCCGCGCCCACAGGTCTCGCGCCTGCCTTGCTACAGTGTGGGTTCAGCATGAACACGACGATGAATGAGTTGAGCACCCGGCGATGAGCACCCCCTTCACCGTTCTATGGCTGCAGTCCGGCGGCTGCGGCGGCTGCAGCATGTCGCTGCTGTGCGCCGACACCGACGACTTCCACGGCCAGCTGCGTGACGCCGGCATCGACCTGCTCTGGCATCCGTCGCTGTCGCTGGACAGCGGCGACGACGTGGTGGCGCTGCTCGGCCGCGTTCTCGACGGCACGCAGCGGCTGGACGCGCTGTGTGTCGAAGGTTCGCTGCTGCGCGGGCCGAATGGCAGCGGTCGCTTCCACATCATGGCCGGCACTGGTCTGCCCATGATCGACTGGGTGCGCAGGCTCGCCGAAAAGGCGCGCCACGTGGTGGCCATCGGCAGCTGCGCGGCCTGGGGCGGTGTCACCGCGGGCGGCGACAACCCGACCGAAGCCTGCGGCCTGCAGTACGAGGACGACGCTCGCGGCGGCCTGCTCGGCGCGGATTTCCACGCCGGCGCCGGCCTGCCGGTGATCAATATCGCCGGCTGCCCGACCCACCCGAGCTGGGTGCTGGACACCCTCATGGCGCTGGCCGGCGGCAGCTTTGGCGCCGCCGACCTCGACACGCTGGGCCGGCCGCGCTTCTACGCCGACCAGCTGGTGCACCACGGCTGCACCCGCAACGAGTACTACGAATTCAAGGCCAGCGCCGAAAAGCCCTCGGACCTCGGCTGCATGATGGAACACATGGGCTGCAAGGGCACGCAGGCGCATGCCGACTGCAACACCCGGCCGTGGAACGGCGAGGGCTCCTGCACCCGCGGCGGCTACGCCTGCATCAGCTGCACCGAACCCGGCTTCCAGGAACCCGGCCACCCCTTCCACGCCACGCCCAAGCTCGCCGGCATTCCGATCGGCCTGCCGACCGACATGCCCAAGGCCTGGTTCGTCGCGCTGGCCTCGCTGTCCAAGTCGGCGACGCCGAAGCGAGTCAAAGTGAATGCGGTGTCGGACCACGTGGTGGTGCCGCCGGTGGCGCGGCGGACACGATTGAAGTGACCATCGGTTCATGCGGACACTTACTAGCGCAGAGCTCAATCGATATTCGATTGCTGTTCATGACTTCGAGCAGGCGATAAAGCTTGCCGAAGAGTCATTGCTGCATTCACCAGACAGTCTTGCGAAAGAGGCGCTGCTTTTTATGGCGGTAGTTGTCTATTACCGGCCGTTCTCACAGAACGAAAGAAGCAGTGGGACCGGGGACGCCGTCTCCAAGCTTGCAATTGATGACTTTGCGCCTCTGTCCAAGGAAGAGCTGGCCTTGCATGATCTCTGTAAAAATCTTCGCAACAGGGCTCTGGCGCACGCTGAGTTTGCGTACTTTCCGACGTCCCATGACCCTGAGTCCGGGGTTATTTTTGGCAAGCGCTTTTCTCTAGTGTCACTGACGGTTGGCTCACAATCTGGCCACGGCGTATTCGACGTTGAATCGTTCTGTCGTCTTGCTTACAAGTTGGCAGCTCGTTGCCATACTGTTCGTGCAAATCATGTCCTGCGAAATTGACCGCGTCCGCAACCGCAAGCGTCGGAACAATCTTTTGGACGCCTCCACATGACCCGCCTCCTCGTCGGCCCCTTCAACCGCGTCGAAGGTGATCTTGAAGTGACGCTGGACGTCGCCGATGGCCGGGTCGCGTCGGCGCACGTGAATGCGCCGATGTACCGCGGCTTCGAGCAGATCCTGCGCGGGCGCGAGCCGCATGACGCGCTGGTGTATGTGCCGCGCATCTGCGGCATCTGTTCGGTGTCGCAGTCGGTGGCGGCGGCGCGGGCGCTGGCGGCGCTGGGCGACATCACGATGCCGGACAACGGCCGGCACGTGACCAATGTGATCCTGGCCACCGAGAATCTGGCCGATCATCTGACCCATTTCTATCTGTTCTTCATGCCGGATTTCGTGCGCCTGGTCTATGCCGGCCGCCCCTGGCACGAAGAGGCGGTGCGCCGCTATACGCCGAGCACCGGCGAGCGGGTGCGCGCCGCGATCGCCGCGCGCCAGCGCTGGTTCACGCTGCTCGGCACGCTGGCCGGCAAGTGGCCGCATACGCAGAGCATCGACCCCGGCGGCTCGACCCGCGCGGTCGACGCGGCGGAGAAAGTGCGGCTGCTGGCGCGGGTGCGCGAGTTCCGCCGCTTTCTCGAAACCCACTCCTATGGCGCGCCGCTGGAAGCGGTGGTCGCGCTCGATTCGGAAGCGGCGTTCGACGACTGGGTCGCGCGCGACCCGCTGGGCAGCGATCTGCGTTTCTTCGCCACGGTGGCGCGCGACGCCGCGCTCGCCACGCTGGGCGCCGGCCCCGGCCGCTATCTGAGCTATGGCGCCTATCCGCAGCCGGACGGCCGCGCCGCGCTCGGCGCGGGCGTGTGGCATGCCGGCACGCTGTCGCCGGTCGACGCCGCCGCCATCCGCGAAGACGCGACCCACGCCTGGCTCAGCGATGCGGGCGGGCCGCAGCATCCAGGCTCCGGCATCACGCTGCCGGAACCGGACAAGCCGGGCGCCTACACCTGGAACAAGGCGCCGCGGCTGGCCGGCGAGGTGGTCGAAACCGGCGCCATCGCGCGCCAGCTGGCGAGCGCCCACCCGCTCATCGTCGATCTGGTGAGCCGGCATGGCGGCACCGTCTATACCCGTGTGGTCGCCCGCCTGCTCGAACTGGCGCGCGTCGTCACGCTGATGGAAGACTGGCTGCGCGCGCTGCGGCCGGGCGAGCCCTTCTGCACGCCGGGCCCGCTGCCGGACGCAGGCATCGCGGCCGGCCTGTCGGAAGCGGCGCGCGGCAGCCTGGGCCACTGGATTTCGGTGCGCGACGGCCGCATCGCCAACTACCAGATCGTCGCGCCGACCACCTGGAATTTCTCGCCGCGCGACGCCGAGGGCCGGCCCGGCGCACTGGAAGCCGCGCTCGAGGGCGCGCCGGTGCGCGATGGCGAAACCACGCCGGTGGCGGTGCAGCACATCGTGCGATCGTTCGACCCCTGCATGGTGTGCACCGTGCACTGACCCGGAGACCCGCGTGCAGCGCTTCACCATTTCCCTCGACGACCAGCTGGCCGCCCAGTTCGACGACTGGATCGCGCAGCGCGGCTACGGCAACCGCTCCGAGGCTGTACGCGACCTGTTCCGCGCCGAGCTCGACCGCTCGCAGCAGCAGACCGGCAGCGCCACCCACTGCGTGGCCTGCCTGTCCTACGTGTTCAACCATCACGAACGCGATCTGGCCGAGCGGCTCACCAGCCTGCAGCACGCGCACCACGACCTCACGGTGTCGACCATGCACGCCCACCTCGACCATGACCACTGTCTGGAAACCGTCCTGCTGAAAGGGGAGATCGCGGCGGTGAAGGCCTTCGCCGACGCGGTGTGCGCCGAGCGCGGCGTGCACCACGGCAAGGTGAACCTGATCGCGGTCGAGATGGATGCCCACCACCACCACGCCGGTCCCGCCGGCCACCGCTACACCCGCCGCCACGCGGCCGGCGGAAGTGCGGGGCATGTGCATGTGAAGCCGGTCACCTGAGCGCGGGCAGCAGAGGGCCGCACATCGCTGTCACCGCAAGCGGTGCAGCCGCAGCATGGACTGAAGCGACAGCGCGCTGACCGCTTCCGGTGCGCAGGCCTGCGCCAAGCCCCTGATTCATCGTGTGCGAAACACTGGCACGCTTCTCGCGTATGAAGATTCGACACTTCTTCATACAACGACGCCATGAACCACTCCGGGACGAATACCGCACCGCGCCGGGCGCCGGCGCCCGCACGACGATGGCTGCCCGCGCTGTGCCTGCCCCTCGCGGGTGCCTGGGGCACCGCGCTGGCGCACGAGGCGGCGCCGGCCGCGCACCACGTCGACCCGGTGACGGTCGAGGGCCACTATGACAATGCGGTCGGCACGTCGGACGCCGCCAGCCAGGGCACGGCGACCGCGCGCCTGATCGCGAACCGGCCCACGCAGCGCCCGGCCGAGGTACTGGAATTCGTGCCCGGTCTCATCGTCACGCAGCACAGCGGCGGCGGCAAGGCGAACCAGTACTTCCTGCGCGGCTTCAACCTCGACCACGGCACCGACTTCGCGACCTGGGTCGGCGGCATGCCGGTGAATATGCCCACCCACGCGCACGGCCACGGCTATGCCGACCTGAACTGGCTCATTCCCGAACTGATCGAGCGCATCGATTACCGCAAGGGCCCCTACTTCGCCGAGGACGGCGACTTCTCGTCCGCCGGTTCGGCCCGGCTCAAGCTGCGCGACCGCACCGCCTACGGTACGGCTGAAGCCACGCTGGGTGGTGACGGCTACCGGCGCGGCCTGCTGATGAACGCGCACGCCGTCGGCGCCGGCACGCTGCTGTACGCACTCGAAACGTCGAGCGCCGACGGCCCGTGGCAGAACCCGGAAGATTTCCGCCGCATCAACGGCGTACTGCGCTACACGCTGGGCGAGGGGGCCGACACCACTTCGGTCACCGCCATGGCCTACAGCGCGCGCTGGGATTCCACCGACCAGATTCCGCTGCGCGCGCTGCGGGCAGGCCGGCTTGACCGCTACGGCGCGGTCGACCCGACCGACGGCGGCAAGACCCAGCGCTACAGCCTGTCGCTCGACGGCCAGCGCCTGCGCGACGACGGCGTGCTGCGCTTCAGCGCCTATGCCATCCGCTCCGAACTCGATCTGTGGTCCAACTTCACCTACGCGCTGGAAAACCCGGTCGACGGCGACCAGTTCCGGCAGTCGGAACAGCGTTCGGTATTCGGTTTCGCACTGAGCCGCAGCTGGGACGGCCAGTTGGCCGGCCGGTCCATGACCAACACGCTGGGCGTGCAGATGCGCCACGACCGGCTGGCGCCGGTCGGCCTGTATTCGACCGTGGCGCGCACCACCACCGGCGTCATCCAGGAAAGCCGGGTGCGCCAGACCAGCGTCGGCCTGTACGGCGAGAACAGCGTGCAATGGACGCCCTGGCTGCGTAGTCTGGCTGGCCTGCGCATCGATCGCTTCCAGTTCGACGTGGCCAGTTCGATCGCCGCCAACAGCGGCGACACCTCGGACCACATCGCCTCGCCCAAGCTGTCGCTGGTGTTCGGGCCGTGGGCCGACACCGAGTACTTCGTGAACTACGGCCAGGGTTTCCACAGCAACGACGCGCGCGGCACCACCGCGCGGCTCACCGCCAAGGGCGGCCTGCCGGCCGATCCGGTGGATGCGCTGGTGCGCACCCGCGGCGGCGAACTGGGCGTGCGCAGCGAAGTGCTGCCCGGCCTGCAGAGCTCGCTCGCGCTGTGGACGCTGAAGCTGGATTCCGAGCTGCTGTTCGTCGGCGACGCCGGCGAAACCGAACCCAACCGCGCCAGCCGGCGCAGCGGCATCGAGTGGAACAACCGCTGGACGCCGCGCCCCTGGCTGCTGCTCGACCTCGACGTCGCGCTGTCGCGCGCCCGCTTCACCGACCGCGACCCGGCCGGTGACCACGTACCGGGCGCCGCCGGCACCGTGCTGGCGGCCGGCGTGAGCCTGACCGAAGACAACCCGCTGGCCGCCGGCTGGTTCGGCCACGTGCAGCTGCGCCACGTCGGCGCCCGCGCGCTGATCGAGGACAACTCGGTGCGCTCCGACCCGACCACGCTCACCGTGCTGCGCGTCGGTTACCGCGTGCGGCAGGATCTGCGGCTGATGCTGGACGTGTTCAACCTGTTCGACCGCCGCGACAACGACATCGAGTACTTCTACACCTCGCGTCTGCCGGGCGAGCCGCTGGCCGGCACCGACGACCGCCACATCCACCCGGTCGAACCGCGCAGCCTGCGGCTGACGGTGAATGCGCGGTTCTGAGGGGACTTCGGCCGTGCGGGCTGACCAGCGCCGGAACGGAAACGGCGCAGGGTGATGCGCCGCATCGCGGCGGGGGCGCCGCTCCCACCGGGTCTGAGCAGACCCTGGCACAGCTCTTCGTGGGAGCGGCGCCCCGCCGCGATCAGATCGTGGAACGGAGAACGCGGCAAGTCGTACGCCATATCGCGGCGGACCGCCGCGCTTACCGGGTGACGGCGGCGCGGCTCTGGTGGGCGCGGCACCCCCGCCGCGATCAGACGCTGAAACAGAGCCAGCGGCGCCCTCGCCGCGATGGCTGCGGTGAAAAGAAGCGTGCGCGTCGCTTACTCGTCCACCACCCTCACCTTCACATAGCGCCCCTTCACCATGCCGCCGTCCAGCCGCAGCACGGCTTCTTTCGCGATGCTGCGGTCGACCGCGACGAAGGTGAGATAGTCGGTCACGTCGATGCGGCCGATCTGTTCGCGGGCGAACCCGGCGTAGGCGGTGAGGGCGCCGAGCACGTCGCCGGGGCGGATCTTTTCCTTGCGGCCGCCGAGTATCTGCAGCGTGGCCATCGGCGGCACCAGCGGCGCGTCGCTGGCCGGGCTCAGATCGGCCAGCGCGCCCCATTCCAGCGGCCGGCCCTGGGTCTGTTCTATGCGCTGCGCGCGCACCTGTTCGAAGGGCGCGACCAGCGACCAGGCGGCGCCTTCCGCGTCGCCACGGCCGGTACGGCCGATGCGGTGCACATGCACTTCCGGGTCCGGCGTCAGTTCGACGCTGATCACCGCGTCAAGCCCGGCGATGTCCAGCCCGCGCGCGGCCACGTCGGTCGCCACCAGCACCGACACGCTGCGCTGGGCGAAGCGCAGCAGCGCGCGGTCGCGGTCGCGCTGTTCCAGATCGCCCGACAGTTCGATCGCCTCGATGCCGGCGGCCTGCAGCGCGCTCACCACCTCGCGGCAGCGCCGCTTGGTGTTGCAGAAGGCGATCGTGCTGACCGGCCGGTAGTGACGCAGCAGCGCCAGCACCGCCGCCGGGCGCTGCGCCTCGTCCACCTCGAAGAAGCGCTGGCGTATGGTCTGTTCTGCGTGCCGGGTTTCCACCTCGATACGCTGCGGCGTGCGCATGAACTGCGCGGCCAGCCGCTCGATGCCGTCCGGAAAGGTGGCCGAGAACAGCAGGGTCTGCCGCTCGCGCGGGCACTGGCGTGCGACGGCTGCAATGTCGTCGACGAAGCCCATGTCCAGCATGCGGTCGGCTTCGTCCAGCACCAGGGTGTTGATGCCGCGCAGGTCCAGCGAGCCGCGTTCAAGGTGGTCGAGCAGACGGCCGGGCGTACCGACGATGACGTGCGCGCCGTGCGAAAGGCTGTCGACCTGCGGGCCGATCTTGGTGCCGCCGCACAGCGTGAGCACCTTGATGTTGTCGGTGCCGCGCGCCAGCCGGCGCACTTCCTTGGCCACCTGGTCGGCCAGTTCGCGGGTCGGGCACAGCACCAGCGCCTGCGGCGAGAACCAGCGCGTGTTCAGCTTCGCCAGCAGCGGCAGTGCGAAGGCCGCGGTCTTGCCACTGCCGGTCTTGGCCTGCGCGATCAGGTCGCGGCCAGCCAGCGCCACCGGCAGCGCGGCGGCCTGCACCGGCGTCATGGCGTCGAAGCCCAGCGTTTTCAGGTTGGCGAGGGTGGCGGGCGACAGCGGCAGGCTGTCGAAGGCGGTATCGGGGGAGGGGGATGCGGCAGAGGTCATGCCGGATTATCCGCGATCCGGCGCCGCCGCGCCGCTGTTTGAGGGCCGCCGCCCGGAGCGGGGCGCCGGGAGGGCTGCGGTGCGCGCGGCGCGGTCGTTCAGCGGATGACGCCGCAGGCGACGCGGGCCCCGCCACCGCCCAGCGGTGCAGGGTGATCGGCGTGGTTGTCGCCGCCCGCGTGCACCATCAGCGAACGGCCGGCCACGTCGGCGGCGGTCAGCCGGGGCGCGAGCACCGGGGTGGTCGCATTGCCGGCAGCATCGACATAAAGCGGCGGCAGGTCGCCCAGATGGCCTTCGCCCCAGGGCGTGCCGTGCACATTGCTCGCTTTCGGGTCGTAATGCCCGCCGGCACCGAGCGCCGGCACCCGCTTGCCGTCCTTCTCCGCGCTGTCGCAGCTCGGGTTCTGGTGCACGTGAAAGCCGTGCAGACCCGGCGGCAGGCCCTGCAGCGCCGGCGTGAACACCAGGCCGTAGCGGCTTTCGGAAATCGTCACGCTGCCGACCGGCGTGCCGACGCCTTTCTCATCCACCAGATTCACCTGCACGACGGTGTCGGCGCAGGCCGCACCGGCGGCCATCAGCATCAGCACCAGGGCTGTCTTCTTCATCGGGTCATCTCCTGTTCTACGCACTGCGGTTGGACACGGCTGCGGGCAGCGGGCGCGACAGAGCGCCGTGCGCCTGCTCTGATCATAGTGTCATGGCGGCGAACCGGCCGGAAAAACCTGCTTGCCCGGTGCCGGATGCGCTACCGGTGATCCGCCGTCGGCGGCGGGTGACGCCGGCGCACCAGCGCGGCCACCATGACCGCCACCACCGCACCGTTGAGCAGACAGAGCACGATGGCCAGCGGGGCGCGGGTGGCGATCACCTGCTGCAGCTCGAACGGCAGGTAGATCGCCCCGCCCACCGCCGCCAGCGTTTCCGCCCACGCGCGGCCGTGGTACAGCCCCCAGGCTTCGGCCAGCCGCAGCGCGGCATAGGCGGCCGCGCCGGCGGCCAGCTGCAGCAGGTGCGGGTCATCGAGGCGGCTGGCCGCGTCGATGAAGATGCGCGGGTAATGCGATGCGGGATTCAGGTGCGCGTGCGCGACCAGCGTTGCCGCGAGCGCATGCACGTCATGGTGCAGCAGCGCCAGCACGCCGCTGCCGGCCAGCAGCACGATGGCGCCCTTGAAGCCTTCGAACAGCGCGATCAGGCGGACGGTGCGGCCGGCGTGCGCGCTCACGGCGCTAGAAGATGGCGTAGGCGATGACCGAACAGATCGCCGCCATCGCCACCAGGCCGAACAGGAAGAGGCTGTCGACCACCACCCGCAGCCGCCGTCGCAGCACCGGCCGCCGGGTCTTGAACGACCAGAAGGCGAGGCATGAACAGCTCACGAAAACCAGCGCGTCGATGGCCAGCAGGTCGTCGCCGACGGTCTGCACCTGGGTCTGCGACGCGATCAGCCGCAGCAGGCCGATCGCGGTCAGGCACACGCCGACCATGCCGGCGGACACGGTGAACACGTGCATGGTCAGTTCGTGGTCGCGGATTTCCTTGTCGTGCGGGGCGGTCATGGCGCGGCCATCATACCGGGCGCGTCCGCGGGCGGTACGGCGCCACTGTATCCGCGTGTCAGGCGCCGGCCGTGCCGAGCGCGGCGACGAACTGGCGCCCTGTGAGTGACTGCGCCTGGGCAAAGCCGCCGACCCAGCGTGCCGAATCGACGGTGATCAGCAGCAGCGAGAAGTCGGCGAAGGAGAACAGCGGCTCGGCGTCCGGCAGCCGCGCCAGATAGGCGGCGCGCGCGTCGGCATGTTCCGGCGCGTCCGGCGGGCAGGGCGCGGCCTGCCCGCGCATGCTGAGCCGGGGCAGCGCCAGCGGCGACACCTCGGGCGTGGCCGGCGAGGTCACCATCAGTGCCACCGCCGGGTGGGCCTTCATGTCGGCGGTGTGGGTGGCCAGCGCGCTGACGTGGATGATGACGCGGCCGTCCGGCAGCAGCGCGTACGGCACCATGGACACCGCCGGATCTCCGCGGTGCAGCGTGGCGAGTGCCGCCACCGGCTGGCTGGCCAGCAGATGGCGCAGGGCTTCGGTCTGTTCGGCGTTCATGGCGCCGGATTGTGGCACGGGCGGTGGCGGCCGGCCCGGCATCACGCCCGCCAGGGCAGGTCCATCACCGTGCCGTCCGGCAGCGACACGGTGTCGCCCAGCGGCATCGCCGACACGAAGCTGCTTTCGGTTTCGGCGAAGATCTGATGCACCGCGTTGGCCGGCAGGATGAGCGTGTCGCCGGCGGCGTAGCGCACCTCCTGTCCATCCACGGTCGCGCGCCCGCTGCCGGTCAGGAACAGCACCACCTCCTCGCCCGAATGCCGGTGCGGCGGCGTGGCGGATCCTGCCTCCATGTGGCCGCGCCACATTTCGACCTGACGCGCACCGCTGCCCGGCGTGGCGACACCGGCGATGTGATTGCCCTGCATCGAATGCAGGCGGTTTTCGTCCTGGGGAAACACGATCATGGCGGTGGCTCCGCGGGCAGGGATGGCGAAACGAAAGCATGCGTCGCCGGCCCGGGCGTGGTCAAGGCGCGGCGCCCGGCGTCACGTCGTCGGGCGGTAACTCCAGCGCGGGCTGAGCAGCATGACCACGACCGAGGCAACCGCCACGGCTGTCGACAGCCATAGCGTGAGCGGCGCTTCGGCCATGCGCGCCGGATAGATGCGCATGACGGCACCCAGCCCGATCACGTTGCCGCCGGCGACCAGCACCGCCGACGCGTAGTCGTGAAAGCGGCGGGCCTTGTTGGCGCCGCTGGCCCATTGCGGGTGGGTGTTATAGCTCGGCATCTGCTCGTGCGCCTGGCCGAGCTGTTCAAGTGCAGCCATGAAGCGGCGCAGATTGGTGATCGCGCGTTCAGCCTTGTAGTTCAGGAAGGCAAGACACAGCGACGCCACCGGAAAGCCGAGCAGCAGCCACTCGACCGGCACCGGCCCGCGACCTTCGCTTGGCTTCAGCGCGACCAGTGCCGCCAGCAGGCTCACCACCAGCGTCACGTACAGGGCAAGCGCCTGCTGCCGCTGGCCGATGCGGGCGTTCACCTCCTGGCTGGCGGCGATGAAACGGTAGTTCGCGTCGACAACCCATTCCCTGCTCATGCGGATACCCCATACGGAACACTCGCGCGCACGGCGCACGCGGGGCTGGCGAGTATCGCCGGTGCTCCCCGGCCCGCCAAGCCGCGACCGGCAGGAAGGCCTCAGCCCGGAATGTCCGGCTCGACCAGCGTGGCGAGCTGGGCCAGCGATTCCTGCCAGCCGAGGTGGCACATTTCCAGCGGAATCGGTTCCGGTATGCCCGCCTGCTCCACCTTCAGCTCGGTGCCGCACAGCACCGGGCGCAGCGTCACCGTCACCTCCAGCACGCCCGGCAGATTCGGGTCGTCGAACACGTCGGTGTAGCGGATCAGGCTGTCCGGCACCAGTTCGAGGTATTCGCCGCTGAAGCCGTGCGCCTGGCCGTTCGAGAAGTTGCGGAAGGACATGCGGAAGCGGCCGCCCACGCGCGCATCGAGCTCGTGGACGGTGCAGGTGAAGCCGTAGGGCGGCAGCCATTTCGCCAGTGCGTCGGCGTCGGTGAAGGCGCGCCATACGCGGTTCGGCGGCGCGCGGAACACGCGGTGCAGATGGAGGGTGCGGGACATGGTTCATCTCCTCATTGCAGGGGCCGGACTGAAGCCGGCGACATCGGGTCGACGAAGGCACCGGCCGGAAATCGACAGCCGGCCGGTCCCGGCGTCAGCGGGCGCGGCGCGTGCGCCAGGCCACCCAGCCGGTGAGCCAGAACACCGGCGTCGCCAGCAGGGACTGAAACCAGTAGCCCATGTTCCGGTCGCCGCGCTGGGTGCACAGATGCAGGCTTTCGATGCACAGCGTGTGCAGCGCCGACTGCACGAAGGTGAGGCCCAGACCCAGCGCGAGCGCGACGCCGAGCGCGGCCGCGACATAGGCGGGACGCGCCGCGCCGGCGGCGCTCAGCCCGCAGTGCGCGGCCAGCACGCAGCCGGCCAGCGGCACAGCGAGGGCGATCAGCGGCGAAAGATCCATATGCCTAGCCGACAGCCCGGTCGAGCAGCACCACGTCCGGCAGATGGGCCAGCACCTCGGCATAGCGCGCGTAACGTTCCAGCACCTCGGTCACCACCGGCAGCGGCTCGGCCCAGATCTCCGGCAGGTCGCGCTCGGCCGGTTCGCGGATCGCGAAGGCGAGCGCTTCCACCGGCGGGCTGAAGCGGGCGTCCACGCCCGGCTTGTTGCCCCGCGCATCCAGCCGGTACCAGCCGTGGTCGCTCAGGAACACCGCGTTCAGGCCATGCAGGCAGTAGGGCGCGCCGTGGTCGCCGACCGACAGCCGCTGGTAGCACAACCCTGCCGGAATGCCGTTCGCCCGCAGCAGCGCTGCCAGCAGATGGCTTTTCGCGTAGCAGTAGCCGGTGCGGTGCTGCAGCGCGTCCGAGGCCCGGCAGGTCACCGGATTCAGGCGGAAGTCGACGCTGTGCCGGATGTCGTCCCGCACGAATTCGAAACAGCGCCGGACCAGCGCGTGCTCGGAATCCGCATCGGCGGCGAGGCTGCGTGCGCGGGCCTGCACCTCGGGATGATCGAAGTCGATGTAGCGGCTGGCGGCGAGGAAGGCGTGCATCGGCATGCCTGATCCGGGCGATATCGGTGCGACCGTCATCTGGACAGACCCAGCATGCGCTCGACCGACAGTTCGTCGAAGTCCTCGATATCCGCAAGTGCGATCCGCCTGGGCGTCGGCACCTTCAGCCAGCTTTCTCTGAACCGCTCGTCACCACCCTGCGCATCGGCGTTCGTGTTCACCTTCTTCAGAACCTTACTGGTCAGCAGGTTGATGCTGATGAACCGGTCGACCACCGGCCCACTGTTGCTGCTGCTGTCATAGCCGATCAGCTCGAAGGCTGAATTCCGGTAGCGGAAGGTGTATGTCCAGTAACCGTATCTGCCGTGGCTGTACTCGATCAGCAGATTGCCTTTCCGGCTGCTCACGCTTAGCTCGGGCGCAAAGTAGACGCCGCCGTCCTCGTTTTCGGACGAGAAGCAGTTCAGATTCTTCAGCACCGGTTCGTAGCGGTCACCGTTCCGGAGCGCGATGACCAGCCCTCTGCGGTTCCGGTCGACCGTTCCGCCCTGTTCATCGGTGAACAATCCCTTCCGGTCCCGGGCCTTGATCAGCAGCACCACGTCGTCCCGGCCGTCACCGTTCAGGTCTCCCCGGATGGTCTCGACCACCTTGTGACTTTCCGGCACCAGTCCGGCCGGGATCTGCAATGTCGCGGCACCGCACCGGGCGCCGATTGAAAGCAATGCCGCGGTGACGAGCGCGGTGTGCGTGGTTTTCATGGGCAATCGCAAAGACGTTTGAGGTGGGGCGATACGGGACTCGAATGTAACAGCCCGACGCGAATCCCTCTGCACGGTGTCGAAGGACCGCGGCGCCCGATCCGGTGCGGGCGGATCACGCTGGCATCGCACACCCGTCAAGCCGTGCGCGACGACGGGGTCGGCGTGCAGCACCGGTCAGGTCCTCGGCATTGGGTCGCAGGGTGTTTCGAACGGATTTGACAGCAGGTAGCTCCGAAAGACCGGCGAACGGGGCGCCACGAAATTCATCTCAATCATTTCCGATTCGAAGTCCGCACCGCGGCGATTGCCCGAAAAAAGATCCAGCACCTGACGACCCGACTTCAGGACCCGCAATCCGATGCCGCTGCCCTGAGCGGTCGCCTCGGTCACGCAGTACGTGTAGGCACCGATCCTGAAGAACATCACGTTTTCGCCGGTGTGCGGTGAGGTTGACCGGTCGAACACGAAGAACCTCCTGTCATCGCTCGCCACGCTTTCCATCTCGACCTTTCCCTCCGGCCCGAAGCGGTACGCCACCTTGCGGAAGGGCTCGGACCTGCTGTCCGCGCAGACGGACAGCAGCTTTCCTGTCTTGACGAGCGTGTAACCCCCTTCAGGCGGCCGGCGGATTTCCGACATGTACGCGTTCAGATAGGCGTACTCACCTTTCGCGCAATGCGTCGGCAGGCCCGCAGGCTGCTGCGCGAACACGGCCTTGCAGATGGCAAGCGCGAAAAGTCCGGCCAGGCGGACCGGGGAGGGGGTGAGATGCATCGAGTGCGTTCCGAAATCGTGGTCGTCCGATTCTGCCTTGGCCTGCCTGCAGCGCTATGCCGAGGTCGTGGCGCCGCCGGTGATCCCGCCTGATGCCCGTATCCGGTGCCTCTGTCTTGAAGTGTTGCACCTCAGTGGTGGCGCAGTGCGGTCAGGTCTGCACAGGTGTCGCCCCGATGGCCGCGCGCGCTCGAAGGTACCCGGCAGCACCTGCTGCGCGAAATCGACCGGGATGAGCTTCAGGCCGTAGTCAGGCGTCTTGAATCGCGGCATCGCGGAGCTCCGGAGAGGCGATGCGCAATCATAACGACGGCATGTGGACGGCGGTGGGGCGGGAGGGGTTTTTCTACAGCCTCAACGTTTGATATGAGCTGCGTGACCCGGCTTGCCGCGGCACGTCAGCTCGATGAAAGGGTTAGCAGGCTGGTGAGAAACCCTTGAATCCTTCCGGATCATGTCCTTCCGCTCGTTTTTTCCGGCACCGGAAGTGCGCCGTGGCGTGTGATTCGGGGTTCTCTCACCCTCGTATTCGGCTGCTCGCCAGGCAGCGGACGCATCTATCCCTCTACGCGGCAGCCGTTCGCATCAGGCTCAGCATTCGAGTCAGGTTGTACGCCGCGAACGCAAACAGCGCCTGACCGGAGAGCCTCTCCAGCCCCTTGTGCCGCGTCTTGCGCAGACCACCCACCGTCTTGATCCAGCCGAAGGCCTCTTCGATCATCTTTCGCCTGCGCAGACTCATCGCGTAGCCCTTGCCACGCGCGGTGCGTCCATCGACGGCGCTGCCGCTGACCTTGCCGCGCCCCACGTGCGCCCTTGATACCGCGCCGTTCGAGCGCAGCCACGAATTCCGCCGTGTCATAGCC
>NZ_AFHG01000058.1 GCF_000214035.2 Methyloversatilis universalis FAM5 | reverse complement strand
CGCGTGGTCGGTGCGCTGACGCTGGACAACGGCTCGGTCACCCTCGCCTCCGATGGCAATTCCACCTTCCTGCGCGGCACCTCGGGTGCATGGAGCATCGCCGGCAACGGCGCCATCCTGTTCGGCGGCAGCCACAACGCGGTGCGCGCAAACAACTACCTCGGCTACGGCTCCGGCACCTACTCGCTCTCCATCGGCTCAGGCGTCACCGTCGCAGGCTCCAACGGCGGCTATATCTACTTCGGCAACAACGGCACCAACGCCGGCACCATCGAAGCGGCCACCGCCGGCCGCGAAATCGTCGTCAATGCCTGGAACACCACCGACACCTGGACCAACGCAGGCACCCTGCGCGCCAACGGCGGCATCCTCAGCCTCAGCGACGCCTGGTCCAGTGCCGGCAACGGCGCACGCATTCAGCTCGACAGCGGCACCCTCTTCCTCGGCGGCAGCTTCAATACCGCATCGTTCAACACCCTGGTCCGACCCGCCGACGCCGACCGCGGCACGCTCAACCTCGTCGGTACGCTGAACAACGCCAACGCAACCCTCAACCTCAATGGCGCAACCGGCACGCTCAACTCCGGCGGCACCATTGCCGGCGGCACGCTGGCCATCGACAACGCCTCCGGCGGCGCCTTCAACACCGGTTACGCCGGCATTTCCGGTTCGTCTTTCGGCGGCACCAATGTCGCCACCCTGGACAACGTCCGCCTGAGCGGCAGCACCACCGTCGCCAACGGCGGTGACCTGCGCGTGGTCGGTGCGCTGACGCTGGACAACGGGTCGGTCACCCTCGCCTCCGACGGCAGCTCCACCTTCCTGCGCAGCACCTCGGGCGCCTGGAGCATCGCCGGCAATGGCGCCGTCCTGTTCGGCGGCAGCCACAACGCCGTGCGCGCCAGCAATTACCTCGGCTACGGCTCCGGCACCTACAGCCTGTCCATCGGTTCAGGCGTCACCGTCTCCGGCTCCAACGGCGGCTACATCTACTTCGGCGACAACGGCACCAACGCCGGTCTGATCGAGGCGGTTAACGCCGGCAAGGAAATTTCGCTGAACGCGTGGAGCAGCAACAGCAGCTGGACCCAGTCCGGCACGCTGCATCTGGCCAATGGCGGGCAGTTCCACATCGGCGACAACGTCATCAATTCGGGCGTGCTGCGCGGCGCCGGCAGCATCAACGCCAGCGGCCGCACCATCACCAGCACCGGTCTGGTTCATGCCGAAGGCGGCGTGCTGTCGGTCACCGGCAACCTGACCCAGGCCGCCGGCAGCACGCTGCGCTTCGACATCGGCGGTACCGAGCGCGGCACCGGCCACAGCGCGCTGGACGTGAATGGCACCTTCACCTTCGGCGGCACGCTGCAGGTGGTGCATACCAACGGCTTCACGCCTGCGGAGAACGAAGCGTTCCCGCTGATCCGCTACACCACGCGCGCCGGCAGCACGCAGTTCGCCACGCTCGACGTGCCGGCCGGGTCCGGCTACGGCAGCTACTACGGGGTTGGCACCTATCTGCTGGCTCGTGGTACCGCACTGAACGGCCAGATCAATGAATGGATCTCGAACAGCAGCGGCGACTGGTCGACCGGCACCAACTGGTCGCTGGGTGTGGCGCCGAACAGCGCCACCATGTCGGTGCTGATGGACCGCGTCGGCTTCACGCCCACCGTCACCATCTCGTCCGGCAGCTGGACGGTCGGCGAACTGATTTCGCAGGAACACCTGACGATGACCGGGGGGTCGCTCACCGTCGTCGGTGAAACCGCGATCGCCGGCCAGCTCACGCTGAACAATGCAGCGCAGCTGCTGACCCAGGGCCACCTCGATCTGGGCGCGGTGACGCTGAACGGCAGCAGCCAATTCACCGCGCAGCAGGCGGGCCACATCGCGAGCTTCGTGCAGAACGGCGGCACCAGCACTTTCAACGGTGCCGGTCTGGCTTTCGACGCGATCGATATCCGCGGCGGCACGGTGAATTACAACGCGATGCTCGCCCTGCCCTCTCAGGCGCTGCGCATCGCGAATCACACCGCCAACCTGAATGCCGACCAGGGCCAGACGCTAATACAGCTGCAGTCGGGCACGCTCAACCTCAACCTGGGCACGCTCGCGTCGGACGTGGACATGAGCGGCGGCACGCTCAACGTGGCGGGCAACACGGTCGCGAATGGCCGGCTGGACTGGACCGGCGGCAACATCAATGGCAGCGGCACGCTGACGCAGAACGGCGTGATGACGGTTGGCGGCAATGGCAGCTTCGGCCTCGGTGGCGGCATCACGCTGGTCCATGCCAACAGCAGCGGCAACAGCCGCATGGCCAAGACCGGCAGCTATTTCTATCTGAACGGCAGCGGCACCACGCTGCGCAACGCGGCGGGCGCGGTGCTCACGCTGGACAGCACCGACAACACCTTCGGCACCTACTACAGCGGCGGCACCGGCGGCCTGCTGCAGAACCAGGGCACGCTGATCAAGACCGGCACCGGCGTGTTCCGGGTGAACAGCCCGACCCGCTTCGAACAGGCTGGCCTGCTCGACATACGCGCCGGCAGCATCGACCTGTCGTACGGCACCGGCAACGTGTTTTCGGGCAATACCGTGATCGCCGCCGACAGCGCGCTGACACTGACCGGGTCGCATACGACCACCTTCACCTCCAGCGCCCGCTTCAGCGGCGCCGGGCAGATTCAGCAGACCGCCGGCAGCACCGCGATGGCCGACGGCGTACGCATCGACAGCAGCCTGCGACTGAGCGGCGGTTCGCTGGGCATTGCGGGCACGGTGCAGCAGAACGGCGCCTTCACCTGGACCGGCGGCGAAATCAACGGCGGCGGCACCCTGGCGGTGTCCGGCGTGCTCGATCAGAGCGGCAACACGACGGTGTATCTGCGCAACGCCACCACGCTGCTGCACACCAACACCGGTGGCAGCAGCCGCATCGCCAATACTTCGAGCAGCGGCCTGAACATCGACAGCGGTTCGGTGTTCCGCAACACCGGCACGCTGACGCTCGACGTGGCAGGCAGCGGCTCGATCATGTACATCGATCAGGACAGTGGCAGCGCCAGCCTGTTCGAAAACACCGGCACGCTGATCAAGACCGGCAGCGGACGCGTGGACATCGGCACCTACGGCATGGTGTCGCTGCGCCAGGCCGGCACGCTCAGCATCGACGAAGGATGGATCACGCTGGGCGGCAGCGGCGGTACGCCGCCGGCCCACCAGATCAGCGGTGCGCAGTCCATCGCCTCCGGCGCCCTGCTGCAGGTAAGCGGCGGCCAGACCACACTGGCATCGACCGCCACCTTCGCCGGCGCAGGCCGGCTGGAGGTGGCCGGCGGAACGCTGGCGGTCGGCAACGGCGTACAGCTCGGCTCCGACCTCGCACTGGCACTGAGCAGCGGTACCCTGAGCGTGGCCGGCCAGCTGCAGCAGAACAGCCGCTTCACCTGGACCGGTGGCCAGATCAATGGCGGCGGTGCGCTGACCGTGGCCGGCGTATTCGAACAGAGCGGCAACACCACGGTGTACCTGCGCGACGGCACCACGCTGCTGCACACCAACACCAGCGGCAGCAGCCGCATCGCCAACACCTCGAGCAGCGGCTTCAACATCGAGAACGGCTCGACCTTCCGCAACACCGGCACGCTGACGCTGGACGTGGCGTCGGCAGGCGGCGTCATGTACATCGATCAGGACAGCGGCAATGCCGGTCTGTTCGACAACGCCGGCACGCTGATCAAGACCGGCGCCGGCCGGCTGGACATCGGCACCTACGGTCTGGTGTCGCTGCGCCAGACCGGTACGCTGAACGTCAATGCAGGCTGGATCACCTTCGGCGGCAGCGGTGGCACGCCGCCCGAACATCTGCTGGCGGGCACCCAGACCATCGCCAGCGGCGCCCGCATCGAGGTCATCGGTGGCACGACCCGGCTGGCGAGCGGCGCGACCGTGAGCGGCGCCGGTCCGCTGCGGCTGACCGGTGGCGTACTGGCCATGGATGACGGCATGAGCACCGGCATCACGCTGCAGCAGAGCGGCGGCACGCTGTCGGGTGCCGGCAGCAATACGCTGAGCGGCCGCTACGAATGGACCGGCGGCACGGTCGGCGGCAGCGGCACGCTCACCGTCAGCGGGGCGCTGCAGATCAGCGGCTCCGGCAGCTTCGGCCTCGACGGCCGCTCGCTGCGGCATACCAATGCGGCGGGCAGCAGTGCCCTCTACAAGACCGGCGGTTATCTGTACGTCAGCAACGGCGCGACCTTCACCAACGCCGCCGGCGCCGCGCTCTACATCGACACCGCCGGCGGCAATTCCGGCGTCTGGTATGGCGGCACGGCCGGCAGCTTCGTCAATGACGGCCTGCTGGTGAAGCAGGGCAACGGCACCTTCAACTTCTGGAACCCGGTCCGGCTCAGTAATACCGGCACGCTGACCGTGGCGCAGGGCACGCTGTTCGCCGACAACTTCACCAGCAACAGCGGCACGCTGCACACCCTGTCCGGCGCCGTTCTGAACACCGGCAATACCGCGCTCACCAACACCGGCACGGTGTCCGGACACGGCACGCTGGTGATCGGCGGCACCGGCCTGCTCAACCGCGGCATCGTCGCACCGGGCGGCAGCAACGAGGACGGCACGCTGCGCATCACCGGTCACTACACCCAGGCCGCCGACGGCACGCTGCAGATCGAGCGTGGCACGCCGGGCACCGATGCACTGGTGGTGAGCGGCACCGCCACACTGGGCGGCACGCTGACGGTGAGCTCGCTGAGCGGCTACACGCCGACCGCAGTGCAGAGCGACATCGTCAGCGCCGGGACGCTGACCGGCAGCTTTGCAACCGTCACACTGCCGACCGGCTACAGCACGCTGGCGGTCGGCAACCGGCAGGTACTGAGCTATGCCGGTGCGATCTGCGGCGGCATCTGCTGGGACGGCGGCGCCGGTACCAATCTGTGGACCGACGCTGCGAACTGGACCGGCGATCTGCTGCCGGGCCTGAATTCGCTGGTATTCATCGACCTGCAGAACGGCGTCAGCGTGCTGCTGAACAGCGGCACCCATACGGTCGCGTCGCTCACCACCACTGCCGGCAACACGCTCACGCTGGCCGGCGGTTCGCTCACGCTGAGCGGCGGCGCGTCCGGTCAGAACGCCTCGACGCTTGGCGGCAACCTGAACATCAGCGGCGGCACGCTGACCGCGAATGCCGCCACGTCGATCGCCCGGCTGGCGCTGTCGGCGGGCACGCTGGGCGGCAGCGGCGCGATCACCTTCACCGGCGCCGGATCGAGCTGGACTGGCGGCGACCTCACCGGCAGCGGCAGCACGATCCTGGCCGCCGGCTCGACGCTGGACTACGCCGCAGGCAGCCGCAGTTCCGCCCGCCGCGTGGACATCCGCCAGGGCGCGACGCTGCGCCACCTGTCCGGCGTGCTCACGCTGACCGGCGGCGCCAGCAATGCCGGCGTGATCGACGTCGCGCAGGGCGTGACCGCACGTTACGGCGGCAGCGCGGCCTATCTGCTCGACAGCAGCGGTCAGTTCGCCGGTGGCGGCCGGATCGAATTCATCAATTCGGCCCAGGCCACGGCAGCCAGTACCGCGCCGACCATCGCCGAATCGACCTTCACGGTGCGGGTGCAGGACAGCGCCCGCTTCACCGCGACCGCACCGACCGCCATTGCCCGGCTCGAACTGGCGGACAGCGCCCAGGTCATTGCGCAGTCCGGTCTGCAGGCCGGTACGCTGACCCAGACCGGCGGCACGCTGACGGTGAATGCCGCCTCCGCGGTCGGCCAGTACAGCTGGGCCGGCGGCACGCTGGCCGGTACCGGTGCGCTCACGCTGCTCGGCAACGGCAGCTGGACCCGCGGCACGCTGAGCGGCAATCTCGTCATCGGCAATGGCGCCACGCTCACGCTGAGCACCACCGGCAGCGACGACGTGCAGGGCACCAGCTACAAGCGCTTCGGCACCGGCTCGCTGAGCAACTTCGGCACGCTGGCCTGGCAGGAAGGTCATATCGACGTCGTCGGCAACGCCCGCGTCGATAACCACGGGCTGCTGGACATCACCGGCAACTTCAGTTTCGGCGACCGCTCGGTCGGCGTCGGCACGATCACGCTGAACAACCTCGCCGGCGCGCTGATCCGCAAGAACGGTGGCGGCGAAACCAGCATCGGTTCGCTGGGCATTCCGGGCGGCACCGCGAACTACGCGGTGGTGACCAACGACGGCGCGATCATGGTCGGCAGCGGCAGCCTGCGTTTCGGCGTCGGGTATTCCGGTGCCCAGGGTGGCGGCAGCTTCATCCACAACGGCCAGATCGACGTCGTGGCCGGCGCCTTGCTGGAATTCGGTGGCAGCCTGACCCACAACGGCCATACCTTCATCGACAGCGGCGCCACGCTGCGTCGCATCGGCGGCTTCACCAACAGTGCGGCGGGCACGATACAGGGCTTTGGCACGCTGGACGTCGGCAGCGGCAACACCTTCCGCAACGACGGCACGCTGCAGGTGGGCGACGTGTTCACTGGCGTGAACGCCCACGGCACGATGCAGGTGACCGGCAACTATCTGCAGGGCAGCGGCGGCCGGCTGCTGATGGCGGTTGGCGGCAGCGCCGCCGGCCAGTACGACCGGCTCGCGGTCAGTGGCAGTGCGACCCTTGGCGGCAGTCTGGTGGTGAGCGAAGCGGCCGGCTATGCACGCGATTCGGTGGCGATCGACCTGATCACCGCAAACGGCGGCCTGAGCGGCGGCTTCGGCACCGTGACCCTGCCGGCCGAGGGCTACGCCGTCGCGCAGGGCGTGAACGCACTGCGTCTGAACTACGCCGCCATCGTGTGCGGCGGCATCTGCTGGGACGGCGGCGCCGGTACCGATCTGTGGACCGACGCCGCGAACTGGACCGGCAATGTGCTGCCCGGTCTGAACGATCTGGTGTTCATCAGTCTGTCCAATGGTGGCCAGGTCCGGCTGACCGGCGGCGACCAGCGCATCGCGGCGCTGAACACGGGCAGCGGCAGCACGCTGACGATATCCGGCGGTGCGCTCACGATCACCGGCCTGTCCGGCGGCAGCAGCGTCGCTTCGGCCGTGGCCGGCGATGTGGTGCTGACCGGCGGCACGCTCACCGTAGGCGGTCAGGCGAGCTTCGCCGGCCTGCGCCAGAGCGGCGGCTTCAGCCAGTTCGACGGCATCGCAACGGTGAGCCGGCTCGCGCTGTCCGGCGGCGAGGGTGTCACGCTGCGCACCAACGGCCGCCTCACGGTGAGTGACAGCTTCGACTGGCGCGACCAGGCCGATCTCGACGGCGCCGGCACCTTCACCACCGCCGGCCTCACCACGGTCACCGGTTCCGGCGGCCTGGGCTTCGGCATCAGCGTGGACTGGCACAACACCGGTAACGTCAATCTGGTCAATGGCGCGCTGCTGCACTTCTACTCGACCAGCGACGGCAATGGCGGCGCACTGATCAACGAGGCCGGTGGCGTGATCGATCTGTCGGGCGGCAACGCACTGGCGCTCGGCACCCACAGCGGGCCGCTGTCGCGCTTCGTGAACGCCGGCACGCTGATCAAGCGCAGTGGCGGAGACCAGCGGCTGGAAGGCAACTACAGCTTCGACAACCTCGGCACGGTGCAGGTCGATGGCGGCCGCCTGGATATCCGCGTGTCGAATGGCGATGGCGGCGCCGACACCGGCCGCTACGTCAGCAACGCCACGCTGGCATTCGGTGCCGGCCAGCGCATCCTGGCCGCCGGCAGCGACATCACCGGCAACGGCGCGGTGGAGTTCTCCGGCGCCCGGGTGACGGTCAATGGCGGCTACGGCATCGCCGGCACAGGCAACACGCGCATCAGCGCCGGCCGCGCCGACTTCGCCTCCGCACTCACCTTTGCCAATACGCTCACCGTGCGCGGCGGCGTATTGAACTTCAACGGCAACACCGTGCTGAACCGGCTCGAAATGGGTTGGTCCGGCGGCGACCTGGCCACCTACTCGGTGCTCGGCGGCACCGGCACGCTCACCTTCACCGGCAGCGGCTCGACCATCACCGACGGCACGCTGGCCAGCGGCGTCGTGAGCGGTTACGACAGTGGCGTGGGGCCGCTGTACGTGCAGGCGCCAGACAGCCGGCGCAGCATCACCGTGGCCAGCGGCGCGTCACTCACCTTGGGCGGCAGCGAATACGCCGACCTGTCGGGCATCGCGCTGAACAACCAGGGCACGCTGTCGCTGGTGGGCAACATCCACATCCATCTCGACAACACGCTGGACAACGGTGGCACGCTGCAGATCGGCACATCGGGCACACCGCTGAACCAGATCGCCGATGTCGCATGGAATGCGCCGGGCAGCCTCGCCATACGCAACACCGGCACGCTGGAAAAAGTGCGCGACGGCAGCGCCTACCTGGTCGCCTCACTGGTGAACGAGGGCAGCGGCAAGGTCGATGTGCGGGCGGGCACGCTGCAACTGGCCGGCGGCTACACGCAGGGCAGCCAGGCCACGCTGGCCGTAGGCCTCGGCTATGGCACTGCCGGTCGCCTGCAGGCGGACGGGGGTGCCACTCTGGACGGTACCCTCGAGGTCGGCGAAGCGGCCGGTTACAACCGGGCCTCGATCGACGCCAACATCGTGCAGTCCGCCAGCGGCGTGACCGGCCGCTTCAGCACTCAGCGCCTGCCTTCCGACTACACCCTTGCGACCTCCTCGACTGGCATCAACCTGCGCTACAACCTGATCAGCTGCGGCGGCATCTGCTGGGACGGCGGCGCCGGCACTGCGAACTGGCTCGACGCTGCCAACTGGACCGGCGACCGTCTGCCCGGGCTGACCGACCTGGTGTTCATCAACGCCATCCCGGGCGCCAATGTCACGCTGAACGCATCGCCCGCGCAGACGGTGGCCGGCCTGACGATAGGCAACGGCAATAGCTTCACGCTGAATTCCGGCGTGCTCAACGCACCGACCACGGTGCAGGCTGGCGGCACGATGACCCTGCTGGGCGGCACGCTCAATTCCGGCGGACTGTTCTCCAACGCCGGGACCGCGAATCTCGCCGGTGGCGCGCTGAATGCCAGCCAGCTCGCCAACAGCGGCACGATGAACCTGAGCGGCAGCGCACTGAGCGCCGGTTTGATCACCAACAACGGCACGATGAACCTGCTGCGTGGCACGCCGGGCAACCTGACCAGCACCCGCTTCGACAACAACGGGCTGATCGTTGCCGATACCGGCAGCACCCTCGAATTCGGCAGCGGTGGCGGCATGATCTTCGCGAACAACGGCGACGTGCAGGTGCGCAGCGGCACGCTGTCCGTGCTGGCGCACGACACCGATGCCTCCGGGCCGGGCGCCGATACCGGCGACTATTCGGTGGCTGCCGGTGCGACGCTGCGCTTCCGCGACGCCTTCCGGGACTTCGGTCCGGGCTCGTCGGTCACCGGCGCAGGCAACGTCGAATTCACCGCGTTCTCCGGCGGCGCCTTCAACGTGAATGGTGTCTATTCGGTCGGCGGCACCACCCGCGTAAGCGGCAACACGCTGGTGAATTTCAACAGTAGTGCCAGCTTCGGCACGCTGGATGTCGCCGGCAACATCGGCGGCGGCGGCACGCTCAGCGTCGGCGACCTGATCTGGACTTCGGGTGCCATCAGCGGCACCGGCCGCAGTGTCATCGTCAGCGGCGACGCTCTGATCGACGGCCGCTCGCTCAGCCTGAACGGCGCGCGCCTGAACATCACCGGCAGCGGTCTGATCGATGCCGGCACCCAGCTCGCGCTGAACACCGGTGCCCAGGTCATCGTCGGCAGCGGCGCCACCCTGGGCATGGGCAGCAACAGCGTGCTGAGCGGCAATGGCAGCGTGGTCAACCGCGGCACGCTGGAAGGTACGGTGGGCGGCGGCAGCTCGAATATCGGCGTGCTGCTGTCGAACAGTGGCACGGTGAACGCGGCCTCCGGCAGCCTGGGCCTGACCGGCGGCATCCGCACCAGCGCTGGCTCCTCCTTCGTGATCGGCAGCGGCGCGACGATGGAACTGGGTGGCGATCTGCCGGACGACATCTTTGACCAGATCAGCGGCAGTGGCGCGCTGAGCTTCTCGTCGGCGGTGCAACCAGTGATCAACCGCAGCTTCGCCGCACAGGGTGGCACGCCCTTCGTGTTCAGCCTGCGTTCCGGTGCGACCCTGCGCAGTGGTCCGTTGCAGGGCGAACTGACCGGCCAGGCCGCGGGCTGGACCTATACCGCACCCGACGGCTTCAATGGCCGCCAGAGCGCCGTATTCGAACTGAGCAGCGGCGGCGGTACCGCGCTGATCAACGTCGTGTTCAACGTGGTGTCGTTGCCGGCGGTGACGCCGCCGGTGGTGCAACAGGTCACCGTGCCGCTGCTGCGGGACGTGTTCCAGCCACCGCGCATCGACGTGCCACCGGCACCGTCGGCGCCGCAGGTGTCCTCGCCGGTGAGCATCGCCAGCCTGGATGCCCTCGACAACATCGCCACCGCATCCGGCCCGCAGATGGAGCAGCCGCTGCGCGATTTCCGCGGCAGCCGTCTGCAGTGCCGCTAAGGAGAGTTTCATGCAAACGCAGCCCGCCCTCACCCGCCTGATCGCCGTCGCCACGCTGTTTTTGGCAGGCCAGGCGGCCGCCCAGACGCCCAGCCCGGCCGCCGGGCGGGTGAGCTATCTGTCGGGCACCATGTACGTTCAGACCAATGACAACAAGACCCGCATCCTGGCGCGCGACTCGGCCATCTACAGCGGCGACGTGATCACCACCGAAAAGAGCACGGTGGCGCGCATCGAGTTCGGTGACGGCTCATCGCTGGCACTGAAACCGCGCAGCCAGGTCAAGATCGACGGCTTCGCCTTCGACGAGGCGAAGCCGGAAAAGGACAGTCTGCTGTACAGCCTGGTGAAGGGTGGCCTGCGGGCGGTGACCGGCCTGATCGGCAAGCGCAACCGCGAGGGCTACCGCGCCAGCACGGTGACCGCGACCATAGGCATACGCGGCACCCGTTTCGGCATGCTGCTGTGCGACGAGAACTCGAAGGACGACCCGGCCTGCCTGAAGGCACTGGAAGAAGCGAAGGACCGCAAGGCCGGCGAACCGGCGCTGGTGTTCGACGTCGAGGAAGGCAGCATCGAGGTGAAGAACGAAGGTGGCAGCAAAACCTTCGAGGTCGGTCAGGCCGGCGTGGTGTCGAACAGCAAGTCTGCCCCGCAGTCGCTGCCGGAAAACCCGGGTCTGGACCAGTCTCTGCCCTCCTCCACCGCAGCGCGCCCGGGGCCTGCAGGCATGGGCGGCAGCACCGGCCTGGGCAGTGACAGCGACGCGTCCTGCACCGTGCAGTAAGGCGCTGTCTCGGGCGCCGTGCCTGCAACGCTGCATCGCGACGGATGCGCACAAAAAAGCCCGGCCAAGGCCGGGCTTTTTCATTGCGTCATCGCTGCGCTCACTTCACGCCGGCGATGCGCTTTTCCAGCTGGGCCACCGGCACATAGCCGGGAATGCGTTCGCCATTGCTCAGGAAGATGGTGGGCGTGCCACGCACCCGGTACTTCTCGCCCAGCGCCACCGACTTCTTCAGGCCGGCGGTGTCGCAGGAGGCGGCCGCGGCCGGCGGCTGCACGTTGGCGGTCATCCAGTCGCCCCAGGCCTTCTGCCGGTCGGCCGCGCACCAGATCGCTTCCGATTTCTTCTGTGAATCCGGGCCCAGCACCGGGGTCAGGAAGGTGTAGATGGTCACGTCATTCAGCGTGAGCAGTTCCTTCGCCAGCTTCTTGCAGTAGCCGCAGTTCGGATCTTCGAAGGTGGCGATCACGCGCTTGCCGTTGCCGCGCACCTGCTTGATCGCGACGTCCAGCGGCAGTTCGGCGAAATTGATCGCCGACAGCTGGTTCACCCGCGCCTGGGTGATGTTCTGGCGGGTTTTCGGGTCGAGTATCTCACCGATGATCAGATAGCTGGCCTTCTCGTCGGTGTAGAGGATTTCGCCGCCGACGCGGACCTCGTACAGACCGAGATAGGGGGTCTTGGTCACGCCCTCGACCTTGGCGCCGGCACCCAGCGTGGCTTCCACCGTCGATCGTATGGTGTCCTCGGGATTGGCCCAGGCCAGCGAAGCCGACAGTGCGCACAGCAGTGCGGCGGTGTGCTTGATGAACATGCAGTGTCCTCGTTGTGGCGCGCGGTGCGCGCCGATTAACCCAATGCGTAGCGTACCAGTGCGTTCCGTACGACCGGCACGCGCGCGGTCAGTTTCAATCCGGTATTGCGCAGCCACGAAAGTGCCGGCCACTGCGGCCGGAACAGTTCGTGCAGCGCGTGCGTGGTGAGCTGCAGCGCATTCACCTCTTCGGCGCGCCGTCGCTCATAGCGGCGCAGTGCGCGCAGATCGCCCAGCACGCCGCGGTCCAGCCCGGCCAGCAGCGCCGACAGCTCGCGCGCGTCGGCAAAGCCCAGATTCACGCCATGGCCCGACAGCGGGTGAATGGCATGCGCCGCGTCACCGATCAGCGCCACGCCGGACGCAACCACCCTCGGCACCTGCATCAGCCGCAGCGGAAAGCCGGCCGCCGGCGTCACCACTTCGAGCCGCCCCAGCATGTGATCGCCGGCCGCCGCGACGTGAGCCGCCAGTGTCTCCGCGTCGTATTGCAGCAGTTCGCGCCCCACCGCTTCCGGCGCCGACCACACCATGGACATGTGGCCGTCGGGCAGCGGCAGATAGGCAAGCACGCCGTCCGGCCGGAACCACTGCCAGGCAGTCCCGAGATGCGGCCGCTCGCAGCGGAAATTGGCCACCACGCCCAGTTCCGCGTAATCGGTGAAACGCGCCTCAAGCCCGGCCTGCGCGCGCACCCAGGACTGCACGCCATCGGCGCCGACCACCAGCGCCGCGTCCAGCGTGCGGCCGTCCTCCAGCGCGAGCCGGGCGCGCCCGCCCTCCACCGCCAGCGCCGCCGGTTTCGCGGGGCACAGCAGCGTCACATTGGCCTGACGCTTGACGCCTTCCCACAGTTCGCGGGCGATCAGGCTGGATTCGGCGATCCAGGCCAGTTCGCCCACGCCCACGTCGAAGGCGGAAAAATCCAGCTGCGCACCGCGGTCGCCGAACACCTCGATGCGCGCCATCGGCTGCAGCCGTGTGCTGTCCAGATGAGCCCAGGCGCCGATCTGGTCGAGAAAGCGCGCGCTCGACGGGCTGACCGCATAGACGCGCGCATCCCAGCCGCCGACCGGCCATTCCGGCGGCCGGCCTTCGACCAGCGCCACCGACAGCTGCGTGCGGCGCAAGGCCGCGCACAGCGCCAGCCCGGCCAGCCCGGCACCCACCACCACCACGTCGAATTCAAGATCCCGCTGCATCGAGCACTATCCGTTCATGTGCGGAGCAACCGCTGATTGTCCGGCGGCCCTCGCATTCTTGACAAGTCTTGGTCGCTCAAGGACAATCCGCGTCCTTTCGCGTGGTGATGTAGCTCAGCTGGTTAGAGCGACGGATTCATAATCCGTAGGTCGAGGGTTCAAGTCCCCCCATCACCACCACCTGTTTCAGACGGCCCGCAGCGATGCGGGCCGTTTTCATTTGTACGCGCCACCGCATCGACACGCGCCTTGTGCACCGCCTGCGCGATCGCCGGGCCGGACACCTTGCCGGCCGCTGCCAGCCGCTGCGCGATCGCACCGGCCTCCACCGACCGGAAGGCCGCGGCCGCGGCCCGCACGATGTCCGCCTGCGGATACCCCGCCTCGTCACGCCCGGGACGGCTGCGCGCGTCTGCTTCGCAGGCGAGCAGGATGTCCGCCAGCCGCTCCGGCTTGCGCATCACGTCCAGCCGCTCCAGCAGCTTCACCATCGTGTCGGCGCGCAGTTCTGCGGCGCGGTGCACATTCGTGTGCTCCTGCGCCACCAGGCGGCCGATGTCGGCGACATCTACCGGTACCCGCAGCCGCTCGGCCACCTCGCGTGCCAGCTTGGCGCTGCGGGCCTCGTGTGCGATGTGGCGCGGCCATTCTTCCTTCGGCGTGGTGCCCTTGCCCAGATCGTGCGTGACCAGCGCCCAGCGCGTGGCGAGCGAAGCCCCGTGTGCAGCGGCCCAGTCCAGACACTGCATCAGATGCAGGCCGGTATCGATTTCCGGATGGTGCTGCGGCGGCTGCGGCACGCCGAACAGCGCATCCGCCTCCGGCAGCACCACCTTGAGCGCGCCACAGGCGCGCAGCACCTCGATCATGCGCGAGGGCTTCGCTTCCATCAGCCCGCGCGACAGTTCCTGCCACACCCGTTCGGCCACCAGCGCATCGGCTTCGCCGTTGTCGACCATGTCGCGCATCAGCGCCAGGGTGTCCGGCGCCACGGTAAAGTCGTGGAAGCGCGCGGCGAAGCGTGCCAGGCGCAGGATGCGCACCGGGTCCTCGACGAAGGCCTCGCTCACGTGGCGCAGCAGGCGTGCCGCGATGTCAGCGCGTCCGTTGCACGGATCGATCAGCGTGCCGTCGTCGGCGCGCGCGATCGCGTTGATGGTGAGGTCGCGGCGGAGCAGGTCCTGCTCCAGCGTGACCGTGCGGTCGGCGTGAAACACGAAGCCGCGGTAGCCGGGCGCGGTCTTGCGTTCGGTACGCGCGAGCGCGTGTTCCTCATGCGTGACCGGGTGCAGGAATACCGGGAAGTCGCGGCCAACCGGGGTATAGCCGGCGGCCACCATGTCTTCCGGCGTCGCGCCGACCACCACCCAGTCGCGGTCGCCCGGCGGCAGGCCCATCAGCTCGTCCCGGACCGAGCCGCCGACGCGGTAGATCTTCATCTATCTGTGCGCCTTCGAGCGCGCGTGCTCGAAGCGGTCAGTCGGCCGGAAATCGGCCAGACAGGCGTCGATCTCGCTCTCCAGCGTCGCCGGCACGAAATCGAAGGGCAGCGTGCAGCCAGCGTCGCACACATTGTCGACCTGCATCGAGCGCAGGTTGTCGCGCGACATGAGCGTAGGGCCGGGCGCCAGTTCGAGCGCCAGCGCCTGCAGCGAGGCCAGCGGACCGGGCAGGCCGATCACGCAGCGCTCGGCACCGATGGCGCGGCCGGTCATCTTCACCAGTTCGCGCATGGTGTAGACCTTGGGGCCGCACAGCGCGAAGGTCTGCCCGATGGCCGCGTCATCGTCCAGCGCGCGTACGATGCAGCGCGCGACGTCGCGCACCGATACCGGCTGGTAACGGGTGTCCGCACCCGCCAGCGGAAACACCGGCGCGATCTTCAGCAGGCCGGCGAACATGGACAGGAAGCACTTGCCGTCGCCGAAAATGAGCGAGGGGCGGAACACGGTCCAGGGCACGCCACCGTTGCGGATGGCGATTTCACCCGCGGCCTTGGAACGCAGATATTCGGACGGTGCAGCGTCGGCCGCACCCAGCGCGCTGACATGCACCAGCCGCTGCACGCCGGCCGCCTTCGCCGCGGCGGCGATGGCCTTGGGCAGCGCGACGTGGGCGCGCTCGAAATCGCGGCCCCAGGGCTGGCCGCTGCGGGAATGCAGGATGCCGACGCAGTTGATCACCGCGTCCGCGCCCGCCGCCAGTCGCGCCAGTACCGCCGGGTCATGCACATCCGCTTCGACCACATCGACCATGGGCAGCAGGATGAGGTGCTTGGCGCGGTCACGGCGACGGGTCGGCACGATGACGCGCACATTGCGTTCGGCCAGCAGGCCGGCCACCTGGCTGCCGACGAAGCCGGCGCCGCCGATCAGAAGGACGGTTTTCGGGAACATGTGAACTCCGGGTCTGTGGGTCGAGACTCTGTGTATTGGGAAACCCAGGGGAAACTCAGGGGAAAGCTCAGATCGGGTCGTCCGGCGACGGGCCGGCGCCCGGCTGTATGGTGCCGAGACGTTGCTTGAGGCCCGGCTCCTTCAGGCCGAACACCAGGCTGTACATGACCGCATTGGTCATCACCTTCTTCACGTAGTCGCGGGTTTCGGTGAAGGGGATGGTTTCGGCATAGATGGCGCCTTCGAGCGGCCGCGCCGCGCGCCACTTCTTGGCGCGGCCCGGGCCTGCGTTGTAGCCGGCACTGGCCAGCACAGGGTGGTCGTCCAGACTGTCCAGCACCAGCCGCATATAGCTGGTGCCGAGCAGCAGATTGGTGTCGGCGTCGGCGATCTGCGACGGGTGATAGCCGTTCAGGCCGATCTTCTTCGCCACCCATTTGGCGGTGGCCGGCATCACCTGCATCAGCCCCTGCGCGCCGGCCGACGATTTGGCGCTCATGACGAAGCGGCTTTCCTGCCGCATCAGACCGTACACCCAGGTCAGATCGAGCGCGCGCGCATTCACGTGCGGCTCGACCGCCGCGCGCATCGGCGCGAGATAGCGCAGCGCGTAATCGTGTTCGGCCACGGTGCGGTCGGCGGTGGCGATCGCGCGGTCCCACAGCTGCCTGTTCACCGCCAGATGGGCGACCGCGAGCAGAGTGCGGTCGTCCGCTTCGCGGATGGCCCAGTTCCATTCGCGCAGCGCCTCGGTGCGCAGATCGAGCGCGAACAGCTTGAGCGCCCGCTGTATCGGCGGCATCAGTTCGGCGCGACGGATGTCTTCCGGCGTGGGTTCGGCCGCGGCCGGCGGCAGTACCGCCTGCTGGCCCAGTTCCTCGCGCGCCAGCAGGCCGTAGAACTGCGGCTGGTCGGCGATGCGGCGGTACTGTTCGCGCGCCTGGTCGACGTGACCGGTGGCGGCGCGGGCGCGGCCGTTCCAGTAGATCCACTCCGGCCGGTCAGCCAGCGCTTCCGGCATGCGGCCGGTGAAGTCGCGCACCGCCTTCCAGTTGCCGGCGCGCAGCGCAGCGCGGGTGCACCAGCCGAACACTTCATCGCCGGACAGATCGTCGTCGGCCGAACGGCACCACTGCAGCGCGCGCGCGTCGTGCTGCATGCCGCCCTGCCAGCCGAGCTGGCTGAAGGCATAGCCGCGCTCGCGCGGGCTCAGGCGTGCAGCGAT
This sequence comes from Methyloversatilis universalis FAM5, assembly GCF_000214035.2. Classification (GTDB taxonomy): domain Bacteria; phylum Pseudomonadota; class Gammaproteobacteria; order Burkholderiales; family Rhodocyclaceae; genus Methyloversatilis; species Methyloversatilis universalis. The sequence goes on along the minus strand of NZ_AFHG01000058.1, from coordinate 194,442 downwards.
CACTTCCAGCGCGCGTTCGGCGGCGCGCGCGTCGCTGCGGGCAAGCCGGGCGATGGCCATCAGCGCCAGTTCGCGGCCGCGCCGGGTGATCGAGAAGTTGGCCGGCTGACGGTCCAGCCAGCGGGTCGGATTGGCGACGATGTCATCCAGCACCCTGCCCGGGCGACTGGCTTCGGGCAGCAGGTCCAGCAGCGCGCCCGCCTGCCCCGGCCGCTTGGCTTCCATCTGGCGGCGGGCGCGTGCCCACACATCGTCCTCGCTCAGTCGGCCGGCATCGAACAGCGCGGCGAAGACCGGCGTGCACGCCGACGGGGCATCGTCCAGCGTGTCCCACAGCGCACGCGCCTCGGTGGCGGCGGCCGGGTCGCCCAGCACCTGCAAGGCCCGCGCGGCATGGCAGCGCAGATCGTTCTCGGGCGAGGGGTTCTTCACCGGCAGCTTCGCGTACTCGGCGCGGTAGCTGCTCCACTGTTCGTTCTTCGCCAGCAGGCGCAGCCAGTCGCTGCGCAGCCGCTGCGCGATCACGGTGTCGGCGTTGCGTTCCAGGAAGATGGCGACGGCATCGGGCGATGTCCGCTCCAGATCCATCTTCAGCCGGTAGTACTCGACATACGCGGCGAGCGGATAGGACTGCAGGCCGGCGGCATGACGTTCGAACAGCTGACGGTTGCCGGCGGCGAAGGCGTCGCGCGCGGCGAGGAAGGCGGCATCCTGTGCGGAGGCGGCTGCGGGGAGGAGCAGGCTGGCGCCGAACAGCAGCGCGCGCAGCGGGAAAAGCGGGAATCGTATGGCCATCTGCTAGTGTTTCCGGGTGTGCACGAATGATACCTCTCGCAGATGAATGTTCCCGACGATCGCGCGCGCCGCAAGGCGCTACGCCTCGAACTGGTCGGCCGCCGGCAGGCCATGGATGCCGCCACGCTTGCGCCGCTGCATGCCGCGCTGGAAACCCGGGTCGAGGCGCTGCTGACGCAGCTCAGGCCGGCTTCGGTCGGTTTCACCTGGCCCTACCGCGGCGAATTCGACGCACTGCCGCTGATGCGCCGCTGGCTGGCCACCGACCCGGCACGCTGGGCCGCGCTGCCGGTGGTGGGCGAAAAGGGCCAGCCGATGACCTTCCGCCGCTGGGCGCCGGACACCGTGATGGCGACCGACCGCTACGGCATCCCCTACCCGGCCGACGGCGAAGCCGTGGTGCCGGCACTGCTGCTCATCCCCTGCAACGGCTTCGACGGCCGGGGCTACCGGCTGGGCTATGGCGCCGGCCACTATGACCGCACGCTGGCCGCGCTGGTGCCGACACCGGTGGCGGTGGGCGTGGCCATCGAGGACGGCCGGCTGGACGACCTGCAGCCACAGCCGCATGACCTGCCGATGGACTGGATCGTGACCGAAGCCGACACCTTCACGTCACACCGCTGACGCGTCGGGCAGGCGTGCGCAGGCGGTCTATGCTGGAAGCAGTCCCGACCTGATCGCGCGCCTGCCGCACCGGGGTGCGTGCCTGCAAGGCCCTGCACGAAGGAGGACGTCATGAAGCGCATCTATTTCCTGCTGCCCGGTATCGACACCGCACGCAGCTTCGTCAACGACATGCTGGTCGCGCGCATTCCGGAGCGGCACATCCACGTGCTCGCGCGTCGCGGAACACCGCTGGAGGAACTGCCGGAAGCCAGCATGCTGCAGAAGTCGGATTTCTCGCCGGCGGCGCAGCGCGGTCTGGCGCTCGGTGGCGGGGTGGCCATCCTGGGCGCGCTGATCGGGCTGGCACTGTCGCCGGGCGCAGCCATGATGGCCGGCGGCGTGCTGCTGGCATCCGGTCTGGGCGGCGCCGGAGCGGGCGCCTGGGTCGGCGGCATGGTGGGGCTGACCGCGGCCAACTCGCATCTGAAGGCGTTCGCGAACGCAATCGAACAGGGCCAGATGCTGGTCATGCTGGACCTGCCGCGGACCCGCGTCGACGAAATCAGCGCGCGGGCGCACAGCCTGCATCCGCTGGCGATGCCGCAGGGCGCGGATCCGGACATTCCGGTCTTTCCCTGAGCCGGCTGCGCCGGACGACCGCGAAAAAAAAGCCGGGCCACCGGGCCCGGCTTTCTGCCTTGGAGAAGGCGACTTACTTCTCCATGATCTTCTTCAGGTTTTCGAGGCCGCTCTTGTACACGCCGGTCACGGCGGTCAGCGCGGCTTCGTCGTCCTCACCCTTCGGGGGGTCGTTGTTCATGTACTTGCGGTAGAAGGCGCCGCGCCACTCGACCACCGAGGTACCGCCGTCACCCGGCTTCACCGTGAGGTTGGAGCTGTAGTTGGTCACCGGCAGCGCACCGCCGTCCTTGGCACGGTAGGAGAACTTCTTGGCCGCAGGGTCGATGGATTCCAGCGTCTCGACCAGCTCGCCGCCACCCTTGAGCTTCAGCGTACGCACCGAACCGGCATTGCTGCCGTTGGTGGCGGTGCTGCTTTCCACCGCCGGGTGCCAGCTCTGCAACTGGGTGAAGTCGCTCACCTTGGCCCACACCGCGTCGGGGCTGGCCTTGATGGTGATGGTTTCGAAGGCCTTCTGGCGGGTGGGGCCGTGGGCATGGGCGACCGATGCGGCCAGCGACACGGCCAGCATCATGATGAACGCCGAAACAAAGCGCATGGGGTGACTCTCCTCGTTGTCAGAGTGGTGCGGCGAACCGCCCGGGAATTGAAAAGGCTTGAAACGATAGCGGCAACGGCGACCCCGATCAACGGGCTGCCGGCCGGTGGATGAAGCGACCGAATCCGCGCGGGTTGCGCCCGAGTTCGATGCTGCCCAGCGACTGCCCGGTCCGCGCGTCGTACACGCCGACCAGATCGTCCATCCAGCTCACGACCAGCAGTTTATCGCCGGCCACCGCCACGCCCTCGGGATAAACGACCGATGGCCAGGTCGCGATGACGCGGCGTGCAGCGGTGTCGATCACCGACACGCTGTCGCCCTTCTGGTTGGTGACATAGGCGCGGGCGCCATCTTCCGAAAAGGCGATGCCATACGGCGCCTTGCCCACCGGCAGCGTCGCGACCACGCGTGCCTGCGCGGTATCGACCACGCTCACGTCGTCGCTCCACACGTTCAGCGCATACAGCGTGCGGCCGTCGGGCGACAGTTCGAGCGCGAACGGATGGCTGCCGACCGCGATCGACGCGGTCTGCTTCATCGTTTGAAGGTCCAGCACGCCGACCGCGTTGTCATCCCGGTTGGCGACATAGACGGTACGGCTGTCCGGTGCGGCCACCAGACCGGCCGGCGCATTGCCGACCTCGATCTCGCCCAGCGCGGCGAGGCCGGCGGCGTCGAACACCAGCACGCGGTGCGAGAACCAGTCGGCCACCAGCACGCGGCGCCCGTCCGGCGTGACGGTGATGCCGACCGGGCTGCGACCGGCCTTCATCTCACCGGCCACGGTGCGGGTGGCGAGATCGATGGCGGTGACGCTGGCGCTGTCCGGACTGCTGATGAAGGCGCGGCCCGCCGCTTCGCTGACCCACACGCCGGCCGGCGATTTGCCTGCGGGCAGACGGGCAACGATGGCCGAAGCCTCGACATCGACCACCGTCACTTCGTGCGAGCCCTGGTTCGTGATGTAGGCCAGCGGCCCGGCCTGTGCCGCGGCGCAGACCAGCGCGCCCATCACTCCCGTTGCGCCGGCCAGCCAGCGGGACAGCCGCCGCACCATGCCCGCCGCCCGCCTCATCCGAGGAACAGCTTGTAGGCGGGGTTGGCGGTTTCTTCGGTGTAGTCGTAACCCAGCGCATCGAGGAAGCGCTGCAGCGCTTCGGCATGACCCGGCGGCACCTGCATGCCCACCAGCACCCGGCCGTAGTCGGCACCATGATTGCGGTAGTGGAACAGGCTGATGTTCCAGTCGCGGCTCATGGCATCGAGGAATTTCATCAGAGCGCCCGGGCGCTCCGGAAATTCGAAGCGGAACACCTGCTCGTGGCCGACGTCCGGGCTGCGGCCACCGACCATATAGCGCACGTGCAGCTTGGCCATTTCGTCGTCGGTCAGGTCCAGCGCCGGATAGCCGTTGGCCGCCAGATGACCGACCAGTTCGGCCGCCTCGGCACGGCCGGACACCTGCACGCCGACGAAGGCATGCGCTTCCTTCGCGTCCTTGTAGCGGTAGTTCAGTTCAGTGATGTTGCGCCGGCCAAACAGCGACACCAGTTCGCGATAGGCGCCCGGCCGCTCCGGCAGCGTCACCGCCAGCACCGCTTCGCGCGATTCGCCGATCTCCGCGCGCTCCGCGACGAAGCGCAGGCGGTCGAAATTCATGTTGGCGCCGCTGGCCACCGCGACCAGGGTCTTGCCCTTCACGTTGTTGCGCGCCGCCCAGGCCTTGGCGCCGGCCACCGCCAGCGCGCCCGCCGGCTCCAGGATGGAGCGGGTGTCCTCGAACACGTCCTTGATCGCGGCGCAGATGGCGTCGGTATCGACCAGCACCATTTCATCCACGTACTGCTGCGCCAGCCGGAAGGTTTCCTCGCCCACCAGCTTGACCGCGGCGCCGTCGGCGAACAGCCCGACACTGTCGAGCTGTATGCGCTTGCCGGCGGCCAGCGAACGCGCCATCGCGTCGGCGTCCGACGCCTCGACGCCGATGATGCGGGTGTTCGGGCGCAGCCGCTTGATGTAGGCCGCGACACCGGCGATCAGACCGCCACCGCCGACGCAGCAGAACACCGCGTCGATCGGCTTCGGATGCTGACGCAGGATTTCGACGCCTATGGTGCCCTGACCGGCGATCACGTCCGGATCGTCGAAGGGGTGCACGAAGGTGAGCCCCTGTTCCGCCTCCAGCTTGCGCGCGTGGGCATAGGCCTCGTCATAGGATTCGCCGGCCAGCACCACCTCGCCGCCGCGCGCCGCCACCGCGTCCACCTTGATGCGCGGCGTCGTGGTGGGCATCACGATGACCGCCCGGCAGCCCACCTTGGCCGCCGACAGCGCCACGCCCTGGGCGTGATTGCCGGCCGACGCGCAGATGACGCCGCGCGCGCGGGCTTCGTCCGACAGCTGGGCGATCTTGTTGTAGGCGCCGCGCAGCTTGAACGAAAACACCGGCTGCATGTCCTCGCGCTTGAACAGCACGGTGTTGCCGATGCGCCGCGACAGGTTGGGCGCAGCGTCCAGCGGCGTTTCGACCGCAACGTCGTACACTTGCGCGTTGAGGATTCTTTCGAGGTAGTCGGTTTGCATGATGGGTACGGAATGCGGCCCGCAGCGGCGCGGGTCTGGCCGCTGCGCAAGCCTGCAAGCCTAGCAGCGCGCGCGCGCCGTGGGCAAATGGCGGTCGCCGGCCGGTGTTGAGCATGGACTTCATGCCGGGCGCCGACGCCAGCCTGGCCGGGCTCGCGGCCGCCAGCTTCCTGTCGGCGACCATGCTGCCCGGCGGTTCGGAGGCGGTGCTGCTGGCGGTGCTGCTCGCACATCCGGAACAGCGCGACATCGCGCTGCTGCTGGCCACCGTCGGCAACACTGCCGGCGGCATGGTGAGCTACGCGATGGGCCGCTTCATCCCGCGCAAGGAACTGCCGGGCCGGCTGGCGCTGGTGCAGCGGCACGGCGCGCCGGCGCTGCTGCTCTCATGGGTGCCGCTGATCGGTGACGCGCTGTGCATCGCCGCCGGCTGGCTGCGGCTGCCGCCGCTGCGCAGCGCCTTCATGATGGCGCTGGGCAAGGGTGCCCGCTACGTTGTGATTGCAGGACTGGTGGCATGACCCGACCGCCCCGCCCGGCCTCGCCGCACACCACCCACCTCGCGCGCAATCTGGCGCTGCTGTGGACGCTGCTGATTGCCTACGCCAGCCTGCACCCGATGGGACCGGTGCGCGACGCCGGCGGCGACCTGTTCGGTTTCCTGCTCGCCCCCTGGCCGCGCTACTGGACACGTTTCGACGTGATCGCCAACGCGCTGGGCTATCTGCCGCTCGGCTTCCTGGCGGTGGCGGCGCTGACCCCGGGCCAGCGCCGCGCGGCGGCATTCGGCACGGCGGTGCTGCTGTCCTGCGGGCTGTCGGTGTCAATGGAAGTGCTGCAGCACTTCCTGCCCAGCCGGGTACCGTCCAATCTGGATGTCGCCTCCAATACCGTCGGCGGCGCGTTCGGCGCGCTGCTGGGCCTGCGCTGGGGAGCCCTGCTCGGCCACGGCGGCCTGCTGGCGCGCTGGCGCACGCGGCGCATCGTGCGCGGCCACATCGGCGAATTCGCGCTGCTGCTGCTGTTCCTGTGGTGGCTGGCGCAGATCGACCCGGACACGCCGCTGTTCGGCCTGGGCGACCTGCGCGGCCTGTTCGGGCTGGAGGCGCCGGTCGATTTCACCGAGCGGCGCTACCGCGCGGTCGAGATCGGCGCCTGCGTGTGCGCCATGGTGAGCGTGGGCGTGATCGGCTGGCACACGATGCGGGCGCGCAGTCTGTGGCTGCTGGGCAGCACCTTCGGCATCGCGCTGGCGGTGAAGGCCGGCTCGGGCGCGGTACTGGTGCCGGACGGCGGCGCCTGGCTGTGGATGACGCCGGGCGCGCTGGCCGGACTGGCGGCCGGCGCACTGGCGCTGCGGGTTGCGCTGTGGCTGCCGCTGTCGCTGCGCTTCGGCGTCGCCGCGCTGGCGCTGCTGGCCGGCGTGGCCCTGGTCAATCTGGCGCCGGACAACCCCTACCCGTCGGCTGTGTCGGACGCCTGGAGGGCCGGACACTTCTTCAATTTCAGCGGCCTGACCCGGCTCACGTCGGCGCTGTGGCCGTATTTCGCGCTGCCCTACCTGATGGCTTTGCAACTGAAGGAAAGCCGGGGCCGCCACGCTGCGCACGATCACCGATAATCACGCTTTCTCCGGAACCGCACCTCATGAGTCACTTCAAGCACCACGTATTCTTCTGCTGCAACCAGCGCGCCGAAGGCGAACAGTGCTGCGCCACGCTCGGCGCCTCCGCGCTGCGCGACTACGCGAAGCAGCGGGTCAAGGCGCTGGGCCTGTCCGGCGAGGGCAAGACCCGGGTGAACATGGCCGGCTGCCTGGACCGCTGCGACCAGGGCCCGGTCATGGTCATCTACCCGGAAGCGGTCTGGTACACCTATGTCGACCGCGAGGACATCGACGAAATCATTTCCGAACACCTGCAGCACGGCCGCGTGGTCGAGCGGCTGAAGGTCTGATGAATACGCGCATCCAGTCCGACCGCACGGTCATCGCCGGCCCGGTCGGCGGCATCGAGGTGCTGGCCGAGCAGCCGGACCATGCGCCGCGCGCGCTGGCGCTGATCGGCCATCCGCACCCGCTGTTCGGCGGCACCATGGAAAACAAGGTGGTGGTGACCGTGGCGCGCGCGCTGCGCGAGCTGGGCTGCGTCACGCTGCGCTCGCAGTTCCGCGGTGTCGGCGCCACCGAAGGCACGCACGACGAAGGCCACGGCGAAACCGACGACCAGCTGGCGGTCATCGAACACGGCCTGAATGCTTACGGCGACCTGCCGGTCATCGTCGCCGGCTTTTCCTTCGGCGCCTTCGTCGCCACCCGCGTGGCCGACCGGCTGGCCGAGGACGGCCGCCCGGTGGCCGGCATGGTGCTGGTCGGCCTGGCCGCCGGCAGTGTCGAGGGCATCCGCCATTACGAGCCGGGCCCGGTGCGCGAGGACGCGCTGGTGATCCACGGCGAGCGCGATCAGGTCGTGCCGCTGGCGAACGTGCTCGCGTGGTCGGCGCCGCAGAACCTGCCGGTGGCGGTGCTGGGCGATACCGGGCATTTCTTCCACGGCAAGCTGCATGTGCTGCGCCTGCTGATCGAACGCTGGTGGCGCGCCACCGCACCGGCCGGGCAATGAGCGCCGATCTGCCCGGCGTGCTGCTGGTCATGACCACGCTGCCCAACGCAGACACCGCGGCGCGCATCGCGCGCGCGCTGGTCGAAGGCGGCCACGCCGCCTGCGTCAGCATCGGCGCACCGGTGCGCTCGGTCTACGTCTGGCAGGGCGCGCTGGAGGACGCCAGCGAAGTGCCGCTGGCGATCAAGACCACCGCCAACGCCTACGACGCGCTGGAAGCGGCGCTGCGCGCGCTTCATCCGTACGAACTGCCGGAAATCATCGCGCTGCCGGTGACGCGCGGTCTGCCGGCCTATCTGCAGTGGGTGGACGCCGGCTGCGGCGGAGCAGGCCGGTCATGCTGATGCGCATCCTGCTGGTCTGGCTGGCACTGCTGGCCAGCCCGGCCCTGCGTGCCGGCCCGGAACTGCTGCCGCTGGAACAGGCGTTCAGGCTGTCCGCCCGGGTGATCGACCGCAACACGGTCGAAGTGCGCTTCGACATCGCCGACGGCTATTACCTGTACCGCGACAAGTTCGGCTTCGCGGCCGAACAGGCGGTGCTCGGCGTGCCGGACATCCCGCCGGGCAGCCGCAAGCAGGACGAAATTTTCGGCGAAGTCGAGGTGCACCGCGACAGCCTGCCGGTGCGGCTGCCGCTGACCGCCGCCGGCGGCAGCCCGGTCACGCTCAAGGTCAGCTCCCAGGGCTGTGCCGATGCCGGCGTGTGCTATCCGCCGACCGAACAGACGGTCAGGCTGGATCCGGCGCGGCCGGGCGAGCGGGTGTGGGCCGCCAGCGACCCGGAAGGACACGGGCTGCTGGACCGGCTGCGGGCGCAGACAGCAGGCCCTTCCAGCGAGACGCCGCGCGCTGCCTCGAAAGCCGACGCCGGCGTGGCAACGACCGCCGACGACGGCTCGTTCGCCCGCCGCCTGCTTGAGGAAGGCCACCCCGCCTGGGTGGTCGCCTGCTTTTTCGGCTTCGGCCTGCTGCTGTGCTTCACCCCCTGCGTGCTGCCCATGGTGCCCATCCTGTCCGGCATCATCGTCGGCCACGGCGCGCAGGTGACACGCGGACGCGCGCTCACGCTGTCGACCGCCTACGTGCTGGGCATGGCGGTGACCTATGCCGCGGTCGGCGTGGCGGCCGGGCTGTCCGGCACGCTGCTGTCGGCCGCGCTGCAGAACGCCTGGGTACTGGGCGGCTTCGCGCTGCTGTTCGTCGCGCTGGCGCTGTCCATGTTCGGCCTGTACGAACTGCAGCTGCCGACCGCACTGCAGTCGCGGCTGTCCGACAGCGCAAATCACCGCCGCGGCTCGGTCGGCGGGCTGGTCGCGATGGGCGCGCTGTCGGCGCTCATCGTCGGTCCCTGCGTCGCCGCGCCGCTGGCCGGCGCCCTGCTCTATATCGCGCAGACCGGCAATGCCGCGCTCGGCGGGCTGGCGCTGTTCGCCATGGCGCTGGGCATGGGCACGCCACTGATCGCGGTCGGTGTCGCCTCGCGTTCGCTGCTGCCGCATACCGGCCCGTGGATGGAGGGCGTGAAGCGCTTCTTCGGCGTGCTGCTGCTGGCCACCGCGATCTGGATCGCACAGCCGGTACTGCCCGGCCTGCTGGTCATGCTGGCCTGGGCCGCGCTGCTGATCGGCGCCAGCATGCATCTGCACGCGCTCGACCCGCTGCCGGCGCACGCGAAGGGGTGGCAGCGCCTGTGGAAGGGCGTGGGCGTGATCGCGCTGCTGGCCGGCGCCAGCATCCTGATCGGTGCCGCCGCCGGCTCGCGCGATCCGCTGCAGCCGCTTTCGGTGCTGCGCAGCGGCGCCGCGGCCGAAGCCGGGCCGGCTTTCGAGCCGGTGCGCAGCGTGGCCGAACTGGACGCCCGGCTGGCGGCCAGCACCGGCCCGGTCATGCTGGACATCTACGCCGACTGGTGCGTGAGCTGCCGGGAAATGGAGCGCGACACCTTCGCCCATCCGGCCGTGCGCGCGAAACTGGCCGGTTTCACGCTGCTGAAAGCCGACGTGACCGGCAACGACCCGGCAGATCAGGCACTGCTCCAGCGTTTCGGCCTGTACGGACCGCCGGGTACGCTGTTCTTCAGCGCTGGCCAGGAGGTCGAATCGGCGCGTACTGTGGGTTTTGTGCCGCCGGAGCGCTTCGTTGCGACGCTGGACCGCATCGCGGCCGTCAGCAGCGCCCGCTGATCGCGTAAAATCCTGCTTCCTTTCCCCGCATCGACCTTCCCATGTTTTCCGGCATCGTGGCCGCCGTCGGCCGCATCACCCGCATCGACCCGCTTGAACAGGGCGTCCGCCTGACCGTGGACACCGCCGGCCTGGGCCTGGACGACGTCGCGCTCGGTGACTCGATCGCCCACAACGGCGTGTGCCTGACGGTAATCGGCATGGACGGCCGCAACGCACAGTTCGACGTGTCGAAGGAAACGCTGGACTGCACCGTCGGCCTGGACGCGCCCGGCGAAGTGAATCTGGAAAAGGCGCTGCGCCTGTCCGACCGCCTCGGCGGTCATCTGGTCAGCGGCCACGTCGATGGCGTGGGCACGGTGCGCCGCTTCGAGCGCATCGGCGAATCGCACGAACTGGTCATCGTCGCGCCGCCGGCGCTGGGTCGCTACATCGCCCGCAAGGGCTCGATCACGATTCAGGGCGTGAGCCTCACCGTGAATCGCGTGACCGACGTCGACGACGGCTGTGAATTCTCGATCAACCTGATTCCGCACACGGTACAGGTCACCACGCTCGGCAGCCTGAAGGCAGGCAGCCGGGTCAATCTTGAAATCGACCTCATCGCCCGCTACGCCGAGCGCATGATGTCTGCAGAGGGCACACACAAATGAGCGCACTGGCGCCGGTCAAGGACATCATCGCCGACATCAAGGCAGGCCGCATGGTCATCCTGGTCGACGAGGAAGATCGCGAGAACGAGGGCGACGTGGTACTCGCCGCCGAGTTCGTGACCCCCGAGGCCATCAATTTCATGGTGAAGCACTGCCGCGGTCTGGTCTGCCTGACGCTGACCGAAGAGCGCTGCGCCCAACTGGGCCTGAAGCAGATGGTGCGCGACAACCGCACCCCGCACGGCACCGCCTTCACCGCATCGATCGAGGCCGCCACCGGCGTCACCACCGGCATTTCGGCCCACGACCGCGCCCGCACCATCCAGGTCGCGGTTGCCCGCAACGCCAAGCCGGAAGACATCGTGATGCCCGGCCACATCTTCCCGCTGCAGGCGCAGAAGGGCGGCGTGCTGATCCGCGCCGGTCACACCGAAGCCGGCTGCGACCTGGCCCAGCTGGCCGGGCTGGAACCCGCAGGCGTGATCTGCGAAATCCTGAAGGACGACGGCACCATGGCGCGCCTGCCGGACCTGATCGAATTCGCCGCCGAACACGGGCTGAAGATCGGTGCCATCCGCGACCTGATCGCCTACCGCGCCGCCAACGAGGCACTGGTGCGCGAAGTGTCGAGGCGCGAAGTGAGCAATGCCTACGGCCGCTTCACGCTGCACGGCTTCGAGGACACCACGACCGGTGAAATCCATCTCGCGCTGGTGAAGGGCGACATCACGCCGGACACCGAAACGCTGGTGCGGGTGCACGAGCCGATTTCGGTGCTCGACTTCCTGGACGCCGACAGCGACCGCCACAGCTTCAGCATCGACCGCGCGATGCAGCGGATCAACGAAGCCGGCAGCGGCGTCATCGTCATGCTGCGCCGGACCGAAACCGACGCCAGCCTGCGCACCCTGCTGACTGACCCGACGACTGCGCCGGCGGTACGCTGGGACGCGCGTACCTTCGGCGTCGGCGCGCAGATCCTGCGCTCGCTGAACGTGCGCAAGATGCGTCTGCTCGCCAGCCCGCGCAAGATTCCCAGCATGGCCGGCTTCGATCTCGAACTGACCGGCTACCTGCAAGACTGAGATGCTGGCCCCCACGCTCACTCCGTTCGCTGCACCCGAGGGGGCAGAGCCCATCCCTGGGGCGGCCCGGCGGATGGCGCGGCGCCCTCATCCAGCGCAATGAACAACTGACACGGACATCGACATGCCCCGCTTCAACGACATCCCCGAAATCGAGGAAAACCTCGACGGCAAAGGCCTGCGGGTCGCGATCGCGACCGCACGCTTCAACCCGGACATCGGCAACGGCCTGCTGTCGGCCTGCTGCGACGAACTGCGCAAGCTGGGCGTGGCGCCAGCCGATACGCTGATCGTGACCGTGCCCGGCGCGCTGGAACTGCCGCTGGTGCTGCAGCGCCTGGCGCTGTCCGGCAAGTACGATGCGCTGGTGGCACTCGGCGCGGTCATCCGCGGCGAGACCTACCACTTCGAGATCGTGTCGAACGAAATGGCGCGCGGCGTGGCGGACATCCAGCTCAAGACCGGCGTGCCGATCGCCAACGGCGTGCTGACCACCGAAAACGATGATCAGGCGATCGCCCGCATGCACGAGAAGGGCAGCGACTGTGCCCGTGCCGCGGTCGAAATGGCCCGCCTGCTCGCCACGCTGACTGAATGACCATGGACGCCAAACCCGACGCCCCGCGCAAGTCCGGCCGCCGCCTCGCCCGCGAATACGCGGTGCAGGGCATCTACCAGTCGCTGCTGTCCGGCAACGACGCACCGGCCATCGACGCCCACCTCAGCGAGGACCCCGGGTTTTCCAAGGTTGACCGCAAGCTGTTCCGCCAGCTGCTGAATGGCGCGCTGGATAACGCCGAGACGCTGCGCGGCCATTTTTCCGGCCTGATCGACCGCAAGATCGACGAACTGTCGCCGGTCGAGCATGCCATCCTGCTGGTGGCCACCTACGAACTGGCGCACATGATCGAAACGCCCTACCGGGTGGTGATCAACGAAGCGATCGAACTGACCAAGGAATTCGGCGGCGCCGACGGCCACAAGTTCGTCAATGGCGTGCTGGACAAGCTCGCGCCGGTGCTGCGCGCAGTCGAGGTCGAAGCGGCGCGCAACCGCCCGCGCGGCTGAGTCCGAACGCCTCCACAGCGATGCGTGCGGTGTGCGCCGCGGGCGCTTCAGACAGCTTTGACGCGCCGGCCGGGGCATCCGCATGAGCGCCCCGCAGCACACCGCCGCGCCCAGCCCGGAGTTCGATCTCATCCGCCGTCACTTCGTGCGGCCGATGCGCGCCGCCGCGCTCGGCCCGGGTGACGACTGCGCGCTGGTGTCCCCGTCGCCAGGCCACGAACTGGCGGTCACCAGCGACATGCTGGTCGCCGGCACCCACTTCCTGCCGGACACCGACCCGCGCCGGCTGGGCTGGAAAACGCTGGCGGTCAATCTGTCCGACGTCGCCGCGATGGGCGCGACGCCGCGCTGGGTCACGCTCGCGCTGTCGCTGCCCGGCTTAGACCACGACTGGCTGGCCGCCTTCGCCGCCGGCTTTTTCGACTGTGCCGACACCTTCGGCGTGGACCTGATCGGCGGCGACACCACCCGTGGCCCGCTCAATCTGTGCGTCACCGCCTTCGGCGAGGTGGCCTGCGGCCGTGCCGTACGGCGGGGCGGTGCGCAGGCCGGCGACCGCATCTGGGTGTCCGGCCAGCCCGGCCGGGCGGCACTCGGTCTGGCCGAACTGCTGGGCCGGCTCACGCTGGCGCCCGCGGCGCGCGCCGACTGCATCACCGCACTCGAACAGCCGCAGCCGCGGGTGGCGCTGGGCGCGGCGTTAAAAGGCCTCGCATCCGCGATGATCGACGTGTCCGACGGCCTGCTGGCCGATCTCGGCCACATCGCCACCGCCAGCAAGGTGTCGGCGGTGGTCGAGGACGCCGCGCTGCCCTGGACTGCGCTCGACGCCGCCTGCAGCGACCGCGCCGCGGTGCGCGACGCGCTGCTGGCCGGGGGCGACGATTACGAACTTCTGTTCTGCGCACCGCCCGCCGCCGACGCGGCGCTGGCCGCGCTGTCCGCCCGTCTCGGGCTGGCGCTGACCCGCATCGGCCACATCGAGGCCGGCCAAGGCGTCCAGCTGGTCGATGCCAGCGGCCGGTCAATGCCGGTGGCGCGTCGCGGCTACGACCATTTTTCCTGATCCGGCAGCCCGCCTGCGCACATGAAAACCAGAACACCCTATCCCGGCCCCAGCTTCCTGATCCACCCGGCCCACATGCTGGCCTGCGGCTTCGGCAGCGGACTGATCCCCTTCGCGTCCGGCACCTGGGGCACGCTGGCGGCGTGGCCGCTCTACCTGCTGATCAAGCCCTCGTTCTCCGACGGCGCGTTCGCGCTCTTCCTGCTGGTCGCTTTCGCGCTGGGCTCGGCCTGCTGCCAGCGCGTCGGGCGGGTACTGGGCGTGGCGGACCACGGTGCCATCGTGTGGGACGAAATCGTCGCCTTCTGGCTGGTGCTGTGGGTCACGCCGGTCGGCTTCTGGTGGCAGCTGCTGGCCTTCTTCGCCTTCCGCTTCTTCGACATCTTCAAACCGCCGCCGGCGCGCTGGGTCGATGTGAACATGAAGCACGGCTTCGGCGTCATGCTGGACGACGTGATCGCCGCGGTCTTTGCCGCGGTGTCGATCGCGATCGCCTGGCGGCTCTACAGCGCCCTGTTCTGACGAGAGAGGATGGCGATGGACGCGGAACTGCAGCGGCTGTCGGTGGACGCGGGGGCTGCGCTGAAGGCGGCAGGCGCGGTGCTGGCCACCGCGGAATCGTGCACCGGCGGCTGGGTAGCTGAAATCGTCACCGCCACCGCCGGCAGTTCGGCCTGGTTCGACTGCGGCTTCGTCACCTATTCCAACGCCGCCAAGCAGCGGATGCTGGGGGTCGCCGACGCCACGCTGAAGGCGCATGGCGCGGTCAGCGAACCGGTGGCGCTGGAGATGGCGCGCGGTGCGCTCGCGCATTCGGACGCGACGGCCGCGCTGTCGATCACCGGCATTGCCGGTCCGGGTGGCGCAGTACCCGGCAAGCCGGTGGGCACCGTGTGCTTCGGCTGGGCGCTGGCCGATGGCCGGATACGCAGCGAAACCCGGCATTTCGACGGTGACCGCGAAGCGGTTCGCCGACAATCCGCATGTCATACACTGGCTGTGCTCCTGGCTTTGCTGGGCGCGACGCCGCAAGACCCCGTGGCAAGAACTGTGCCATAATCGACCGCATTCAGACGAAAGGATTACGCATGGACGACAGCAAGGCCAAGGCGCTCGCCGCAGCGCTGGCGCAGATCGAGAAGCAGTTCGGCAAGGGCTCGATCATGCGCATGAGCGACGGCCAGCTCGAGAACGACATCCAGGCGGTATCGACCGGCTCGCTCGGGCTGGATATCGCACTCGGCATCGGCGGTCTGCCGCGCGGCCGGGTGATCGAGATCTACGGCCCGGAATCGTCCGGCAAGACCACGCTCACGCTGCAGGTGATCGCCGAGATGCAGAAGCTGGGCGGCACCGCGGCCTTCATCGACGCCGAAC
Source organism: Methyloversatilis universalis FAM5 (assembly GCF_000214035.2). Lineage (GTDB taxonomy): Bacteria > Pseudomonadota > Gammaproteobacteria > Burkholderiales > Rhodocyclaceae > Methyloversatilis > Methyloversatilis universalis. The sequence goes on along the minus strand of NZ_AFHG01000058.1, from coordinate 179,157 downwards.
ACGCGCTCGACGTGCAGTACGCCGGCAAGCTGGGCGTCAACGTGAGCGACCTGCTCATTTCGCAGCCGGACACCGGCGAACAGGCGCTTGAAATCGCCGACATGCTGGTGCGCTCGGGCGGCGTCGACATCATCGTCATCGACTCGGTCGCCGCGCTGACGCCGAAGGCCGAAATCGAGGGCGAAATGGGCGATTCGCTGCCCGGCCTGCAGGCCCGCCTGATGAGCCAGGCGCTGCGCAAGCTGACCGCCAACATCAAGCGCACCAACACGCTGGTCATCTTCATCAACCAGATCCGGATGAAGATCGGCGTCATGTTCGGCAACCCGGAAACCACCACCGGCGGCAACGCGCTGAAGTTCTACGCCTCGGTCCGCCTGGACATCCGCCGTACCGGCGCGATCAAGAAGGGCGAAGAGGTGGTGGGCTCGGAAACCCGTGTCAAGGTGGTGAAGAACAAGGTGGCGCCGCCGTTCAAGCAGGCCGAGTTCGACATCCTTTACGGCGAGGGCATTTCGCGCGAAGGCGAAATCATCGAGCTGGGCGTGCTGCACAAGTTCATCGAGAAATCCGGCGCCTGGTATTCGTACAACGGCGACCGCATCGGTCAGGGCAAGGACAACGTGCGCGAGTTCCTGCGCGCCAATCCGGCCATGGCCCGCGAGATCGAGAACAAGGTCCGGGTCGCCTGCGCCATGCCCGAACTGGCGGTGATCGCCGCCGACAGCAAGGCGGACGCTGCGTGAACGACGCGCTGCGCGAGAAGGCATTGCGCCTGCTCGCGCGGCGCGACCACAGCCGCGCCGAACTGGCGCGCAAGCTGCGCGATGACGGCGACGATGAAGCGATCGCCGCATTGCTGGCCCGGCTGGAGGACAGCGGCCTGCTGTCCGACGCCCGCTTCGCAGGCCAGTTCGTGGCGTCGCGCGCGGCGCGCTTCGGTACCCGCCGGCTGATGCACGACCTGAAGCAGCGCGGCGTGCCGGACAGCGAGGTGGGCGAAGCCCTGGCTTCGGTCGAACAGGACGAGCAGGCCCGCGCCCGCGCGGTGTGGGCCCGGAAATTCGACAGTCGGCCGACGGATGCGAAAAGCTGGGCGAAACAGGCCAGATTTCTGCAGTCACGCGGCTTTTCCGCCGATAGCATTCACAAGGTACTGCGCGAACAGCCCGAACAAGATGAGTGAGAACCGGACCGTCAGCCTGCTCAAGGTCGAGCGGCTGCGCAAGAAATACAAGTCGCGCCCGGTGGTGAAGGACGTGTCCTTCGAAGTCGGCAGTGGAGAAGTGATCGGCCTGCTCGGCCCGAACGGTGCTGGCAAGACCACCTGCTTCTACATGATCGTCGGCCTGGTCAGCGCCGACGGCGGCGAGATACAGCTGGATGGCGAGCGGCTCACCCATCTGCCGATACACCGGCGCGCGCACGCCGGCCTGTCCTATCTGCCGCAGGAAAATTCGGTGTTCCGCAAGCTGGACGTCGAGGAAAACATCCTCGCCATCCTGGAGCTGAACGAGAAGGACGCCGCGCGCCGCAAGGCAAGACTGGACGAACTGCTGGACGAACTGGGCATCGCCCACCTGCGCAAGAGCCCGGCCGCCGCGCTGTCCGGCGGCGAGCGCCGCCGGGTCGAGATCGCCCGTGCGCTGGCCACCTCGCCGCGCTTCATCCTGCTCGACGAACCATTCGCCGGCGTAGACCCGATCGCGGTGATCGACATCCAGAAAACCATCCGCTTCCTGAAGGATCGCGGCATCGGCGTGCTCATCACCGACCACAACGTGCGTGAAACCCTGGGCATCTGCGACCGCGCCTACATCATCAACGCCGGCGAGGTGCTGGCGAGCGGCCGGCCAGAAGAAATCGTGTATAACGAGAGCGTCAGGAAGGTCTATCTCGGCGAGCATTTCCGCCTGTAGACGACGGCCAGAACCGGTAATCATGAAGCAGTCGCTGCAACTCAAACTTTCCCAGCATCTCGCGCTGACGCCGCAGCTGCAGCAGTCCATCCGGCTGCTTCAGCTGTCGACCATCGAGTTCAACCAGGAGATCGAACGCTTCCTGGACGAGAACCCGATGCTGGAGCGCGACGACAGCGAGGCGACGAGCTATCAGCCGCCGCCCGACGGCATGGGCGGCGAGACGCGCGAACGCGAAAGCGGCCCGTCCGAAAACAGCGAGGCGCCCGCGGACAACGGTCCGCAGGACGGCCCGGCCGGCGGTGACATGGACGACTGGTCCGGTGAAAGCGGCAGCTACGGCTCGCGCAGCGGCGGCGATGACGACGACGGCGACTATCAGGACGTGCAGGCCGCCGGCACCTCGCTGCGGGACCACCTGTGCAGCCAGCTCGCACTGTCGCAGATGAGCGAACGCAACCGTTCGCTGATCCGCCTGCTGATCGAAGCGCTGGACGACGACGGCTACCTGAACCAGGAACTGACCGAACTGGTCGATCTGCTGCCGCCGGAAGAGGACATCGACCTCGACGACCTGTCGATCGCACTGCGCCAGCTGCAGAACTTCGATCCGGTCGGTGTCGGTGCGCGCGACCCGCGCGAATGTCTGCTGCTGCAGCTGAATGCGCTGCCGACCGATGCGGTGTCCACGCTGGCGCGCGTCATCATCGACCAGCACATCGACCTGCTGGCCGCCCGCGATTTCGCCAAGATCCGCCGCGCGGTCGGCTGCGACGAGGAACTGCTGCGTGCCGCGCAGTCGCTCATCCGCTCGCTCAATCCGCGCCCGGGCGCACAGTTCGCGCCGATCGACGCCCGCTACATCGTGCCCGACGTGGTGGTGCGCAAGGTGCGCGGCCAATGGACCGCCATGCTCAATCCGGAAGCGATGCCGCGGCTGCGCATCAACCGGCTGTACGCGGAAATCCTGCAGGGCCAGCGCGGCAGCGGCCTGTCCGGCCAGCTTCAGGAAGCCAAGTGGCTGATCAAGAACGTGCAGCAGCGCTTCGACACCATCCTGCGCGTGTCGCAGGCCATCGTCGAACGCCAGCGTCAGTTCTTCGAGTTCGGCGAAGTGGCGATGCGGCCGCTCACGCTGCGCGAGATCGCCGAAACGCTGGAACTGCACGAATCCACCATTTCGCGCGTGACCTCGCAGAAGTACATGGCGACCACGCGCGGCCTGTTCGAACTGAAGTATTTCTTCGGAAGCCATGTGGCGACCGAAAGCGGCGGGGCCTGTTCGGCCACCGCGATCCGCGCGCTCATCCGCCAGTTGGTGGGCGCCGAGGATGCCAAGCGTCCGTTGTCGGACTCGCGCATCGCGGAAATACTGGGCCAGCAGGGCATCGTCGTTGCGCGGCGCACCATCGCCAAGTACCGCGAATCCCTGAACATCCCGCCGGTCAGCGTGCGCAAGGCGATCTGAAACCGATCGCCCCGCATTTTTCGTCCCGTAACGAAAGGAGGCAGCATGAACCTCACCATCACCGGCCATCACCTTGAAGTCACCCCGGCCATCCGCGAGTACATCGAGACCAAGCTCGACCGCGTGATCCGCCACTTTGACCACGTGACCAGCGTTTCCGTGATCCTGTCGGTGGAAAAACTGCGGCAGAAGGCGGAAGTCACGCTGCACGTCCGCGGCAAGGACATCTTCGTCGAAGCCGAAAGCGAAGACATGTACGCCACCCTGGACAACCTGATCGACAAGCTCGATCGCCAGGTGCTCAAGCACAAGGAAAAGACTGGCGACCACTCGCGCGAAGCGCTGAAGCACCAACCGGCGGAGTGAGGCGGATGCGCTGCGAGGCGGGCGTATAATCCCGTTTTTGCTGCAGCGCAATCAACTTCACGGCGCGGTGACCGTTAACAGCGGTACCGCGCCCGCCGCGTGTCCGGAGTCGTTCCAGATGAATCAAGCTCCACGCCTTTCCCGCTCACCGCGTCCTGCGGGTGTGACCTGTCTCCACGAGGCTGCTCCTCGAGTGAAGTCATGACGCTCATCGCCAAGCTGCTGCCGGCGGCCAACATCTGCCTCGGTCTCGAGGCCAGCAGCAAGAAACGCGTATTCGAACAGGCCGGCCTGCTGTTCGAGAACAACCAGGGCATCGCCCGCAGCCAGGTGTTCGACAGCCTGTTCGCCCGCGAGAAGCTCGGTTCCACCGGGCTGGGGCAGGGCGTGGCCATTCCTCACGGTCGCATCAAGGGCCTGAAGGAAGCCATCGGCGGTTTCGTGCGCCTGGAAACACCGGTCGCCTTCGACGCGCCGGACGGCCGCCCGGTCAATCTGCTGTTCGTGCTGCTGGTGCCTGAACAGGCGACCGAACTGCACCTGCAGATCCTGTCCGAACTGGCCCAGATGTTCGCCGACAAGGCTTTCCGCGAACAGCTGCTGCAGGCCACCGAAGTGGCCGCCATCCATACCCTGTTCACTGCCTGGCAGCCTGCGCATGCGGAAGCTCAGCGTCGCGCGGCTGTTTGAGGACAACCGCGACCGCCTGCGCCTGCAGTGGCAGTGCGGAGGCGGTGAAACGCTCATCATCGCCGACCAGACCGGCCTGTCGCCGGCGGATCTGGTCGGCCACCTGAACACCATCCACACCCACCGGATCCAGGTCATCGGCGTGCCGGAAATCCTGTGGGCCGAATCGGTGCCCACCCGCAAGGTCGAGGACATCGTCGAAACCCTGCTGGACGCCCGCCCGCCGGCCTTCATCGTGGCGGACGGCGCCGAGCCGCCCGCCGCCATCCGCGCCGGCTGCGCGAACCGCGGCATCCCGCTGATCACGACCCAGCGCAGCGCCGCGTCGGTGATCGACCAGCTGCGCGCCTATCTGGCCCGGTCGCTGGCCGACCAGACCACGCTGCACGGCGTGTCGATGGACGTGCTGGGCATGGGCGTGCTGATCACCGGAGATTCCGGGGTCGGCAAGAGCGAACTGGCGCTGGAACTCATTTCGCGCGGCCACGGCCTGGTGGCCGACGACTGCGTCGACATTTCGCGCATCGCGCCGAACGTGCTGGAAGGCCGCTGCCCGGAACTGCTGAAGGATTTCCTCGAAGTGCGCGGTCTGGGCGTGCTGAACATCCGCACCGTGTTCGGCGAAACCGCCTGTCGTCGCAAGATGAAGCTGCAGCTGGTGGTGCATCTGCAGAAGCAGGTGAGCGGCCTGCCGGAAGCCACCCGCATGCCGCTGGACAACGAAATGATGGACATCCTCGGCGTGAAGATACGCAAGGTGGTCATCCCGGTAGCGGCCGGCCGCAATCTGGCGGTGCTGGTGGAGGCCGCCGTGCGCACGACCATCCTGAGCTTCCGCGGCATTGATTCCACGCTGGAATTCGTCGAGCGGCAGCGCCGCGCCCTCGGCGGGGAGGACGGCTGACCCGACTGTACATGACGATGACATAGGCATACGATGCGTGCGGCCGCCGACAGGGCGGCTGCACGCGTTCTGTCTTTCCATCCGTCACACAGTCAGGAGGTCAGTCATGCCGCACATCCGCCGTACGTTCGCTCTCGCCCTGATCGGGCTTTCCGTATCCCTTCTTTTCCCCGGCACCGCAAGCGCGGGCGCCCAGCAGGACCGCATGCGCGCCTGCAACAAGGAAGCGAAGGAAAAGACACTGAAAGGCGACGAGCGCAGCAGCTTCATGAGCCAGTGCCTGTCCGCCGGCAAGAGCGTCGACAGCAAGGAAAAGACCGCGCTCGCCGACCGCCGCAAGCAATGCCGCGCGGACGCCCGCGAAAAGGCGCTGAAGGGTGACGAACGCAAGGCCTTCATTGCGGACTGCGTGAAAGCCTGATGCCCGCCTGCCGGCCAGACCCACTGGCCGGCAGGCGTTCGTGCGCTATGCAACACCCGGCGCAGAAGCGCCGGCAGACGCCCTGTCCGGCTTTGCTATAGTCCAGCGGTATTCCAACGCCGGAAAATTCAATGGCGCGCCTGACCTCCACTGCCTGCTGCCTGCGCGCGCTGATCCGCTGTACCGGCACGCTGGTGCTTGCCTTCTCGGTGCAGTCGGCGAGCGCCTTCAGCTTCACCGAGGACGCGCAGAAGGATGCCGCCGAGGACGCCGCTCGCACCGCGGCCGCCAGCGCCGGTCTGGCCGCCCTGCCCCAGCCCTGCCTGGACGAACTGAAGCGGCGCAAGATCATGATCGTGATGGGCGAACGCTCCGGTGAGGGCATCACCGCCGACCAGGCCCGCTACAGCCCGCATTTCAACGCCATCCACAAGCGCCTGCAGAAGCTGGGCATCCGCACGCTGACCCAGCAGGAGATCCGCGCCCAGGTGGCCCAGGCAGAAGTGGATGCCTATTTCCGGAATGACCCGGACGCCGCACTCGCGGCGTCGAAGAAGCTCGGCGCCCAGCTGATCATGCGCGGCCTGATCGAGGCGCGCAGCGGCATGAATCCGGTGCTGCACATTCCGGAAGTGTCGGTCAGCATCGATTACGCACTGCTCACCTCGGGCGGCACCCGTCTGTCCGACGCATCCGCCAGCGCCGAATCCTATTCCGGCAGCGACACGCTGGCGATGGCACGCACGCTGATCGAGGAACAGGCGGACGGCGTTGTGAACCGGCTGCTCGGCGGCTACTGCGCCGCCCGGCCGGCCGCCGATGAAAAGAAGGGCAGCCGCAAAGGCAAATAAGCGCCGCGCAGCATGACCGCGCGGCCGATCAACGGAACGGTACGGTTCCGGAAACTTCAGGGAAAGGGACTTTCATGCAACTGAGCAGACTTCACACGGCCGTGCTGGCCGCCGCCCTCGGCGGCATCGCGACGCTGGCGCACGCCCAGCCCACGTTCGAAAGCGCCTCGCCGACCGCCGGCAGCAGCGTGTCGCAGAAGGCGAACGAAGGTGCCGACAAGGCCATGTACAAGGCCATCGAGTACACCAACAAATCCAAGCCGGGCCCGACCGTGATCGTCGTGCCGGGCGAGATCAAGAGCAATAACGCCACCTTCACCCAGAAGTTCGCCTCGAACAACATCGCCGACTTCGGCGAACTGGAACTGTCGCAGGCCAATTTCAAGGTGCTCGAGCGCTCGGACCTCGGTCCGCTGCTGAACGAGTTCCAGCTCGCCTACTCGATGGGCGACCCGGGTTCGGCCAAGAAGATGCTGCAGAAGGGCAAGCTCAAGACGACCAAGTACGTGGTGAAGTTCGACATCCTGAAGGCCGAGCAGGTCGCCGCCGCCAAGGAAGGCATCAGTGGCCGCGCGATCGGCAACATCATCGGCATTCTCGGCGGCAGCCGTGGCAGCTATGCCGCCGGCGAGGCGGTCGGCTCGGTCGAGACCGGTGCGGCGGCCGGTGTGTGGATCATCGGCATGCGCTACAAGATCATGGACGCCAACACCACCGAACAGCTGGCCCAGGGCTATACCGAAGAGAAGATGGAAGTCGGTGCCAAGGGCTCCTCCATCCTCGGCGTGTCGAGCAGCCAGGAAGGCGGCATCACGCTGGACGGCATGGTTCAGCGCCTGGTGCAGAAGTCGGTCTGGGAAATCGATTCGAAGTACAAGTAAGCGGCCGTGCTGTGCCCGCGTTGCGGGCATGGCGATCCGCGACACAGCCGGTCCTGCGGGCGGAGGCGTCCGCCTGAATTCCGACGGAGCAGCCGAGTGAGCATCCCCGCCAAGCTGGGCAAGTACGACATCCTGCGCGAACTCGGCCAGGGTGCGATGGGCATCGTCTACGAAGGGCGCGACCCGGTCATCGACCGGCGGGTCGCGATCAAGACGCTGAAACGCGAACAGCTGGAGCGCAGCGAGGCCGACGAGGTGATCGCGCGCTTCAAGCGCGAGGCGCAGGCGGCCGGCCGGCTCAACCATCCGAACGTGGTGGCCATCTACGAGTATGGGGAAATGAGTGGCGAGGAAGCGGACGGCACCGCCTTCATCGCAATGGAATTCGTGCAGGGTCGCGAACTGAAGGACGCCTTCGATTCGGACGAGCGCATCGCGCTGCCGCTGGTCGGACGCATCATGGGCCAGCTGCTGGACGCGCTGGAACACGCGCACCGCAACGGCGTCGTGCACCGCGACATCAAGCCGGCCAACATCATCCTGCTGGCCGACGGCACGGTAAAGGTGGCCGATTTCGGCGTGGCCCGCATCGAATCGTCCAATCTGACCCAGGCCGGCACCGTCATGGGCACGCCGTCCTACATGTCGCCCGAACAGTTCATGGGCCAGACCGTGGATGGCCGCAGCGACCTTTTTTCCGCCGGCGTGGTGCTGTACCAGCTGCTGACCGGCGAAAAGCCGTTCACCGGTGCGCTCACCACCATCATGCACAAGGTGCTGAAGGAAGATCCGCCCTGGCCTTCGGTGCTGAACGTGCATGTACCGGCACGTCTCGACGCGGTGGTGAAGCGGGCCATGGCCAAGCGGCCGGAAGACCGCTTCCAGAGCGCCGCCGACTTCCGGCGCGCGCTCGACGCCGCGCTGACGGGAGCGCCGGCGGACGAGGACGCGACCATGGTCAATCTGGGCGACGCCACCCTGTCGGACGCCACGCTGGCCACGGCGACCATGGCCGGCGCACCGCCTGCGGCTCAGGCCGACGCGACGCTGCAGCAGCCGGCGCGCCCACCGGTCAGTGCCGCGCCGGCAAGCGGCGCCGCAGCTCCGCGTCCGGACACGCCACCCACGATGCCGCCTCCCGCCGCCCGTCCGGCACCGTCCCGCGCACCGATTGCGGTCGCCGTGACGGCCGCGCTGGTCGCGGTCGCCGCCGGCGGCTGGCTGCTGACCCGGCCGGCGCCGGAGGCCCCTGCGGCACCGCCGCCCACCGCCCCGGTCGCGGCAGAGCCGGCCACAGCGGCGCCGGTAGCCGTCACCCCTGCGCCCGCGCTCGATCCGGGCGTGGCGGTGATCAGCGCCATCGGCCTCGCGGACCCGAGCGATCCGAAACTGGCCGACAACCCGGCCGCCGTGACCCAGGCGCTGCGCGAGGATGCGCGCCGGCAGATTCTCGAAAAGGCGGTGGCGCTGTTCGTCGATCCGAAGTCGGTGAACGCGCATTACGACGCACTGCAGGCCAGGCTGCTCGACCGCAGCGGCGACTTCATCCAGGCGGTACTCGAAGAAGGCCCGCCCCAGCTGGGCAAGGACGGCCTGATGGCCGGTCAGGTGAGGGCGGCGGTCAAGGTGCGGCAGGTACAGAAGTCGCTGAACCAGATGTCGCAGGACGAGCGGGTCGATTTCATCCGCAACAACGGCGACCCGAAGATCGCGGTGGCCGTCGCCTCGCGCTGGGCCGAGGGCGATCCCAACGCGCCGGCGCAGCGCTCGGCACTGGCCGAGAACACGCTGAAGCAGCACATCCAGGGTTTCGGCTTCCGCACCTGGAATGACGACGCCAATGCGGCCCAGAACGCGGATTTCACCGTGGACAGCGAAGTGCGCTTCAAGCGCCTGAGCGCGCGGCTGCCGGCTTCCGGCCTGGTGGTCGAGAAGGTGGTGCTGACCTCATGGACAGTACGCTGCACCGACCGCAAGACCGGCGAGGAGGTGTATCTGAACACCGCCGTGCCGGAAGGCACGAGCTGGGCGTCGGAAGAGAAGGCGCTGGCCGACATCGGCAGGCGGGTGGGCGAACAGTTCAGCCGCGATTTCTTTCTCAGCCACTTCCACTTCACCGCACGCCGGGTGGCGCTGCAGCTGACCGGACTGCCGGGCGAGGACGTGGCCGGATCGCTGCTGCGGGAAATCGCGTCGATGCGTGCCGTACTCGGCGCCGAGGTGAAAATGCTGGGCCGCGACAGCGCCGCCTTCGTGGTGGACATGTCCGGTGGCCTGGCGGATACCGGACAGAACGTGCAGGCCGGCATACTGATGCCGCTGTCGCGCAAGCTGGGGCGCAACTGCCTGAGCGTGGCGGCGAGCAGCCAGGACGCGGTCACGCTGGCCTTCGACGCCGGCTGCGCGACGCCGGACATGCTGGCCCGGCTGCAGACGCTGCCGCCGGCCGCGCTGATGGAGGCTGCGCCGTCGCGTCGTCAGGCGGTGGTGAGCAATCCGGATACGCTGAAGAAGATCAGCATGTGAAGCCGGTGCTGGCAGCCGCCGGCACCGCGCGGTGCCTTACTCCAGCACCTCGAAACTCATCAGGTCTATGCCCTGTTCCAGCGCGCTGTGACCGAAACCTATGGTGCCCTGGCCGCGCAGGATGATTTCCTCGCGCTTGAGCACCACCTCGTTCTCGCCCTCGATGCGCAGGAAGGTGCCGTTGGTGCTCTGGTCGATCAGCACGAACTTGTCGCGCCGGCGCTCGATGCGCGCGTGATTGCGTGACGCGCGCTGGTCCTTGATCACCACTTCGTTGCTCATGTCGCGGCCGAGTGTCAGCGGGCCGTGGGCGTTGTCCACGGTCAGTTCGGTCTCGCGGTAGCGCAGCATCAGCCGCGCGACGTTGTAGCTGGCGACGATGCTGGTCGCCTTCATCGTCAGGTCGGCGCCTTCCTGCCACAGCACCTCGCACACCCGCACGTCGTCGGTCTTGCCCTTCACCGTCAGCGCGTCGATTTCGCGTACCTGCGGCGCCAGGCTCAGCGTGACCGCGGAAATCGTTTCCGCACTGGTCATGATCTGCCCGGCCTTGGCCAGCCCGGCCATGCGGGACGCCATGTTGACGGTGTCGCCGAACACGTCGCCGTTTTCCTCGATCGCCGGGCCGTAGTGGAAACCCACCCGGATCGCCAGCTTCACGCCGGACACCGGCGGCAGGTCGGTCACCCGGTGCTGCATCTCGCAGGCGGCCTGTATGCCGGCATCGGCGGTCGGGAAGGTGGTCATCACCTCGTCGCCTATGGTCTTGATCACCCGGCCACCATGGCCGTCGACCACCCGGCTCATGCGGTTCAGGCAACGTTCGACCGCGCGCAGCGCCTCGGCGTCACCCAGCTTCTCGTAAAGCCGGGTGCTGCCGGACACGTCAGCGAACAGCACGCACAGAGAGGGATGTTGGGATGTCATGACTGGCCGGATGGGCGGGAACTTTGCGCCATTTTACAAACTAAGGCGACGCTACACGCACGCCTTCACCGCGGCAATACGACAAAGGTTCTACGGATGCGTCACAAATGCACGCTGCGCCCGCCGTCGACCGCGATGATCTGGCCGGTGATGTAGGGCGCATCGTCCACCAGGAAGCGTACCGTACGGGCGATGTCCTGTGGGTGGCCTTCGCGCCGCAGCAGCGTCTGCTGCACGATACGCTCGCGCTCGGCGGCGTCGAACAGGTCGTTTTCAGGCCACTGTATCGGCCCCGGCGCCACGCCATTCACCCGCACCTGCGGCGCCAGCTCGATCGCCAGCGCCCGGGTGAGCGTGGCCAGCGCGCCCTTCGAGGCGCTGTACAGCGCGTAGCCGGGCAGCGGCCGGTCGGCGTGGATGTCAGCAATATTCACGATGCAGCCGCCGCTGTCGCGCAGCGCCGGCGCGGCCGCCTGCGACAGGAACAGCGGTGCGCGGAAATTGCTGCCCGTAAGGTCGTCCCAGTCGCGCAGCGTGATGCTGCCGACCGGGGTCGGGTAGAAGGACGACGCATTGTTGATCAGCGCGTCCAGCCGGCCGAACTTGGCCACCGTCTTGTCCACCAGTTCCGGCAGCCGGGCCGTATCCAGCAGGTCGGCAGACAGGCAGCACGCGCTCTTGCCGCGCCGGGCGTTGAGTTCATCCAGCAGCAACAGCGCTTCCTCCGCCGACTGCCGGTAATGGATGGCCACCCGCCAGCCGCCGTCGTGCAGCGTGCGCGCGATCTGCGCGCCCAGCCGCCGCGCCGCGCCGGTGATCAGGGCCACCCTGCCGTGTTCGATCGCCATCTTTCCCTCACCGTAGTTCCGCCCGGCGGTTTGTCCGCCGTGTCTCAATGCCGCATTATCGCGGACCCGCGCCCGCGCGTTTGCCACGATTACCGCACCATGTCCCTGCCCCAGCCCGATGCCGAAGCCCTCGCCCACAGCGCCCGCCTGCGTGCGCGCATGCTCGAAGAGCTTGCCGGCAGCGGCTGGATGCCGTTCAGCCGCTACATGGAGCGGGCACTGTACGCGCCGGGACTGGGCTATTACAGCGGCGCGCTGCAAAAGTTCGGCAGCGGCGGCGATTTCGTCACCGCACCGGAGCTGTCGCCGCTGTTCGGCCGCAGTCTGGCCCGCCAGCTGGCCGAACTGATGGCGCACAGCGCACACAGCCTGATCGAGGCAGGCGCCGGCAGCGGCCGTCTGGCGGCCGATCTGCTGGCCGAACTGGAGCGACAGGGCGCGCTGCCCGAGCGCTACGCCATACTCGAACTGTCCGCGGACCTGCGAGCACGTCAGCAGGCGCTGATCGCAGCCGAACTGCCACATCTGGCCGGGCGCGTGCACTGGCTGGACAGCCTGCCGGAACAGTTTGACGGCGTCGTGATCGGCAACGAAGTGCTGGACGCCATGCCAGTCGAACGGCTGCGCGCCGGCACCGACGGCATCGAACAGGCCGGCGTCGGTGCCACCGCCGACGGCGCGCTCGAAATCGTGTGGCGACCGGCGCCGCCCGAACTGGCGGCCGAGGCACAGGCGCTCGGTTTCCGCGACGGCTACGACAGCGAAATCAATTTCGCCGCCCGCGCGTGGGTGGCCGAATGGGCCCGCCGCATCGGTCGCGGCGCGCTGCTGCTGATCGACTACGGTTTTCCTCAGGCCGAGTACTACCACCCGGACCGGCGCACCGGCACCCTGATGTGCCACTACCGCCACCATGCCCACACCGACCCGCTGTGGATGCCCGGCCTGAACGATCTGACCGCCCACGTCGATTTCACCGCGGTCGCCCAGTCCGCCTTCGACGCCGGCATGTCGCTGGCCGGCTACACGTCGCAGGCCAACTTCCTGCTGAACTGCGGCGTGCTCGACCTGCTCGACCGCGACGCCGACGCGCTGACGCGGGCACGCGAGAACACCGCGCTGAACCGGCTCACCTCGCCGGCCGAAATGGGCGAACTGTTCAAGGTGATCTGCACCACCCGCGGGCTGGACGATCTGCCGCTGCTCGGCTTCGCACGCGGCGACCGCAGCCACACGCTGTAGCGCGCGGGCGGCGCGCTCAGAAGCCGATCTTCTTCGGCCGGCTGGCCCGCCCCGCGTCGAGATCGACCGGCAGCAGGTGGTCGCGCTGCGCCAGCTTGGCATTGCCGAAGGCGGCCAGCAGCACCTTGCGCATGTCGCGCGGCGGCACCTCGGCCAGCCGCTCCAGCACTTCGTCCGCCGGTTCCGGCTCGAAGCCCCAGTCATGTGCGGCCACCAGTTCCTCGTACAGCGTGCGGGCGATGGAGCCGGCCTGCTCGCGGTCCGGCCGCGGCACGGTATAGACATTCATCCGGCTCAGGATGGGCTCCGGAATGGCGCGCTCGTCGTTGGCGGTGGACACCCACATGATGTGGCTCGCGTCGATGTCGACCTCGACGAATTCATCGCGGAACTGGCGCGCGGTGTCCTGTTCGAGCAGGCCGTACAGCGCGCCCATCGGGTCGTAGCGCGCGTCGCCGCCGGCCTTGTCCACCTCGTCCAGCACCATCAGCGGATTGGCATAGTCGCCGCAGACCAGTGCCTGCGCCACCTTGCCCGGCTTGGCGTGCGACCACTGCGACGAGGCACCGGACAGGATCCAGCCAGCGGTGAGCGAGGACATGGACACGAATTCGAAGCCGGTGCCCAGCACATTGGCGAGCTGGCGCGCGAAATGGGTCTTGCCGATGCCCGGCTCGCCGAGCAGCAGGATGGGGGTGAAGCTGACCGGCTCGTTGCCGGCCACCGCCAGCGCCAGCGAACGCTTCAGGTCGTCCAGTACCGGCGCGAAATTGGGGCAGCGCGCGTACAGCGGCCGCAGCCCCTCGAAGGACGAGGGCTTGACCACGTAGCGGGTGCCGCCCAGCGACTTCATCTTGGCGTAGAAGGCGGTCAACGCCTCGTTGCTCGAGGGGCTGCCCGCCTCCATCGCGCGGTCGACGTCACCGACGTCGTAGATCTCGCGGCATTCCGCCAGAGGAATCCGAATGTCCGCCTGCTCCATGGCTGGTCTCCCGAAACCTGATGACTGCATCCACGGCGCGCCGCACCGGTTTCTGGAGCGGCGCGCACCCGTAAAAGATGAAGCATCATTCGCGCCCGATCAAGTCATCGGGTGCATGCGGGCGGGCGTCAGCCGGCGGACGGTACGATGAGGCGGGCCAGCGTCGGGAAGCGGCTGGGCTGGCCGAGCAGCAGCCGCACCAGTTCGTCCAGCCATTCGTTGCCGGCGTCATCCGCCGGCGGGGTGTAATCGACCACGCCGAAACGTTCGACGTTCTGCAGCGTGAGCCGCAGCGTGAGCGTCGCGAAATCGGCCACCAGTTCGGCACGGCCGCGCACTTCCGGCGCAACATCGAACACCTGCGCACGCAGCCGGCCGTAGTCGTCGCGAGAGGGCTGTTCCTCGAACCGCAGCCCGTGCTCCTTCAGCGCCGCCCGCAGCGCGTCGGCCGACAGTGCGTCGCGCTCGCAACGCAGCACCGACTGGCCGCGCAACAGCCAGGAGAGCGAAACCCGGGCGAGCTGATCCGGTGCCTCCGCACCACGCTGGCGCGTATTCACGTCCGAGGTCAGCCAGGACAGGCCGCGCAGCACGCCCAGACCGAGCAGCGGGTAATCGCGCGCCACCTGGGGCCGGATCACGTTGAGCTGTGCGGACAGCTGGGTGAAGTAATCGCGTACCCGCATCAGGCGCTGCGACAGCGCCTGTTCCGCGCCGCTGCGCGCAGCCTGTTCGCCCCGCTGCATCTGCATCGCATGCGCCCGGATGCGCTGCGCCTCGCCGGCCAGATCCGCCAGCAGCGAGGACGACGCCGCAACCGGCTGAGCCGCCGTCACGGGCGCGGAAGCGTGCGCAGCGGGCGTCACCGGCGGAGTGGCCGGCCGCGGGACCGGCACATCGGTCAGGGTCGGGAAGGCCACGGCTGCGGGCGCGGATTCGCGGCCGCTCCGTGCGGCCGGCCGCCCAGCGGGCGTGGGAGCGATCGACACGTCAGGCGTACCACGGGCCGAAAAGGCATCGATGTCGGCCGCCAGTTCGGCCAGCACATCCTCCACCGGCGCTGACGGCTTGCCGGAGCGCCCTCGCCGGTAAGGCGGCGAAGCCTCCTCCACGCCTGGCGCCGGTTGCGTGGCCTCCTGCGCCGCGCGCGCCGGCGCGCCGGCCGCATCGACCACCGCGCCACGCAGCGCGACAGCCAGCGCGCCGGCATCGGCGTAGCGGTCCACCGGCGACTTGGCGAGCGACCTCATCACCACGATGTCGAGGTCGGGCGGCACTTCGGGGTCGAGCGCGCTCGGCGTGGGCGTGGGTGCGTGGGCGATGTTCTCCAGCACCGTGGCGAGCGAACCGGTCAGCGGCGAGCCGAAAGGCGGCCGTCCGGCCAGCATTTCGAACATCAGCGCGCCGAGCGAGAACACGTCGGAGCGCGCGTCGGGCGCCAGACCCTGCACCTGCTCAGGCGCCAGATACTGCGGCATGGCCGGCAGCGCGTCCGGCGAAGGTACCGGCAGGCCGAAATCGGTCACCGACACCCGGCCGTCGCCGTCGATCAGGATGTTGGACGCCTTCAGCCCGCCGTGCACCACGCCGGCGGCATGGGCACAGGCCAGCGCATCCGCCACCTGCAGACCGATGCTGCGCACCCATTCGAAGGACATGCGCGGCAGCACATCGAGCAGCTGGCGCAGAGAACGGGCATCCGGGCGCTCGCTGGCCACCCAGGGCTGACCGTCGGTGGCCACGCCCTGGTCAAGCAGCCGGACCACGCCCGGATGGCGCAGGCCGGAGACCGCCAGCACGCTGCGACCGAGCGCGCGGACATAGGCGTCAGGATCAGCCGCGATGTCGATGCGGAACAGCTTGATCGCCAGCGTGCGGCCGGCACCCGGCTCGGTCGCTTCGAACACCGCACCGCGTTCGCCGCGGCCGATCTCCCGTCCGAGCACGTAGCGACCGAGCCTGCGTACGTCGTTCATGCGCAGGCCCTCAGCGGCCGGTACGGACGGGCTGGGTACGAGGAGTCATGCGGGAGGAATCGGGCGGAGCGCTGCATGCGCAGCATATTACCCGGGTTGAATGAGACAGGCGCTCGCAGCAGCGAGATGAAGCGGAAGAAAATCAGCCAGACACACGCCGGCCGCAGCGGACCGGGCGTACGTGGATCAGGACGCCGGACGGCGCCCTGACTGTCATTCCTGTGCGCGGTAGATGTCGCGCAGATAGGCGTCCGGATCGGCCACTGCGCTGCGCGGACGCGCCACCGGCGAACGGCGGCCGCCGGCCGCGGCTTCGAGGTGCGGCAGCCATCCCGCGTTCAGCACTTCGTCGCCGTAATCCTGGCTGCGGCCGATCGACTTGCCGCTCATGAAATCGAACAGATCCATCTTCGTCTTCCCGTACCCGAGTGCCGATAAGGCGGCTATCGGCCGCGCGTGTTCCAGCCTTTAATCATCCGGACGGCCGATATGCCCGTTCACCGAAATTTCACACGGGCGGTGCCCCGTTCGTCCGCGACCTTGCCGGCCGTTCTTGCTGGACTAATCTGGAGAAGACTGACCTCCTCCCCGCATGTTCATGTCCGGCCGCTTCGCAACCGTACCGCTGCTTCTGCTGCTCTGCCCGGCCTCGGTCGCGCTCGCCGGTCCGGCGGAAAACCAGGCGCTGATCGACACCGCGCGTGCCCGCTGGGAAGGCTCGCCGCAGGCCGGCTGGATGGTCCGCATCCTGCCGCCGTCGGTCGATGCCGCCGCACTGCCTGAAGCCGGCTCCGGCGGCGCGGCCCTGCTGGCGCGCTACTGCGCGCAGTGCCATCACCTGCCGAACCCGGCCATGCATCACCCGGACAAGTGGCCGAAAGTCGTCCACCGCATGGTGGACCGGATGCGCGGCCACGGGAACAGAGGTGCGCAGATGAGACAGATGATGGGCGGTCTGGCCGCGCCGGACGAGGAAGAAGTACACATGCTGATCGGCTATCTGCGACGTAATGCACAGAAGCCGATCGATGTCGCCCGCTATCCGGACCTGGACACCCGGGGCCGCAGCTTCCGCGACGCCTGCGAGCAGTGCCACGTGCTGCCCGAGCCCGCCAGCCGGACCGCCGGGGAGTGGCGCCGGGTGGTGAGCCGGATGGAACGCAATATGGCGTGGATGAACAGGGTGACCGGCTCGCAGGCCGTGCCCGGCGAGCCGCAGCTCCGGGTGCCGGACATCCTGTCCTATCTGACGGCGCACGCGGCGCCGGCCACGCGCACGCGCTAGTTGCCGGTCTGGCAGTCCGGTTCGTCGGTCACCGAGCCGGCCAGCGTCTCGTCCAGCCAGTCGAGCACGCGCTGGGCCACCTTGCGCCACTCGGCTTCCAGCATCATGCCGTGGCCCATGCCCGGAAACACGTGAGGCAGTACGCCCAGCGCGCGCGCGGTCATTTCGGTCAGCGCCGGCGGGATGATGGGGTCGCATTCGGCGCCGAGCAGCAGCATGGGCGGACGGTGCATGCGGGCCGGCTGCGGCAGGTTGAACAGGGTCATGTCCCAGATCACCCGCGCCGATTCCGGCTGAATCCTGGCAGCCATCTGCTGCAGCCGTTCCATCGATACCGGCTGCGCGAACAGGGCGTCGCGCAGCGCGTCCAGCGACGTGCCGCCGCCGGCCAGCAGCGCATTCAGTTCGGACATCACGTCGGGCTTGCGCAGGACCAGCCCGACCGCCGACGCCCACAGTCCCTGCGGTGGCACCGAGGCCATCAGGACGGCGGCGGGCACCTGTCTCACCTCGAGACACTTCTGTACCACCATGCCGCCCATCGAGTGACCGATCAGCACCGGCGGCGTCTCGAATCCGTCCATCACTTCGAGCACGTCCCGGACGTAATCGTCCAGGCTGATCAGGTCCAGGTATTCGCGACCGGGGCTGCCGCCGTGGCCGGACAGCGAAAGCGCGCACGCGGTGTAGCCCGCATCGGCGAAGAAAGGCAGGAAATGTTCGTCCCAGCACCAGGCTGCGGTATAGGCGCCATGCACGAACAGCAGCGGCACCGCATGCGCGTGCCCGGCCGGTCGGCGGGTGAGGATTTCCAGGGGACCCTGGCGCTTGATCAT
Source organism: Methyloversatilis universalis FAM5 (assembly GCF_000214035.2). Lineage (GTDB taxonomy): Bacteria > Pseudomonadota > Gammaproteobacteria > Burkholderiales > Rhodocyclaceae > Methyloversatilis > Methyloversatilis universalis. Next base: position 161,035 of record NZ_AFHG01000058.1, on the reverse strand, counting down.
GAAAAGGACTCCGTCAGTGACTCGATACTGTAACCGGAAGCAGCATCCGGGCCAGCGGACCTGTGGAGAGCTTGCTCAATCGGCGGTGACCAGCGCGGCGCCGGTTGACGGACGGACGGCTGGCGCCGGCGCGGCATCGGGCGACTGCGCCCAGCGCGAGTCCCTGAACCAGCGCTCCAGCGCATCGGCCGGTATCGGCTTGCTGATCAGGTAGCCCTGCGCCAGATCGCAGCCGAGCGCACGCAGGCGCTCCAGCACTTCTTCGCTTTCCACGCCTTCGGCGGTCACCTTGAGGCCCATGTTGTGGGCCAGTTCTATGGTCGAGCGGACGATGATTTCGTCGTTCGGGTTGTCCAGCAGGTGCATTACGAAACTGCGGTCTATCTTCATTTCGCTGACCGGCATCTGACGCAGGTAGGACAGCGAGGAATAGCCGGTGCCGTAATCGTCGATCGACAGCGCGCAGCCGGTGTCGCGCAGCGCCTGCAGATTGGCAAGCGCCCGCAGCGGGTCGTCCAGCACCGCGCTTTCGGTGATTTCCAGCGTAATCAGCCGGGCCGGACAGGCGTGCTGCCGCAGCATGTCGGCAAACACCGCCGGCAGGTCGGGGTTCAGCAGGTCGCGCGCAGAAATGTTGAGCGACACGTTCACCTCCAGCCCGTTCGCCAGCCACTGACCGCACTGTCTCACCGCGGCATTCATGACCCACAGCGTGATCGCCTTGATGTAGCCGGTCTGTTCGGCGAAGGGAATGAACTCGAAGGGCGGCACGAAGCCGCGGGTCGGGTGTATCCAGCGCACCAGCGCCTCGACGTGGTGAACACGGTCAGGCTGGGTGGAGACCTTGGGCTGGAAGTACAGCACCAGTTCGTCGCGCTCGACCGCCTTGCGCAGTTCGGACAGCAGCGACAGCCGCTCGACGTTCTGGTCCTGATGACGCGGGTCGTAGATTTCGGCCACCGAGTTGTGGCGCTTGGCCAGATACATCGCGATGTCGGCCTGACGCATCAGGTCGCGCCCGCTGACCCCCTGCTCCGGGCAGGCGGACACGCCCATGCTGGCGCTCACGTCCACCACCTGTCCGTCCAGATTCATCGGCTGGTTGATCGCTTCGGCGATGCGGCTGGCCACGCCCAGCGCCTGGCGGGCATCGGCATCCGGCAGCAGCACGGCGAACTCGTCGCCGCCCAGCCGTGCCACCTGATCCCGCACATTGCGCAGCGCTTCGCGCAGGCGGCGCGCCACCTCCTTCAGCAGCAGATCGCCGAAATCGTGACCCAGCGTGTCATTCACCATCTTGAAGCGGTCGAGATCGAGGCTGACCACCGCCACACTGGCGGACCGGGCACCGGCTTCGCGGATGTACTCGTCCAGCCGCTCGGCAAAGTAGGCGCGGTTCGGCAGACCGGTCAGCGCGTCGTAGTAGGCCAGTTCGGTGATGCGCGCCTCGCGTGAGGCGATGGTGCCGGTCATATGGACAAAGGCGTCCGCCAGCTGACCGATCTCGTCACCGCGCGCCACCGTCGGCGGCTTGCCGTATTCGCCGGATTCGACCCGGCGGGCGAACTCGGCGAGCCGGACCACCGGCGAGGCGATCGAGCGGCCCATGAAGGCGCTGGCCAGCAGCGCGACCAGCATGCCCAGCAGCGACAGCCCGGCCCACTCCCGGTACAGCCGCTGCCAGGGCGCCAGCGCCCGGTCCAGCGACAGCTGCAGCACCGCGCCAACCTGTTCCTGCCCGCCGGCATCGATCGCGTGCAGCCGGCTCACGTAGTCATGACCGCTCAACGACAGCGTCACCGGCTCGACCCGGATCGATGATGCCGGCACACGCTGCAGCAATTCGCTCTGGAGGGGCTCGGCCAGTGTGCTCGACACCAGTTTCCAGCCAGGCTGTTCGGCGCCCAGGCGGACAAAGCTCACCTCGAGCCCGGTCACGCCCTTCAATTCGTTCATCAGGCGCTGGTCGACGCCGAAGCCCATCACCACCCAGGCCACCGGCAGCGGCGCCATCACCGGCACCACCACCACCTGATAGAGGCTGCCGGACACGACGGCAAAGCCGCCCCCGTCCTGGGTGCTGCTGCGCCGTGCCTGTTCGATCAGCTGGTGCAGGCGGTCCGGCGTGCTTCCGGGATCAAAGGGCGAACTGGCGATGACCGACTCGTCCAGCGCCAGCAGCAGCATCAGGTCCGCACTGATGCGGCCGCCGTGATTGGCCAGCGCGGACGTGATGGTGTCCCGGTCTCCGCTGAGCAGCGCCTCGCGGAAACCGTAGTCGGCGGACAGCACGCGCGCCGCCTGGGTGAGCTGCCCGGTGCGTTCGCGCAGCATGCGGTCGAATACCCGATGGCCGGTCTGCAGTTCCTCGCGCGCGTCGTCGTGCGCGCTGCTGCGGCCGATTTCGCCGAACAGCAGCAGACCGCCGGCCTGGGTGACCAGCAGCAGCGCGGCACACCACGCGGCGATCTTCCACTTCAGGCCGACACGCATCATGAGCTTCAGGGCTTCAGCTCCACTGCCAGCGTTTCGTTCAGATCGCCGGCCACCTTCAGCGGACGCAGCGGCAGGTCAGGCATGCCGAGACGGCGCGGGTGCCAGACCTGGACCTGATAGTCGCCCGGCGGCACGTCGCGGATCTGCGCCGCGCCGTCGTTGCCCGACACCGCGAACCACGGGGTATCGACCACCGACACATAGGCCACCATCTGGTCGTGGATATTGCAGCCCAGCACCACCAGCCCCGCCTTGTCGAACACGACCGGCTTTTCCGGCTTGCCGCTGTACAGCTTCAGTTCGAACACCTTGGCCGGCGAAAAGGAATAGACGTGATGACGAACCGTATCGTTGTTCGGGAATTCGATGGCCGCACCGACCTGCACCGCGGACACCTGGGGCATGAAGCTCTTCCGCACCTGTTCGATGCGTGCAGGGCGCGGCGCGGGCAGATTCGCGCGGGACGCCGGCAGCAGCGCGATCACCACGCCATCCAGCGCGCGACCCGCGCTGTCGACCGTGCGGTAGGCCACCGTGGCGGCCTGTGCCGGACCGCCGGCACAGAGGGCGGCCAGGAACAGCGCGGCGGCCCGCAGTCGCGGGCGGAATGCAATAACGGACACAGTGCTCGTTCAAAGTGCAGACAGGAAATCGGATTTACGGGCGGGAACCCTTCTTTCTTGAGGCAGCCAGAGCGCAAGGCCGGAAAAAATCGGACCTCCGGCACTCAAGGGCCCCGCACCATCGCCCGTTCACGCCCCCGGAACATGACAACAAAGGGCCGGCCTCACGCTGGCCCCACCACGGAGATCCCGCCATGCCCCGCCACGCACCGCCGTATCACCGCACCCGCCCCACCGCCCTGGCCGCAGCCCTGCTTGCGTCCGCAACCGGGCTGACCGCCTGCGCACATCGTCCGGCTGACGTGCCGGGCACGCCCCGCAAGGAGCTGGTGCGCGCGGTCACCCAGGATCACCGGCTGATCAGCTTCAACGCCGGCCAGCCCGGTCGCCTGCTGTCCGACCTGAAACTGAGCGGACTGGCGTCCGGCGAAACGGTGCTCGGCATCGACTACCGGGTGGCCAAGGGCGATCTGTACGCGCTCGGCAGCAGCGGTCGCGTATTCCGGGTCGACGTCGGCACCGGCGCGCTGACGCCGGTCGGTACCCGGCCATTCGCGATCCCGCTCGAAGGGCGGCGCTTCGGCTTCGATTTCAATCCGGCGGCCGACCGCATCCGCATCGTGTCCGATGCCGGACAGAACCTGCGCGCGCACCCGGACAGCGGCGAACTGGTAGACGGCTCGGCCGACCAGCCCGGTCTGCAGCCGGACGGACAGCTGCAGTACGCTGACGGCGATGCGCACGCGGGCGTGGCGCCGCAGATCGTCGCGGCCGGCTACACCTACAACAAGGACAACGAAAAGATCACCACCAATTACGCGATCGACGCCGCGACCGGCACCCTGGTGCGCCAGGGCTCAGTGGAGGGCGCGCAGCCGGTGGTTTCGCCGAATCTGGGCCGGCTGTTCACGGTGGGCGGACTGGGCGTCGGCCCGGTCACCGACGCCCACTTCGACATCGCCGACCTGAACAATGCGGCGCTGGCCGCGCTCAGCACAGCGGGCGATGCGTCGGTGCAGCTGTACGAGATCGATCTGAAAAGCGGCCGCGCCACCCGCATTGGTCGGGTGGCGGACGGCCAGCCGCTGCGCGGCATCGCGATCGAACCCTGAGCCGCGTCGCCGCCCGCCGCAGGGCGCGGACCTACTCGTCGGCGAACTCGCAGTGGCCAGGGCCCAGTTCGGCCGCCTGGGTGGCAGCCCGACGGGCGGCGGCGAACATCGATTCGGCGCCGATGTAGCGGGCGTCGGCGATGGCAATGCCGACCGATACCGGCACCGGCACCTCTTCCGCGCCAACGGTGAGCGGCGCCGACAGCTCCTGCACCAGCCGGCTCGCCAGCTGTGACACCGCAGTGATCACTTCGGTCGAACCGGCCAGCGCGCGCGCGGTTTCGCCGGCGCGGAAGTCGGTCAGCAGCACCGCGAACTGGTAGTTGTCCATATAGGTCACCGCCGCGCCCGGCCCATTGACCGGACGGAAACGGCGCGCCACCCGGGCCAGCGCCTGTTCGATCGCCTCGCTGCCGGCCTGCGTCTGCGCGCCCGGCCCGGCCACGCCGGTCGCCTGTATCAGCTCGACCCCGGTTTCGGGGGGCGACAGCCGGCCGGCCAGTCCGCTCACATCCACCCACAGCAGCGCGAACGGGAAATCGTTCACCTGCGACTGGTGCAGCGTCCACGCCAGCAGCGAATCGAAGATGGCGCGGCTGGTCATGCCGGTGCGCGCCTCGAACCACATGCGGCGGCGCGCCTTTTCCTCCGCGCCACGGCGCTCGCTCACGTCGGTGATGAAGCCCTCGATCGCCAGCAGTTCGCCCTGTGACGAGAACACGCCGCGGCCCTGCTCCCACACCCACAGGTAGTTGCCGCTCACGTCGGCCACCCGGTAGGAAATCTGGTAGGGCTTGTGCTGGGCCAGACTGGCCTGCACCTGCGCCCACAGGAATTCGCGGTCTTCCGGGTGCACCAGGCTGCCGAAGGACACGCGGTGGTTCTCCACCAGTTCCCACGGTTCGTAGCCGATCAGGTCCACGCTGCCATCGCTGACGAATTCCATCGTCCACTCCGGGTCGTTGCGACCGCGGTACACCATGCCCGGCACATTGGCGAGCAGGGTGTTCAGGTAGCGCCGGCTCGAACCCAGTTCCTCGCCACGGCGACGGCGGGTCACTTCGCTCAGCGTACCGACCACGCCCACCAGATCGCCGTCCGGCAGCGTGCAGGTCTGCGCGCGCAGCATGACCCAGAACACGTTGCCGCCGGTGTTCACGAGACGGACCTCCATGCTCAGGTGATCGGTCTGTCCGCCGGCCACCGACAGCATGGCCTTGTCGACCGAATCCCGGTCCTCCGGGTGCACCGCGGCCGACAGCATGCGGCCCCGGCTTTCCGGCATGCTGCGACCGGTCAGCCGCTCCCAGGCCCGATTGACATAGGCGATGCGTCCTTCGGCATCGGTCTTGAACATGACCAGATCGAGCTGATCGAGCACCACCGACATCGAGTTCTCGACGCCGTCGCGCGCCGGTGCCACCGCCGCGTCGGCGCTGAACTGGATGAGCCGGCTGCCGGGCACCAGCGTCAGCGGAGAAATGCTGGCGTGCAGTTTGACCGGACCGCCGTCCGCACGCACCAGCCGCAGCACGCCTTCGGCATCGGTCGCGTCATCGGTGCCGGCAATCGCCATCAGCGTGGCGAAGCGCGGATGGTCGACCGGGTGCAGCAGATTGGTGAAGGGAAGACCGACCACCTGATCACCGCGGCCGCCGTAATGCAGCAGCGCGAGAAAGGCCTGATTGGCGAAAGTGATCTCCTGCCCCTGTATCGTGACCGAAGGCGACGAAATGTTGTGGCACAGTTGACCCGCCCACTGCTCCTGCTGCGCAGTGGCTTCAGGCCGGTGCGGGGAGCCCACGTACCAGGGCAGCTTGCGGGCCAGCCACAGCATGGACAGCCCGGTGACCAGCACCGCGACCGGCAGCACGTAAGAGGTCGTCGTACCGTGCCAGGAGCCGACCACCACCGAGAACAGCAGTGCCAGCATCCACGCTGAAAAAACGTACAGAGTCATGTTGATCCGATCCTTCTTCGGCCCGAGCGGGCGCTTCCCTCTGTATACCGGATTGGTGGCGACTCTGGCGGGCTGCATGGTGGCCGCCCTGCTCAGCGTGTGGGGCAGCGTCGAAATCGAGCAGCTGTTCCAGCAGGTGTTCGGCCGCCTGGCCGACCTGTGCAACGAAGGCAGCTACAGCGGCGCGGTGGTGTGCGACGCCTTCCGCAGCGTCGAGAAGTCGCTGCTGGAGCGGGTGGCGGTCATGCTGCTGCTGCAGGTGCTGTGCAGCGCGCTCATCCTGGCGGGTGCGCTGCTCATCATGAAACGCGCGCATGACGTGCTGGTGCGACGCACCGAATCCGCGCTGTCGCTGATGTCGGACAGCGCACGCGTGCGCGGCCGCGATGAGATCAGCCGGCTGATCGACAGTCTGGCCGAACTGAGCGCGCGTCAGGCCGGCTTCGAAGCCGAGGGCCGCTGGCGCCAGCAGACCAGCGGCGAACAGCTCCGGCGCAAGAGCCAGGCACTGCAGACCCTGCACCAGGTGGCGCGCATGTTCACCGACGGCGTGGTGTCCGAATTCAGCCTGCGCAACGGCCTGTCCCTGCTGGAAACATCGCTCGGCGCGCGCACCGCCGGGCTGGCGCTGAATCCGGCGGCGCACAAGGCGCTCGGCACCGTGGCGCTGCTGCATACCCGGGGCGAGCCGGCGGTGCTGCGTCAGCTCGGCGCCGAACAGAATGCGCGCGAGGTGAGCGCGCGGGTGGTGCCGCCCTCCGGCGACTGCGCCGCGCATTCGCTGGTGGTGCCGGTGTGCCGCGGCGACGTGTCGGTCGGCACGCTGGTGATCGAATTTCCGGAGAACGCGCGGGTGGACGACCCGCAGGTGAATCTGGCGGAAAGCTTCGCCCACCTCGCCGCGCTGGCGATTTCCAGCGTCAGCCGCAGCCAAGAGGAAAGACGGGTCGCGCTGATGGAGGAACGCAGCGCCATCGCCGGTGAACTGCACGACTCGCTGGCGCAGTCGCTGGCCTACATGAAAATCCAGGTGGCACGGCTGCAGCGCGGGCTGGACCGCGAGAAGCATCCGACCGATGTGGCGCAGGCGGCGCGCGAACTGCGCGAAGGCCTGTCCGCAGCCTACCGCGAGGTGCGCGAACTGATCGCCGCCTTCCGCGTGCGCATGGGTCCGGGCGGCCTGCTGTCCACGGTGCAGGACGCGGTGGACGATTTCGCGCAGCGCAGCGGTCTGGACATCAGCTTCGTGCACGACCTCGGCCGCTGTCACCTCGAGGTGAACGAGGAATTCCACGTGATGCAGGTGATCCGCGAAGCGCTGTCGAACACCGTGCGGCATGCGCGCGCCTATCATGTGTGGGTGAGCATGCACTACGGCCCGGAGCACCTGCTCACCGTGGTGGTCGACGACGACGGTCGCGGCCTCACCAATCCCTATACCGAAAGCAACCATTACGGGCTGAGCATCATGCGCGAACGCGCCCACTCGCTGGGCGGTGACGTGTCGGTGGTGCACCGGCCGGGCGGCGGCACCCGGGTGCAGCTCACCTTCGCACCGCAGAAGCTGCCCGCCGAACTTCTGACAGAAGGCACGACATGAGCATCCGCATCCTGCTGATCGACGACCACCCGCTGTTCCGCAAGGGCGTGGCGCAACTGGTGCGCGCCGACGAGGAACTGGAACTGGCCGGCGAAGTCAGCGACGGCGCCAGCGGCATCGCGCTGGCCGCCGAGGTCGATCCTGACCTCATCCTGATCGACCTGAACATGAAGGCGATGAACGGCATCGAAACGCTGCGCCAGCTGAAGGCGGCCGGCGTGCGCGGGCGCTGCGTCATGCTCACCGTGTCGGACGACGAACGCGACGTACTCGACGCGATGAAGGCCGGTGCCGACGGCTATCTGCTGAAGGACATGGAGCCGGAAGAACTGTGCGCCCGCATCAAGCAGTCGGTCGGCGGCAATGTGGTGCTCGACGCCAGCGTCGCCGGGCTGCTGGCGCATGCGCTGAATGCGCCGCCGGCCGCCTCGCACAGCGACCTGACCGAGCGCGAGCGGGAAATCCTCGGCCTGCTGGCCGACGGCCGCAGCAACAAGGAAATCGCGCGCGAACTGGGCATTTCCGATGCCACGGTGAAGGTTCACATCAAGCACCTGCTGCGCAAGCTCAACATGAAGAGCCGGCTCGAAGCCGCGGTGTGGGCGCTGCAGAACCCGCAGTTCAGACAGGCGCTGCAGGGCTGACCTGCAAAAAGCGCGGCGGAGCGCTCGCCCCGCCGCACAAGGGCGCCCGGACCGGGCGCCCACGAGGATGACCGCGGAGAACGCTCAGAAGGTGCGCTTCACGTAGAGCAGCCACTTGCTGTCGCCAGTGTCCTTGCAGCGCGTCTGCACACCGCCGGCGTTGTCGCAGATCGTGTACAGCGTCTTGTCCGCGTTGGTGTCGATGTAGGCCACCGCCGCCTGCCAGCCGCCTTCGAAGTTCTTCGTCACCCCCAGCTTCCAGTCGGTGAAGTCGTAGTCGCCGTAGTTCTTCACCTTCTGATGACCCACGTGCGCGTTCAGCACCCAGCTCGGCATGAACTCGTAGTTCGCGTTCAGCTCCAGGTAATCCGATCCGTCCGAATCCGCTCCGAACGACTTCTTGCTGAAACCGAAGTAGTCGGTCACCGCGTACGAGTACTTCAGCTGGATGAACTTCCAGCTCACCGCCGCGTTCAGCTCCAGCGTGTTCAGGCTCTCGGTGCCACCGCCCACCAAGTCGTACTTGCCGCCCGGGAAAATGAACTGCAGGAAGCCCACGTCCACCGTCCAGTCGCCGTAGGTCTTCGCGAAGCCGCCATACAGGTCGATCTCGCCGGTCGCGTTCGACAGTGCCAGATCGCTCACATTGGTACCCCAGATGCCCAGATAGGCGCCGCTCTCGTGCGCAAAATCGAAGCCGCCCTGCACCGCCGGGTTTTCCTGCGTGTACGAAATGCCGCGGAAGATGTACTGCGAGAACACGCCGATGTTCGACGTGATCGTGTACGCCGGCGCAGCCGCTTCTTCAGCCTGGGCCGACAGCGGCAGTGCGCCGGCCAGCAGCGCGCACAGCAGGACGTTCAGTCGGTTTCTTGTCATTGTTCAACTCTCCTCTTGCGGTGGTGAAATCGCCGGATCAGTGCCCGGCATGGGTAAGAAGGGACTGCGCCTGCAGCCAGTGCAGCGCGCGCGCCACCGCCTCCGGCGGCGCCTGCAGGTGCTGGCCGATGTCGGCGGGCGCGGCCGGTGCGCCGGCGTGCAGCAGTTCGTCCAGCCGGCCGAGGTCGATGCCGTCGATGAAGCGCACGCCGCGCGGGTGTTCGCCGCTCACCACCACGCGGCGTTCGACGATGTAGCCGTCCTCGACCACCGGCCGCGACGCGAAGGACGCGCGTCCCGGCCGCGTTCCCTGCAACGCAGGCAGCGAAGGCGCACGGGTCATGCGCGCCCAGAAGGCTTCGTCACGCCAGTGGGTTTCGGTCGCGTAATGCTGGTGCGCCGCCTCGATGCGCGAGCGGAAGACCGATTCGGCGCGCTCGTCGAGATAGCGCAGCGCCAGTGCCGACGACTGCGGCCGCCGCAGCAGCGTGTTGATCACCGGCACCGCGGCGATGGCGGCCGACGCCGCCTCGAACATGCCGTGGCCGGACAGCGGGTCGCAGGTGTAGGCGGCGTCGCCGATGCGCAGCCAGTCGGCTTCCGCGATCACACCGCGCAGTGCCGGCTGTATGCCGCGCGCCCGCGCCGGTCCGGTCGGCTGCAGCGCACGGCCGAAGCGGCGGGGCAGCCGGCCGAGCATCTGCATGCAGGCGGCGTGCGCGGCATCGAGATCGCCGTCGTGCGCGGCCAGCAGTTCCGGCAGCACCACCACCTGCACATGGGCGCGCCCGGCCGGGTCGACACCGCCCCAGGCCCAGCCGGCTTCGAAGGATTCGATGAAGGTGGTGCGCGGCTGCGCACGCGCGCCGTCGAAACTGCGGCCGAGCGACACCAGCGTGTGGCCGGCCAGCCGGTCAGCCGCGGTCTTGGGCGCGGTATGGCCGCGACAGTCGGCCAGCAGCGCCGCGCGCAGCGTCTGCCGGCGGCCGCTCGCGTGTTCGAAGGCGACCGCCCGCCCCGGCTCCGGCAGCGGGTCCACGCTGCGCACCAGTCCTTCCTTCACCTCGATGCCGGCGGCCTGCACGTCGCGCAGCAGCGCCTGGTCGAATGCGCTGCGCTCGACCACGAACTCGCCATTCATCTCCACTTCCTGCGCATTCCAGCAGGACACCCGCTGCCAGCGCGGCCCGAGCAGATCGAGCGCGTTGCTGCAGCCGGACTGGCGCAGCGCCTCCACCACCCGCTGTGACACGCCTTCCACCGCCGGCCGGCTGCGCCGGCTACCCAGCAGCAGCGGACGCATGCCGTGGCGCGCCAGCGCCAGCGCCAGCAGACAGGCCGCCGGGCCCAGCCCGAGCACGGTCACATCGCTCATGCCGTCATCTCCCTGCTTCCGGCCGGCGCACGCAGCGCCAGCCACAGTGCGCCGACCGTCGCCAGCGTGAGCCCCAGCCACAGCAGCGAAGCGAAGGGCAGCACGCGCAGCACCACCACCGCCTGCGCGGTCTGCGGCCCGCCTTCGAGCGCGGCCACCGCGGCCGAGGTGGATACCCACAGCTGCAGGTCGCGCGACCAGCTGCGGTCTATGAAGGGGTGCAGCACATAGCCCGGCCGGTCGGCGTAGCGGGCATAGCGGTAATCCAGGATTTCGCAGATCTGGCGCACCGGCCCGGCATAGCCGGCGAGGGCGCTGCGGCCGTCGCGGTACAGCGTCTGGCCGCGCAGCACGCCGTGCGCCGGCGTGTCCAGCTCCACCTCGGCCACCGCGCGGAAGGCTGTGTCTGCCGGACCGCGCCCGCCATCCGGCGTGCGGTCCACCGCCAGTCCGGTCACGCGGAAGGCATAGCCGCCCGGCGCCGCCTGCCAGTCGGCGCCCAGCCCGACCAGATGCTGGGAATAGCCGTTCAGCGCGGTCGCCACCAGCCCGCCCCACAGCGCGATCACCGCGCCCACGTGCAGCAGGCCCAGCGGCAGCGCATAGCCGGCCGAGCGCCGCGCATGCCAGGCGGCATGCACGCTCCACGCCGCACAGGCGAGCGCCAGATAGCCGCCGGCCAGCAGTGCGGCGTCGACCCGCGGCAGCAATGCCACGATCTGCTGCGACAGCACGCCACCGCCGGCATAGCGCTCCTCCAGCAGGCCGCCCTGCAGCAACACAGTGGCGCAGGCCAGCAGCACGATGAGCAGCGACGCCGCCGCGACGCGGGCCGACAGCCGGCGCAGGAAGAACCAGCCGCCGACCAGACCGATGAGCATCATCGGCCACAGCAGATGGCGCGCCAGCGCATAGCCGTCGACATCCCACTGCGCGAAGGCGGTGCGCAGCAGCGGCAGTTCGCTGCCGCGCGCCCAGCTGCGCAGCGTTTCGAAGAAGGGGCGCAGGTCGTCCGGCCGCGGCGTGCCCTGCCACTGCGCGACGCAGGCCCAGGCGATGTGCCCGGCGGCCCACAGGCCGATCAGCGCGAACCCGACCTGGGTGGCGCGCAGCGCCCAGGTCGCGACGCTGCTGCGATGGGCGGCGTGGGCCGCCACGCGCCGGCCACGCCACGCCATCGCGACGCCGGCGAGCAGCAACAGCGCGGCGATCGCCAGATGCGCCGGCCAGGTGTCGGCACCGACGTAGCGATGCGAACTGGCCAGCAGGTCGTTGCGGGTGACGCCCATGGCGAGCGCGGTCATCGCCGCGGCGGCCAGTGCGGTGGCCGGCACCCAGCGCCACATTGCACGGCCGGCGCGCCAGCCGCCGACGCCGTGCAGGTGGGCACCGAGCAGGCACCACACCGCGAATACCGCGGTCTGCACCGGATCCCAGTGCCAGACCTGGCCGTACATCGCGTCCTCGAACGCCCACACCATGCCGAAGCCGATGCCGGCGGTGAGCAGCGCCCAGGCCCGACGGGCGTGCGGCAGCGCAGTCGCCGGCCAGCGCGGGGCGGCACCGGCCAGCGCCTGCAGGGCCGGCGCGGCCAGCGACAGCGTCCACGCGTAGGCGGCCAGGATGAGCGGCGCGTGCAGCAGCATCCACACCTTCATCAGATGCGCGTTCATGCCCTGCGACGCGGACTGCGCCAGCCACGCGGCCGGCGTGGCGGCGAACGGCCGCAGCCACAGCACGATGAGCACATAGGCGGCCGGCAGCAGCGCTGCCGCATCAAGGCGAGCGGTGCGGGCGGCGGCACCGCGCGCCGCCAGCGTGACGCAGAAGGCGGCGAGCAGCAGCAGCGTGCCTTCGTCGCCGCCCCACAGATTGGCCAGCTTCAGATGCGCCGGCAGCGCGCTGCCGCTGTAGATCCAGACATAGCGCACGCCGGTGCGGTCGCTCAGCAGCAGCAGCGCCAGCGCACACAGAGCGCCCCACAGCAGGCCGGCGGACAGGGCCAGCGCCTGCGCACGGCGCGGCACACGCAGGCCGGCATGCAGGACCGCCGCCGCGGCCAGCGCGAGCAGCGCGTCGCCGGCATCGGGCAGTGCATACAGCAGCACGGCCGCGAGCACGGCCACCGCCAGACCGGAACGATCAGGCATGACGACGCTCCGGTCCGATGTGCAGCGCCATGGACTGCAGCCGCGCGCGCAGCGTGTGCGGCGCATGCCCTTCTTCCAGCAGTGCGGCCAGCAGGCCGCTCATGCGGGCGGTGGCGATGCTGGCGCCGCCGCCCAGATCGGGCCGCCCGGGGCGAATCAGCGGATGGGTGCCGAAATCGGCCGCGGCGGTCGACAGCCACGACACTTCGCCCGGCGCACAGCGCGCGTCACCGGTCACCGCGATGCAGTCGGCAAAGGCGGCCGGATACACCGGCGTACCGCGCGCCGGGGCGGACGCCACCAGCAGCACGCCCTGCGTCGCCACCTCGGCGCAGGCCGACGCCAGCCGGCGGCTGGGTGTCGCCATGCCGAAGCTCATATTGATCAGCTGCGCGCCCTGCGCCGCCAGCCAGTGCAGGGCGTCGACCACGCGCCCGACCTCGGCTTCGCAGGTGCGGTCGAACACCGGGGCCAGCAGCAGACCGGCTGACGGGCAGTGTTCGAGCAGCGCGCCAGCCACCTGCTGGCCGTGACCGCCCTCCCCACTCTGCAGCGCCTGCGGATCGGAACAGGCGAGCACCGCGTGCGCCAGCCCGGCGCCGACCGGGCCGTCTATCAGCCCCACCTTCACCATCATGCCGGTGCTCCCGGCGGGAAATCGATCACCTGGTCGAACTGCGCCGGGTCCAGCGCGCGATGGCTCACCACGATGCGGGTGGTGCGCGGCAGCAGCGCGTCGACCGCGGCCAGCGCGCGCGCTTCGAGCGCACCGTCCAGCGACGAGGTGCCTTCGTCGATCACCAGCACCGCCGGTTTCATCAGCAGCGCGCGCGCCAGCGCCACCCGCTGACGCTCGCCACCGGACAGCGACGCACCGCGCGGCCCGACCCGGGTCGCCAGCCCGTCCGGCAGACGGGCGGCGAAGTCGTCCACACCGGCGGCACGTGCCACCGCGGTGACGTCGGCCTCGCTGGCATCAGGCCGGCCGTAGCGGATGTTGTCGGCCAGCGTGCCGGTGAACAGCACCGCCTCCTGCGACACCACCACCAGATGCCGGCGCAGTGCCGCGCGGTCGATGCCGCGCAGGTCGATGCAGGCCAGCGACACCCAGCCGGCGCTCGGCTCGATCAGCCGCTGCAGCAGGTCGATGAAGGTGGACTTGCCGCTGCCCGACGGGCCGCGCAGCCACACCCGCGCACCGGCCGGTATCGTGAGGTTCAGTCCGCTGAAGGCGGCGCGCGGCGCCCCGGCGTGGGTACAGGCCAGATCGCGCACGACCAGATCACCGGCCGGCAGCGCGCCGTCAAGCAGATCGCCTGCCACCTCGGGCGGTGGCGGCACCGCGCGCAGTTCGTCCACCCGGCCGAGCGCCACCTTCACCCGCTGCCACTGCAGATAGAGGCCCATCAGGGCGTGCAGCGGCGCACTGGCGCGCTGCACGCAGGTGGCGAAAGCGACCAGGGTGCCCAGCGTGAGCGGGTCGCCGGCCAGCATGGACAGGCTGCCGACGACGAAGATGCCGATCACCGCCAGCGACAGCAGCAGGTTCGGAAAGGCGCCGCCCAGATAGCCCCACAGCTGGGCGGCCAGCAGGCGTTCGCGCACCGTGGCGTGCAGCCCGCCCAGCCGCGACAGTTCGCGCGACTCGGCGACATGGGTCTGTATGCAGCGCACCGCGCCCACCTTCTCGACCAGAAAGCTGGACACCTCGACGCCGGCGTCGCGCGACTGGCGCGAAAGCGCCTCGATGCGCGGCCGCACCCAGGACAGCACCGCGGCATTGACCGCCATCAGCAGCGCCAGAAGCAGCGCCAGCTTCGGACTGAGCAGGGCCAGCAGCAGCACGGTGCCGACCAGCGTCAGCAGCGAATTGATGGCCGACAGCAGCGCATCGACCGCGAAGCGCTGCACTTCGCCCAGGTCGCCTTCGAGGCGGGCCAGCAGATCGCCCTGGCGGGTGCGTGCGAAATAGTCCGGCGGCAGCCGGAGCACATGCGCGAACAGCGCTTCGCGCATGCCGTGAAGAATGCGGGCCGACGCACCCACGTGGATGCGCCGGCAGGTGAAGCCGATGGCCAGCGCGGCCAGCGCCAGTGCCACCATCCAGCCGCCGGTCGCCAGCACGGTGCCCGCGTCGCGCGCGAGGATGCCGTCGTCGATCAGCGTGCGGGTGAGCAGCGGCTGGGCCAGGCCGGCCAGCACCGCCAGCAGCGACAGCAGCAGCACCCGACCCAGCGCCGCGCGTTCCGGCCGGACAAAGCCGGCGGCCCAGCGGTACAGGTCGGACAGCCGCTGCGCCGCCGGCGCGGCGGCTGCGGCCGGCGACTGCGGTGCGACAGGCAGTGCGTCGGCCTTCATCGCTCAGCGCTGGAAGATGCGCAGCGAGGTGAGCACCTGATCGCCACCACCCGGCGTGCGGATGTTGCCGAGGCGCTTCAGCGTGGCGCTGTCGTACACCGCAATGTCGCCCTGGGTGCCGCCGATGTAGAGCTCCTTGCCGTCGCTCGACACATTGACGTTGTAGTAGGTGTGATCGAGATCGACCCGGTCCATCTTGCCGGTCTTCGTGTTCACCTTGGTGAGCTGGGTATAGACGGTATAGGTCTCGTCGCGGCGCACCGGATTGACCACGGTCGAAAACAGCACGACGCCGGCATTCTCGAATTCCTTGAAGTGCACCTTGTCGGTTTCGAGGTCGAGCGACCAGATGCCGGCGCGCAGCGCCGACGGGTCGCCCGGCTTCTTGTTGGCGTGCGTCACGTAGTAGGGCGTGGCGAACACATTGGTCTGTTCCCACTGCGGCCACACCGCCAGCGTGTCCGGCTCGCCCTGGTCGCCGTTCTTCCAGGTGCGCCACGGGTGCTGGCCCTTGACCGCACCGGTCTGCGGATCGAGCTTGAGCATGTCCCAGCTGAAGGCGTACAGCGTGTCGCCCTTGGGCGACCAGGCCAGCGTGGACACCCGGCGCGGCACCTTCAGCCTGCGTACCGGCTCGGCGTCGGTACCGGCATCGGTGCGGTAGATGGCGATGTAGGGATCCATCACCTTGTACTCGCCCGGCAGCAGCTGGGTCGGGTTCACATAGACCGCCAGTTCCTTGCCGTCCGGGCTGAGGTCCATCGGGAAGGGCGACTTGCCGCGGATGTCGCCGCCGGAC
This sequence comes from Methyloversatilis universalis FAM5, assembly GCF_000214035.2. Taxonomy (GTDB): domain Bacteria; phylum Pseudomonadota; class Gammaproteobacteria; order Burkholderiales; family Rhodocyclaceae; genus Methyloversatilis; species Methyloversatilis universalis. The sequence continues at coordinate 145,039 of NZ_AFHG01000058.1, read as the reverse complement.
AGTTCGGCGCGGAACACCTCCTTGCCGCTGTCCAGGTCGATGCCGGAAACGGTTTCCCAGCGGTTGTGGATGACATAGGCCACCTTGCCGTCACGCGAAGGCACCAGCGTGAGCGGGCTGTTGCCGAGCGAGGTATTGGGGATGGTGTGGGTCTTCACCACCTTGCGCTCCTTCGCGTCCATCACGAACACGAGGTTGGGGCGGGCGGCGGTCACCAGATAGTCCTTGGCCGCGGACGCGGTGGCCGGAAGGGCGCCGAGCAGCGCGACGCCGAGGCTGGCGGCCAGTGCGGCCGCCGTGGTCTTCATCTTCATGGTCAGGAATTCCTCTTGTCTGTACGCGGGCTTATTTCGGGAACACGCTCTGCAGCGCCTTCCAGTCGCGCGCCGCGTCGTCCTTGCCGGTGTTCCAGTCCTGGTAGTTGTGCAGCGTGTCCGGCACCTGGGCCGGCCACCAGCAGGGGTCGGCACAGCCGTAGAGATCGGCTTCCATCGGCTGGCACAGGCCGGCCACGCCGAGGAAAGGATCGAGCTCCCAGCCCGGGTCGAAGGTGGTGGCGCAGCCGGCGACGGCGGCGGTCATCGACACCACCTTCTCCACCGCCTCGTCGTTCGGGGCGGCTTCGATCTGGTGGGCCTTGCGGTTCAGCGGTTTCAAGCGGTTCATAGTTCAGAGCTCCTGTTCGCGACGTGCTGGTGAAGGAAGGCCGGGTTCTTTTCGAGGATTTCGAGGTAGGCCTCGATGCCGAAATCGACCCACTCCCTGAGCAGTTCGCAGTAGTGATAGACCGGCGAATGCGGGTCGCTGAAGTTGGCGTAGGACTCGTGGTAGCAGCCGCCCGAGCACAGGTTGCGGATGCGGCAGGTCGAGCAGCCACGTTCCGAGCGGTCGAGCGCGTTTTCGAGGAAGGCGCCCAGCTCCGCCTTGGCGATACCGGTCTCGACGTTGCCGAAGGTCGGCAGCTCCGAGCCGGTGAAGCGGTGGCAGAGGTTGAGTTCGCCCTTGTGATCGACCGCCAGCAGCCCGATGCCGGCACCGCAGGGCAGCGCCTTGCGGCGGCCCTCGTACAGGTCGGACAGCATCTGGTGCATGTTCGAGAAGCCGATGTTCCGGCCCTCGACCGCCGCCGCCACGTACTCGCGGCCCAGCGTCTTCATCGCGTCGAACACCGCGCGCAGTTCGTCACCGACCAGGTTGAAGGTGGTGACCGGGTTGCTGGTGACCGGCGCGAAGCCCACTTCGGCGAAGCCGATGTCGTCCTTCAGGTGATGGTGGATGGCCGCCACGTCGGAATAGCCCGCGGTCAGCGTCACCCGCGCCCCGACCGAGCGTGCGGTGTAGCGTGACAGCAGCATGCGCGCCTTCTTCGCCACCACCTCGTAAGTGCCCTTGCCGCCTATGGTCTTGCGGCGCAGGTCATGCACCGCCTGCGGGCCGTCCATGCTGATCGAAATGCCGAAAGAATGTTCGTTGAACCAGTCGGCGATCTCTTCGGTGAGCAGCGTGGCGTTGGTGGTGAGCGAAAAATCGACCTGCTTGCCCTCTTCGCGGCAGCGCTCCTCGGCGTAGGCGGTGACCGCCTTGATCAGCCGCATGTTCGACAGCGGCTCGCCGCCGAAGAACACTACGTTGATGCGGTCGCGCTTGGCCCCCTCCTTCAGCAGCAGCTCGATGCCCTTCTTCGCCTTGTCGAAGTCGAGCTTCTCGCCCTTGGACGGGGTGGTCAGGTCTTCCTTGTAGCAGTAGGTGCAGCTCAGGTTGCAGCCGGTATTCACGTTCAGCACCAGGGTGCTGAGCGGAAATTCGGTCACGCTGATGCCGGGGCCGTGGTCGGGCTGCGCGGGATCGCCGCGCAGCACGCCCAGCGACTTCAGATCCTCGATCGCGTCGGCGATCAGCGTGGGCGACCCTTGCCCCGAGAAGCGCTGCTGCAGCTCCTCGAAACTGACGGTCGCCTTCGGCCGCACGAAGTCGAGCACCTCGGTGGTCACGCCGTCGAGGTCGAAAATGCCGGTGCTGGGCACGTGCAGCAGCACGCGCCGCCCCTTCACTTCGACATCGTGGAAGGCGTGACTGTCCACATAGAGCAGATTGGCGTCGGACATGATGGCTGTTCCGGTGACGGCCCGCGTTCAGCGGATCGGGGGATCGTTGAAACGCTGCACGGTGACGATCAGCGGCGCGGTGGCCTTGACCGTGCGCGTGCCGTCCTTGACCACCGCGGTCACCTTCAGCTCGCCCGCGTTATTGGTCTTGTACTTGCGCTCGGGGTTGGGGCCGGCGTCATTGGTCATGAACAGGCCGTTCTGGTCGATGCGACCGGCGAACTTGGCGTCCTTCATTTCGGCCGCCACCTTGTTCAGGTTGTCGAAGGACCAGGCCGCCGGCATGGCACCCAGTGCCACGTCGTCAGCGGTACCCTTCTTGCCGTCCGCGCCCACGGTGTAAGCCAGCGCTTCGAGCTGGGCCGGCACCTTGTTCATCGAGCCGCCGTTGCCACCGACCCGCGCCATCGGGTGGTCCGGCGTGATCTTCACGTAGTCGATGCGCTGGAAGACCTTGAGCGCATCGCCGCTGCGCACGTTGCCCACCTTCACTTCGCGCGGGCCGCTCACGGCGTCCTTCGCCGATTCGACTTCGAGCACCACGCGGTCCGCGCTGCGTTCGGCCACCGACAGCACCTTCACGCCGCTGCCCAGGCTCACCTCACCGTCCAGCCCGACGCCATTGATGACCAGACGGCTGCGGGTACCGGCCTTCAGCGCCGCCGGCTGCACCGACAGCACCGCAGGCTGGGCACCGTCGGCGCGTACCGCGCGCAGCGTGCCGCCGATCGCGTCGTAACCCTCTTCGAACCAGCGGCCGGACAGGCTGCGACCGCCGTCTGCCAGCGTCATGATCTGGTTGATCGTGCGCTCGCCGCTCTTCAGCGTGGCGCGCCACTCGTGGCCGGTATAGACGATGGCCGAGCCCTTCAGCGTTTCGCTCTGGCCGTTCTCGAAACGCAGCACCATGGTCACCGCGTAGGCGTCGTCGCCGGTGCGCTGCACCGTGGCCGTGCCTTCGTAGGCGCCGGCACCCGGCTTGTGGCCGACCAGGCGCCAGCTGCCGCTGGCATCCGCCGGCTTCTGCGCCTTCCACTTGGTCCAGCTGTCGGATTCGAAGCCGTAGGTCTTGCCCAGCTCGACCACGGCGTCACCGTTGGCGATCTCGAACCAGTTGCGGTCACGACCGCCGGCCTGGATTTCGATTGCCGGGAACTGGCCGACGTGGAAGTGCACCAGCTTGCGCCAGTCGGCCTCGGTACGGCGCTGCACCGCGATGCGGCCATAGGAGTGGCAGCGTGCGCAGGTGTCGCCGATCAGCTTGTTGTCGAAGTGCTCGACCACGCTGGGCGTGCGGTCGACGATGTAGCGGTGAGCGGCCGATTCGTCCGGCGACAGACCGTAGGCGTCGGACAGGTATTTCACGATGGTGGCGCGCTCTTCGCGGCTCATCTTGACGCCGTGGGCGAAGCCCATGCGGGCCACCGTCATGTCCCAGCCCTCGGGTGTGCGGCGGCCCTCGCTGATGCGGTCCCACTTGCCTTCACCCTTGGCGGTGTGACAGGACGCGCACTTGGTATTGACCAGCGCTTCCGCCGCCGGCGCCGCGGCATAGGCCCCGGCCACCGCCAGCTGTGCAGCCAGCCCGGCCGCGAACGCGAATGCGCGCGGCAGGGCCCGGTTCTTGTCTGTTCTTCGCATTGCTTACCTCTTCCTGGATGTTCGAAAGAGGCGCCGCGCACACGGCACGGCGCCGGTGAATCACGGTTGCGGAGGAGCGCGCTGACCGTGCCAGGGACTATAGGAGGCGGGCCGGAGCGGGCGTTATCGGGAACCGGCCAAGGTTCCCTCGCGCACTATCAAGATTCGGCCTGTTCGTCGGAACGCCACGGAGCGGTGTATTGCCGCGCTCCGGGGGCAGGCCTAACATGGATTTCAAGAGGAGTAGCCAGGTCGCCGCGACGGCACACCGGCCCGGTCGAACCGGGCTGACAAGAGCCGCGCAGGTGCTTCGCTAGCAATGAACGCCGCCAACCCCACGCGCGTCGCGACCGCCGGATTTTCCGGCCGAGCACGCCGGCCACGAGCGGCGAAGGGAGTGAACGTGACAGTAGAACCCGCCCACAAGGCGCCGCCACCGGCTCAGCTGTGCTGCGTGGTGACCGAAGACCCGTGTCAGCACGCGGAAAGCCTGCCGCACTGGTCGCAGGAATATCTGCAGCTGACCAGCGGCGAGTTCCGCGGCCGCATCGTCGAAATGTCGTCCGGCGCGGTGCAGCTGTTCCGCGAATCGATGGACCAGGTGATCGACGAGAAGGGCCATCCGCGTCCTTCGTCCTACACTTTCGGCGTGCCGATCAACGTGCATCGCGGCGGCTACTGGCAGGCGCACGAAGTGGGCCGCGACAGCCTGCTCACGCTGTCACCGGGCGAGGAACTGCATTTCCGCACGCCGCAGGTGTCCGACATTTTCGCGGCCGTGATCGATGCCGATACGCTGGACGGCTATGCGCAGGCGGTGCTGGGCCACGAAGTGTCCACGCTGATCGCGCGCGCCCAGATGCAGACCCTGCCGTCAGCGGCGGCCATGCGCTACCGGCAGGTCCTGCACGAGGTCATGTGCTGCGTGCAGTCCACACCGGACGTGCTGACCCATGCGGCCTCGCGGCAGGCGGTGTCGGAATCCATCATCAACGCCTCGCTGACCGCGCTGCTGTCGATCTCGGAACACCCGGAGCGCAGCCGTGGCGGTCATGCCATCCACCGCGCCATCGTCGAGCGCGCGCGCAACTACATCCTGAACCGGCGCGACCAGCCGCCTTCGGTCAGCGATCTGAGCGCCCACCTGAAGATGAGCCGGCGCGGCCTGCATCACGCCTTCATGAACGTGCTGGGCATCAGCCCGGTCACCTTCCTGCGCTACGTGCGGCTGCACGGCGTGCGCAAGGACCTGCTGCATGGCGGGCCGGACATGACGGTGAGCAGCGCCGCCTGCAAGTGGGGCTTCTGGCACATGGGCATGTTCTCGTCCTACTACAAGGCGCTGTTCGGCGAATCGCCGTCCTCCACGCTGAAGCGCCCGCCGCAGGTGCGCAGCCAGCCATGGTCGTCCGGCCACGGCGACTGGCCCTTCCCCGGCATGCCCGACTGAAAAAAAAGCGGCCGGCCGCTCCGGAGGAGTCGGCACGGCCGGCCGGAGTGGACGCCGAGTGCAGGGGCTCGGCGTCCGCGAGGACCTCAGCAGGGTCGCGCGATCAGAAGGTGCGCTTCACGTAGAGCAGCCACTTGCTGTCGCCGGTGTCCTTGCAGCGGATGCCGTTGTCGCAGATCGTGTACAGCGTCTTGTCCGCATTCGTGTCGATGTAGGCCACCGCCGCCTGCCAGCCGCCTTCGAAGTTCTTCGTCACCCCCAGCTTCCAGTCGGTGAAGTCGTAGTCGCCGTAGTTCTTCACCTTCTGGTGACCCACGTGCGCGTTCAGCACCCAGCTCGGCATGAACTCGTAGTTCGCGTTCAGCTCCAGGTAATCCGATCCGTCCGAATCCGCTCCGAACGACTTCTTGCTGAAACCGAAGTAGTCGGTCACCGCGTACGAGTACTTCAGCTGGATGAACTTCCAGCTCACCGCCGCGTTCAGCTCCAGCGTGTTCAGGCTCTCGCCCGACGGGTCGTACTTGCCGCCCGGGAAGATGAACTGCAGGAAGCCCACGTCCACCGTCCAGTCGCCGAAGGTCTTCGCGAAACCGCCGTACAGATCGATCTCTCCGGTCGCGTTCGACAGCGCCAGATCGCTCACATTGGTGCCCCAGATGCCCAGATAGGCGCCGCTCTCGTGCGCAAAATCAAAGCCGCCCTGCACCGCCGGGTTTTCCTGCGTGTACGAAATGCCGCGGAAGATGTACTGCGAGAACACGCCGATGTTCGACGTGATCGTGTACGCCGGCGCCGGAGCCTCTTCGGCCTGGGCGGCAAACGGAACCGACAGGGACAGCGCGCCCAGCGACAGCAGGACGGAGCGGATCAGGGTGTTGTTCTGTTTCATGGCAGCAGTTCCTTTTGAATGAGGTGGTGAGCGGACAGGCCTCGCCTGTCCGCGACTGCAGATGCGTTCAGCGCCGGCACGCTGAAAAAGACCCGGTACATGCGGTGCAGGAGGAGCTGTCCCGCATGTACCGGCCAAGGTGAGGACGGTGTGCGCCGCCCCCCGGGGTCCACGACCCCTAGCGCTGACCCGCGCGGACTCGGGCCAGAGTGTGCCGGTAGCGTGCCCAGACGTAGGCGTCCATCACCATCACCGCATAGACGAAGAACCCGCCGGCATGACGGCCGACGAAGGAGTGCTCCGGCGTGGTGAGGTGCCAGGTGATGACGCCCAGGCTGAGCGCGAAGAAAAGCATGATCCACGCGCGCGTCAGCATGCCGTTCAGCACCTGGCCCATGCCGGGCAGCAGTGCAGCGACAAGCAGCACGAACAGCGGGTGGGGCGGACGGCTTTCGCGGTGTGCGACGGTGGTGCTCATGCCGCTTTCTCCAGTGGGGTGACCTTCAGGGCGGACGCGACATTCAGCGCCGCATCCAGCAGCGGCACCAGCATGTCGGGCGAGATGCGGGTGCTTTCCGGCAGCAGGGAGCGCAGCACCAGATAGTGCGCGCGCTGCACGCCGCTCAGCCGGTACACCAGCCGCACGCCGCGCGCACTGACCAGAAGCTCCTTGAACGGCGGATCCTCCGCCAGCGCGCCCAGACCGTCGCGCAGCCGCTCGAACGGCGGCCGCCAGCCGGCCGGGCTCACCTTGGCGATGTGGTGGACCGGCCAGTCCGCGGGCAGATCGATGCGCTCCTCCAGCTGCGCCGAGGCAGACCAGAACTCGATGTTCTGGGGCCGCATCAGCACGTCGAAGGTGCCGGCCAGCGGCAGCGGCGTGCGCAGCGTGAGCGACAGCCACAGCGACGGCACCTTGCGGTAGCCGATGTGGTCCAGCAGCGGCTGCAGCTCGAAGCTGGCGCCCTGGTAGCGTCCGCTCAGTCGCGGGTAGTCGGTGCCGCAGTCCTCGGTCACCGCCTCGCCGAACAGCGCGCGGCAGTCATCGAACACCGCGGCCCGCTCGGCCGCGAAACCGCGCTGCACCCGCCGGTGCCACAGTGCGAGCGCACCGCCCCCGACGGCCAGCGCAGCGATCAGCCCGGCTTCCATCTCAGTAGCCCTTCGGACGCGGCCACGGCATCGTGAATTGCTCGCCCCGCTTGACGAAGGGGTAGCGACGCACGACGAACCAGATCGACACCAGGATGTAGAACGCCATGATGGACAGCAGCGAGGTGCCGTAGCCCAGATAGGTGGCGAAGTAGGTGGCCGAACACAGCACGCCGAGCACGATGCAGGGGATCGGATGGTAGGGATGCACATAGCCCCGCTCGATCGATCCCAGCGGCCACAGCCGGCGGAAGCGAACGATGTTGAAGGACATGAAGGTGTAGCCCAGCAGACCCGACAGGATGGAGAAGGTGATCACCTGGTCCAGCAGCCCGGTGAAGGCGAAGGACACCGCGATCGGGATCAGGAACAGGATGGAGCGGTAGGGCGTGCGGTAGCGCGGATGCACGGCACCGAACCAGTGCGGCATGTAGCGGTCACGCGACATCGAGAACCAGGCACGCGATGCGTCGTTGATGCAGCCGTTGGCCGACGCGATGGCCGCGAACATGGTGCCGATGAACAGCATCACCTCCAGCTCGACGCTGCCCATCAGCCGTGCGGCGTCATAGAGCGGCGTGGTCGCCTGGCCGAGGTATTCCCACGGAATGATGCCGGTACAGATGTACCAGGTGAGCGACGCGGCGATCAGCAGCGTCATCATGCCGCCCATGGTGCCCATCGGAATCGAGCGACCGGCCGAACGCACTTCCTCGGCGGCCTGGCAGGTGCCCTCGATGCCCAGGTAGTACCACATGCCGAACTGCAGCGACGCCAGCACGCCGATCCAGCCATAGGGCAGATCGACCAGCAGGTCGCGGTGCAGCAGCACGCTCTGGCCATCGACCAGACCGCTGGCGTTGAAGAACAGCACCAGGATGGCGATGAAGGCGAAGGCGGTGATGACGAAGTTCACGGTCAGCGTCATGAACACGCCGCGGTAGTTCAGCCACGCCAGGAAGGCGATGGTGAGCACCACGAAGGGACGCGGATCGAGATCCGCCCCGTACTGCGCCGCCACCGCCTTCAGCAGGTCACCGACCACCAGCGCGTCGGCCGCCTCCAGCATGGTGTAGGCCATCACCAGGTAAAGGCCCACGTTGAAGGCCATCAGTGGCCCGATGATGTGCTTGGCCTGCGTGTACTGACCGCCGGCCGCGGCAACCGTGGAGGTCACCTCGGAGTCGATCATGGCCACACAGGTATAGAGCAGGCCGATCACCCAGCAGGCGATCAGCGAGCCATAGGCCCCGCCCTTCGCCACCGAGAAGTTCCAGCCCATGTACTCACCCACCAGCACAATGCCCACGCCCAGTGCCCATACGTGCACCGGTCCGAGCACCTTCAGCAGGGAAATCTTTTCCTGCTGTCCTGCGGTTGCTGCAGTTCCCATCATTCTCTCCCCTGTCGCGTGCCGGACGGCACGCCCAGATCAAGCGGTCACTCGTCGCCTTCGCGCGAACTGAGCAGGAAGTCTTCGCCGTAGGTGGTGCTGACGAAACGCGCATCGACCAGCATCCAGCCGATCAGCACGATCGAAAGACCCCAGGCGCCGTATTCCAGTGCGGACCAGAAATCCATGGCTCAATCTCCCTTGCCGACCCTGGGGCCGAAGCGTTCGTTGATCACTTCGCGGTACTCGCGGTCCGACATCTTCAGCATGAAGATGAAGTAGCCGGCGATCACGGCGATGGTGATGCCCAGCGACAGCGGTTCCACCTCGTAACTGAACTTCTTGGTCACGATGGGCTCTGCGGTTTCCGGCGTGTGACCCAGCTTTTCCCACTGGGCCTGCATCACGTCGTTCTGCTTGAGCTCTTCCCAGGTCGGCTTCGCCTTGTGCTCGGTGGCGGCCGACTCCGCGGCGGTACCGCCCATGAGCAGCGGCGCGAGCAGACTCAGATACACGAGCGCAAGCACCACCATGGCATCGATGAACTGGCCGAAGCCCTTCTGTACCGGCGGCTTGTAGACGTTGCGGGACATGTGCGTACTCCTCAGACGTCGACGTGAGCCGGGCGCAGTGCGGCCTTGCGGGCGCGTGCGCGATGCTGGTCGAGGTGGTAGATGTCGATGCCGTAGATGTGGTCACGGTCTTCGTCGTAATGACGAAGCATCGCGAACACCGACGCCGTGTTGAAGATCAGAACGAGTGCACCGGCGACCGTCAGCACCATGCCGACAGGCGTACCGAGAAAGCCGTGGGGAACGGCGAAGTACACGTAGCCAAGGGCGAACCACAGGCCGACCAGCATGCCAAGCGACATGGCACGGTCGCGGCCGAACATGCGCGCGATGCGCTTTTCGAGCAACGGGTCGAGCGGCTTCTTGCTTTTGCTTTGATCCATCTTGCTCTCCTCCTTTATGGGTGCATTTTTTGATGGGATGAAATCGTCAGCAGCAGGGATGTATGAATGCAGGGCGGGTGATGGGCGGCGGAAGGACTCCTTTCGAATGAGGTGACGGCGGGTCAGACGGTGGAACGCGAAAAGAGCTGGATCACGGCGACCCCGCTCAAGATAAGTGCGATGCCGGCAAGCGCCGCTGCATCCAGACGCTGTCCGTAGGCAATCAGGCCGATTGTTGATATCGCGACGATGCCCACACCCGACCACACCGCGTAGGCGATGCCGATGGGAATGGAGCGGAGCGAAAGCGACATGAGCCAGAACGCCACGACGTAAGCGATGACGGTCAATGCCAGGGGCAGCGGACGCGAAAAGCCCTCCACCTGCTTGAGCGCGCTCGTCGCGATCACTTCCGCGACGATGGCGCCCAGCAGGAGCAGCCAGCCATTCAAGTCCGCTGCCCCGGCATCACGCTGTGGATCAGTAGCCGTTGTGGCCCGGGATCCAGCTGGTGCCCGCCAGCGGGATGCGCGCCATGGCGGCGGCTTCCAGCGTCAGGGCGACCAGGTCTTCGCGCTCCAGGTGATGCACGTTCTGCTTGCCGCAGGCACGGGCGATCGTGGTCAGTTCCATGTTCAGCGTCTTCAGGTAGTTCTTGACGCGACGGGCACCGACGTCCGGCTGCAGACGCTGTTCGAGCACCGAATCCTGCGTGGTCACGCCGACCGGGCACTTGCCGGTGTGGCAGTGGTGGCAGAAGCCGGGCTGGGTGCCGAGGGCGTCGTAACCTTCGAGGGCCGAAATGTGCTTGCCGTCCTGGATGTAGGTTTCCGAGTTACAGCCGAGCGCGTACAGAATGCCCTGACCGATGGCGACCGCATCTGCACCCATGGCGAGCGCCTTGGCGACGTCGGCGCCGCTGCGGATGCCGCCGGACACGATCAGCTGGACCTGGCCCTTCATGTTCAGGTCTTCCAGCGCGTCGACCGCCTGGCGGACTGCAGCCAGCGTCGGGATGCCGATGTGTTCGATGTAGCAGGTCTGGGTGGCTGCGGTGCCGCCCTGCATGCCATCGACCACCACCACGTCAGCACCGGCGTGCACCGCCAGCTTGACGTCGTTGAAGGTACGGGTGGCACCCACCTTCACGTAGATCGGCTTTTCCCAGTCGGTCAGCTCGCGCAGTTCCTGGATCTTGATCGCCAGATCGTCCGGACCGGTCCAGTCCGGGTGACGGCAGGCCGAGCGCTGATCCACGCCTTGCGGCAGCGTGCGCATCTTGGCCACGCGCGGGTTCACCTTCTGGCCCAGCAGCATGCCGCCGCCGCCCGGCTTGGCGCCCTGGCCGATCACGACCTCGATCGCATCGGCGCGACGCACGTCGTCCGGGTTGAAGCCGTAACGCGACGGCAGGCACTGGTACACCAGCGTCTTCGACGAGTTGCGCTCTTCCGGCGTCATGCCGCCGTCACCGGTGGTGGTGGTGGTGCCCATGGCGGTGGCGGCACGGCCCAGCGATTCCTTCACGTTGGCCGACAGCGCGCCGAAGCTCATGCCGGCGATGGTGATCGGGATGTCCAGCTCGATCGGCTTCTTGGCGAAGCGGGTGCCGAGAATGGTCTTGGTCACGCACTTTTCGCGATAGCCTTCCAGCGGGTAGCGCGACAGCGAGCCGGCCAGGAACAGCAGGTCGTCGAAGTGCGGCAGCTTGCGCTTGGCGCCCATGCCGCGGATTTCGTACAGGCCATGCGCAGCGGCGTTCTGGATGTAGTCGATGGTCGAGCGGTCGAAGCTTGCGGACTCCTCCCGGGAGACGCGCTTGAACGAGACGGGTTTGATGTCCATTTGAGAATCCTTTGTATTCGGTGTCTGCCGCGCGGGAGGGCGGATCGTTCCGCGCCGTCCCGCTTGCCCACAGGGGGTGTCAGTACTCCTGGTTCGCGTCCGCGTTCCAGTGATAGAGCGTACGAGCCGAGGCAATCCGCTTGAACGACTTCGGATCGTGGTCCATGCCGGCCTTGGACAGCAGCTCGGCCAGCACCGCGTAATCGGCGTCGGTCATGTCCTCGAACTGGGCATCGGCACCGAGCGACTTCACGTTGCCGCGCAGGTAGATGACCGCTTCGTACAGCGAGTCGCCAAGCGCGTCGCCGGCGTCGCCGCAGATGACCATGCGGCCAGCCTGGGCCATGAAGCCGGAGAAGCTGCCGACGCTGCCGCCGACCACGATGTCCGCGCCCTTGAGCGAGATGCCGCAGCGCAGGCCGGCGTCACCGTCAATCACCAGCAGGCCGCCGTGGGCCGTAGCGCCTGCGCCGTTGGAGGCGAAGCCCTTCACGTGCACCGAACCGCTCATCATGTTCTCGGCGACACCGGTACCGGCGCTGCCGTGGATCACGACGCGAGCGTGCTTGTTCATGCCGCCTGCGTAGTAGCCGGCGTGGCCATGGACTTCCACGGTGACCGGGTGATTCAGGCCAACGGCGATGTTGTGCGCGCCGTCCGGGTTCAGCACCGAAATGTGGCGCTTGTCGCCTTCCTCAAGACCCTTGTGCAGGAAGGTGTTCATTTCGGTCAGCGAGCTGCTGGCCAGATCGAAGGTCATGCGTTCCATACGTACATCTCCTCGGGCGCGGGTTCGAACACGTTCGCGTGCTTCACGTCCGGCAGGTGGGCCAGCGAACGGAATTCCGACGCGATCGCGACGTAGTCATCGGTTTCGGCAACGACGGCCGGCTTGCAGGCGAACGGGTCGCGGATCAGCGCGAGCTTTTCCGGGGTGCCCATCAGGAAGGTGAAGAAACCGTCCAGTTCGTCGAAGCCCTTCTGCAGCGCGACTTCCAGGTCGTCGCCTTCACGCAGGCGCCACTCGAGGAAACGGCATGCGGCTTCGGTGTCGTTGTCGGTCTCGAAGTGGATGCCGGCCGGGGTGAGCTTGCGGCGGATCGAGTTCGGGTTCGACAGCGAGCCGTTGTGCACCAGGCAGAAGTCTTCACCGGCGGTGAAGGGGTGGGCGCGATCCGGCGTCACGGCCGACTCGGTCGCCATCCGGGTGTGACCCACGAGGTGCGAACCCTTCATCGACTTGAAGTCGTAGCGTTCTGCCACCTGGGCCGGGGTGCCGATGTCCTTGTACAGGTCGATCGTGCGGCCGGTGCTCAGGATGTGCAGCTTCGGGTGGTTCTCGCGCAGCCAGCGCTTGACCAGCTCCGGCGACACGGCGAACGACAGCACGGCGTGGTTGTGCTTCACGTCGATGTGCGCGTCGACATCGAGGTGTTCCTTCAGGGCGTGCGTCAGGCCGTGCCAGTTGAAGTCCGCACCGTCATCGGTGAGACCCGAGTACAGGCTCAGCTTGCGCGCGTTATCGGCCAGCGAGTCGCCGAACACGGCGAGACCCGCCGAGTCCGGACCGCGCTCGGTCATGCCGATCAGCATGGGCACCATCAGTTCGCCCAGGCGTTCCTTCAATGCCGGTGTCTTGACCAGCAGTCCAACGATTCCACACATATCCGTTCTCCGGCGATTGATCAGAAGAATTCGAGGTAGCTGTTCACTTCCCAGTCCGAGACGTGACGCATGTACTCGACCCACTCCATGTGCTTGAGACGCAGGAACTCGTCGACGACGGGACCCAGTGCAGAGCGGATCACTTCGTCCTTTTCGAGTGCCAGCAGCGCCTCATGCAGGTTCTGCGGCAGCACCTTAATACCGGCGGCATCAAGCTGCGCCTGGCTGTACTCGTACAGGTTGTCGTTCTGCGGCGCGCCCGGGTCGAGCTCGTTGATCACCCCGTCCATGCCGGCAGCGATCACTGCGGCGGTTGCGAGGTAAGCGTTGCAGGAAGCGTCCGGCAGGCGCAGTTCCAGGCGGCCGCCCGGGCTGCGGATCATGCCGCTGCGGTTGTTGCCGCCGTAGCAGATGTAGGCCGGTGCCCAGGTGGCGCCGGTCAGCGAGCGGCCGACCACCAGACGCTTGTAGGAATTGACGGTCGGGCAGCACAGCGCGGCCAGGGCCGGTGCGTGCTTGAGCAGGCCGGCGGCCCAGTGGTAGGCCAGCTTCGACAGGGCCAGGCCGTGCTTGTCCGACTTGTCCTCGAACAGGTTGCGCTTGCCGTCGCCGATGCTCATGTGCATGTGCAGGCCGTTGCCCGGACGATTCGAGAACGGCTTCGGCATGAACGAACAGATCAGGCCCAGTTCTGCGGCGATCTCGGCGGCACCCATCTTGAAGAAGGTGTAGTGGTCGCAGGAGGTCAGCGCGTCGGTGAAGGTGTAGTTGATCTCGAACTGGCCGTTCGCGTCTTCGTGGTCGATCTGATAGACGTCGATGCCGACCGAGCGCAGCGACTCGGACAGACGCTCGAGGAACACGCGGGCACGGGACAGGCCCTTGTAGTCGTAGCAGGGCTTGGACAGCGTGTCGCCCGGATCGGCCGGCAGCAGCTTGCCTTCGACCTTGCGCAGCAGCGAGAACTCGGGCTCCATGCCGGTGAAGAAGGTCCAGCCACGGGCGGTGATCTGCTCGAGCTGCTTCTTCAGCACGACGCGGGTGTCGTACTCGTGCGGCTTGCCGTGCGTGTGACCGTCACAGGCGATGCGGGCGTAGCCCGGCTGCCAGGGCACCAGCGAAAGCGTCGAGGCATCGCCCACCGCCATGTAGTCGGCGTCGACGTTGGGCGTCATGCCCATGCCCCAGATGGCGAAACCGGCGAAACCGGCGCCATCGGTGACCACGGTCTTGTAATGCTCTGCCGGCACCGACTTGGTCTTGGCCGACCCGTGGATATCGACGAACTGCGCCAGGATGTATTTGACCTGGTTTTCCTTCAGGAACTGCTGTGCTTCGCTGGGTGACATCACATTCCCTCCCTGTCCAAACGGCTCGTATCTGACTGAATTGCGCCGCCCCTCGACGGCGCGCTGTTTGTTATTGCTGTGCGAGCCGGCCGAGCGATTCCAGGCCGACCGCACCTCCTCCGAGATCCGAAGCCACCTCGACCAGCGTGGCCCACAGATAACCGCCATAGGTGCCGTCGCACCACAGCCGGTAATACGTTTCGCCGCCGCTTTCCATCGCGACCGCGGTGATGCCGACGCCGACCATCGACGTCATCGCCAGGCCCTGCGCCGCCGGCGACAGGGTGGTGAAATCGAAGGCGCAGGTCTGGCGGGTCAGTTCGAGTGCATTGCGGCCGGCCACGATCAGTGCGGCGTCATAGCGCGGCACCGGATACACGCCGTGTGTCGGCGCGGTCGCGCTCATCTGCGCGGTGCGGCCGCCACCCGGCATGTCCTCGACCAGGTACTCGGTATTGCCCAGACGCAGCACCAGCGTGCCGTCGTCCATGCGCAGCCAGCTGTTCATGCGTTCCGGCGTCGCGATGCCGAGGGCGTTCAGCCAGGCTGCGGCGCCCGGGCCCTTGACGCCGGCGCGGCGACGGAAGCTGAGGTCGCCGATGCCGGCCAGCGGCAGACGGGCCGCGTCGGCCGAACCGAAGGACGCCACGGTCTGCATGGTTTCGACCTGGGTCCACTTCGCCGCGTGCGGCGCCTGTTCGTCGAACAGAGGACTGATGCGAGTAGGGGCGAAGGGGGCGTTCATTCGATTTCCTTCTGGCGTTCGTCTTTCGGGTCGAAGAAGGGCGTGTCACACACTTCGGCATTCACCATGCTTCCGTCGGTCAGACGGATCTGGAAGGCGGTACCGGTTTCGGACATCGACGGCAGCACGAAGGCCAGGCCGATGAAGCGACCGACATGCGGGCTCCAGGAGATGCTGGTGACGCGGCCGGCGATGTCGCCGTCCTGGATGATCAGGTGACATTCCTTCGGCACTTCGCCGCTGTGGTTCTCGCCCAGGCGGAAGCCGACCAGCTTGCGCTTGAGCGGCATCTTGCGAACGATCTGCAGCGAGCGCTTGCCGGTGAAGAAGGGCTTGTCCAGCTTGACCGCCCAGTCCATGCCGACTTCGAACGGGTTGGTCAGACCGTCGGTGTCCTGGCTCACGATCAGGTGGCCCTTCTCCAGACGCAGCAGACGCTGGGCCTCGACACCGAACGGGCCGATGCCCGACGATTCGCCCGCCTTCATCAGCGCGTCCCACAGCGTGGCGCCGTATTC
The DNA here is from genome assembly GCF_000214035.2 of Methyloversatilis universalis FAM5. Lineage (GTDB taxonomy): Bacteria > Pseudomonadota > Gammaproteobacteria > Burkholderiales > Rhodocyclaceae > Methyloversatilis > Methyloversatilis universalis. The sequence continues at coordinate 129,332 of NZ_AFHG01000058.1, read as the reverse complement.
GGCCGGAACGTGAATCTCGTAGCCCCATTCGCCGACGAAGCCGACACGCATCATGCGGGCCGGGATGCCGGCGACCGTGCCGGAGCGCACCGCGAGGTAGGGGAAGGCGGCCGACGACAGATCCATGTCGGTCAGCTGGGCCAGCACCTTGCGCGAAGCCGGACCGGCCAGGTTCATCGCCGAGTACGAACCGGTCAGGTTGATCAGGCCGCAGTCCAGCTTCCACTCGATGTTCAGGCGGGACAGTTCGCGATACACGGTCGCCGCGCCCGAGCTGGTGGTGGTGAAGTAGAAGACGTCGTCGGCCACCCGCGCCACCACGCCTTCGTCACTCAGCACGCCGGACTCGTCGCACATGACGGCGTAGCGCGTGGCGCCCACCTTCATGTTGTCGTAGCGGCCGGTGTAGACCCGGTTCAGGAACTCGCCTGCCTGCGGACCGCGGATTTCCAGCTTGCCCAGCGTACCGACGTCGATCAGCGCCACCGCGGTGCGCACACGGCGCGCTTCTTCGCGGATGCAGTCGATGCGCGACTTGCCCGGCACCGCGTAGTACTCCGGACGTTCCCAGGCACCGGCCTGCATGAACACCGCACCGAGCGCGGCGTGACGGCCGTGCAGCGGCGAGTGGCGCTGCGGGCTGAAGCCGCGACCAGCCAGGTGCGACAGCGGCACCGGGTGGAAGAACGGACGCGCGGTCGTGGTGCCCACCTGCTGCGGCGACTTGCCGGTCAGGCGCGCCAGGATGCGCAGCGCGGTCATGTTCGAGTGCTTGCCCTGGCTGGGGCCCATGCCGACAGTCGAGAAGCGCTTCAGCAGCTCGATGTTGTCGTAGCCTTCCTGCACCGCGTTCTCGAAGTCCTTGACCTGCAGATCCTCGTCGAAATCGACGAAGTTCTTGCCGTCCGGATGAGCGACCACCGGCCAGGCATGCGACGGCGACTCGGTTTCGGCCGGCACCGTGATGCTGCCGCTGACTTCGAAACCGGCGTTCGCGGCGGCAGCGAGGCCAGCACGCTGGCCGTCGGTGATGCGCGATTCGAGGCGGAACACGCCATTCACCTTGCCGCAGGCGAACACGCCTTCCGGCAGCTGTTCCGGTACGAACTGCTGCAGCAGATCGTCGAAGCGCATGCGGGTGCCTGCCTGGTACAGCAGGTTGGCCGCCGGCGACCAGCCAGTGCTCATCGCAACGCCGTCGCAGCTGATGCGACGCTGCGAACCCGACACCACGCGGCCGGAGCCGTCGATGCGACAGGCGGTCACGCCGGCCAGTTCGCCCTTGCCGTCGGCGTGCGCTTCATACACTGCGTGACCGGCGAGGATTTCCACGCCCTTGGCACGCAGTGCGTCGGCCAGCGGCGAGGCCGGCACGCTGGCACGCATGTCCAGCACCGCGGCCACGGCGGCGCCAGCGGCCAGCAGATCGAGCGCGACGCGGTAGCCATCGGCGTTGGCGGCCAGCACGACCGCGGTGTTGCAGGGCTTGACCGCGTAGCGGTAGATCAGGCGCTGCATGGCCGAGCCGTTCATGATGCCCGGCAGGTCATTGTTGCGGAACACCGACGGCTGTTCGTACGCGCCGCTGGCCACGATGACCGACTTGGCGCGCATCTTGGTCATGCGGTTCTCGTCGATCAGCGGCACCCAGCGGTCGGCGTAGTAGGCGCCGGCATACGTGCCTTCGAGCAGGCGGATGCGCGGATGGGCCTTCACCTGCTGCAACAGCGATACGGTGTGCTGGCGACGCGCGCCGTCGGCACCCAGCTGGAACAGACCGCTGCCACCGGCGCGTGCGTTCTCGTCGCACACCACCACCGAGGCGCCGGCTTCGGCGGCCGACAGCGCGGCGGCCAGACCGGACGGGCCGGCACCGATCACCAGCACATCACAGAAGTCGTAGCGCTTCTGGGTGCGGATATGCGGGGTCGAGAAATCGACCACGCCCAGACCGGTGATGCGGCGGAACATCTTTTCCCACAGCGGGAACAGACGCTTGTTGTGGAAGGCCTTGTAATAGAAGCCGACCGGCAGGAAGCGCGACAGCTTGTTCAGGTGACGCGCCTTGTCGTTGGCCAGGCCACCGAAGGTGTTCACCGCGGTCAGGTCCATGCCTTCGCGCACCGCGACCACGTCGCCGCGGGTGTTGAGCTTCGGGCCGTCCTGCATCATGACGTTCACGTCATGGTTGGCGGCAGACAGGATGCCGCGCACCCGGTGATACTTGAAGCTGCGACCCTGGCTGCGCTGGCCGGCGGCCCACAGCGCACTGGCGATGCTGTCGCCAGCCAGGCCTTCGAACGAGCGGCCTTCAAAACGGAAGCGGACGGTGCGGCTGCGATCCAGCCACTCGTCGGGCATTGCGGGCAGGCGCTTCACTTGTCATCTCCATGCAGATAGGTGCGCAGCACCTTGTCCTTTTCGGTATCGCGTTCAGCGATGAACCAGGTATTCGACGGCGTGTGGCACCACCACTCCTTCTTCACGCCGGGTGCGCCGTTGCGGTGGAACACGTATTCCGCCCACTGGTCGTCGCTGCAGGTATCGGCATCGGGCGCCGGGCGGATTTCGCCCCAGTAGGCGAACTCCGAGATCGGCCGCGTGCCGTTGATCGGACAGGTCATCAGTTTCATGTCGTCGTCTCCGCTCTCTGTTCCGCGCTCAGTGACCCACGCTCGCCGCACCCTTCTCGCCGGTCAGCGAGTAGTTGCGGAAGCGGTCGAGCGAGAAGCCGGTGATCAGCTCGTGCGGCTTGTCATTGACGGCGGTCCAGGCCATGGTCTTGCCGCAGACCGGCGTGGCCTTGAAGCCCCAGGTACCCCAGCCGGAATCGAGGTAGAAGCCTTCGACCGGCGTCATGCCCATGATCGGCGCGAAGTCCGGCGTCATGTCGGCCATGCCGGCCCACTGACGCACCACCTTGGAGTGGGACAGGAAGGGGAACATGTCGAGCAGGTGAGCCGCGAGACCTTCCGGGAAGTCCAGCGTCGACCGGGTCGATTGCACTTCGTACGGATCGAGCGAGGCGCCCATCACCAGTTCGCCGCGAGCGCTCTGGCTGACATAGATATGCAGGCTGCCGGACACCAGGATGGTGTCGAGCCAGGGCTTCATCGGCTCGCTCACCATGGCCTGCAGCGGATGCACGAAGATCGGCGTCTTGAAGCCCACCATGTCGGTGATGCGCGGCGTGAAGCCGGCGACCGCACAGATGACCTTGTTGGTCGAGATGAAACCCTTGGTGGTATGTACACCGACCACCTTGCCACCCTTGACCTCGATGCCGGTCACTGCGGTCTGCTGGTGGATTTCCGCACCGCGCATGTCGGCGCCGCGACCGTAGCCCCAGGCCACCGCGTCGTGACGGGCCACTGCGCCCGGCGCGTGGTACAGCGCGCCCTGGATCGGCGCGTGGCCGCCACAGGACAGATCGATCTGCGGGGTCTGGCGCTTCACTTCTTCCGGACCCACCACTTCGGACGCGATGCCGTAGTGCTTGTTCACCTCTGCGCGCCAGCGCATCGTGCGCATCGCGGAATCGGTGTGAGCCAGCGTGAAGTGGCCGCGGGTGGAATAGAAGAGGTTGAGATCGAACTCGGTAGACAGGTCCTGGTACAGCTGCACCGACTTGTCGTAGAACTTCACGCCTTCCGGCGTGAGATAGTTCGAGCGGATGATGGTGGTGTTGCGGCCGGTGTTGCCGCCACCGATGTAGCCCTTCTCGAGCACCGCGACGTTGGTGATGCCATGATCACGGGCGAGGTAGTAGGCGCTGGCCAGGCCGTGCCCCCCACCGCCAATGATCACAACGTCGTAGGAGGGCTTGAGCTTGTCGTGAGCCGTGAACATCCGGGGTTCCGGATGGGACTTCGACAGACCGAATCGCAATAGGCGCCAGGGCATGTGCTTTCCTGTAGTCCAGACTGAAAGGGGGTCGCTTCTGCTGCAGTGCAGCGTGTTTCAAGAGAAGCAACTTTTTTTCTAATCATGAACCTTTTTTAAGCCAAGTCAACTTAAATTCTTTTTATGAAACCTCATGGGTAAGATAAAGTCAGGCATGGGGCAATGAAGACCCAAACAGACGGTGAAGGCGGAGACGCGATGTCCATACAAGAAGCCGCCCTGGAAGGCGAGCTGGAGCGCTACCTGGGCAACACCATTCGGGAGCTGCGGAGGGCCCACGGGCTGACCATCGCGGACATTTCCGAGCGGGCGGAGATCAGCCGCGGCATGCTTTCGCGGATAGAGAACGGCCAGACCGCGACCAGCCTCGACGCGCTGTCGCGGATCGCGCGCGCGCTGGGGGTGTCGCTGTCGGCGCTGTTCAAGAACTATCAGACCGATGGCGAAGGCGCCCAGCTGATCAAGGCGGGCGAGAGCATGGAGGTGGCCCGCCGCGGTTCGCGCGCCGGCCACATATACAACCTGCTGTCCTATCACCAGGGGCCGACCAAGCGCTTCGAGCCCTTCCTGATCACGATCGACCAGGACCAGCCGCCCTATCCGGTGTTCGAACATCCGGGCACCGAGTTCATCTACATGCTGGAAGGCTGCATCGAGTACCGCCACGGCAAGACGGTGTACGAGCTGCGTCCGGGCGATGCGCTCACCTTCGACGGCAACGTGCCGCACGGGCCGGAAAAGCTGGTGGAAGTGCCGATCCGCTTCCTGTCGGTCACGGTGTATCCGGAAGGCGGACACGAATAGGGCCGGGCGGCATCGGCCGCCCCGCAGCCGCTGCGGCCGTACGGCGCACAGCGAGGAGATTTCAGGGCGCCCGGACTTCGCACCCTGACCGGTCGGGCATCAGCCCGTGACTTCGCGCGACTTGATGGTGTAGCTGAAGGCGCCCGGGTCCAGGCTGTCGAAGCGGCCGCCGGCGGTTTCTCCCTGCGGATACATCAGGAAGGGCAACGTCGGGCCGGCCGAGCCGGGCAGCGCGATGTCATGACCGAAGTTGTAGGCCAGCCAGTTCATTTCCCAGGCGCCGAACAGCTTCTCGCGTGCAGCGACGACGACGTCATCCTTCAGTGTCAGACCCGGCTTCTCTTCCAGCACCACCTTGCGCACGTCGGCCGGATCGACCGGCACCCAGCCGAAGCCGGTGAGCCACACCTCGGCACGGCAGTGCTGCGCCTTCGATATGTCACCGGACTTGCCCAGACTCTTGTAGCCGAAACGCGAATCGGCGACACGGATGCCATAGACATCGCGCGCCGGCAGACCGACCGAGCGCGCCATGCCGACGAACAGCGCGTTGAGGTCGGCACACTTGCCCGACAGATTGCCGCTGACCAGCATGCTGCGGATGTCCCCCAGACCGCAGCCGCGGGTCTTGGGATTGCGCTCGGTGCGGTCGCACACCCAGTCGTAGAGCGCACGTGCGCGCTCCATGTCGGTCTTCGCGCCGCGCGTGGCTTCGAGCGCGGTATCGCGCACGATGCCGTCGGTCGGCAGCAGTTCGGTGGCGCGGGTGTAGAGCTGGCGGGTCGCATCGTCGAGATCCGCCACCTTGCCGGGCGACGACAGATCGAGCGCCCGGTCGCGGGTGCTCACCCGGCTCACCACCTCGAGTTCCGGCACGCCCTGGCCCTTGAGCCACTGCGCCACCAGCATGCGGCTGCCATAGACCGGATCGACCGCGATGCCGGCGCGCGCCGCATTGCCGCCCCACTCGTTGCCCAGCACCCGGATCCAGTCCGGCTGTTCGACCGAAGGCAGCGGAATCCACACCGTCACGTCGGTGTCGGTGGCCACCGGCTCGACCCGGGTCACCACCTCGAAGCTGCGCCAGCCGTGGGCCGGCGACGGCGCGAACGCCGCCCGGGCCACATGCGGCAGCGATGCCGACAGACCGGCCAGTGCAGACAGCTCTATGAAACGACGGCGATCCATGTACATCCTTCCTTTGTATGTCCGATTACTGCATGAGCCTGTTCAGCGTGGCGATGACCGATGCATCGGTCCAGTCCTGCGCGCCTTCCACCCGCGCCACGACGCGGTGTCGCGCATCCAGCACCAGGCTGTAGGGCAGCAGGGTCACGCCCAGCGCGCGGCTCAGCTTCTGGTCCCGGTCATGCGCCAGCGGCAGACCGGGGCCGGCGCCGCCGAGAAAGCGCTGCGCGTCCGCCTCGCGGTCTGCCACCGCCACCGTGAGCACCCGGATGCCGCGGGCATGCAGCGCGGCCAGTGCCGGAATTTCCTCGCGGCAGGGTTCGCACCAGGACGCCCAGAAATTGATCAGCAGCGGCTTGCCGGCGTACGGTGCCAGCAGCGGTGCAAGACCCGCCGCGCTGCCGGCCGGCAGCGCCTGGGGCGCCTGCACGCGCAGCTCATCCGCCATGGTCGGCGGCACTGACATCAGCACGAGAGCAGCGAACAGGGAACGCAGCAGGAACATGGGCGTACGGGTGGCTGAAACCGCCAGTCTACCTGCCGCCCGGCGCCCGCACCACGCTGTCACGACAGCGTCACGCACCCGTCACGTGCCTGCCTTGACCACGCCGGACACTGCCGGCATGCGCCGCTCCGAGCTCAGCCCCGACATCGCCTTCACGGTCGAACGCCTGCACGGCGCCGACGAAGCGCTGCGCATCGCGGTGGTGACCGAAACCTGGCCGCCGGAAATCAATGGCGTCGCGATGAGCCTCAAACGCATGGTGGACGGCCTGCTCGCGCGCGGCCACCGGGTGCAGCTCATCCGCCCCAGACAACACCCGGCCGACGCGCCGCAGCGCGACGGCCCGCTGCGCGAGGTGCTGGCGCGCGGCGTGCCCATTCCCAAGTACGGCAGCCTGCGGGTCGGCCTGCCGGCCAAGCAGAAGCTGGCCAAGCTGTGGACGCTGGAACGGCCTGATCTGGTTCATCTGGTCACCGAAGGCCCGCTCGGCTGGTCGGCCATGGCCGCCGCGCGCAAGCTCAAGCTGCCGGTCACCAGCGACTTCCGCACCAATTTCGACGCCTACAGCGCGCACTACGGCATGCGCTGGCTGAAGCGGCCGATCTCCGCCTATCTGCGCCGCTTTCACAATCTCGGCCACGCCACCTTCGTGCCCACCCGTGCGCTGCAGTCCCAGCTGGCCGACTGCGGCTACCGCAATCTCGAAGTGGTGTCGCGCGGCGTCGATACCGCGCTGTATTCACCGGCCCGCCGCAACCAGGCCCTGCGCGCTGCCTGGGGCGTCGGCCCGCAGGATCTGGTGGTCGCCTTCGTGAGCCGGCTGGCGCCGGAAAAGAACCTCGATCTGGTGGCGCGCGCCTTCGAAGCCCTGCGCGCGCAGCGTCCGGACGCGCGCATGCTGTGGGTGGGCGACGGCCCGGCACGGGAATCGCTGGCCCGCCAGTATCCGCACCACCTGTTCGCCGGCATGCGCAGCGGCGAGGACCTGGCCATGCATTACGCCAGCGCCGACCTCTTCCTGTTCGGCAGCCTGACCGAAACCTTCGGCAACGTGCTGACCGAGGCGCTGGCCAGCGGCCTGCCGGTGGTGAGCTACGCGCAGGCGGCCGCCGCGGAGCTGGTGGACGCCGGCCACAACGGCCTGCTGGCGCCGCCCGGCGACGAAGCCGCCTTCATCGCCCAGGTGCTGCGCGCCGGCACCGACGACGCGCTGCGTGCGCGGATGGCGACCGGCGCCCGCGCCAGCGTCGAAGGGCTGGACTGGGCGAGCGTCGCCGAGCGCTTCGCCGGCCGGCTGCGCGCGGCGGTGCGCAGCGCGGAAGACCTGCGGCTGGCGCGCGGCGACGGCCTCTGAAACCGCGCGCCGGCGGCCTGCCGGCGCCGTATACTCGCGGTTTTCCCCGACAGGCCCGCCCTTCATGTCCGTCCTCATCTGCGGCTCGATCGCCTATGACAACATCATGGTCTTCCCGGACCGCTTCAAGCACCACATCCTGCCGGACCAGATCCACATCCTGAACGTGTCCTTCCTGGTGCCGGAGATGCGGCGCGAATTCGGCGGCTGTGCCGGCAACATCGCCTACAACCTGAAGCTGCTTGGCGGCGAACCGCTGATGATGGCCACCGTCGGTCAGGACGCCGGCCCCTACTTCGAGCGTTTCGCGGCGCTCGGCATTCCGGTCACCCATGTACGCCGGATCGACGACGCCTTCACCGCGCAGTGCTTCATCACCACCGATCTGGACGACAACCAGATCACCGCCTTCCACCCGGGCGCGATGAGCTTTTCGCACGAGAACCGCGTGACCGACGCGCAGGGCGTGAAACTGGGCATCGTTGCGCCGGACGGACGCGATGGCATGCTCACCCACGCCCGGCAGTTCGCCGATGCGGGCACGCCCTTCATCTTCGATCCGGGCCAGGGCATGCCGATGTTCGACGGCAAGGACCTGCTGCACTTCCTCGAACTGGCCACCTGGTGCACGGTCAATGACTACGAGGCGCGCATGCTGTGCGACCGCACCGGCCTGAGCGAAGCGCAGGTCGCCGAAAAAGTTGAGGCGCTCATCGTCACCCGCGGCGCAGAAGGATCGCGCGTCTATCACGACGGCACGGTGACCGAAGTGGCCTGCGTACAGGCCGACGCGCTGGTCGACCCGACCGGCTGCGGCGACGCCTACCGCGGCGGCCTGCTGTACGGCCTGTCGCGCGGCGCCGGCATCGTGAATGCGGCCCGCCTGGCTTCGGTCATGGGCGCGATCAAGATCGCCCACCGCGGCGGCCAGAACCACGCGCCGACCCGCACCGAGATCGAGCGCCGCTACCGCGCCGCCTTCGGCAGCGCACTGGATTTCTGAGCGTCGAAACAACTGCTCACGATTACGGCAGGACGGCCGGACGGCGCACGCGTTAAATGAACGGTTGACCGGCCGCGGGCCGGTCAATGAGCAGCGAACACAAGGAGAACATGACATGAACCGCTTGGCGCTTCCCGCGCTGATGCTGGCCGGCATCGCACTGGCCGGCTGCCAGTCCAGCCTGTCGGGTGACACCTATTCGCGCGACCAGGCGCGCCGCGAAATGTCGGTGCGCATGGGCACCGTGGAAAGCGTGCGCCCGGTCACCATCGAAGGCACCAAGTCGCACGTGGGTACCGCCTCGGGTGCTGCCATCGGCGGTCTGGCGGGCGGCCGCGGCTCCACCGCCGGCGCCATCGCCGGCGCAGTGGTCGGCGGCGTCGCCGGCGCGCTGATCGAAGAAGGCGCCACCCGCCGTTCCGGCCTTGAAATCACGATACGGCTGGACAACGGCAACGTGATCGCAGTGGTGCAGGAAGGCGACGAGAAATTCAATCCGGGCGACCGCGTCAAGCTGGTCGGTTCGAGCGGCAACACCCGGGTAAGCAAGTATTGAAGCCGGAACCGGCCGCGCTCTGCGTCTGCGGCAGCGGTCGTCCGGCGGATGATTGCTGCGCCCGCTTCCACGCCGGCGAGGCCGCGCCGACGCCGGAGGCGCTGATGCGCTCGCGCTACAGCGCCTTCGTGCTGGACCGGCGTGACTACCTGCTGGACACCTGGCATCCGGACACCCGGCCGCAGGATCTGCCGCCGCCGGAACCGGGCCTCAGATGGCTGGGGCTGGAGGTGAAAGCGCACGCGCTGAGCGATGCCGACCACGGCACCGTGGAATTCGTCGCTCGCAGCAAAATTGCGGGTCGGGCGCACCGGCTGCATGAAACCAGCCGCTTCGTACGCGAAAACGGCCGCTGGTACTACCTAGACGGCGACTTCGCGCGCTGAGCGCGCGCCGCAGACCGGGACACGACGATTCCCGCTCAGTAGTCCTCGTCGGCGCCGCCCTCTTCCTCGTCTTCTTCCTCGTAATCGTCATCCGCCTCTTCGGCAACGCGCGCCTCGAGGAAGGCCTTGAAATCGTCCGGATCGCAGAACTCGTCGATGAAATCGGCCAGTACGCTGACCACCATGTCGGGGTCCCAGTCACACTGGTCGGCGGCGTCGTGGATCAGCTTTTCGGTGCTCATTGTCTTTCTCCCGAAGGAACACTGACGAGGTTGAAAACGGCTTTTGCAGCCTAGCACAGGCTCATTGCTTCGCCACCGTATCGGCGTTCTGGCCGAACAGCAGCTTGCGCGACTGTTCGTCCACCACCGGCCGGTCGCTCACCTGCGCACCGCGTTCATAGGCACGCACCGTGCCCGGCCGAGCCTGTATGGACTCGTACCAGCGCTTCAGGTGCGGGAAATTGTCCAGATCCATCTGCTGACGCCGGTGCGGCACCACCCAGGGGTAGGCGGCCATGTCGGCAATCGTGTAGTCGTCGCCGGCGATGAAGGCCCGCTCGGCCAGATGCTTGTTCAGCACGCCGTACAGCCGGCCGGTTTCATCGACGTAGCGCTTGATCGCGTAGGCGATGGGCTCCGGCGCGTACTGCACGAAATGATGGTTCTGCCCGGCCATCGGGCCGAGGCCGCCCACCTGCCAGAACAGCCATTCCAGCACCTGCACCCGACCGCGCAGATCGGCCGGAATGAAGCGCCCGGTCTTTTCCGCGAGGTAGAGCAGGATGGCGCCGGATTCGAACACCGACAGCGGCGCACCGCCGCCCGCCGGCGCGTGATCCACGATGGCCGGCATCCGGTTGTTCGGCGAAATGGCCAGAAACGCCGGCCTGAACTGTTCGCCGGCACCGATATTGACCGGCACGACGCGGTGTTCGAGTCCGGATTCCTCCAGAAACATCAACACCTTGTAGCCGTTGGGGGTGGGCCAGAAATGAAGATCGATCATGGCAGGCAACCTCGAAGTCGGAATTCCGGCGTCGACCCTAACCGCTTGCGGCAGTTCTGTCTGCCGGTGAGCGGCATGCGCGTGTCGGAGCGCACGCCGGCGCCACGTACAATGTCGCTTTCCCGCAACGGCAACACCCCATGCTCCAGCACGCCATCATTCCGGTCACCGCCTTCGCCCAGAACTGCACCCTGCTGTGGTGCGACGAAACGATGAAGGGCGCCGTCGTGGACCCGGGCGGCGACCTTGACCGGGTGCTGGCTGAGGTGAAGCGGCACGGCATCACGCTGGAAAAGATACTGGTCACCCACGGCCACCTCGACCACGCCGGCGCCACGCAGGATCTGGCGGAAAAATTCGATCTGCCGATCGAAGGCCCGCATCCGGACGACAGGTTCTGGATAGACGGTTTTCCGGTGCAGGCGCAGATGTTCGGCTTCCCGCCCTGTCGTCCCTTCGTGCCGACCCGCTGGCTGGCCGACGGCGACACGGTGACCGTGGGCAAGGTGACGCTGGACGTGGTGCACTGCCCGGGCCACACGCCGGGCCATGTGGTGTTCGTCGACCGCGCAGGCCGGCTGGCCCAGGTCGGCGACGTGCTGTTCGCCGGCTCGATCGGCCGTACCGATTTTCCGCGCGGCAACCACGGCGACCTGATCCGTTCCATCCGCGAAAAACTGTTCCCGCTCGGTGACGACATCCGCTTCATCCCCGGTCACGGTCCGATGTCCACCTTCGGCGAAGAGCGCAAATACAACCCCTACGTGGGCGGAAATCACTGATATGCAACTCGAACGCATCCTGCAGAGCCAGGGCTTCGGCACCCGCCGCGAATGCCGCGCGCTGGTGCGCCTCGAACGCGTCACCGTCGGCGGCGAAATGATCGACGATCCCTTCGTCGAACTCGACCCCGAAGGCCTTGAATTCACGGTCAGCGGCGAAGCCTGGCGTTATCACGAGAAGGCCTACGTGATGCTGCACAAGCCGGCCGGCTACGAGTGCTCGCAGAAACCCAAGCACCATCCTGCGGTATTCACGCTGCTGCCGTCGCCGCTGGTGGTCCGTGCGGTGCAGTGCGTCGGCCGTCTGGACGAGGACACCACCGGCCTCTTGCTGCTGACCGACGACGGCCAGTTCATCCACAAGCTCACCTCGCCCAAGCACGGCGTGCTGAAGCGCTATGTCGCCACCACGAAGCACCCGGTGGACGACGCCCAGCTCGCCGCGCTGCGCGGCGGCGTTGAACTGAACGACGCGCCCGGCATCTCGGTGGCCGCGCACGCGGTTGAACAGCTGGACGCGAACCGGCTCGCCATCACGATAGGTGAAGGCAAGTACCACCAGGTCAAACGCATGGTGGCCGCCGCCGGCAACCGCTGTGAGGCGCTGCACCGGGTGGCGGTCGGCCGGCTGAAACTGCCGGCCGATCTGGCGCCGGGCGAGTGGCGCTGGATCGATCCGTCGGAGGTGTAAGCGCATGGCCATCCAGACCGATTCTCTGCCCAGCGGGCCGCGCATCGTGTCGGCCGCACCGGCGAGCCCGCAGGAAGACGCGCTGGAGCGCGCACTGCGGCCGAAGCGGCTCGACGAATACATCGGCCAGCAGAAGATCCGCGACCAGCTCGACATTTTCGTCGCCGCGGCGCGCGGCCGCAGCGAGCCGCTGGACCACGTGCTGCTGTTCGGCCCGCCCGGCCTCGGCAAGACCACGCTGGCCCACATCGTCGCCGCGGAAATGGGCGTCAATCTGCGCCAGACCTCGGGCCCGGTGCTGGAGCGCGCCGGCGATCTGGCCGCGATCCTGAGCAATCTTGAACCGAACGACGTGCTGTTCATCGACGAAATCCACCGTCTGAGCCCGGTGGTGGAGGAAATCCTCTACCCGGCGCTGGAGGATTTCCAGATCGACATCATGATCGGCGAAGGCCCGGCCGCGCGTTCGATCAAGCTCGACCTGCCGCCCTTCACGCTGGTGGGCGCCACCACACGCGCCGGCATGCTCACCAACCCGCTGCGCGACCGCTTCGGCATCGTCGCCCGGCTCGAGTTCTACACCGCTGACGAACTGGCGCTCATCGTGCGCCGCTCGGCCCGGCTGCTGGACTGCGCGATCGACGACGCCGGCAGCCTGGAAATCGCCCGCCGCTCGCGCGGCACGCCACGCATCGCCAACCGCCTGCTGCGCCGCTGCCGCGACTACGCGCAGGTGAAGGCGGACGGCACCATCACGCGCGAGGTGGCGGACGCGGCGCTGGTGATGCTGGACGTGGACAGCGTCGGCCTCGACCTGATGGACCGCAAGCTGCTCGGCGCGGTGATCGAGAAGTTCGACGGCGGTCCGGTCGGCGTGGACAACCTCGCCGCCGCGATCGGCGAATCGCGCGACACCATCGAGGACGTGCTGGAGCCCTACCTGATCCAGCAGGGCTATCTGCAGCGCACGCCACGTGGCCGGGTGGCCACTGCGGCGATCTATCGCCACATGGGATTCGCCGCGCCCGGACCGGCAGCCGCCTCACTGTGGGACGACAAGCCGGCGGGCTGACGCCTGCCGGTCAGCGTTCGCCGTCGGCGGCGCGGCGGCGCATTTCGTCCAGCGCGGAATCGAAACGCGCGTCACCGGCGCGGATGTTCTCGATATACACCTCCCACGCCTCGACCCCCTGACGGGCCGCGATCAGTTCGCCCGGCCGCAGCGCGAACGCGCGGTCCTCGGCGCGGGTACGCAGCTTGGGCGGCGTAAACAGCACCAGCATTTCGCCACGGGCGAAAATGTCCTTGGCCAGCGCGACGCGCCGTGATGCCGCCGCCGGACCGATCGAGCCATTGGGCGTGGTGACGCGGCCGGTCAGCGAATCCACGCCGGTATAGAGCGCCGGATCACGCGCGCTCTGGCCAGCCTCGATCAGGTCTTCGATCTGCGCCATCACCTCGTCGCGCCGCTGCGGCTCTTCCAGCAACAGCGGAAAAACCGCTGCATTCATGCGCTTCGGGTAGTCCTCGAAATTGAGTTTCACCCGCATCGCCACCGCTTCGTCGGTCACGTTGCGACCGAGCGCGTCGAAGGCCTGTACCGCGCGCCCGACCTCCTCGATCGCGATACGGGCCAGCAGCGCGGCACGCGCATGGTGGTGGTGACGCAGCAGCAATGGCGCTTCATGCAGCAGCTGGCGGGCGTTGTCGATGGCCACGTCGCGCATGGTGCGCAGCAGGCGGGAACTGAGCGGGATGCTGACCAGGGATGCGGTGGACACGGCAGAACTCCGGTTACACGGGGCGGGCGTCGAAAAAAGCATACCCAGCGCGCCAGAAACCGTCCAGCACCGGCCGGCAACGGGAGCGGGCGCAGCCCGCGGGCGGGAATCGAGAATATCCCTAGCGGTGCAGGGCAAATTGCACGTGAGGCCGGACAGCGCCCCGCCCTATATTTCCGCATCCTTTCCGGAGATGTCCGCGATGTCCTCCTTCGCCTCCCGCCGGCGCCTGTCCGGCCTGATTGCCGTCACGGTACTGGCCTGCAGCGGTCTCGCGGCCGCCGCTTCGCCCTGGGCCGGCGACCTCGCCCCGATCGCGCCTGCGGACTGGAACCGCGCCCGCGCCGCCCATCTGCTGGAACGCGCCGGCTTCGGCGGCACGCCGGAAGAGGTCGACGCCCTGGCCAAGCTGACACCGGCCCAGGCAGTGCGCCGGCTGGTGCGCTTCGAAGGCGTGCCGGCGACAACGCTGCCGCCGTTCGAGCACTCCGGCGTGTTCGACGACGGACTGGATCCCTTTCCCGCCAGCCGGCCGGCCACCACCGATCTGGCGCGCGCCCAGGGCGAGGCGCTCGGTGTGCAGGTCAAGCAGGACGGCAACCGCCGCATGCAGCCGGTGGTGAACAAGTTCTTCTACTGGCTGCGCGCCAGCCGGCTGGAAACCGACCGCGTCGCCTACTGGTGGGCCAATCGCATGCTCACTTCGCCGCGGCCGCTGGAAGAGCGGATGGCGCTGTTCTGGCACGGTCATTTCGCCACCAACGAAGAGAAGGTGCGCGACTACCGCAAGATGCTGGCCCAGCTCGACCTGTTCCAGAAGCAGGGACTCGGCAACTTCCGCACACTGCTGATCGGTGTCGCGCAGGATCCGGCCATGCTGGCTTTCCTGGACGCCGGCGTGAACGTGAAAGGCGCACCGAACGAGAACTTCGCCCGTGAAATCATGGAGCTGTTCACGATGGGCGTCGGCCATTACGGCGAACAAGACATTCGCGAAGCGGCACGCGCCTTCACCGGCTGGAATTTCCGCGGCACCGCCTTCCACATCGACGCCGACCGCCACGACGATGGCCCGAAAGAGGTGCTGGGCCGGCACGGGCGCTTCGACGGCGTGCAGGTGATCGACATCATCCTCGACCAGCCGGTTACGCCGGAATTCCTGGCCAGCAAGCTGTACCGCCACTTCGTGCGCGAGGACATCGACCCTGCGCTGGCGGCCGAACTGGGCCGGCGGCTGAAAGCGGCCAATTACGAGATTGCGCCCTTCCTCGAAGGCCTCTTCCTGTCGCGCGATTTCTACGCGCCGGAATCGGTGGCCACCCGCATCAAGGGGCCGGTGGAACTGCTGGTATCGACCTACCGCAAGCTCGGCCTCGCCGAGGTGCCGGGCGTGCCCGACTTCAACGAAACCACCTCGGCGCTCGGCCAGCGCCTGATGCATCCGCCGACCGTGGCCGGCTGGGCCCAGGGCCGCAGCTGGATCACGCCGGGCCTGCTGCTGGAGCGCGGCAACTTCGCGCTGGACCTGGTGCTGCCGGACATCAACTACATCCCGGGCGACCGCTACCCGCTGGCCCAGGCCGGCTACGAAATCCGCGACCTGCACGAGCGGGTGCGCAGCGGACAGGACCTGACCACCGCCACCAAGCCGGGCGGCGGCGCAGGCGGCATGGAAATGATGGCCATGTCGACGATGAACGGCGACCGCAACGAGGATTTCAACACCCGCTACGGCAGCTACCGCGGCTGGCAGATGGCGGTGGAACGGGTGAAGCCGATTCCACGCACCGTGGCCCGGCTGGATCTGACCGGCATGGTGCTGGGCGCGGGCTGCCGCACCCCGGAGCAGGCGGTCGGCTATCTGGAAGGACGTTTCCTGTCGGTGCCGCTGGACGCGGCCACCCGCGGCAAGCTGTCCGCCTTCCTGCAGAAGGAACTGGGCACCGCCGACCTGAAGGCGGCCGCCAGCTACGCCGAAGACCCGCTGCGCGTGCTGCTGCACCTGCTGCTGAGCCGCCCCGAGTACCAGCTGGGCTGACCCGCCCCTACGCATCGACACAGCCTGAGCGCGCCCTGAACGCACCGGAGTCCGCACCATGAGTACAGATCACACCCGCCGCCGCATCCTGAAAGCTTCCGCCGGCCTGTTCGTGCCCGGCCTGTTCGGCACCATCGCCCGCGCCGCGGCTGCGGCCGAAGCGGACAACCGCATCCTGGTGGTGTTCGAAATGTCTGGCGGCAACGACGGCCTGAACACGGTCGTGCCCTACGCCGACGACCGCTACTACCGGCTGCGCCCCAATATCGGCATCCGGCCCGACAAACTGCGCCGGCTGGACGAGCGCTTCGGCTTCAACCCCGGCCTGGCCGGCTTCGAGCGGCTGTGGAAGGACGGACAGCTGGCCGTCGTGCATGGCTGCGGCTACGAAAACCCATCGTTCTCTCACTTCACGTCCATGGCCTACTGGCATACGGCCACGCCGAACAGCGGCGACGACTACGGCTGGGTCGGCCGGCTGGCCGACACGATGTCGCCCCAGCCCACGCCCAACTATGTGCTCAACATCGACAGCACGCAGTCGCTGGCGGTGCGCAGCCGGGTGCATACGCCGGTGGTGTTCGACGACCCGGAGCGCTTCATGCGCAGCGCGCTGCACGAAGAACGCGCCTTGCTCGACGACGTGACGGTGGCCAGCCGCGACAACCCGTCGCGTCGCTTCCTCGAACAGGTGGCGGTCAGCGCGCGTGAATCGTCGCTGGCGGTGCGCGAAGCCTGGTCGCGCTACAAGACGCCGATCGACTACGGCATCGTTCCGCTCGGCCTGCCCAAGGTGGCGGCCTGCATCGCGGCCGGCCTGCCGGCGCGGCTCTACTACGCCGGCTATCGCAACAACGCCTTCGACACCCACGTGCAGCAGCCGGACCTGCACCAGCGCCTGCTCACCTACACCGCGGACGCGATCAGCGGCTTCCTGCGCGACATGGAAAGACTGGGCCAGGCCGACCGCGTGAGCCTGCTCATCTTTTCGGAATTCGGCCGCCGCGCCGCCGAGAACACCAGCCTGGGCACCGACCACGGCACCGCCAACGTCATGTTCTTCGCCGGCAAGGCGGTCAAGGGCGGTCACTACGGCACGCCTTCCGACCTCGGCGCACTCGATGCCGGCGGCAATCTGGTGCATACGACGGATTTCCGCCACGCCTATGCCAGCGCGATCTACGGCTGGCTGAAGCTCGGTGCCGCCGATCAGGTGCTGAAGGGGCGCTTCGCGCCGGTGCCGGTATTCGGCTGAACCCGCCGCGCTGCCGGCTCAGCCCTGCAGCGCGCGCTCTATGAAGTGGCGCGGCACGCGCGTCTTCGGCACCCGGCCGCCGAACCAGCTGCGCACGTCCTCGTCCAGACCGATGCCGTGCATGTAGTTGTACAGCGCCTTGTTCAGCGCCACGCCCATCGCGTCATGGTCGGTACCGGTCGGATCGACGAAGCCGACGTCATTCTTCGCGAAAGTGACCGGCGGCAGCGGCTGCAGCGTGACGCCGTACTCTTCCGGATTCAGCCCGACCGGCGAATGCACGGTACAGGCGAAGCGGTGAAAGAAACCGCTCTGTATGCAGCCATGCTCGAACAGCTGGCGCACGTATTCCAGCGCGTCGACCGTGTCCTGCACGGTCTGGGTCGGGAAGCCGTACATCAGGTAGGCATGCACCAGGATGCCGGCATCGGCGAAGCCGCGGGTCACCCGCGCCACCTGCTCCACCGACACCCCCTTCTTCATCAGCTTGAGCAGCCGGTCGCTCGCCACCTCAAGCCCGCCGGACATGGCGATGCAGCCGCTGTCGGCCAGTTCGGCGCACAGCTCCGGCGTGAAGGACTTTTCGAAGCGGATATTGCCCCACCATGAAATGCTGAGGTCGCGCCGGCGCAGTTCGGCCGCCAGCGCACGCAGCGATTTCGGGGGTGCCGCCTCGTCGACGAAGTGGAAACCGGTCTGCCCGGTTTCGGCCACGATGGCTTCGATGCGGTCGACCAGCACCGTGGCGCTGGCGGCGTCATAGCGCGATATGTAGTCCAGGCTCACGTCGCAGAAGCTGCACTTCTTCCAGTAGCAGCCGTGCGCCACCGTGAGCTTGTTCCAGCGCCCGTCCGACCACAGCCGGTGCATCGGGTTGAGCATGTCCAGCAGCGACAGGTAGCGGTCCAGCGGCAGGCCGTCCCAGGTCGGCGTGCCGACTTCCTCGAACGGCACGTCCGGCTCGGCGAAATTCACGTAGCGCACCGCGCCTGCGCCCTCGTCCCCATCCGCCTCGCGCAGGAAGGTGCGCACCAGCCGCTGGCGCGAACGGCGGCCGGCAAGATGGTCGAGCAGCGCGAGCAGCGGCCGCTCGCCGGCGTCCAGCGTCACGTAATCGAAGAAGTCGAACACCCCCGGTTCGGCCAGTTCGCGCAGCTCGGTGTTGGCGTAACCGCCACCGAGCACGGTCACGATGGCCGGATCGACCGCCTTCACCGTCTGCGCGATGCGGAAGGCGGCGTACACCGAGCCGGGAAAGGGCACCGACAGCAGCACGACCTGCGGCCGGTGGCGTTCCAGCGCGGCGCGGGTCAGGCGGTCGAGCGCGCGATCGACCGCGGTCGGCTGTGCGGCCAGCGCCTGCGCCAGCGGATCGAAGCTGGGCTGGCTCTGCGCCAGCGATTCGGCGTAGCGGACGAATTCGAAACGCGGGTCCAGCGCCTCGCGGATCGCGTCCGCCACGTCGTTCAGATAGAGCGTCGCGAAATGGCGCGCGCGGTCCTGCACGCCCAGCGCACCGAAGGCCCAGCCCAGCGGATCGCCGCCCTCCGGGTCGATGTACACCTCCAGCGATTCGAAGCGCGGGCCCTCGGGCAGGAAGCCGCGCGACGCGATGCGGTGCGCCAGCGTCGGGTCGCGCCCCTGCAGGAAGGCCAGCGTCGCCGCCATGGTCTGCGCATAGCGCGGGTACTGCGCGGCGAAACTGGCCGCCGCGTGCGGCCGCTTCTTCTGCGGCAGCGCCTCGCAGGCATCGCGCAGCGTGGCCAGCCCGTCGCGCGACAGCAGATCCAGCACCAGTTCGAGCGCCAGATCCGCCTGCACCGCATCGACGCCGCGCGAACGCAGGAAGCCGGTCAGATAGGCGGTGGACGGGTAGGGCGTGTTCAGCTGCGTCATCGGCGGGACGATGGACAGCACACGCGGGACGGGGCTCGGAACGAGGGCAGGCGCGCTCATGGACATGAAAAAGCGGGACAACAGGCCGGCGAGGGTACCTGATGCCGCGACTATCCGCGCAATAGCTCACGCTGGGCGGCGAGATGGCGTCTGGCGGCCGCAAATTTAACAGGGTGTAACCGGCCTCCCCCCTATGATGCAGGTTGAAAGCGGCGCGCCCGGGGAGGCCGCCGCACGCCGTCAGTCCGAACAGCAGAAACACACGACACAAGAAGAAAGGCCGCAATGTCCTTCGCCTCGCCCACCGCGCTCACCGTGACCGCCCTGCTCCGCGCCCATGCCGACACCGATGGCCAGCAGGCCGCGCTGCTCGCCGCCGACGGCCGCACCGTCACGCGCGCCGCACTGGCCGCCGGCATGCGCGCGGTCGCCGCCCGCCTGCGGGCGCTGGGTATCGCGCGCGAAGACCGGGTGGCGGTGATCGCGCCGAACGGGCCGGACATGGCGCTGGCGGTGCTGGGCACGCTGTCGGCGGCCGCCTGCGCGCCGCTCAACCCGCAGTACCCGCGCAGCGAATTCGACTTCTACATCGACGATCTGGCGGTGCGCGCCATCGTGGTGACGCCGGACAGCCCGGCACTGGCCCGCGAAGTGTCGCAGGCGCGAGGCCTGCCGCTGATCGAGGTGGACACCGGCCTGTGTGCGGACGACGGCGCTGCCTTCTCCGACGACGCCTCTCCGGACGACATCGCACTGGTGCTGCACACCTCGGGCACCACCTCGCGTCCGAAGCAGGTACCGCTCAGTCAGGCCAACCTCGCCGCGTCGATGCGGCACGTCGCGGCCTCGCTGGCGCTGGGCGCGGACGACTGCGCGCTGAACGCGATGCCGCTGTTCCACATCCACGGGCTGGTGGCCGGCCTGCTGGCACCTCTGGCGGCCGGCGGCCGTACCGTGTGCGCACCCGGCCTGCAATTGCCGGCCTTCTTCGACTGGATGGATGCCTGCGGTGCCACCTGGTACACAGCGGTGCCCACCATGCACCAGGCGGTGCTGGCCGCTGCCGGCGAACGCCGGCCGGCCCGGCCGCTGCGCTTCATCCGCTCGTCCTCGGCCGCACTGGCCCCCAGCACGCTGTCCGCGCTCGAAGCGCACTTCGGCTGCCCGGTGGTCGAGGCCTACGGCATGACCGAGGCGGCGCACCAGATGGCCAGCAACCCGCTGCCGCCGCAGCCGCGCAAGCCGGGCTCGGTCGGCCGCCCGGCGGGTCCGGACATGACCATACTCGATCCGGCCGGGGCTCAACTGGAGGCCGGCATACGCGGCGAAATCGCGATCCGCGGGCCCAACGTGATGCGCGGCTACCACGCCAATCCCGACGCCAACCGCAGCGCATTCAGCGGCGACTGGTTCCGCACCGGCGACGAAGGCTATTTCGACGACGACGGCTATCTGTTCATCACCGGCCGGCTCAAGGAAATGATCAACCGCGGCGGCGAGAAGATCACGCCACGCGAAATCGACGAAGTGCTGCTGGGTCACCCGGACGTCGCGCAGGCGCTCGCCTTCGCGGTACCGCACGCCACGCTGGGCGAGGACGTGGCGGCGGCGGTGGTGCTGCGCCCGCACGCGGTCACTGACGCCGCCGGGCTGCGTGCCCACCTGTTCACCCGGCTGGCCGACTTCAAGGTGCCGAGCGAACTGCTGCTGGTCGACGAAATCCCCAAGGGCGCGACCGGCAAGATGCAGCGCATCGGCATGGCCGAGCGCCTGGCGTCCGCCCGCCGCTCGCCGCGCGAAATGCCGCGCGACGTGGTCGAGCGGGTGCTGGCCCAGGCCTGGGAGGCGGTGCTGGACAGTGCAGCAGCCGGCATCCACGACAACTTCTTCGCACTGGGCGGCGACTCGCTGAAGGCGGTGCGGGTGGTGGCACGGGTCACCGAACTGCTGCCGGTCGATCTGCCGACCACGCTGCTGTTCCGCCACCCGACCATTGCCGAACTGGCGCGGGCACTGCGCGAACAGATGGGCAGCGCACTGGTGGCCGAACTGGAAGCGCTGATCGGCGCCGCGGACGGCAACGCCAACGCCGCCTGAGGCTTCAGCGCGATGAACGGCCGCTCCGGGCAGCTCAGCCCTCGCCAGCTTGAAGCGCTGCGCGCCCGCGCACGCCCGGACGCGCTGCGCGCCCGCGCACGCCCGGACGCGCTGCGCGCCGGCCCGGCTGCGCAGGCACGCACGGCCGGCCAGACGCTGGACGACGGCCGACATGAACAGCTCTTTCCGGCCAGTTACACCCAGACCCGCATGTGGCTGCTGGAACAGTGGCCGGAAACCGGCACGCTGCACCACGCGGTGCGCCGCTGGCAGATCGAGGGCGCGCTGGACACGGTCGCGCTGCAGGCCGCGCTCGACGCCCTCATCGCCCGCCACGAGGCGCTGCGCACCGGCTTCGCCGAACACGACGGCGAACCCCGCCAGCGCCTGCTCTCCAGCGCACACTGCCCGATCGAGTTCATCCCGCACGATCAGCTCGACGCCCATGCGCACCGCCCCTTCGATCTCACCCAGCCCCCGCTGCTGCGCGTCGCACTCAGCACCGCCTCCGCCGCCTCCGCACCCGAACGCCACACGCTGCAGATCGTCCTCCACCACATCGTGTCCGATGGCTGGTCGGTGTCGGTGCTCAACCGCGAACTCGCCCAGCTCTACGCCGACGCCCTCCACCACCGCCCCTCCGCGCTGCCCGAACTGCCGCTGCAGTACCCGGATTTCGCGCTCTGGCAGCGACAGGCGCTGACCGGGCCCGCCTTCGACCGCCTGCTCGAGTTCTGGCGCCGTGAGCTCAACGAGCTGCCCACGCTCGCGCTGCCCACCGATCACCCGCGTCCGGCCCGGGCCGACCACCGCGGCGCGCGCCTGCCCATCACCGCCGATGCCGCCCTCACCCGCGACCTGCACGCGCTCGCCCGACAGCACGGCTGCACCCTCTACATGGTGCTGCTCGCCGCATTCCAGCTGCTGCTCGCACGCTACTGCGCACAGCGCGACGTGGTCGTCGGCACGCCGGTCGCCGGCCGCAGCCACCCCAGTCTCGACCCGCTCATCGGTTTCTTCGCCAACACCCTGGTGCTGCGCGCCGATGTCGATCCCGCCCTGTCCGTGCCCCGGCTGCTCGAACGCGTGCGCGCCACCTCGCTCGCCGCCTTCGACCACGCCGACATGCCTTTCGAGAAGCTGGTCGAGGCGCTGCGACCGGTCCGCGATCCCGCCCGCAATCCGCTCTTCCAGGTCATGTTCGCGCTGCGCAACATGCCGGCCGGCGCCCTGCAGCTGGAGGGCACAGACGCCCGTCCGCTGCCTCTGGACAGCGGTCTGTCACAGTTCGACCTGACGCTGGAGCTGAGCGAGCGCGACGGTGCGCTCGAAGGCGTGTTCGAGTACGCCAGCGCGCTGTTCGAGCCGGCCACCATCGAACGCATGGCCGGCCACTACGCCACGCTGCTGCGCGCATTCGCGCGCCACCAGGACCGCACCGTCGGCACTCTGCCCCTGCTCACCGACGCCGAGCGCGCGCTCATCGTCGAGCGCTGGAACGACACCGCCGTGCCCCGCAATCCGGCCGACACCCTGGTGTCCCTGTTCGAACAGCAGGTCGCTCGCTCGCCCCACGCCACCGCGCTCGTGCACGCCGGTACCACCCTCGGCTACGACGCGCTCAATCGCCGCGCAAACCGCCTCGCCCACCGCCTGCGCGCGCTCGGTGTGCGGCCGGGCGCGGTGGTCGGCGTACAGCTCGACACCTCGCCGGACTGGGCGGTCGCGCTGATCGGCATCATGAAGGCCGGCGCCATCTGCCTGCCGATGGACATCGCGCTGCCGGCCGCCCGCGTGCGCTGGATGCTCGACGACGCGGACGCGGTGCTGTGCATTGCGCAGCAGCCGGACGGTCGTGACCTTGGCCGGCCGCTGCTGCGGCCGGACGACGCGGCGCTGGCCGGCGAACCGGAAAGCGACCCGCGCCCGGACATCGACGGCGGCAGCGCCGCCTGCGTGCTCTACACCTCGGGCTCGACCGGCGAACCCAAGGGCGTGCTGCTGGAACACGGCGCGCTGTGCAACCGCATGCTGTGGCTGGGCAGCACCTTCGGGCTGGGCACTGACGACGCCATGCTCACCCAGGCCTCGCCCGGCTTCGACGTGTCGGTCGGCCAGCTGTTCGCGCCGCTGCTGCACGGCGGCCGCTGCGTGCTGGTCGACGCCGCGCGCCGGGCCGACAGCAGCGCACTGCTCACGCTGACCCGCGCCCACGGCGTCAC
Source organism: Methyloversatilis universalis FAM5 (assembly GCF_000214035.2). Lineage (GTDB taxonomy): Bacteria > Pseudomonadota > Gammaproteobacteria > Burkholderiales > Rhodocyclaceae > Methyloversatilis > Methyloversatilis universalis. The sequence goes on along the minus strand of NZ_AFHG01000058.1, from coordinate 105,863 downwards.
GCTGTGGGATGTGACGCCGGCGATGCTGCACCTGCTGGTCGATGAAACCGACTTCCCGCTCTGCGGCACGCTGCGCCACGTGTTCTGCGGCGGCGAGGCAATGGACGCCGAACTGGGCCGGCGCTTCGCCGCCCGCTCGCAGGCCCGGCTGCACAATCTGTACGGCCCGACCGAAGCCGCGATCGACACCACCTGGTGGACCTGGCAGAACGACAGCGGAGACCTGCCGACCGATGCGCCTGCTGAAGCGCCCCCCATAGGCCGCCCGATCGCCAACGCGCAGGTGCGGGTACTGGATGCTGAGAACCAGCCGGTGCCGGTCGGTGTGGAGGGCGAGCTGTTCATCGGGGGCGCCGGCCTGGCCCGTGGCTACCTGAAACGGCCTGAGCTCAGCGCGGAGCGCTTCGTGCCCGATCCGTTCTCCCGGGTGCCGGGCGCCCGCCTCTACCGCACCGGCGACCGGGTGCGCTGGCGGGCCGATGGCAGCCTGAGCTTCGCCGGACGGCAGGACAGGCAGATCAAGCTGCGCGGCTTCCGCATCGAGCCGGGCGAGATCGAGGCCGCGCTCGATGCGCTGCCCGGCGTGCGGCAGGCCGCGGTCATGCCGGACGGAAACAGCCGCCTGATCGCCTGGGCCGCCGGTGACGGACTGGACGCGGCCGCGCTGCGCAGCGCGCTGGCGCGCACCCTGCCCGACTACATGCTGCCGTCCAGCATCGTGCTGTTGCCCCAGCTGCCGCTGACGCTGAACGGCAAGGTCGACCGCGACGCGCTGCCCAGACCGGCCCGGGACGTGGCTGGCGAAGGCCGCTCCGCCGCGCGCAGCCCGCGGCAGCAGGCACTGGCCGAACTGTGGGCCGACGTGCTCGAACGGCCGGCGGTCGGCGCGGACGACTCGTTCTTCGAACTGGGTGGCCACTCGCTGCTGGCTGCCCGGCTGGCCAGCCGCATCCGTCAGCTGTTCGGTGTCGATCTGCCGCTGCGTGCGGTGTTCGACGCACCCACCGTCAGCGCGATGGACGCGCTGCTGCAGTCGCTGCGCAGCGACGGGCGCCCGCAACCGGCCGCGCCGCAGCGCATGGCCCACGGAGACGAACTGCCCTGCGCCTTCGCGCAGAGCCGCCTGTGGTTCGTCGAACGGTGGGGCGCGAGCGCCGGCCTCTACCATGTGGTGAGCCGCTGGCAGATCGAAGGCGCGCTGGACACGGTCGCACTGCAGGCCGCGCTCGACGCCCTCATCGCCCGCCACGAGGCGCTGCGCACCGGCTTCGCCGAACACGACGGCGAACCCCGCCAGCGCCTGCTCTCCAGCGCACACTGCCCGATCGAGTTCATCCCGCACGATCAGCTCGACGCCCACGCGCACCGCCCCTTCGATCTCACCCAGCCCCCGCTGCTGCGCGTCGCACTCAGCACCGCCTCCGCGCCCGAACGCCACACGCTGCAGATCGTCCTCCACCACATCGTGTCCGATGGCTGGTCGGTGTCGGTGCTCAACCGCGAACTCGCCCAGCTCTACGCCGACGCCCTCCACCACCGCCCCTCCGCGCTGCCCGAACTGCCGCTGCAGTACCCGGATTTCGCGCTCTGGCAGCGACAGGCGCTGACCGGGCCCGCCTTCGACCGCCTGCTCGACTTCTGGCGCCGCGCGCTCGACGACCTGCCCACCCTCGCGCTGCCCACCGATCACCCGCGTCCGGCCCGGGCCGACCACCGCGGCGCGCGCCTGCCCATCACCGTCGATGCCGCCCTCACCCGCGACCTGCACGCGCTCGCACGCCAGCACGGCTGCACCCTCTACATGGTGCTGCTCGCCGCATTCCAGCTGCTGCTCGCACGCTACTGCGCACAGCGCGACGTGGTCGTCGGCACGCCGGTCGCCGGCCGCAGCCACCCCAGTCTCGACCCGCTCATCGGCTTCTTCGCCAACACCCTGGTGCTGCGCGCAGACGTCGATCCCGCCCTGTCCGTGCCCCGGCTGCTCGAACGCGTGCGCGCCGCCTCGCTCGCCGCCTTCGACCACGCCGACATGCCTTTCGAGAAGCTGGTCGAGGCGCTGCGACCGGTACGCGACCCGGCACGCAACCCGCTCTTCCAGGTCATGTTCGCGCTGCAGAACGCACCGGCGGACACGCTCGCGCTGAGCGGAGTGAAAGTGTCCGCCGAAGACACGCCGCACGTTCATGCGAAGTTCGACCTGATGCTGGATCTGGCCGAACGCGACGACGCAATCGAAGGCGTGTTCGAGTACGCCAGCGCACTGTTCGAGCCGGCCACCATCGAACGCATGGCCGGCCACTACGCCACGCTGCTGCGCGCATTCGCACGCCACCAGGACCGCACCGTCGGCACTCTGCCCCTGCTCACCGACGCCGAGCGCGCGCTCATCGTCGAGCGCTGGAACGACACCGCCGTGCCCCGCAATCCGGCCGACACCCTGGTGTCCCTGTTCGAACAGCAGGTCGCTCGCTCGCCCCACGCCACCGCGCTCGTGCACGCCGGTACCACCCTCGGCTACGACGCGCTCAACCGCCGCGCAAACCGCCTCGCCCACCGCCTGCGCGCGCTCGGCGTGGGACCCGACATCGTGGTGGCGGTGCGCATGCAGCGCAGCGTCGATCTGGTGGTGGCCATCCTGGCCACGCAGAAGGCCGGCGGTGCATGGCTGCCCATCGACCCGGACTATCCGGCGTCCCGCGCGCAGTTCATGTGCGACGATGCATCGGCGCCGGTGCTGCTCACGCAGCGGGCCCTGAAATCGGACTTCGACGCCGGCAGCGCCCACGTGCTGTGCCTGGACGATACGGCCGCACCCGCGGACGGACCGGACCACGATCCACCGCCGCTGGCCGGCCCCGATCACCTGGCTTACGTCATCTACACCTCGGGCTCGACCGGCCGCCCCAAGGGCGTCATGGTGAGTCACGCGGCCATCTGCAATCACATGCACTGGATGCGCTCGGAGTTCGGCTTCGCGGCTGATGACCGCATCCTGCTGAAAACCGGTATCTCGGCCGACGCCTCGGTGTGGGAACTGCTGGCGCCGCTGCTGTGCGGCGGCCAGCTGGTGCTGGCCGACGAAGGGATTCCGCGCGACCCTGCGCTGCTGGTGCGACAGGTCGAACGCGACCGCATCACCGTGATGCAGGCGGTACCGTCGCTGCTGCGTGCGCTGGTCGAGGAACACGGCTTCACCGGCGCGCCCTCGCTGCGCCAGATGTTCTGCGGCGGCGAAGCGCTGGCACCGGATCTCGTACGCCGCTTCCTCACCGGATCCGGCGCCCGCCTGCACAACCTGTACGGCCCGACCGAAGCGGCCATCGACGCCACCTGGTGGACCTGCAGCCGCGACGACGACGAAATACCGATCGGCCGGCCGATCGCCAACATGCGGGCCCACGTGCTCGACGGGTGCATGCAGCCGGTGCCCGTCGGCGTCGCCGGCGAGCTTTACCTGGGCGGCATCGGCCTGGCGCGCGCCTACCTCGGCCGGCCCGAACTGACGGCCGAGCGCTTCGTCGCCGACCCGTTCTCATCCGATCCGGGCGCACGGCTGTACCGCACAGGCGACCGGGTACGCAGGCGCGCCGACGGCAGCCTGCTGTTCCTGCAGCGGACCGACCACCAGATCAAGCTGCGCGGCTTCCGCATCGAGCCGGGCGAGATCGAGGCCGCGCTGACCGCGGATCCGTCGGTGGCCGAAGCGGTGGTGGTGCTGCGCGAGGACAGGCCGGGCGACCCGCGCCTGGTGGCCTATGTGCGTGGCCGCGACGGACGGCCGGACACCGCTGCACTCCGACAGTCGCTGACCCAGACACTGCCGGCCCACATGCTGCCGTCGGCGGTGCTGGCGCTGGACCGGATGCCGCGCACCCCGCACGGCAAGCTGGACCGCGACGCGCTGCCGGCGCCCGATTTCGCGGCCAGCCAGGGCGTCGCCACCGGCTCGCGCAGCCCGGTCGAGGCCATGCTGTGCGAACTGTGGGCGGATGTGCTGGCGCTGCCGCAGGCCGGGCCGCACGACCACTTCTTCGACCTGGGCGGACATTCGCTGCTGGCGGTGCGGCTGGTGAGCCGCATCGGCCGTCTGTTCAACATCCATCTGCCGCTGAGCACGCTGTTCGAAGCCCCCACCCCGGCCGAACTGGCACCGCGCCTGCAGTCGCTGCGCCAAGTGCTGCCCGCCGAAACAACGGTTGCGGTGACCGCCTCCTCCGATGCCGGACAGGCGCCATGCACACCGGCCCAGGCCGCGCTCTGGTTCATCGAGCGCTGGAGCGAACGCCCGGGCCTGTACCACATCGTCGAACGCTGGAATCTGCCCGAAGGCTGGGACGCGGACACGCTGCAGCGCGCGCTCGACGCGCTGGTCGCCCGCCACCCGTCGCTGCGCACCGGCTTCATCGAGATCGACGGCGAACCGGTGCAGCGCATCGACGCCAGCGCACGCTGCCCGCTGGAACGGATTTCCCCGGACGATGCGGACGCGCACGCACAGCGCGCCTTCGCACTCGATCAGCCGCCGCTGGCGCGGGCCGCGCTGTGGCCCGGCCCGGACGGCCGCACCATCCTGCAGTGGGTGGTGCATCACCTGGTGTCGGACGGCTGGTCGCAGAGCGTGCTGCGGCGCGACCTGTCCGCGCTGTATGACGGCGAACGGGCCGGCCGGCCGGCATCGCTGTCACCGCTGCGACTGAGCTGCGCCGACCATGCGGCACGGCTTCAGGCCCGGCTCGCCGGGCCGCGCGGCGCACAGCTGCTGGACTACTGGCGCAGCGCACTGGCCGACCTGCCGGTGCTCGACCTGCCGACCGACCGGCCGCGGCCGGCGCAGCCGGACTACGCCGGCGCCAGCGTCGAATGCATGCTCGACGCCGCGCTCACCGCCCGTCTGCGCGCACTCGCACGAAGCAGCGGCTGCACGCTGTACATGGTGCTGCTCGCCGCGTGGGCGCTGCTGCTCGCGCGCTGGAGCCGGCAGGACGACGTCGCCATCGGCACCCCGGTGGCCGGTCGCGATCAGGGCGAGTTCGACGGCGTGGCCGGGCTGTTCGTGAATACGCTGGTGATGCGCATCGCGGTGGCCGCCGACCAGCCGCTGCCCGCGCTGCTGGCCGATGTGCGCAGCCGCGTGCTGGCCGCCTTCGATCACGCCGACCAGCCGTTCGAAGGTCTGGTGCGCGCGCTGCAGCCGACCCGCGAACGCGGACGCAATCCGCTGTTCCAGACGCTGTTCGTGCTGCAGCCGGCCGACGACCTGCGCCTGCAGCTCGGCGGCCACCCGGCGGACGCGCTGCCGGTCAGCCGCCCGATCGCCAAGTTCGACCTGACGCTCGAAGTGCGCGAAGCCGGCCAGGCGCTGCAGATGTCGATCGAGTATGCCTGCGCGCTGTTCGACCACGACACGGTGGCACGCATGGCCGGCCATCTGTGCACGCTGCTGCACGCCTTCGCCGACCACGGTGACCGTGCGGTGGCCACGCTGCCGCTGCTCACCGCTGGCGAACTGCAGGCGCTGCACGCCTTCAACGAGAGTGCCACCGGCTATCCGGCCGACGCCACGCTGGCTTCGCTGTTCGAACAGGTGGTCGCCCGCCGGCCGCACGCGGTGGCGCTGACCGGCGACGGGCACACGCTGAGCTACGGCGAACTGAACGCGCGCGCCAACCGCATCGCCCACCGTCTGCGTGCGCTGGGCGCAGGGCCTGACCGCTGCGTCGGCCTGTGCATGAAGCGTTCGCTGGACCAGGCGGTCGCGCTGCTCGGCATCGTCAAGGCCGGCGCGGCCTACCTGCCGGTGGATCCGGACTATCCGGCGGCCCGCATCGACTACATGCTGCGCGACGCCGGCGTGACCGTGGTACTGGCCGCGCACGACGCACCGGCCCTCGACGGCGTGCAGCGCCTGCAGCTCGACGACGCCGGCATCGCCGCCGCACCGGCCGACAATCCGCCGCCTGCGGGCGACGCGCGCAGTCTGGCCTATGTGCTTTACACCTCCGGCTCGACCGGTCAGCCCAAAGGCGTCATGGTGGAACAGCGCAGCGTGGTGCGACTGGTGCGCGACACCGCCTACGCGAAGCTGGATGCCGACGAAACCTTCCTGCTGCTGGCGCCGCCCACCTTCGACGCCGCCACTTTCGAACTGTGGGGCGCGCTGCTCAATGGCGCACGCTGCGTGGTGCATCCGGAAGCGGTGCCGACCGCAGCCGGGCTGGAGGCGGTCATCCGCGAACAGGGCGTGAGCACGCTGTGGCTCACCGCCGCGCTGTTCAACACGCTGATCGACGAACGACCGGAGGCGCTGCGCGGGCTGCGCCAGCTGCTCACCGGCGGCGAGGCGCTGTCGGTGCCGCATGTGCGGCGCGCGCAGGCCGCGCTGCCCGGCGTGACGCTGATCAATGGCTACGGTCCGACCGAAGGCACCACCTTCACCTGCTGCCACACCATTGCGTCGCCGCTGCCGGAAGACTGCACCGCCGTCCCGATCGGCCGGCCGATCGCCAACACCACCGTCCATGTGCTGGACGCCGCCATGCAGCCGGTGCCGGTGGGCGTGGAAGGCGAGCTGTGGATAGGCGGCGCCGGCGTCGCGCGCGGCTATCTGGGCCGGCCGGACCTCAGTGCCGAGCGCTTCGTGCCCGACCCGTGGTCGGCCGAACCGGGCGCCCGCCTCTACCGCAGCGGTGACCGGGTGCGCTGGCGTGCGGACGGCACGCTGGACTTCATCGGCCGCAATGACGAACAGATCAAGCTGCGCGGCTTCCGCATCGAGCCGGGCGAGATCGAGGCCGCGCTCGCCGCGCTGCCCGGCGTGCAGCAGGCCGCGGTCATGCTGCGTACCACGCCGGCCGGCGAACGGCGACTGCTGGCCTGGGTGGCCGGCGAGGCGCTGGACGGCGCCGCGCTGCGGAGCCGCCTTGCGGCACAGCTGCCGACCTACATGCTGCCGTCGGCGGTGATCGCGCTCGAACGCTTCCCGCTGACCGCCAACGGCAAGCTGGACCGCGCCCGCCTGCCCGACCCGGCCGCGGCCAGCGGCGGCACCGCCGGCGCGCGACCGCGCGACGCGGCGGAGCGTCACCTGCTGGCGATCTGGGAAAGCCTGTTCGGCCGCGACGGCCTGTCGGTCGAGGACGATTTCTTCGCCATCGGCGGCCACTCGCTGCTGGCGGTGCGCATGGCGGACGCGATCGAACGCAGCTTCGGCCAGCGCCTGCCGCTGGACACCTTCTGGTTCCGCGCCCGTACCGTGCGCGCCATCGCCGGCCTGCTGCGCGATGCCAGCGGCCGCGTGCGCTGGCCGCTGCGGGTACCGATACGCGCCGGTGGCAGCCGGCCGCCGCTGTTCTGCGTGCACACGATAGGCGGCAACCTGTTCCACTACTTCGAACTGGCGCGTGCGCTGCCGGACGACCAGCCGGTGATCGGCCTGAATGCGGTCGGCGTCGGCGGCGGCGAACCGGCTCGCACCTCGGTGGAGGCGATCGCCGCCGACTGCATCGCAGCGATGCGCGAACAGCAGCCGCACGGTCCTTACCGCATCGCCGGTTTTTCCAGCGGCGGCACGGTCGCGTTCGAAATGGCGCAGCAGCTGCGCGCGGCCGGCGAAGACATCGCCTTCCTCGGCCTGCTCGATACCTGGGCGCCCGGGGTATACCGCCGCCCCGCCGGCAGCGGCCTGATCGGCCGCCTGCGCGCGCGGCTGCGGCCGCTGCTGCAGCGCGACCGGATCACCCACGCGCTGCTGCACGCGCTTGGGCTGAAGCCGCCGGGCGGCTTCCCGGACGGCGCCTCGGCGCACTGGTGGGCGCACTGGAGCTACCGGCCACGCATGTATCCGGGTCGGGTCGATCTGTACATCGCCGACGTGTCGCGACTGGAGGCGAGCGATCCGCTGCTCGGCTGGTCGCGACGGGTGGGCGGCAACCTGACCCTGCATTCGGTCAGCGGCAGCCACGGACTGATGATGAAGCCGCCGCACGTGGACGCGCTGGCCGCGCTGATCCGGCAACGGCTGGAAGAGGACATGGCCGGGGAGGCCCATGGCGTCTGAACCCCGCCCGCTGCTGCAGGGCGCGGCCGTGCACCTGTGGCTGGCCGAACGCGGCGACCCCGCGGACGACCGCGTGCTCGGCGCGGAAGAACGCGCCCGTGCGGCACGCCTGCAGCAGCCTGCAGACCGCGCGCTGTTCGTGCTCGCACACGCGGTGCTGCGCGAACTGCTTGCGCGCTACACCGGCGAACCGGCGGCCGATCTGCCGCTGTCGACTGGCGCGCACGGCAAACCCCGGTTGCCGCCGGGCAGTCATGACGACCTGCGCTTCAACCTGTCGCACTCGGGTGACGCGGTGCTGGTGGCATTGGCCCGCGGCCGCGACCTCGGCGTCGATGTCGAGGTGGTGCGCCCGCATGACGATCTGGATGCAGTGGCCGCCCAGGTGTTCGCCGACGACGAACGGGCCGCCATCGCCGCCGCCGGCGAACGCCGGCTCGATGCGTTCTATGCGCTGTGGACCCGCAAGGAAGCCTGCGTGAAGGCCTGGGGACGCGGCCTGGGCATTCCGCTGCGCGCCTTCAGCGTGCTGCAGTCGGGCGGCAGCGGCATCGTCTGTCCGGACAACGACGCCGCCAGCCGGCTGAGCTGCCGCAGCGTGGCCATGCCTGCGGGCTATGCCGCGGCGGTGGCGGTGTCCGGCGAACCCGGCGATCTGGTGTGCCGACGCTGGCGCGCGCCGGCCTGATGCGAGCGCAGCCGGGCGTCAGCCGCGAAGGCGTGCTGCCAGCGACAGCAGGCCGAGACCGGCCAGCATCATCGCGTAGCTGCCGGGTTCCGGCACGCTCAGCGCAAGCGCGTGCGAAGCCTGCACGTCCAGCGTCGGCGCCATCAGATAGACCAGGCCGTGATTGAAATTGCCGGCCGCATCGCTGGCCAGCGCGATCGACGTGCTGCCCGCACCCAGCACCTGGAAGGACAGCGTGGCCAGCGTCAGCGCGCCCTGCCCTTCATCGGCCACGCCCGGGAAGGCGGAGCCGGACAACAGGACGCCGGTGAATGCCGAATCGTCATTCCAGACCGGCGCCAGCGACACACCGAGCAGCTTCAGCAGACTGCCGTCGAAGGACAGGTCCATGCCGAACGCCAGCAGTTCGTCGCCGGCGCGTTCGCCGTCGAAGGGCTGCTGCAGCAGCACGTCCAGCGAGAAGGTCTGGCCGACCGAGGCGGCCGCGGTGCCGGACAGCGATACGGTGGCGGCATGGGCCGACAGGGTGCCGGCAGCGATCAGTGCGGCGACGAGGGTTTTCATCATCATGGGGATTCTCCTTGCGGGGCGGAGCACTCAGACCCCGCCCACAGTCATCACTGTTTGGTGAAAAGTGCGTACCAGAGCCTGTAGTCGGCCTGGCTGATGCAGCGGTCGGCGTCGAAATCGGCCAGCGGCTGGTAGCGCGCATCGCCCTCGCAGCTGCCGAGTGCGGCGCGCTGCGCGTCGCGGTCGGCCACATCGATGCGGCCGTCGCCGTTGATGTCGCCGCGCCGGCGCACGGTGAAGGGCAGCCGCGGAGCGGCTTCTTCGTAACCGTCGTTCAGCAGGAAGGCGACGTAGTACTCGCCGGCGGCCAGACCACTGAAGGCCGCCGTGCCGGCGGCACCGCCCGCGTAGCGCCACTGCACCGACGGGCTGCTGCTGCCCGGGGTCTGGGTCGAGCGATAGACGCCGATCCAGTCGGTCGCGTTGCCCGGCATGCCGGACCAGTTCACCGTCAGCGCGTCGCCGGTGCGGATCAGATTGCCGGCCAGGCCGAACACGCGCGGATCCGGTTGCGGCTCGCTGCCGGCGCCGACCGTGAAGTCCACCCGGTTCGACACTTCGGTGTAGGAGTCGTTGATGTACAGCGCGAGGAAGTACTCGCCGTCCGGCAGCGCGTCCGCTGGCGACAGGCTGCCGCCGGCGCGGCCATCGACGTAGTAGTAGGCCACCAGCAGGTCGATGCCCGGCGTGGCGCCCTTGCGGAACACGCCGATGTAGTCCTTGGCGGTGCCCGGACCGTCCGAGAAGCGGATGTCCAGACGCTCGCCGCTGGCCAGTGCGCTCTTCACCAGGCTCACGCTCGCGATTTCGCTGCCCACCGCGAACGGCACGCGGTCGGAAATTTCGAAGTAGGCGTCGTTGATGAAGAAGGCGGCGTAGTAGTAGCCCTTGTTCAGCGCGCCCAGCGTGACCGTGCCCGATTCGGTCGGGGTGTAGGCCCACACGGTGGAACCGATGCCGCCCGGCGTCTGGCCGACGCGATACACGCCGATCCAGTCTTTGGCACCGGCCGGCGCACCGCTCCAGCTGAAGGTCGGGCGCTCGCCGGCATTGAACTGCGTCTTGCTGATCGTCAGTTCCGGCATGTCGCCGACGTAGAAGGGCATGCGCGGCGCGATCTCGACATAGCTGTCGTCGGTCATGAAGGCGACGTAGTACTCGACGCCGGCCGCCAGACCGGAGAAGGCGAGCTGGCCGCTGATGCCCGACACATAGCTCCACTTCACCGACGGTGAAGCCGAACCCGGGGTCTGGCCCTTGCGATAGACCGCCACCCAGTCCTTCGCCTTGCCGCGGCCGTTCATGTACTCGATCACCACCGGTTCGCCCGGTGCCCACACCTTCTTCGCCAGACGCAGGGCCGGATCGCCGTCCGCACTGCCTTCGACCTTGAAGCTGCGCGCGTCCGACCACGGCGACCACTCGGCATTCGCGTCGCGGTGACGGGCACGGATGTAGTAACTGCCGTTGTTCAGGCCGTACGGCTGCACGGTATAGGTTTCGATGTCGACGCCGGCGTGGATGTCCACCGGTTCGTAGTCCGGCGCGCCGGTGTCGCCATAGACGTTCTCGACGTCGCGGATCAGGTCGACCACGGTGCCGGTGAAGGCGGCATCACGCGAAATCTGGAACTGGGTGCTGTTCAGCGCCATGCCGGACGGCGACCGGAAGGGCGACAGCGTGAAGCCGTGCGGCAGCGTGACCACTGCGCCGTCGGCGCTGCCGGTCAGTTCGGGTTTGTCCGGGCCGGCCGCATCGAGACGGCGCTCGAACTCATCGACCAGCCGGCTGCTGTAGGCGAAGCCCAGCTTCGGATGGCCTTCGGCGTACGACGACACCTTCATCGTGCGCGCATCGAGATCGAAATCGATCAGCTGCCAGGTCCAGTTGGCGATGGTTTTCTGCACGTCATCCATGTCGCGCTCGGTCGACTGGCCCCAGAACTGGTCCCAGGCGGTGCCGCCGCTGATGATGTGATAGACCGGCCAGTCGCGGGTCTGGCCGCGTGCGTACAGGTGGTGGTGGGCGCCGATGTTCAGCGCGTGCTTGCGGGTACCGGCCAGGATGGGCATCGCGGTGTCGCGGAACCACTGCGAAATGTCGCCGACGTACTGCTCCGCCTGGTAGGGGCGATGCACCACGCTGATTACCCAGTCCACGTCCGGATCGACGTTCGCGGCGGCCACCACCTTGCGCAGCCATTCAGCCTGCGCGGCGAAGTTCGACTCCGAATTCAGATAGACCAGCAGCACGCGGCCGACCTGATGCGCGTAGTAGCTTTCATCCGCGGCGGCGGCGAGGCCCTTGTAGCTGATGCCGTCGTAGAAGTTGTGCGCGCGCCAGTTGGCCAGGCCCGGGTCGTAATAGGTTTCGTGATTGCCCAGCGCGGTCATGATGGCCAGATTGCCGGACACCACCGCCGACGGCTTCATGTGCACGAATTCGTAGTGATCCAGCGTGCCGACATCGACCTGGTCGCCGTTGTTCAGCATCAGGTGCACCGCCTCTTCCAGCGGCTGGCCGGTCAGCGCCTGGATCTTCGCCTTCGCCGCCTGCAGCAGCGGCGTATGGCGGTCGTCGTTGCGCAACTGGTGATCGCCGGTCACCAGAATGCGGAAGTGGCCGCTCTTGCGCGCGGCGGTGGGCTGGGTGCGGAAGCGGAACACCGGCGACAGCTGACTGCCGGTGCGCACGCGATAGCTGTACAGCGTTTCCGGCTGCAGGCCGGTCAGCTGCACGCCGTGCAGCCGGTAGCTGGCGGCCAGCGTCTGGGTAGCCCCGGACGCGGTGCGGTCCAGCGGACCGCCATCGACGCCGTACTCGACCACGGATTCGTCGCCTTCGGCGGTTTTCCAGGTCACCCAGATCGAGTTCGCGGTGGGGGTCTGCAGATAGGGCGTGATGTCGGCAGCGACCGCAGCCTGCGCGGCGCAGGCATACGCGAGCGTCGCGAGCAGCGTGCGCAGCCGGCGGGGAAGAAGATGAAGAGTCATGATGAAGCAGTCCGGAAAGAGGCAAACCGGATTACATCGACATTGCGTTACAGCCGTATCCGGCGCGACACGGCGTGCATAGGCCTTTCGGATCACGTCTTTCGGATCACGCCTTCCGGATCACGGCCGTGGGCGCCGGTGCGCGGAAGTGCCGGCCGGGCCCGGCTTCTGCGCTATCGTCTGCGCCTCCGTTGACCGCTGCTCTACCGCTCCATGACGAACGACACGCTGATCGTGTTCGCCCTGCTGGGCCTCTGCGTCACCTGCTTCATGCTCAACCGTCCGCGCATGGACGTGGCCGCCCTGCTCGGGCTGATCGGCCTGGTGCTGTGCGGCGTGCTGGATCTGCGCGAAGCGCTGTCCGGTTTTTCCGATCCCAACGTGCTGCTGATCGCGGCTTTCTTCGTGCTGGGCGAAGGCCTCACGCGGACCGGCGTGGCCTTCCGCGTTGGCGACTGGCTGGTGGCACGCACCGGTCACAGCGAAGTGCGGCTGCTGGTGCTGCTCATGCTGTGCGTCGCCGGACTGGGGTCGGTCATGAGTTCGACCGGCGTCGTGTCGCTGTTCATTCCGGTCGCGCTCAGCGTGGCAGCGCGGATCGACGTCGCGCCCGGGCGGCTGCTGATGCCGCTGGCCTTCGCCGGCCTGATGAGCGGCATGCTCACGCTGGTGGGCACGCCGCCCAACATGGTGCTGAGCAGCGCGCTGGAACACGGCGGCCAGGCCGGCTTCGGCTTCTTCGACTTCACGCCGGTCGGACTGGCGGTGCTGGCAACCGGCATCGCCTACATGCTGGCGGTGCGGCGCTGGCTCGGCGCGTCCGGCGCCCCGCAAGCGCGGCGCCGTGACCGCCGGCTGCAGGATCTGGCCGACAGCTACGGACTGCGCGGCCGTACCCGCAGGCTGCGAGTCGGTGCGGCGTCACCGATGGCCGGCCACACGCTGTCGACGCTGCAGCCCCGGGTGCGCCACGGCGCCAACGTGCTGCTGATCGAACGGACCAGCCCGCTCGGCCAACGCAGCTTCACGCAGTCCACCCATCGCGCGCTGCAGCCGGGCGACGTGCTGCTGGTGGACCTGCCGCCGGACGAGCCTGCCGCCGATGCCTTCATTGCGGACATGAAGCTCGAACCGCTGCCGATGGACAAGGCCTGCATCGCGGCCATTACCCGGGAGTACGGGCTGGCCGAACTGCTGCTGCCGCCGGGCTCGGGCATGATCGGAAAAAGCGCGCTGGAACTGCGGCTGCGTGCCCAGCGCGGCCTCAACCTGATCGGGCTGCGCCGGCGCGGCCGCCAGCTGGCGGCCGATCCGCTGAAGACGCCACTGCGCATGGGCGACACGCTGCTGGTCGCGGCCAGCTGGAAGTCCATCCGCGAACTGCACCGGCAGGCGCACGATCTGCTGGTGCTGACACTGCCGGCCGAAATCGGCGAAGCGGCCCCGGCGGCCCGGCGTGCGCCGCAGGCCGTGTTCAGCGTGGTACTCACGATCGCGCTCATGGTGAGCGGCGTCGTGCCGAACGTCATCGCCGCACTGATCGGCTGTCTGCTGCTCGGCGCCTTCCGCTGCATCGACGTCGACGGCGCCTATCGCTCGCTGCACTGGCAGAGCCTGGTGCTGATCGCCTGCATGCTGCCGTTCGCCATCGCGCTGCAGAAAACCGGCGGCATCGACCTCATCGTCGGCCTGCTTCGGTCGACGGCGGGCGAGGCCTCGCCGCACGTCCTGCTGGCGCTGCTGTTCGTGCTGACCTCGCTGGTCGGCCTGTTCATGTCCAACACGGCGACCGCCGTCCTGATGGCGCCGATCGCGGTGGCACTGGCCGGACAGCTCGGCCTGTCGCCCTACCCGTTCGCGATGGCAGTGGCGATTTCGGCCTCGGCCGCCTTCATGACGCCGGTGTCGTCGCCGGTCAATACGCTGGTGTTCGGGCCCGGCGGCTACCGCTTCTCGGATTTCGTGCGCATCGGCGTACCGCTGACGGTACTGGTGCTCGCGCTGTGCATGCTGCTGTTGCCCTGGCTGTTTCCGTTCGACGCCGCGCTGCCCGGGCGCTGAGCCGGCTCAGGGCGTGGCGCGGATCGCGGTCGCGATGTCGGCCGCCAGCGCATCGACCAGGCGGCCGTGCGCGGCCACCAGTGCGTCGTAGCGGGCCGCCGCCACCGGCTCGCTGCGGCTGAAGCGGCCGCTGGCGATTTCGCGGCCGTCGCGCCGCACCGACCACGCGGCATCCAGCGCGACCGACGAGAAGCCGTCGGCGTCGAAGCGCAGCACATCCACCGGCACCGTGATATCCGGGCGCGCAATGCTGTTCTGCGGTGCGGCCACCACGCGCGCCAGACCGCTTTCGCGCGCGAGCGAAACCGCCAGACGCCTCGCCACTTCGGCCTTCAGCGCACCGGCCCAGCGGTGACCGTCCGCCGGCTCGCTGCGCGTGCCGTCGACGCGACGCACGATCTGCAGACGGTCCACCGCCTCCGGCAGCGACACCGGGCCGATCACCACCGTGGGCGAGGCGGCGCCGGCGCCGGCCGGCAGCGCGTCCGCAGCCAGCGTGTACTGGCGCGGCGCGGGCGAACTGCCGCAGCCGGCAAGCATCAGTGCGGCGCACAGGGCAAGAAGCGGTGCGAACGGAGTGCGGATCACGGCTTCTCCTCGGGTTTGCCGCGCAGCAGCGCCTCCGGATGGCGCTCCAGCGTGTCGGCCAGATGACGCAGCGCCTGCGCGGCGCGCGACAGTTCCTGCAGGCTGTCGCGCAGGTCCTGCTGCAGCGGGGCGTCGCTGGCCAGCAGACGGCGGCCGTCGGCGACCGCGGCGCGCGCTTCCGCCATGGCCAGGCGGGTTTCGTCCACGGTGGCGCGCACCTCGTTCGACGCCAGCCCGTCCAGCCGCGCCATCAGCGCTTCGGTGCGCTCGACCGCGCTGGCCAGGCCGGCGATGGCACGTCGCGTTTCGGCGGCGATGTCGTCCAGCGGCAGGCGGTCGAGCTTGCCGGCAATGCGCGCCAGCGTGGCCTGCAGCTCGTCCAGGCTGCCGCGCTGCGTCGGCAGCTGCGGCGGCCTGGACGCCCAGTTGGCGCGCGCCTTGCCGGCCCCGGGGAAGAAATCGAGCGCGACATAGAGCTGGCCGGTCACCAGGCTGCCATTGCGCAGCTGGGCCCGGAGGCCACGCGCGACCAGCCTGTCCATCAGCGCGTGGAAGGCCTCGCCGCTCAGTTCGCGCTCGGCGGCGTCACGCGAACGCATGCGCTCAGGGAACACCGCGATATCGACCTTGAGACCGACGTCCGCCGCATCGACATCGACATCCGGCGCGATCGCGATCACCTCACCGATCTGTATGCCGCGGAAATCCACCGGCGCGCCGACCGACAGGCCGCGCACGGTTTCGGTGAAGCGGAGACGCCAGACCTGGGCGCTGGCGCTCGGCTGCTTGAGCGCTTCGGCGCGGGTCGAGAACACGCGGAAGTCGGCGTCCGCCGGCGCCGGTTCGGTATCGCCGCCTTCCGGCGTTTCGAAGGCGAGCCCGCCGGCCAGAATGGAACTGACCGATTCGGTATTCAGCTGCAGGCCGTCGGCGCCCAGCCTGAGGTCGATGCCGCTGGCGTTCCAGAAGCGGGTATCCACCGTCACGTAACGGTCGTAAGGCGACTTGATGAACACCTGGATGTCGAGATGACGCCCCTGTTCGTCGAGCTTGAAAGCGGTCACCTGGCCGGCCTGAATGCGCCGGAAATAGACCGGGGTGCCGACATCCACCGAGCCGAGGTTGTCGGCGTGCAGCGCGAAGCTGCGGCCGGGCACGTCGAGCGCGATCACCGGCGCATCCTCCAGCGCCACGAAATCGCGGCGGGAGGCGTCGGTCTTGCCGGCATCCATGCCCACGTAGGCGCCGGACAGCAGCGTGTCGAGCCCGGACACCGCGCTGCCGGACACGCGCGGCCTGACCACCCAGAAGCGGGTGTCCTCGACCAGCAGCCGCTCCGCCTCGCGCGCCATCTGCGCCTCGGCCTGCACATGCGCGCCGTCGTCCGACAGCTTGACCCGGGTGATCACGCCGACGTCGATGTCCTTGTACTTGATGCGGGTCTTGCCCGGCTCCAGCCCGGCGCCGGTACGGAACTGCAGCGTGATGACCGGCCCCTGTTCCATCCAGGTGCGCGCGGCCAGGAAGAGCCCGATCAGCGCGGCGACGATGGGAATGATCCACACCAGCGGAATGCGGAAGCGGCGCGGCGGCTCGACGACCGCGGCGGGCAGCGCGGAGGGCGCGGGATCGGACGTCGGTTCAGTCATGGCGGGCAAGGTCGTCCGGGCCGGCGAGCGGGTCCCAGATCAGGCGGGGGTCGAAGGTCATGGCGGCGAACATGGTGAGCACCACCACCGCACCGAAGGCGATGGCGGCCGGGCCGGCCTCTATGGTGGCGATGCCGCGGAAATTGACCAGCGCCACCAGCAGCGTGATGACGTAGATGTCCAGCATGGACCATCGACCGACGAACTCGACCAGCCGGTAAAGCCGCGTGCGCTGCATCAGCCGGCGGCGCGAGCGGCGCTGCACCGAGGCGGTGAGCCAGGCCAGCGCGAGGATCTTCAGCAGCGGCACCACGATGCTGGCGAAGAACACCACCGCCGCCAACGGCCAGGAACCGCTCCGCCACAGGAACACCACGCCGCTCATGATGGTGTCGCGCTGGGTGCCCAGCAGCGACGAGGTGGTCATCATCGGCAGCAGGTTGGCCGGCACGAACAGGATGGCCGACGCGACGATGAGCGCCCAGGTGGTCGAGACGCTGGCGGGCTTGCGCAGATGCAGCGGCGCCCGGCAGCGCGGACAGCGCAGCGCGCGGTGCGCGACGTGGCGGGCGAGCTGGCCGCACACGTGGCAGCTCGCCAGCCCGGCTTCGCGCGCGGTGAGCCGTCCGCCGGCCGGCATCACGCCGCTCATGCGCCGGCGCCCGCCGGCGGCGCCTGCCAGAGCAGCCGGCTGTCGAAGGCGCGGCCGGCCAGCGTCACGGTCAGGATGAGCGCGGCCATCGCCCAGAAGGCCGGGCCGAGCAGCACCGTGGCCATGTGCGACAGCTTCACCAGCGACACCAGCATGCCGAGCAGGAACACCTCGACCATGCCCCAGGGCTGCACCGAGCGCACCAGCCGGAAGAAGGGCGCCATGCGCGGCGACACCCGGCCCAGGCGCAGAGGAATGAGCACCACCAGAATCATCGCCAGTTCGAGCAGCGGAAACAGCAGCGCAGTGCCGAACACCAGCGCGGCCACCGGCGTCATGCCTTCGGACCACAGCGCCTGCACCGCGCCGATCAGCGTCACCTCGACCCGTCGCCCCTGCATGTCGAGGCCGACCAGCGGCCACGCGTTGGCGATCACGTAGAGGATGGCGGCGGTCAGCGTGAGCGCCAGCGTGCGGTCCAGGCTGTCCGGCGGATTGCGCGCGAGAAGGGCGCCACAGCGCACGCAGCGCGCGGTCTGGCCGGGCGCGAGCGCGGGCTCGGTCTGCAGCAGATCGCATTCGTGGCAGGCGAGGGTCTGGGCGGGCAGCGTGAGGGACATGGGAGGCGCCGGAATATCCAGGGGGGATTGTGCGGCGGACCCGCCGCCGCGCGCAATCCACGGGCTGTCAGCGCGCGCCGACAGCGTCGCGTGCGGCCAGCTTGGCGTGGATGTAATCGGCGTGCGGAATGTAGAGCAGCTCGGCCACCTTCTTCATCACGTGCGCCTCATGCGCATGCAGGTGACCGTCGGCATAGGCGACCTGCCACATCAGTTCGATCACGCGCAGCTTGCGGTCGGCGTCGAAGGCGCGGTTGAGCTGGCCGGTGAAGCGCTGATAGTCATAGGCCTCGGCGGCGGTCGTGGTGGCCAGTTCGATCAGCCGCTCGACCTCGTCGCCGGCCAGCGCGAACTTGTCGCGCAGCGCCTGCATCGCGGCGGCGCGCTCGGCGTCGCCGATCTCCGGATCGGCGCGCATCACCTCGACCAGCAGCACCGCGGTGGCCAGCTGCAGCTGGTGTTCGGTGGCGGCCGGATCGGCCGCCGGCGCGGCGAAACTGTCGAACAGCTCTTTCAGGGTGCGGAACATCGGGTACTCACTCCATTCGGATTTTCATGCTCAGGTGCAGATCGCAGGCGACCGTCGGCGTTCCCGAACCGGCCCGCGGCCGCTTACAGCCCGACGCGGCTGACGGTCTGGCCGCCGGCCACCGGACGGTCGGACGGCAGCTGCGCGAATTCGCCCGCAAGGTGGTCGACCAGCCCGCGCACCGCCGGCAGCAGGCCGCGCCTCGACGGGAACACGACGTGGGCGATGCCGCAGCGCGGCGCCCAGTGCGGCAGCACGTCGATCAGCCGCCCGCTGGCGAGGTCGTCGCGCACCATCATCGTGGGCAGCTGGGCGACACCGATGCCGTGCAGCGCAGCACTGCGCAGCGTGGCCAGGTCGTCGGTCACCAGCCGCGGCGCGTGGCGCACCTGGGCGCTGGCGCCGTCCGGGCCTTCCAGTGCCCACAGGTGCTCGCGCTGCGCCGGCCCCCAGGCCACGCTGGCCACCGACGCCAGATCGGCCGGCACGCGCACCTCGCCCAGCGGCGCGATCAGATCCGGATGCGCGACCAGTCGCTGCAGGCTGTCGCCCAGCACCTTCATCACGAGGTCGGTATCTTCCAGCGGCGGAAAGCGCACACGGATGGCGAGGTCGAAGCCTTCGCGGATCACGTCCACGCGCCGGTTGGTGCTTTCCACATGGATCTGCACGCGCGGGCAGGCCGCCATGTAGCGGCTCAGCATGTCGGCCACCTGGTATTCGAGCAGCGCGGTCGGGCAGGCCAGCCGCACGATGCCCTGCGGCTCGGCGCGCGTGCGCTCGACCGCTTCCTGCGCCGCCTCGGCCTCGACCAGCATGGCCACGCAGTGGCCGTAATAGGCCTGGCCGATCTCGGTCACCGCGAAGCGGCGGGTCGAGCGCTGGATCAGCCGCACGCCCAGCTTCTCTTCCAGCAGCGCGATGCGCCGGCTGAGCTTGGACTTGTGCATGTCCAGCGCGCGGGCGGCCGGCGCGAAGCCGCCGTGCTCGACCACGCGGGCAAAGAAGTACAGATCGTTCAGGTCCTGCATGGCCTCTCCTATCGTTCCACCAATAGAACGCTGAATAGCGATTTTGCAGTCTGGCGGGCTGATTGTCGCGTATCTAGTATTCACCTCAACGCAGCACGGTTCAGACGGAACGGTGCGAACGAACAGGAGAAACGCCATGAAGAAGATTGCAGGTCTGTACAGCGCTCCCCGCCAGCACTGGGTCGGCGACGGCTTTCCGGTGCGCTCGCTGTTTTCCTACGACTCGATGGGCCGCCACGTGAGCCCCTTCCTGCTGCTGGACTATGCCGGCCCGGCGACCTTCGAGCCGTCGGACACGCCGCGCGGCGTCGGCCGCCACCCGCACCGCGGCTTCGAAACGGTCACCATCGTCTATGACGGAGAAGTCGCCCACCAGGACTCGACCGGCGCCGGCGGCGTCATCGGCCCGGGCGACGTGCAGTGGATGACCGCCGGTGCCGGCATCATCCACGAGGAATTCCACTCGCCGGACTTCACCCGCCGCGGCGGCCCGCTGGAAATGGTGCAGCTGTGGGTGAATCTGCCGGCACGCGACAAGCGCGCCGCACCGGGCTACCAGCATCTGGCGAAGACCGACATTCCGGTGGTCGAGCTGCCGGATGGCGCCGGACATCTGCGTGTCATTGCCGGCGAATACGCTGGACGCAAGGGACCGGCCCGCACCTTCACGCCGGTCGATGTGTGGGACCTGAAGCTGAAGGCCGGCGCCGACCTCGAACTGACGGTGCCGGAGGGCCACACGCTGGCGCTGGTGGTGCTGCACGGTCTGATCCGCGCCAATGGCAGCCAGCCGGTGCGCGAAGCGCAGATGGCGCTCTACCACCGCGAGGGCGGCGGCTTCTCGATCGCGGCGGACAGCGACGCCACCGTGCTGCTGCTGGCCGGCGAACCGATAGACGAACCGATCGCCGGCTACGGCCCCTTCGTGATGAACACGAAGGAGGAAATCCGCGAGGCGATCGACGATTTCAACAGCGGGCGTTTCGAAGCCGCGACGACCTGATCCGTTTCACCCCCTGCGCGCACCGGGGCGCGCAGGGATTCCTCCGCCGGATGCCACGAAGCCTGAAGACACCCAACCGGCACCCCACTTCAACTGCAAGGAGAATTGCCATGACCACGAAGACCTACAAGAAGCTGAACAAGGACGATGCCGTGATGCTGCTGGTGGACCACCAGGCGGGCCTGCTGTCGCTGGTGCGTGACATCGATCCGGACAAGTTCCGCAACAACGTGCTGGCCACCGCCGATCTGGCGAAGTACTTCAAGCTGCCCACCATCCTGACCACCAGCTTCGAACAGGGTCCGAACGGCCCGCTGATGCCGGAACTGAAAGAGATGTTCCCGGACGCGCCCTACGTCGCCCGCCCCGGCCAGATCAATGCCTGGGACAACGAGGACTTCGTGAAGGCGATCAAGGCCACCGGCCGCAGGCAGCTCCTCATCGCCGGCGTGGTGACCGAGGTGTGCGTCGCCTTCCCGGCCCTGTCGGCGATCGAGGAAGGCTTCGACGTGTTCGTCGTGACCGACGCCTCCGGCACCTTCAACGACATCGCCCGCCATTCCGCCTGGGACCGCATGTCGCAGGCCGGCGCCCAGCTGATCAACTGGTTCGGCGTGGCGTGCGAACTGCACCGCGACTGGCGCAACGACGTCGAAGGCCTGGCGACGCTGCTGTCCAACCACATTCCGGACTACCGCAACCTGATCACCACCTACAACGCGCTCAAGGGCTGAGCGCCCTCCGCGCACCGCCGTCGCGGTGCGCGGCATGTGAGCGCGGAACCGGCCGGTGCTGTCACACCGGTCGGTGCTTCAGCGTCTACAGAACGCCGCCCCTCACCGAGAGCACGATGACGAACGTCGCCCACACCTTTGATCAGCATCGCCAGCGCCTGACGGGCATCGCCTACCGCATGCTCGGTTCGCGCGCCGACGCCGACGACGTGCTGCAGGACGCCTGGCTGCGCTGGCACGAATCGGCGCCGGACGACCTGCGCTCGGCCGAGGCCTGGCTGGTCACCACAGTGACCCGGCTCAGTCTGGACCGCCTGCGCGCCCGCAAGGCGGAAACGCGGCACTACGTCGGCCCCTGGCTGCCGGAACCGCTGGACGCGGCCGACCCGATCACGCCGGAATCGCGGCTGGAACTGGCCGACAACCTGTCCATCGCCTTCATCGCGGTACTCGAACGTCTCACGCCGGACGAACGCGCGGCCTTCCTGCTGCGCGAGGTGTTCGATTACGACTACCCGGAAGTGGCGAAGATGCTGGAGCGCAACGAAGCGGCCTGCCGGCAGCTGGTGCATCGCGCGAAGGCGCGCGTCGGCGAGGACAGGCCGCGCTTCACGGTCGACCGCGCCGCTCATCTGCGGGTACTGCGTGCCTTCATGGCGGCGGCGCAGTCGGGCCGGCGCGACGACATAGAAAGCCTGCTGGCCGAGGACGCGATTGCGGTGTCGGACGGCGGCGGCAAGACCTGGGCCACGATCAAGCCACTGCAGGGCGCCGCCCGCATCGCCTGGCTGTACTACGCGGTGGCGCGCAACCCGGACATCCGTCTGGAATGGCGCGAGGGGATAGTCAATGGCGAGCCGGCCATCCTGCGCTTTCGAGAGGGCGCGCTGCACTCGACACTGTCCATCGTGACCGACGGCGAGCGCGTGGTCGCGCTGTATGGGGTGCTGAACCCGGACAAGCTCGCCGACTTCAATGCCGACCCGGCTGTCACAGGCGCGGCATCCGATGCGTCTTGCTGATGAGCGCGCCGATTCCGGTGCGCCCTGATAACGGAGACGACTCATGCACGGCCTGCGCCTGCCCTATTTCCGCCTCGCCGCGGACGCCTACAAGACGCTGTATTCGCTGTCCGACCTGCTCGGTCACGGCAAGCTGGACAAGACGCTGCTGGAACTGGTGTACCTGCGCGTATCGCAGATGAATGGCTGCGCCTTCTGCCTGGACATGCACGCCACTGCGCTGCGCGGCCTCGGCGAAGACAGCCAGCGCCTGGACACGGTGGCCGGCTGGCGCGAATGCGGTTTCTTCAGCGACGCCGAACGCGCCGCGCTGGACTGGGCGGAAACGCTCACCCGCATCGGCGACGGTGCGCCGAGCGACGCACAGTTCGACACGCTGAAGCGCCATTTCGAGGACGCGCAGATTGCCGAACTCAGCTTCGCCATCGCCACCATCAACGCCTGGAACCGCATTGCCATCTCGATGGGCCAGCCGGTCGAACGGAGGGCAGCATGAAAGCCCGCGCATGGCTGGCCGCATCGCTGCTGGCGCTGGCCGCGCCGGTGTTCGCCGCCGGGCACGATCACGGCAGCGGCGTGGCACAGCTGCTGAGCCAGAGGCTGCAGCCCGGCCTCGACGAGGGCGTCATGCTGGTCGTGACGCTGGCCCCGGGCGAAATCAGCGCGCCTCACCGTCATGACGCGCATGTATTCGTCTACATGCTCGAAGGCGAAGTGCTGATGCAGGTGCAGGGCGGCCCGGAACGGCGGCTCAAGCCGGGCGACGTGTTCGAGGAAAAACCGGGCGACGTCCACACCCAGGCGCGCAATCTCAGCCAGAGCGCACCGGCGCGCTTCGCGGTATTCATGGTGAAGAAGGCCGGCCAGCCCGCCGTGCTGCCGGTGAAGTGAGGCGCGGCGCGCGCCCGCGCCTGACCGGTGCCGGCGCGCTCTGCTATCGTCCGGCCATTCACTCCGACCGGACGCCCTCATGGATTTCGACGTCACCGTCTATCACAACCCGAAATGCAGCAACTCGCGCGGCGTGCTCGACATCCTGCGCGAGCGCGGCATCACGCCACACGTGGTCGAGTACCTGAATACCCCGCTCGACGCCGGCCAGATCGCGGTGCTGGTGGCCGCGTGTCAGGTGCCGGTGCGCGACCTGATGCGCAGCAAGGAAGCGATCTACGCCGAACTGGGGCTGGACAACGCGGCGCTCGACGACGACGCGCTGATCGCGGCCATCGCTGCACACCCGGTGCTGCTGAACCGTCCCATCGTCGTGACGCCGCTGGGCGCGAAGCTGTGCCGCCCGCCGGACACCGTCGTGTCGCTGCTGCCGGCGGCCGCGGCATGAGGAAGATGGGGCCGACCAAGGCCGAAACCGACGCCCTCCCGCCGTTCGCCGCGCTCACGCTGGAACGGATAGAAGTGCCGTCGACCGCCGACGCGCTGGCGGCCGCGATCGATGCGCTGCGCAGCGCCGGCGAGGCCGGCTTCGACACCGAATCGAAACCCACCTTCAAGCCGGGCGAAGTGAGCAGCGGACCGCATGTGGTGCAGTTCGCGCTGCACGACCGCGCCTGGCTGCTGCAGGCCGGCGATCCGGCACATCGCGCGGCCATCGTCGCACTGCTGGAAGACCCGGGTGTGCTTAAAGTGGGCTTCGGCCTGTCCGCGGACCGCGCACAGATCCGCGCCAACCTCGGGGCCACGCTGCGTGCGGTGCTGGACCTCGACGCGGTGTTCCGCCGCCGCGGCTACAACAGTTCGATGGGCGCGCGCGCCGCGGTCGGGCTGACGCTGGGCTGCAATTTCCGCAAGTCCAAGGCGGTCACCACCTCGAACTGGGCCATGCCGCGGCTGACCGACGCACAGAAGCTGTACGCCGCCAACGACGCCTTTGCCGCCTACTGCGTGTATCGCACGCTGTCGCTGAGCGCGCAGGAAAGACAGGCGCTGCTGCCGGACAGCTGAGCCGCTGTCCGCCGGCGAAGCACCGATTTCCCGCTGATCAGCCGAGCGCGCGCGTCATGTAGCGGGCGCCTTCGCCATAGCTGTCCAGCGCATGATGCGCATCGACCGGCAGGTAGCCGCGCTGTCCCCAGTACGCGGCGGCCTGGCCAACCGCCACCAGGGCCGAGGCGCGCAGGCCGCGGCACACCGCCGCGTCGTGGGCGGCTTCATACAGGGCCGCGGCGACACCGCCGCCGCGCGCACGCGCATCGACCGCACAGTCGTGCAGATACCAGTGGGCGGCCGGACGGGGCAGCGCCGCCAGCACGGTGTCGAGCGCCGGCGGCTTGCCCGCATGCCAGGGGTGGGACAGCAGATAGCCGAGCAGCCCGCCCTGCGGATCGGCCGCCACCCAGCACAGGTCGGGCGCCAGCGCCATGCGGTTCAGATAGACCGCGGCCGATTCCGGTTCGAAGGCGGCCGTGGCGTAGGCCGCGGCCTGCAGGCGCAGGATTTCAGGGACGTCGGCCGCCTGCATCGGCCTCAATACATGTTTCATCGTTTCATCGAAGCGGCCGCACCGGCGCGCTTCGTATTACAAGGGCCGCGCGGCAGGGCACGCCCGCCACGCGGCCTGACACAGACCGTCGGTCAGATCACCGGCGCCAGCCAGCGCTTCATGACCGGCTCGGGCAGACCCTTGCGCGCCGCCAGATCGGCCACCTGGTCGGCACCCACCTTGGTGATGGCGAAATACTGCGCGTCCGGGTGGGCGAGGTAGAAGCCGCTCACCGCCGCGGTCGGCAGCATGGCGTAGCTTTCGGTCAGCGACACGCCGATCGCCGCCTCTGCGTCGAGCAGACGGAACAGATCGCCCTTCTCGGTGTGGTCCGGGCAGGCCGGATAGCCCGGCGCCGGACGGATGCCGCGGTACTTCTCGGCGATCAATGCGGCGTTGTCGAGCTGCTCGTCGCGCGCGTAACCCCAGTCCTCGCGACGCACCTTGGCGTGCAGATACTCGGCAAAGGCTTCGGCCAGACGGTCGGCCAGCGCCTTCAGCATGATGCTGCTGTAGTCGTCGTGCGTCTTCTCGAACTCGGCCAGCTTCGCTTCGATGCCGATGCCTGCGGTGACGACGAAAGCCCCCGCCCAGTCGGCCACGCCACTGGCGCGCGGCGCGACGAAATCGGACAGGCAGTAATGCGGCTTGCCGGCCGGACGCTCGTGCTGCTGGCGCAGGTTGTGCCAGGTCATGGCCGTGTTCAGCCGGGTTTCATCGGTATAGAACTCGATGTCGTCGCCGCGGCTGTTGGCCGGCCACAGCCCGTACACTGCCCGCGCGGTCAGCCACTTGCCGGCGATGATCTGCTGCAGCATGGCCTGCGCGTCGGCCAGCAGCTTGCGCGCTTCTTCGCCGACAACAGCATCGTCGAGGATGGCCGGATACGGACCCGACAGTTCCCAGGTCTGGAAGAACGGCCCCCAGTCGATGTAGTCCACCAGCGCGGCCAGATCCTGGTCCAGGATCACCTGACGACCGACCGTATTCGGCTTTTCCGGAATGACCTCGGTCCCCCAGCCGCAGCAGTAGGCGTTGTCGCGCGCGTCGTTCAGCGACACCAGCTTCTGGCCCTTCTTGGCCGCGTGCTGTTCGCGGATCTTCACGTAGTCGGCCGCCACTTCTTCGGCATAGGCCGCGCGCTGGTCCTTCGACAGCAGGCTGGTGGCGACGCCGACCGCGCGCGAGGCGTCCGGCACATACACCACCGGGTGCGCGTAATTGGGGGCGATCTTGATCGCGGTGTGCGCACGCGAGGTGGTGGCGCCGCCGATCAGCAGCGGAATGTCGAAGCCTTCGCGCGTCATTTCCGACGCGACGTGGCTCATCTCTTCCAGCGACGGCGTGATCAGGCCGGACAGGCCGATGATGTCCGCCTTGTGGTCGCGCGCCGCCTGCAGGATGCGTTCGCAGGCCACCATGACGCCGAGGTCGATCACCTCGTAGCCGTTGCAGCCCAGCACCACGCCGACGATGTTCTTGCCGATGTCGTGCACGTCGCCCTTCACCGTGGCCATGATGACCCGGCCCTTGGTTTCGCCGACCTTTTTCGACGCCTCGATATAGGGCTGCAGGTGCGCCACCGCCTGTTTCATGACGCGCGCCGACTTCACCACCTGCGGCAGGAACATCTTGCCGGCGCCGAACAGATCGCCGACATGGTTCATGCCGGCCATCAGCGGGCCTTCGATCACCGCCAGCGGCGGCTTGCCTTCGGCTTCCAGCCGCGCGCGCACCTCTTCGGTGTCCTCGACCACGAATTCGGTGATGCCCTTGACCAGCGCGTGTTCCAGCCGCTTGTCGACCGGCCATTCACGCCAGGCCAGATCCTGCGTCGATTCCTTGGCCTGGCCCTTTACCGTGATCGCGAACTCGACCAGCGCGTCGCCGGCGCCCGGGTGGCGATTCAGCACCACGTCCTCGACCTTGTCGCGCAGCGGCTGCGGGATGTCCTCGTACACGCCGAGCTGGCCGGCGTTCACGATGCCCATCGACAGGCCGTTGCGGATCGCGTGGTACAGGAACACCGTGTGGATCGCTTCGCGCACCGGGTCGTTGCCGCGGAAGGAGAAGCTCACGTTGGACACGCCGCCGGAGGTTTTCGCGTACGGCAGGTTCCTGTGTATCCAGCCCACCGCTTCGATGTAGTCGACCGCGTAGTTGTCGTGCTCGGCGATGCCGGTGGCGATCGCGAAGATGTTCGGATCGAAAATGATGTCTTCCGGCGGGAAGCCCACCTGTTCGGTCAGCAGCGTGTAGGCGCGCTGGCAGATTTCGGTCTTGCGCTGATAGGTGTCGGCCTGGCCCTTCTCGTCGAAGGCCATCACGATGACCGCGGCGCCGTAGCGGCGCGCGAGCGTGGCCTGGCGCAGGAATTCGGCCTCGCCTTCCTTCATCGAGATCGAATTGATGACGCCCTTGCCCTGGATGCACTTCAGGCCGGCTTCGATCACGCTCCACTTCGACGAGTCGAGCATGATGGGCACGCGCGAAATGTCCGGCTCGGAAGCGATGAGCTTGAGGAAGCGCTCCATCGCGGCGACCGAATCCAGCATCGCCTCGTCCATATTGATGTCGATGACCTGGGCGCCGTTCTCGACCTGCTGGCGGGCCACCGCCAGCGCGTCGTCGAAGCGCGATTCCAGAATCATTTTCGCGAAAGCGCGCGAGCCGGTCACGTTGGTGCGCTCGCCGACGTTCACGAACAGCGCATCGGCGCCCACGTTGAACGCCTCCAGCCCGGACAGGCGCAGCTTGCGCTCGATCTCCGGCACCGCACGCGGCGGCATGCCGTCCATCGCCTTCGCGAACGCGGCGATGTGGTCCGGCGTGGTGCCGCAGCAGCCGCCGACGATGTTCAGGAAGCCGGACTGCGCCCATTCGCGCAGGTGATTCACCATGTCGGCCGGCGTTTCGTCGTATTCGCCGAAGGCGTTCGGCAGACCGGCGTTCGGGTGGGCGGACACGTGGGTGTCGGCCAGATGGGCCAGTTCCTCGACGTGCTGGCGCATGTCCTTCGGGCCGAGCGCGCAGTTGAAGCCGAAGGAGATCGGGTTCGAATGGCGCAGCGAGTTCCAGAACGCCTCGGCGGTCTGGCCGGACAGCGTGCGGCCGGAGGCGTCGGTGATGGTGCCGGAAATCATGATGGGCCAGCGCCGGCCGGCCTCGTCGAAGAACTGTTCCAGCGCGAACAGCGCAGCCTTGGCATTCAGCGTGTCGAAAATGGTTTCGACCAGCAGCAGGTCGGCGCCGCCCTCGGTCAGGCCGCGCGCCGCGGCGACGTAGTCCTCGACCAGCTGGTCGAAGGTGACGTTGCGGAAGCCCGGATCGTTCACGTCCGGCGACAGCGAACAGGTGCGCGAGGTCGGGCCGAGCACGCCTGCGACGAAGCGCGGCTTGTCCGGATTCTTCGCGGTGTATTCGTCGCAGGCCTCGCGCGCGATGCGCGCCCCCTCGACGTTCAGCTCATGGACGATGGCTTCCAGACCGTATTCGGCCTGCGAAATCTTGGTCGCGTTGAAGGTATTGGTTTCAATGATGTCCGCGCCGGCCTCGAGGTAGGCCGCGTGGATGCCACGGATCACGTCCGGCCGCGTCAGCAGCAGCAGGTCGTTGTTGCCCTTGAGGTCCTTCGGGTGATCGGCGAAGCGCGTACCACGGTAGTCGGCCTCGACCAGCCGGTGCTTCTGCACCATGGTGCCCATCGCGCCATCCAGAATCAGGATGCGGCGGGCCATCAGGGCCTTGAGCTGTTCGGTGCAGTCTGGACGAATCATCGGGTCTCTCCGTGGAGCGTCGACCCGTGATCATCGAAAGGCGGGGACAGAAACGAAAAACCCGCCGGACGCGGAAAGCGTGCTGACGGGTCGTGGGCAGCTCGCTTTAGCGGCATTTATAACGCGCCCGCAAGCTGGAGGCTCAAATCGGCGCGGACCCGCACCTTAAGGGGGTGCGGGGGACAAGTCAAGCCAAGCGCCCGGCCCGGCGGAGATCCAACCGATGCCTAGCTGCCAGCCCCATCCGCACACTGGGATCAACTTCTCCAACACATAACCTCGCGAACCGCAATACGCAACATGTCTGATGGATTAACAATACGAACGCAGCAAACATGCCAGTGACATACCAAAAGCAACTTGATCTGTTACAAACCACGATCAACGCGCGCTTGATTGCTCCCCCGAAATGATTCCTCCAATCCCGACACAGATGCATGTCAAAATGAGAATCGAAATGAGAGCACTCCCCGCGATTCTATGCGTGCTATTGCTTGCGTCATCAAACACACATGGTGCACCACTGTACTACTGGTGGAATCCGGGATGGAACTGCGCAGGCCCAATGCCGGGACCGCACTTTGAGGCATCTTCAGTAGAAGGGGTAATAGAAAGGGTAACGAAAGAAACGGCAATCCTCAGAGAGCAAATGCCAGGGTATTGCACGCAAATCGTATCAATTACCCCTAATGGGCAAGCCTACTACGACCCTTCATCCTACTTGCCGTGGATTATTCCTGTCCGTGTTCGAGTACGAGCCGGAGACACCTATTCCAATGGAAGCACCAGCATCCGAACAGCAGAACCCTCTGTCCCACCCAAGGAACTTGGCACACCCTCAAACTGCACCGGAAATCCGATTAACGACTCAAATGGGAACAAATTTGAAACAAGCAAAGACACGCCTCAAATAGGGAGCGGCACACTTGAATTCAACAGGTATTACAACTCCGGACCGCTAACGATAAAAAACGAGCTCGGCTGGGGTTGGTCACACAACTACTCAACCAGGATAGCCGTCGCCTACGACTACGCCACCGTTACCCTGCCGGACGGCAAGACCGTAAAATACAATTTGCTATCAAATGAATGGAAGCGAGAACTGGACAACTCGAACCCCTTGATAGAGCTTAAGGATTCATCCGGAGCAAGAACGGGGTGGCGCCTTCTGGATGTATCCGAAGGTATCCTTAGCGTATTCAGTCCGTCAGGCGTTTTACTCGAGCGTCGGTACTCAGACGGTACCTTCACCGTACTAGACTATAACATCCACATCGAACAAGGCGGCGACTCCAACCCGGGAACGCTGGACTCAGCGACGGACAACTTCGGGCGCCAACTGACGCTTCAACACGACGCCAACGGCGTATTGAACCGAGTTCGTTACCCATCGGGAAAAAATGACTACTTGAATGTCAATGGAAATTTGACTGGTGTTACATGGAATGACGGATCACAAACCATCTACCACTACGGAGAACCTGAAAATGCGCCGCTCGACTGGGGAAAACACCTTTTAACCGGATCAACATCAGAAGACGGACGCCGTTTTTCGACGTTCAGATACGACAGCAGCGGCAGAGGCATTGAAACCGGCCGACAAAATGGGATTGGTACTTACAAGATTTCTTATGACAACAGTGGAACTTCATATATCACTGACCCGCTGAATGTCACAAGAACTCACACTTATCAGTCTTCAGTAGGCGCGCGCTACCGCTCCACCTCGTCGCAACCGGGGGCACCGGGTTGCGATGCATCTTCCTCTTCAGTGCTGCGTGACACACGTGCCCGTGTTTATCGAAAAGTCGACTTTGCAGGGAACACCGTTTGTTACGGGAATGATCCGAATAGAAGACTTGCGCTGTATCAAATCGAAGGCTTGGTTGCCGCAGAGCCCTGCCCGGCCAGTCCGGCCGGCTACAGCCCGACGGTGAGCCAGCGCAAGACGAGCACCGAGTGGCATCCTCTGTGGGACCTTAAGGTCAGAGAAGCCCGTCCAAACAAGATCACCACCTGGGTGTATCACGGCAGGCCGGACCCCACTGCGGGCGGCGCCATTGCCAGTTGCGCACCGAGTGATGCGTACGTGTATGACACGGTCCCGATCGCCGTGCTGTGCAAGCAGGTGGAACAGGCGACGACGGACACCACAGGCGGCGCGGGCTTCAGTGCAACGGCCAGTGGGGCGCCGCGCATCTGGACCTACACCTGGAACCGCCACGGCCAGATGCTCACGGCCAATGGCCCGCGCACCGACGTGGCCGATGTGACCACCTACGAGTACTACCCGGACACCACGGCGAACTGGACGAAGGGTGACCTCAAGACGCTTACCAACGCGCTGGGGCAGGTGTGGTCCTTCACCCAGTACGACGCGGCGGGGCGACTGCTGTCGATGACCGACCCGAACGGTGTGCTCACCACCCAGACCTGGCACCCGAGAGGGTGGCTGACCAGCCGCACCACGGCCGGGGCGACGACGAGCTGGAGCTACTACCCCACGGGGCTGCTGCAGCGGCACACACGGCCCGATGGCCGCTACGACGACTACACCTGGGACGACGCGCACCGGCTGACCGACATCACCGACGCACTGGGCAACCGCACGCACTACACGCTGGACGCGGCCGGCAACGTCACGCAGGTCGACGTCACCGACGCGGGCGATCAACTCGCGCGCCAGCAGCGCACCGAGTACGACCTGCTGGGCCGTCCGTGGAAGCGCCGGGATTCGGCTGGCAACGTGACCGAACAGCGTCACGACGCGATGAACCGGCTGAACAAGCTCATCGACCCCAAGAACCGCGAGACGGACTACCAGTGGGATGCGCTGGGCAGGTTGCGGCAGATCGACGACGCGCAGCAACCGGTGCGCGGTGTCACCCAGGCGCAGTACGACGGCCAGGACCAGCTGAAGTCGCTGACGGCACCGAACGGCGCCAGCACGCAATTCACGGTCAGTGGTCTGGGCGACACCACGCAGGAGATCAGCCCGGACCGGGGCACGCTGATCTACACGCATGACGCAGCAGGCAACGTCACCCAGCGCACCGACGGGGTGGGTCGGGTGACGGGTTACACGTGGGATGCACTGAACCGGCCACTCACCGTGAGCTACCGGCCCTCGGCGGGAGGTGCCGTGAGCGAGACGGTCACCTACACCTGGGACGCCTCAGCCGGATGCAGCCACGGCGTTGGGCGGCTGTGCGCGGTGAGTGATGGCGCAGGCAGCACGACCTACAGCTACAACGACAAGGGCCACCTGGTGTCAGCCACGCGCATGGAAGCCGGGCAGACACACGTCACGCAGTACGTGCGGGATCTGTCGGGTCAGGTGCTCTCGTGGGTGGATCCGACCCGTTTCCAGTTTTATTCGGGTCGAGATGAGATCGGAAACATGAAATGGTTGCACATGACACGAGCAGGGCAGCCGGTCAGCACGATTGCAACAGACCTCTCCTATGACGCAACGGGCACGCTGACATCCTCTCGCATGGCCGCAGGGCAAGGGACCGGCTCTGTCGGCGTATCGCGAGAGTTCAATGAAGATGGTCTGCTCATCGATGGTCGGCTGGCATCGCCGGGCACACTGTGGTCATTCGAATGGACACAGGCATACGCGCGACAAGGAGAGGCTATTGAGGTGCAGGTCACGATAAGCCCTGCAGAAGTGCGTGGAGTTCTGATGATCTGCAAATCGCCGTCTATGCCATGTACGCCCGAAACCAAGCTCGGCGAGACTCGCGTCGACAGCGGCGGCACGTACACAGTGCGCACATCAACCGATCTACCGGTAGGAATCTATTGGGCGGGCATGCGGTTTGAGCCGTATCCCCCATTCAGAGCGCGTTTCGAAACTTCGATGAGACCACTCTTTATCGGGATTCCACCGAGCCAGTTGATCGACGATCTGTTGCCGTAAGCACATTCAGGGAAAGGACAAGAGCATGAAGATTCGCATCAAGTGTTGGGCATCTGCGATGGGGCTGTCGTTGTTGGCGGCGGGTTCGGTCCATGCGGCCACGCTGACCTGCACCGGGTTGGTCAGTGCGGTGACGGCACACGCTGATGGCAGTGTGTGGATCAAGGCGGCGTGGAACAACAATCCGGTGCAGGTCTGCAATACGGTGACGGCGTGGAAGTCTGTGCCGACGGAAGCGTGCAAGCGCTGGCATGCGGCGGCATTGCTGGCGCGTACGACGCAACAGACGCTGCAGGTGTATTACGGCAGCACGGCGGTAGCCAGTTGCGCGGGCATGGGCAGCTACGGTGCGGCGGATGCGCCGACGACGCTGACCAACCAGTAAGACAGCGAGCCCTTCCATGAGACGAGCACTGGGGTACGCGTGGATGCTGTGCATGGCGCTCGTGCTGTCCGGTGCGGTGCGCGCGGACAGCTACGAGTACGACGAACTGGGCAACCTGAAGACCCTGACGACGCCACGTGGGGCACGCGCTTACACCTACGACGAGATCCAGCGGCTGGATACGGAGACGGGCTACACCGGCAATCGGGATCACGCCTACGACCTGAACGGCAACCGCACGACGGACGGAGCCAGCGCACCGGGCACGCCGACCACGGCGACCTACACCTCGAACACGAACCGGATCGCGACGCTCAACGGTGCAGCGGTGACGCTCGACGCAGCGGGTCAGATCACGAACGACGGTCTGAACAGCTACACATGGGATGACGCCGGGCGGCTGAAGACGGTGAGCCGGGGCGGACAGCTCAGGGCAACCTACCACTACGACCACAAGCACCGGCGCACGAGAAAGGTGACGACGGCGGTGGCCCCTCAGGGGGCGAAGACGCTGGTGTATCACTACGACGATCAGGACAGGCTGATCGCGGAGACGACGCAGACGGGCACGCCGCTGCGCAGCTACGCGTGGTCAGACGAGAACCTGATCGGTCAGGTGGAGTACGTGGCGAACGCGACGAACACCGGGTACGAGATCGGTCGCATCGTGTATTACGAACTCGATCACCTGGGCACGCCGAGGCAGGCGCGTGAGCGCACGGGCACGGTGGTGTGGAGGTGGGAGTCGGACGGCTACGGCAACACGCTGCCCAATGAGGACCCGGACGGCAACGGACAGAAGACCTACGTGTATCTACGCTTCCCGGGCCAGTACTTCGACGAGGAGTCGGGGCTGCACTACAACTGGCATCGGTACTATGTGCCGAGGTTGGGGAGGTATCTGTCCAGTGATCCGATTGGGGTAGTGGGCGGCATCAACACCTATAGATATGCCAATGGGAATCCACTGAGCTTCGTTGATCCGCTCGGACTCGAGTCTGAGGTTGTGATCTGGCAACCTGCGGGCTGGGGTTCGTCCTCCTTCGGTCACGTGTCTGTCAACATCAACGGGACGACATATAGCTTTGGTCCTGATGGTATGTGGACTGGACAGACAAGCCAGTACATGGGCATGAATAGTTTTCGCAGCGGTGTCGGTACGATGCTGAAGCTAACCCCGCAGCAAGAAAAGAAGTTCGAAGCCTGCTTGAAAAATCCGCAGGGCAATTACAACGCGGTAGCCAACAATTGTGGCGCCCCGGCTCAGTATTGCTTGCAAAGCATAAGGATCAATCTGGGCGGCTTCACGCCGCTGCCCGTGAACTTCGGCAACAACCTCATCAACAGCGGAATTGGTCAGAGCTACAACTTCTATCCTGCCAGCAGACCATCGACTGGGAGCAGTGCGCCATGGGCAAGATAAAGCGGTCTCTGGCTGCAATTGCAGTGCTGGCAGTATTGATCTTGGTTGGCGTGGCCACCTTGGTCTGGCAAACGGGCTACTCAATATCCGAGATGGATTGGGATTCAGATGGAGAGACTTCCTTGGCTGAGTTGTGGCGTGCTATCGATGTGGGCCGCAGGTCGGCGAAGCGAGATGGAGTGTACTGTCAGGAGTTCTTCAACTTGAAAGATGGTCTGCCGATTCGCGTTGACTGTCCTGAATCTACGGCGAAAAAGTAATCCTCTTCCCGCTCTCTGCGTGGTAGTTGCTGGCTTGATCCAGCTGTACAGGCTATGGGCACTCACGCCCAGGCGCACTACAACTTCGGCCACCGCGAAGCCCTTCTCGGTGACCTGTTTGACCGCTTCGACCTTGAACTCCTCGGTGAAGCGTTGCTGTGACTTCTTCGTTTCCATCCACACCTCCATGAAGCATCATTCTGAGTCAGGTGGGTGTCTAGAAAACCCGGGGCGATTCACCTTCAGGCAACGGATTCGATGAAACCCAAATACGTAGCCACCTTTCGAGAGTGATCCGCAAAAATTCGAGGTTTTATCTCCATCAGCGACTTATTTCTGCAAAAAATTCAGGCAAGCGCTGGCCGGATTACCCGGCCAGCGTTGTTCTACTCACTTCGTGTTCAGCGACAGGATCCAGCCCACCAGCTTGCCGGCGTCGGCTTCGTTGATCGCAACCGCGTTGGGCGGCATGGCGAGGCCGGCGGCCTTGCCCTTCCAGTGGCTGTCGTAGGGGTTGGAGCCCTTCATGACGGTCTGGGTCAGGGTCTTCTGCGCGTCCTTGTTGCCGGCGTAGCGGGCGGCGACGTCACGCCAGGCCGGACCGACCGGCTTTTCGCCCGCCTTGGTCGACGGTTCGACGCTGTGGCACACGGTACAGCCGCTGCTGCCGGCCAGCTTGAGCATGGCGGCGTCGGTGGCTGCGTCGGCGGCGAAGGCGCTGCCGGCGGTGAGCGAAAGTGCGCCTGCTGCGACCGCACAGAGAATGGTTTTCATGGTGAAGCTCCCCTGATGAATGAATGGCATGGCGTCCGGACGGCGTTCGTGAAACCGTTGAGACGTCTCATGCCGTCACGCTAAGGCCCTGCAGGCCGTAGGGGATTGATGTGCATCAATCGCATGCTGCAACGCGCCATCTATCGCTTCGCACGCGAAGCGCTACGACGATCAGAAGCAGTTCGCTTCCGCCAGCTGCAGCCGGCAGCTCCACTGGAACTGTTCGCGCGCCTGCTTGATCGAGCGCTGGAACAGGGCGGTGGGTTCGGCCAGGATGGCGTCGGGCAGCGGCACCGTGGGCGTGGCACCGGTGCTGTTGGTGAAGAAGCGCAGGAAGCAGGTTTCTTCCTTGCCGCAACTCTGTTCGATCACCCGGGTGTAATAGTCGCGGTCGCGCGCGGAGGCCTCGGGCACCACGATGAACTGCATCAGGCCAAGGCGGCCGGCCAACGTCCAGTCGTTCGCGGCGGCCGGCTCGGTGGCAGCGGCAGGCAGCGCGCACGCGACCAGCGCGGCGCACATCCATGTCTTGCAGGGCGTGAAGCGCATCCGGCAGTCCTTTCAAGGGCGATGCCCTATCAGACTGCCGGCCGGCCTCAGGGTTCGCCGGCGGCGTCCGGCTTCGGTCCGCGCAGGCTGCCCTCGACCATGCGGTACTCGAACAGCCGGCATTCCAGCGCACCGTTGAACAGCGGCGTGCGGCGGCTGGCCTTCAGCTTGATCAGCTTCGGGAAGTCCGGATCGGCGGTGATGAAGTGACAGCGCCAGCCTGCATAGCGCTGCTTCAGCAGGTCGCCCAGCTTCGGGTAGAAGGCCTGCAGCGCGGTCTGATCTTCCAGCCGGACACCGTAGGGCGGATTGGTCACCATCACGCCGTGGTCGGCCGGCGGATTGCGGTCCAGCACGTCCGCCCCCTCCACCTTCACCACCCAGGGCAGCTTGGCCGCCTGCAGGTTTTCCTTGGTGCGCGCCAGTTCGCGGCCGGAAATGTCGGAGCCGAAGATCGGCAGCTCGCGCGGCGGCTGCGCGCGCGCGGCGGCGGCGTCGCGCACCGTGCTCCACACCCCTGCGCTGAACGGCGTGAGCTTTTCGAAGGCGAAGTCGCGGCCGAGGCCGGGCGCGATGTCGAGCGCCATCTGCGCGGCTTCGATCAGGAAGGTGCCGCTGCCGCACATCGGGTCGAAGAAGGGCTCCACCTTGTCCCAGCCGGACAGCATGATGATGCCGGCGGCGAGGTTCTCCTTGATCGGCGCCTCGACCGCGGCCACCTTGAAACCGCGCTTGTACAGCGGCTCGCCCGAGGTATCGAGGTAGAGCGTGGCTTCGCGGTCGGTCAGGAACACGTGGGCGCGCACGTCAGGGCTGGCGGTGTCGATGCTGGGCCGCTGACGGGTCTGTTCGCGCATGCGGTCGCAGATCGCGTCCTTCACCCGCAGGGTCACGAAATCCACGCTCTTCAGCGGCGAACGCACCGCGGTCGTATAGACGCGCAGCGTGCGCTTCGGGCTGAACC
This sequence comes from Methyloversatilis universalis FAM5, assembly GCF_000214035.2. Lineage (GTDB taxonomy): Bacteria > Pseudomonadota > Gammaproteobacteria > Burkholderiales > Rhodocyclaceae > Methyloversatilis > Methyloversatilis universalis. Next base: position 69,114 of record NZ_AFHG01000058.1, on the reverse strand, counting down.
AGCGTTCCCACTGCAGCCCGTACGCCAGCTTGTAGATGTCGTCTTCCTTGCGGTACGGCCCCTGGCCGACCCGCCACAGCACGCGGGTGGCGATGCGGCTTTCCAGATTGACGGTATAGACCAGCTTCCAGTCGCCGGTGTAGCCGACGCCGCCCGGCACCACCTTCACGTCGGCGGCGCCGAGACCGGCCAGTTCGTCGGCCAGCACCGGTTCGAGACCGCGCGGACAGGGCGAGAAGAAGTGCTGGCCCGGCTTCAGCTCAGGTTCTTCGCGGACCACGCGGCGGACGGCGCGTACGCCGGGTCTGGGGGAGTTCGAAGGCGTATTCATGGCTCAGAAGGGCTTCAGCACGACCAGGATGACGACCGCGAACAGCGCCAGCACCGGCGCTTCGTTGAACCAGCGGTACCAGACATGGCTGCGGGTGTTGCGCCCGGCTTCGAAGTCGCGCAGCAGCCGTGCGCAGTAATGGTGGTAGCCGATCAGCAGCAGCACCAGCGTGAGCTTGGCGTGCATCCAGCCGCCGGAAATGCCCTCGCCCAGCCACAGCCACAGGCCGAAACCGACCGCCAGGCCGGACAGCGGCCCCATGAAGCGCAGCAGCTTGCGCGCCATCAGCAGCAGCCGGTCGCGCACCGCGACCTCCTCCGGGCCGAGCATGGCCAGATTCACGTAGATGCGCGGCAGGTAGAACAGGCCGGCGAACCAGCTGGTGACGAAAACGATGTGCAGGGCCTTGGCCCACAGATAGCTGCTTTGCATGGTCGACAGGGTCAGAAGGTCGTGGAAGGGGAATTCAGTGCGGCGGCCAGCACCGCGTCGACGTCGGGCCGCGCCAGGCGCAGGCGCAGTTCGCGCTTCATGCGACGGTTGTCCAGCACCCGCGATTCGCTCATGAAGGAAAGCGTCATCGGGCTCAGCCGCTGGCCGGCCTCGGCGCGCGCCACCCGCGGCGGGCGCGGCAGCCCGCAGGCATCGGCCACGCGGTCGAAATAGTCGGCCATCTTCAGCCGGGTGTCGTCGCTGGCGTTGTAGGTACGCCCGCCCCGCGCGCGGTGCAGCGCCGCCCAGGCCAGCCGGGCGAGATCGGCCGCGTCAATGTGATTGGTATGCACGTCGTCCTCGGCGCGCAGCACCGGGTCGCCGCGGCGCAGGCGGTCGAGCGGCAGGCGGTCCGGCCCGTAGATGCCGGGCGCGCGCAGGATGGATACCGCGACGCCGCGACGCGCCAGCGTGCGCACTGCGCGCTCGGCATCGACCCGCCGCTTGCCGCGTGCGCTGGCCGGCGCGAGCGGCCGGGTTTCCGGCACCACGGCGCCGGCGCAGTCGCCATACACGCCACTGGTGCTGATGTAGCACAGCCGCCGCACGCGGCCGGCGCCTGCCAGCACATCGACCAGCGCCCGGCTGCGCGGGTCGGTCGCTGCCCCGGAATTCGGCGGCGGCGCGAAATGCCACACCCAGCGGGCGAGCGACGCGATGCGTCGCAGGCTGCGCCGGTCATCGAGATCGGCCGCTACGCAGCGCACGCCCAGCGGCCGCAGCGCAGCGGCCGACTCGGCGCTGCGCACGAGCGCCAGCACGCGCACGCGACGCGTCAGCGCGGGCAGGGCGCGACGCGCGACGTCGCCACAGCCTACAATCAGCAGTCTTGACCGCGCGCCGCACCACGCAGCAGGGGCGGACCGTCGCGACCGTTTCGTTCTGTTCATTACCGGATTGTCTCACGCAGCCATGTCCTATCAGGTCACCCTCCAGCCCAGCCAGCACTGTTTCACCACCGATGCCGAAACCCGCCTGCTCGACGCCGCGCTCAGCGCCGGCTTCAACCTGCCCTACGGCTGCCGCAACGGCGCCTGCGGCTCGTGCAAGGGCAAGATCCTGTCCGGCACCGTCGATTACGGCCAGCATCAGGCCGGCAAGCTGACCGATGCCGAAAAGACCCAGGGCTACGCGCTGTTCTGCGTGGCCACCGCGCGCTCCGACCTGGTGCTGGAATGCCGCGAGGTCGGCGGCCTGAAGGACATCGCGGTGCGCACCCTGCCGACCCGCGTGCAGGAAATGCAGAAACTCGCGCCCGACGTGATGCTGCTCAAGCTCAAGCTGCCGGCCAACGAGCGCCTGCAGTTCCTGGCCGGTCAGTACATCGATTTCCTGCTCAAGGAAGGCAAGCGCCGCAGCTTCTCGATCGCCAACGCGCCGCACGACGATGAGTTCATCACGCTGCACATCCGCGAAGTGCCGGGCGGCCATTTCACCGGCCACGTGTTCAACAGCATGAAGGAGCGCGACATCCTGCGCTTCGAAGGCCCGCACGGCAGCTTCTTCCTGCGCGAGGACGTCGAGCGGCCGGTGGTCATGGTGGCCGGCGGCACCGGCTTCGCGCCGATGAAGGCGGTGATCGAGCACGCGATCAAGGTGGGCTACACGCAGCCGATCACGCTGTACTGGGGCGCGCGCACGAAGCAGGACCTGTACATGCATGAACTGGCCGAAAGCTGGACTGCCGCCCTGCCCGGCTTCCGCTACGTGCCGGTGCTGTCCGAGCCGGCTGCCGGCGACGCCTGGACCGGCCGTACCGGTCTGGTCCATCAGGTGGTGATGGCCGACCTGCCCGACCTGTCCGGCCACCAGGTGTATGCCTGCGGCGGTCCGGCCATGATCGATGCCGCCAGGGACGACTTCACCCGCCAGTGCGCGCTGCCGATAGAGCACTTTCACGCCGATTCCTTCACCTATTCGACCTGACCCACTTCATGAGCCAGAACGTCTTCCTGACCCGCGAACCGGTCGTCAACAAGCAGCGCGCCATCACCGCCACCCGCATGCGGGTACACGCCCCCGACTGCGCCACCGCGGTCCACGCGCTGGAAGCGCTGGGCGAGGACTGGCCGCTGGCCCGCCCGGTGTTCGTCGGGCTGGCCGGCTGCACGCCGGACGCCACGCTGGCCGACTGGATCGCGCCGGAAGGCGCCATGCTGGAGGTGAACGCGCCGTCGCTGGCCGACCCGGTCACCGCAGCGGCGGTGGGCCAGCTGGCCCAGGCCGGCCTGCCGCTGGTGCTGTCCGACTACAAGGCCGGCATCGGCCTGCCGGCCGGGCTGAATTTCCGTTTCGTGATGGCGGATGCCCGCGTGCAGCCGTCGGCCATCCAGGTGGCGGGCATTCCGCTGGCTACCGGCATCGAGGACGTGGCCGGTTTCGACGCCGCGGTAAAAGCCGGCTACGGCGGCGCCACCGGCTGGTTCTTCAAGGCCGGCCTGCAGGCCGCGGCCGGCAAGAAGCTGGCGCCCGGCCACGCGCAGATCGTGCGCGTGCTGAACCTGGTGCGCCACAACGCCGACGTGCAGAAGATCGAAACCGCGCTCAAGCAGGACGTGGCGCTGTCCTTCAAGCTGCTGCGCTACATCAACTCGGCCGGTTTCGGCCTGATGTGCGAGGTGCAGTCCTTCCGCCACGCGGTGGTCATCCTCGGCTACGAAAAGCTGAACAAGTGGCTGTCGCTGCTGCTGGTGACCGCGGCCAAGGACCCGTCCGCGCCGGCGCTGATGCAGGCCGCGATCGCGCGCGGCCGGCTGATGGAAGTGCTGGGCGCCGAATTCTTCCCGCGTGAGGAGCACGACAACCTCTTCATCACCGGCGCCTTCTCGCTGCTGGACCGCCTGCTCGGCGCGCCGATGGAAGCGGTGCTGGAGGAAATGACGCTGCCGGAGCGCATCAGCGACGCGCTGCTCGGCCGCGACGGCGCCTACACGCCCTTCCTGAAACTGGCGCGCGCCTGCGAGGAGCCCACCGCCCACGCGCTGGCCGAACTGACCCAGTCGCTCAGCCTGCGGCCGGACGCAGTCAATCGCGCCCAGCTCAGCGCGCTGAAGTTCGCGGATTCGCTCGAGTTCTGAGCGCGGAGCCCGTGGCTGCGGGGGGGCGCTGACAGCAGACCCCGCCCGCTGCGGCCACCGCATCCGCCCGAACAGGGCCGCTGCGCCGAGATCCGGCTCGGTTGCGGCCCGCCGCCGGCTCAGGCCTTGGACAGCGCCTTCAGCGCCTGCCGGATGCCGTCGGACACGCTGACGCCTTCCGGCAGCGTCTTCAGTGCCGCCTGCGCCTCGCGATCGCTGTAGCCGAGCGCCATCAGCGCGTTCAGGATGTCGGCGTTGGCGTCCGGCGCCACCGCCGACGCCAGCGACACCGTCGGCATCAGCTTGTCGCGCAGTTCCAGCAGCAGCCGCTCGGCGGTCTTCTTGCCGATGCCCGGAATCTTGGTGAGCCGGCCCGCCTCCTGCGCCGCCACCACGCGCGCCAGTTCATCGACCGACATGCCGGACAGCACCGCCAGCGCCATGCGCGGGCCGATGCCGCTGATCTTCACCAGCTGGCGGAAGGCGGCCAGTTCGGCCGGTCCGCCGAAGCCGAACAGGAAGTGTCCGTCCTCGCGCACCACGAAATGGGTGTGCAGCGTCACCCGCTCGCCGGTGGCCGGCAGGTTGTAGAAGGTGCTCATCGGCACATCGACTTCATAGCCCACGCCCTGCACGTCGAGCAGGATGCGGGGCGGATTCTTTTCCAGCAGGGTGCCGGTGAGGCGACCGATCATGAGGACTCCTGGGTGGACGGATGGGGTGCCGGGTCAGGGGGTGCGCTGCCGAGGGAGCGGCGCCACCGCCGCGACTCTGGCCGTGAGCAGAAGAAAGCGCCTTGCACGCGGCGGGTTCGCCACGCCCGGATTCAGGCCGGGCGACGCGCGATGATACGCCCGCCGCGGCGGCGGGCGCCCGGGCCACCGAGGGCGCCCATGCCGCGCGCGGCGTGCGCATGGCAGATGGCGCAGGCCAGCGCGTCAGCGGCGTCGGCGCCGGGGGCTGCGGCCAGCGCGAGCAGGCGGGCCACCATGTACTGCACCTGGTCCTTGTTCGCCTTGCCGTGGCCGACCACCGCCTGCTTCACCTGCAGCGCGGTGTATTCGGCCACCGGCAGACCGGTGGCGGTCAGCGCCGACAGCGCGGCACCGCGCGCCTGGCCCAGCAGCAGCGTGGATTGCGGATTCACGTTCACGAACACGATTTCGACCGCGGCATGCGTCGGCTGCCAGGTATCGACCACTTCGCGTATGCCGGAAAACAGCGTGGCGATGCGCGACGGCAGCGGCTCGCGTTCGTTCGAGGTGATGCGGCCGCTGGCGACGTAGCGCAGCTGCGCGCCCTCGGCCTCGAGCACGCCGAAGCCGGTGATGCGCAGGCCGGGGTCGATGCCCAGGATGCGCATGCGGCTCACTGCACCGGCGTGCTGCCGGCGTTGATGCGCTCGAGCTGCTCGCGGATGCGGATCGGATCGTCCGAGCGCAGCAGCTTGATCACGCGCGGCGCCACGTCGCCGCAGTCGCAGCGCAGCACCTCGCGCTTCACTTCCAGCAGCTGCGACGGATGCATCGAGAACTGGCGCAGACCCATGCCCAGCAGCAGGCGCGCGAACTGCGGTTCGCCGGCCATTTCGCCGCACACGGCCACCGGCATGCCCACCCGCTTGGCCTGGGCGATCACCTGCTGCACCAGCCGCAGCACCGCCGGATGCAGCGGGTCATACAGATGGGCCACCGCTTCGTCGGCACGGTCGATGGCCAGCGTGTACTGGATCAGGTCATTGGTGCCGATGGACAGGAAGCTGAAGTGGTTCATCAGCGTGCCCAGCGCCATCGCCGCCGCCGGAATCTCGACCATGGCGCCGACCTCGACCCGGTCGTCGAACTTGCGGTTGGCTTCGCGCAGCTGCTGCTTGGCCAGCGCGATCATCGCGAAGGCGGATTCGATCTCATGCTGGAAAGCCACCATGGGCAGCAGGATGCGCACCTTGCCGTAGTGGGCGGCGCGCAGGATGGCGCGCAGCTGGGTGACGAACATGCGCGGCTCGGCCAGGCAGTAGCGGATGGCGCGCAGACCCAGCGCCGGATTGGCTTCGCTGCGCTCGGCGCCGCGCAGCGCCTTGTCCGCGCCGATGTCCAGCGTGCGCAGCGTGACCGGCCTGCCCTTCATCGCCTGCACCACGCTGCGATAGGCCTCGAACTGTTCGTCCTCGTCCGGCAGCGCGTCGCGGTTCAGGAACATGAATTCGGTGCGGAACAGGCCGATGCCGTCGGCCTCGACTTCCTTCACCTGTTCGACGTCCTGCGGCAGTTCGATGTTGGCGAACAGCTGCACCTGTTCGCCGTCCAGCGTGGTGGCGACCGCCGACGTGAGGTGCTTGAGCTTGGAACGCTCGATCTCGATCTCGCGGGCGCGCAGCCGGTATTCGTCGAGGATGCGCTCGTCCGGATTGATGATGAGCACGCCGCGCAGGCCATCGACGATGAGCAGGTCGTCGTCCTGTATCAGCGTGCGCGCGTGGTGCATGCCGACCAGCGCCGGAATGGCGAGGCTGCGCGCGACGATGGCGGTGTGCGAGGTGGCGCCGCCGAGATCGGTCACGAAGGCGGCGATGCGCTGCGCCTTGAACTGGATCGTGTCGGCCGGCGACAGGTCGTGCGCCACCACGATGCTGTCGGTGTCGCGCCGGCGGGTGCTCATGCGGTTGCGCTTGCCGGCCAGCGCCTTGATCACGCGCTCGACCACCTGCACCACGTCGGCACTGCGGCTGCGCAGATAGGCGTCGTCGATCTGTTCGAACTGTTCGACCAGGCGGTCCATCTGGCGCTTGATCGCCCATTCGGCGTTGCAGCGGCGGCTGCGCACGTATTCGCAGGCTTCGTCGAACAGCGTCGGATCGTCGAGGATCATGCTGTGCAGATCGACGAAAGCCAGCAGCTCACTTCGGGCTTCGGTGCTGTCGGTCAGCAGTCCGCTGCGCAGTTCGGACAGTTCGACGCGTACCGCGTCGAAGGCCTTGCCCAGCCGGGTGACTTCGTCCTCGACCTTGCGCGCGGTCACGGTGTAATGGGCCACTTCAAGCGTCGCATGCGACACCAGATAGGCGTGACCGATGGCGATGCCGCCGGACACCGCCAGGCCATGCAGCGTGAAGGTCACTTCACTCGCCCTCGCCGAACTTGTCCTCTATCAGCGCCACCAGCGCGCTCATGGCCTGATCGGCGTCCGCGCCTTCGGTTTCGATCACGATGACCGTCCCCTTGGCGGCGGCCAGCATCATCACGCCCATGATGCTCTTGGCGTTGATGCGCCGGCCATCGCGCTCCAGCCACACCTCGCAGCCGTGGCGGCTGGCGACCTGGGTGAGCTTGGCCGAGGCCCGCGCGTGCAGGCCGAGCTTGTTGGTGATTTCGATCTCACGTCTTGGCATCGCGCCCCACCTTCATCGCCATCACTCCGTCGCGGCCACCGCTGACCGCCTTGTTGACCAGACCGTGCAGATCCTCGCGCTCACGGTAGGTGAGCGTGCGCAGCAGCATCGGCAGATTGACGCCGGCGACCGCCTCCACCCGGTCCGGCTCGCACAGCTTGAGTGCGAGGTTGGCCGGCGTGGCACCGAAAATGTCGGTCAGCAGCAGCACGCCTTCGCCGCTGTCGACCACCGACATCAGCCGGCGCGCCATCGGCAGCAGATCGAGCGGATCGTCCTGCCCGGACACGCCGAGCTGCGCGATCTGGGCCGGCCGCGTGTTGAGCACGTGGCAGGCGCACTGGATCAGCGACTCGCCGTAACTGCTGTGGGTTATCAGGAACAGCCCGATCATGGTGCGAGGTCTCCGTGTCGAGGCTGCATTCTATGCGGAGCGACGCCGCATGCGGCTACATCCGCGCACAGCGCTCGCAGTCCACCTGCACCGCGGCACCGTCCTCAAGCCGTACCGCGGTCAGCTGACCGCCCCACAGGCAGCCGGAATCGAGCGCGATCAGGTTGCGCGCGGTGCGGTAACCCAGGGCCGACCAGTGGCCGCACACCAGGGTGTGGGTGCGCCAGCGCGCGCCTTCGATCGCATACCAGGGCAGATGGCCCACCGGCGGTTCGTCCGGCTCGCCCTTGCTGTGGAAATCCATGTGCCCGCCCGGCGTGCAGAAGCGCATGCGGGTCATCGCATTGACGATGACGCGGAGGCGGTCCCAGCCGGCCAGCGTGTCGCTCCAGGCCGCCGGCTCGCTGCCCCACATGCGCGCCATGAACTCGACATGATCCGCGCCGCGCAGCGCCTGCTCGACCTCGCGCGCGAGGCCGAGCGCCTGCGGCACGTCCCAGTGCGGCAGCAGGCCGGCATGCACCATCGCGTGCGGCCCGTCCACATGCATCATCGGCCGGTGGCGCAGCCAGTCGACCAGTTCGTCGCGGTCCGGCGCGTCCAGGACGTGATGGAAGGTGTCGAGCCGGTGCAGCTTGCCGTGGCCGGCGGCGATCATCAGCAGCGACAGATCGTGATTGCCCAGCACGGTGACCGCCGCGTCGCCCAGGTCACGCACGAAACGCAGCGTTTCGAGCGACTTCGGACCGCGGTTGATCAGGTCGCCGACGAACCACAGCCGGTCGCGCCGCCGGTCAAAGCCGCAGCGTTCGAGCAGGGTTTCGAGCGGATCGAAACAGCCCTGCAGGTCGCCGATGGCCCAGGTACTCATGTGCCGCTCACGCGTTCGCCCGAGGCGGGCGCGGTCGGCAGCGGTGCCGGGCCGTCGTTCTGCGGCGTGTACTCGGGCACCCACTGCGCCAGTTCGCCCCGCAGCGCCGGCGGATCGGCCGGCAGCCCGGTACCGAGCCAGCGCTCCAGCCGTGCCAGCCAGAGCTCGTCATCGACCGAGCGCGCCCGCGCGATGCGCACCTTGGGGTGATGCGTCGGCCGCGTGGTTTCGTCACTGGCCAGCAGTTCCTCGTACAGCTTCTCGCCCGGCCTCAGCCCGGTGAATTCGATCTTGATGTCGGCTTCGGACATGCCGGACAGCCGGATCATGTCGCGCGCCAGATCGGCGATGCGCACCGGCTCGCCCATGTCGAGCACGAAGATTTCGCCGCCCTCGCCCATCAGCGCCGCCTGCAGCACCAGCTGAGCCGCCTCGGGAATCGACATGAAATAGCGGATGATGTCCGGATGCGTGACCGTGACCGGACCGCCTCGGGCGATCTGCTCCTGGAACAGCGGAATCACGCTGCCGGAGGAGCCGAGCACATTGCCGAAACGGACGCAGACGAAACGGGTGCGCCCCGCGCCCTGCATGGCCTGGCACACCATTTCGGCCAGCCGCTTGCTCGCGCCCATCACATTGGTCGGATTCACCGCCTTGTCGGTGGACACCATGACGAAACGCTCGACGCCGGCCGCCACCGCTGCGCGCGCGATCACCAGCGTGCCCAGCGTGTTGTTGCGCAGCGCCTCGGTGGCGTTGTCGCTCTCCATCAGCGGCACGTGCTTGTAGGCCGCCGCATGGAACACCACCTGCGGCTGCGCCTGCTGCAGCACGGCGCGCATCCGGGTCGCATCCTTCACGTCGCCGACCAGGCAGCGCAGCGCCAGCCCCGGATACAGCGCCTGCAGCTTCTGCTCGATGCGGTAGAGCGCAAATTCCGACGATTCGAACAGCACCAGCATCGCCGGCTTCAGCAGGGCGATCTGCACGCACAGCTCGCTGCCGATCGAGCCGCCCGCACCGCTGACCAGCACGGTGCGCCCGCCGATCAGGTGCTGCAGGCCGTCGTTGTCCAGCTGCACCGGTTCGCGCCCCAGCAGATCCTCGATCTCGACCTTGCGCAGCGCCTCGATGGACACCTTGCCGGACATGACATCCTCGATGCCCGGCACGGTGAATACCTCGGCGCCCGCCGCGGCCGCCAGGTCGGTGGCGGCACGGATGCTGGCACGCGCGGCCGACGGCATCGCCAGAATGACGTGTCGCGCCTTTTCCGCCTGCAGCACTTCAGGCAGGCTGGACACCGGCCCGTACACCGTATGCCCTGCCAGTTCGCGTCCCCACTTGAGCGAATCGTCATCGACCAGACCGACCACCCGCCAGTCCGGGCTGCGCTCGAGTTCCTTCACCAGGATGGCGCCACCGCGGCCGGCGCCGACCACCACCACCGGCCGGCCCTGGGCAATCAGGCCGCCGTAGAGGCGGTGTTCCTTCCACATCCGGTAGGCCACCCGGCCACCGCCCATCACGATGAGCAGCAGCAGCGGATAAAGCACCAGCAGCGAACGCGGGATGAGCAGCGGCCCTGGCCGGTACAGCAGCATCATCACGCCCAGCACCAGGGTGGACGCGGCCACCGCTTTCAGTACCCGGCGCAGGTCAGGCAGACTGGCGAATACCCACATGCCCAGATAGAGGCCTGCCCAGCGGCAGATGATGGCGTGCAGCGGCAGCAGAATGATGCCGCCGCTGAGCATCAGGTCGGTGTACTGATGCGGCCACACGAAGTTGAAGCGCAGCAGGTAGCCGCCGACCCAGGCGATCAACATCGCCAGCAGGTCGAATGCATACACCATCAGCGAACGGATGTTGCGGTTCATCGAATGTCCTGAGTGTCGTTCCAGGCGCGCCAGCGGCGGTCTATCCAGAGGCCGGCCGCCAGCAGCACCGCGGCCGGCAGCGCCAGCAGCGGTGGCGTCCACGCGCTGTCCAGCGCACGGGCCAGCAGGGCGCAGGCGGCACAGGTCGCCATCAACGCGTAGGCGAACCATGCCGTGCGCGCATGCCCAAACCCGGAGCGTACCAGCCGCTGGTAGAAATGTTCGCGATGGGCCTGCCAGAAGCGTTCGCCCCGCAGCATGCGGCGCGCCAGCGTCACGCTGGCGTCCACGATGAAGGGCGCGAACACCACCGGCACGAACCAGGCCGGCCAGACGCCGCGCAGCACGCCTTCGAGCCCGAGCGCGGCAGCCAGGAAACCGAGCGGGATGGAGCCGGCGTCGCCCATGAACACCCGGGCCGGATGCAGGTTGAACACCAGGAAGCCCGCGGCTCCGCCGGCCAGCGCCGCGGCCGGCACGGCAAGTTCAGGCTCTCCGGCGGCCGCGGCCGCCAGTGCACAGGCCCCGAAGCCGGACAGCGCCATGCCCCCGGCCAGCCCGTCGGAACCGTCCATGAAGTTGTACAGATTGGTCATCCACACCGTGAGCACTGCCACCGGCAGCGCCCACAGCCCGGGCAGACCGGCCAGCAGCACCAGCGCCGCCGCGGCCACGAAATGCATGCCGAAGCGCAGTCCGGTGGACAGGCCGTGGCGGTCGTCGGCGAAGGACACCCCCACGAGCACGGCGGCGGGCAGGGCCCACGGCGGCGCCACGCCGCTGACCGCCAGCGCGAGCACGCTGCCGGCCACGATGCCCCAGCCGCCCACCCGCGGCGTCACGCGCGTGTGCAGCGAACGGTGGTTGGGTTCGTCGGTGGCCAGACGCCAGGCCCAGCCGGTACGCAGCAGCAGCCAGAGCAGGCCAGCGGCACCGGCAGCCGATACAACGGCCGCCAGCAGTGAAGACAGGGCGACCGTCATGAAGCGGACTCCGCGGCGGCGCGGCGCAGCGCATCGGACGCGCTCACCGGCGGCGCCCAGCCGAGCAGCCGTCGCGCCTTACCGATATCGACCTCCAGACTGCCGCACAGGCGCTCGGCATCGGCAGAACGGCCGACCACGGCCGCTGCGGCCCGCAGCAGCGCGACCGGCACCGGCAGCAGCCGGGCGTGCCGGCCCCGGGCCTGCGCGACCGTGCGCAGCAGTTCAGGTGTGGACAGGCTTTCACCGTCGCCGGCCAGAAAGAGCTGGCCGGCGGCCGCCTCGCTGTGCAGGCAGGTCACGATGAGGTCGACCAGATTGTCGATGGCCACCAGCGTGCGCCGGTTATGCACCGCACCCAGCGGCAGCGGTACGCCACGCGCCATCCAGCGCACCAGACGCGCGAAGTTGCCGGGCGCGTGCGGGCCATAGACCAGCGGCGGACGGATCACAACCCACTCCATGCCGGTGCGCCCGCAGACCTCGCGCAGCGCCGTCTCGGCCTCGAGCTTCGATTCCGCATACGACCCCTGCGGCGCCGGCCTGTCGTCCTCGGTGAACGGGCGGTCGGCGCGCGGGCCATTCACGCCGATCGAGCTGATGAACAGGAAGCGCCGCACGCCGGCTGCCGCGGCCTGTTCGGCGAGGCGCCGTGTGCCGTCGACATTGATCCGGTGGAAATCCGCTCTGGCAGCCTCGCCGCCTGCCGGCTCGATGTGGACATGCGCGGCCGCATGCACGACCGCCGCGGCGCCGGCAAGCACCGGCATCCAGTCGGCCTCCGGCCCCAGCGCCGGGCCGCACACCGCGTCCGGCCCGCCCTTGCCCGGGGTGCGCACGATCGGTCGCACCGCGATGCCGTCAGCAAGCAGACGTCCGGCCACGGCGCGCCCGACGAAACCGCTGGCCCCGGTCACCACGACCGGGCCGCCCGACACGCCCGCCATCAGTCCGGACGCGCCACGAACTGGCGACCGCGCGACAGCACCTTGGACAGCGCGAAACGCGGCAGCGAGAACGGCAGGCCGTGCGATTTCAGCGCGTCGGCGATTTCGCGGTTCTGCCGCCAGATGTTGCCCAGGCTGCGGTTGGTGGTGCCGCCCATGCGCATCTTGACCAGCAGCTTGGGCAGATAGCGGGCACGCACGCGGGCCACTTCGAGGAAGCGCGACATGATTTCAACGTCGGCCGCGATGCGGTAGCGCAGGTCGAACAGCCCGTGCCGCGCATACACCTCGCGACGCGCGAAGAAGGTCGGATGCGGCGGGCACCAGCCGCGCAGGAACAGCCCGGGCCGGAAATCGCTGGACTGCCAGTAGCGCACGATGCGCGAGGTGTCGTCCTGCCGCACGTAGCAGAGGTCGCCGTAGCACACCTCGATGCCCGGGTCCTCGAACACGCCGGCCACCGAGGACAGCACGTCGGGCGACGGATAGAAGTCGTCCGCGTTGATGAAGCCGACGATGTCGCCGGTCGCCCGACGGATGCCTTTGTTCATCGCGTCATAGATGCCCTTGTCCGGCTCCGACACGAACACCTTTACATGGCCGCCCTCGCGCTCGACCAGCGCCTGGGTGCCGTCGGTGGACCCGCCGTCGATCACGATGTGTTCGACATCCGGATGGTCCTGGGCGGCCACCGACGCGAGGGTGTCGCCCAACGTGGCGACCGAGTTGTAGCAGACGGTGATGATGGAAATCTTCATGGATGTGTTGACTGCCCCTCTGAGGGCACTGCGGCTGCGATCACGATGAATGGCGGCGGTCGAACTCGACCAGTTGCTGCACGGCCTGATCGCCGGGCTGCCGGAACAGCGGGGCCGCGGCACGGATCTTTTCCAGCGGCCACGACCACCAGGCCAGTTCGAGCAGCGCCCGGATGGACGCGTCCGGATACCGGAAACGGATCACCCGTGCGGGCACGCCGCCGACCACCGCGTAAGGCGCAACATCGCGGGTGACCACGGCGCCGGCGGCGACGATCGCGCCGTCCCCGATGGTCACGCCGTCAAGCACCATCACGCCCGCGCCTATCCACACGTCGTTGCCTATCGTGACATCGGCCACTTCGTCGAAATGCAGCGCGTCGACGAAGGAAAAACCGGCCTGCGCCCGGGGCGAAAAGAAGGCGGGATGGGTGGACAGCCAGTGCGTCGGATGGCGGCTCAGGCCGCCGATCCGGGTGCGAGCCCCGATGCTGCAGAAAGCGCCGATCCGGCAGTTCTGGACACGCGCGCCGCCGATGTAGCTGGCCCGACCGACGCGCGCACTGAAGGCCAGTGTACCCGGCGTCAGCCGGTTGTAGCCCTCGAAGGTGGAGCGATCATCCGCATAGCTGAACACGGATGCATGGAAGCCGGGCAGGCGGCGGGCCAGCGCCCGCCGGCGCACCAGCACCCAGCGCAGCAGATCGAGCATCCGGCTCATGGCCGCACCGTCTGCCGGGCAGGGTCGGTCCACCCGACAAGACGCCGCAGCGGCGCAAGCTTCCGGTAGGCGAAATTCACGTAGCGGAGCCACTGCACCCGTCGGTAGTAACGGGCGAGCGTCGCCTTCGCTGCGGGGGACTCGACCGGTTCCGCCACCTCGACCTTGAGCCGCCCGCCCTGCAGCTGCACCGCATAGGGATCGAAGCGCCACTCCGCGCAATGAACACCGCTGCCGTCGATGCCGATATTGCTTACCAGCGACCGGACCGGGTAGAGGGACATGCGGTCGGCGAGCAGAGAGGCCGCATACCAGCGGATGAACCATGAATCGTTGCGGCCGGCGATCTGGTCCTTGAGCATGCGGGTGTAGTCGTGAGGCCCGTTGGCATCGAACGCGCCCAGCAGCTGCCGCGCCTCGAGTGCCTGCAGAAGCGCCGCTCCGTCAGACCGGAACAGGGACCAGCGGTCCTTCCAGGTGGCCCAGCCCCAGCTGTGCGGTGCACGCAGAAACAGGGTGTCGGCCGGGGTATCGAACATCACCGGATACATGTAGCCGCATACGCTCAGCACCCGCGGGTCATCAGCATAGGCATCGAGCGCGTCGTTCATGAAGGAGAGGAAACCGGGGGCGGTGGCCAGATCGTCCTCCAGCACGATGGCCCGGCCGAAGCGTCCGGTCAGATCGCTGACGCCCTCGATGATGGACCGGGCCAGACCCATGTTCGTGCTGCGCTCGACCACGGTCACCTGCGCAAAGCCGGTGACCGTGCGCACATACGCACGCACCTGCTCCACGAGCGGTGAAGCGGCAGGCGTGCGCGGGGCATCGGAAAAGATGAACAGCGGAGACGCCGCGGCCCCCTCGTTCGCGGCCAGCGCCTCGACGGTACGGCGCGTATGCTCCGGACGGTTGTAGACGAAGAGCGCGATCGGGGCGCGGGGCGTCACGGTTGGGAGAGGCAGCGGCGCATCCATAGTTCGGTACTCACCAGTCGATACACGTGATTGCCGCTGCCCTTGCGGCCCGAGGCGTGCCGGTCGATCAGGCGTGCAAGTGCCGCGCTGTCGCAGTATCTGCGTATGCAGGCGTCAGGCGCCAGCAGCAGATCGCGCACGAAGCGCCCGTTGTCTTCCGCCATCCACCGCTCCACCGGCGTGGGATAGCCTTGCTTGTCTTTTCGGGCCGAAATTTCCGGCTGCCCCGCCTGCAGCAAGTAGCGTCTGAGCAGCCATTTTGTACGCCCATCCGCGATCTTGAACGTCGCATCGCGGGCGAACAGCCACTCGACCAGACGGTAATCCATGAACGGCAGACGGGACTCGACGCCATGCGCCATGCTGACCGCGTCACCATACTGCAGCAGCGCCGGAAGGATATTTCTCGAATGGTCCTGGAGCAACCGTGCGGTCAGCAGATCGTGGCCCGCCGCCCGGCTGCCCGCCGGATGCGCTGCAGCGGCCCGGCCCTCCATGGATGCGCGGAAGGCCGGATCGAGCGCTGACGCCGCGCCGGCCAGCCCGCGGTTCGCCGTGATCAGCACCGGGAAGAGCTCGCGCAGCAGCCACTTGAACAGCACGGGCGCCGAAAAGGTCTGCGCGGAGGTCCTGACGGTACGGACCAGCGCGCCGAAGTCGGCAAACCCGCGCATGCCGCGAAGATGCTGCAGCACCGAAAGCGCTGCGTACTGCGGGTAGCCGCCGAGCGCCTCATCCGCCCCCTGCCCCTCGAGCAGCACATAAACGCCCTGCTGGCGCGCGGTCTTCATCAGGTGCCACAACGGATAGACCGCCGGAGAATAGCCCGGACTGTCCATGTGCCACGCGATATCCAGCAGCGTGTCCAGCCAGGACTGCTTGGGTGCTTCAACCTCCAGCGGTACGCTTCCGTAGGGACGGGCGGCGGCGGCGGCCCATCGCGCCTCGCCTCGCTCGTTCCCGCCATAGACCGAAGTGAAGCACTGCAGGCCTTGCGGAGACAGGCGCTGTGCCGATGCAAGGATGGCGGTGGAATCGAGGCCGCCGGACAGCGTGAGCCCCACCTTGACATCGCTGCGGGTGCGCAGCCGGACCGCATCGTCCAGCAGGCACGCAAACTCGCGGGCAGCCTCCTCCGGATCCTGCACGACGGACACCGGCGCAGGGTAATCCCAGTAGCGGCGGATCTTCGGTGCGCCGGCATCCGGACCGAACTCGGCGTAACAGCCCGCGGGCAGCGTCTTCACCGCTTCATAGAAGGTGTCTTCACCGGCGTGCAGTTCGCCTGCCGACAGAAACCGGAAGACGGTCGCATCGTCGGCTCGCCGCAGCTCGGGCGACAGTTCCAGCAGGGCCTTCGGTTCAGACGCGAAGGCCAGCCCCTCACGGGTGAGTGCGTAATGGAAGGGCTTCACGCCGAAGCGGTCCCGCGCCATGAACAGGGTGCGGGTCGCCGGCTGCCAGATCGCGAACGCCCACATCCCGTTCAGCCGGTTGAGCGCCTGCGGACCCCAGGCCCGGAAAGCGTGGAGGAGCACCTCGGTGTCGGTGGCCGTCCGGAACACGTGCCCGAGCGCCTCCAGCTCGGCACGCAACTCGAGGTAGTTGTAGATCTCGCCATTGAAGGTGATCACGTTGCCGAGCGCGGGATCCTCCATGGGCTGACGCCCTGCGCTGCTCAGGTCGATGATGGACAGCCGGCGATGCCCGAGCAGGATGCCGTCCGCGGCGTAGACGTCGCCGTCGTCCGGGCCGCGATGCCGCAGGGTGTCCAGCGCCCTGGCGAAACGCGCCCGCCCGTCCGTCGATTGCGTGGTGACCCACCCGAGAATGCCGCACATCAGCTCGACCCCGCACCCTGGGCAGCGGAACGCGTGCTCAACCTTGATTGCATGCCCGACCGGAATCGACGGAGCACACGGCGCGCCTTGATCAGCAGGACCGCAAGCTTCCCGAGCGGCGCCGGCATGTGCAGCATCAGTCTGAGCGTCAGGCTCACATACGGCACGCGGCTGGCCGCCTGTTTCATGCCCTCCAGCAGAGGGTCATCCACCCTGAGCCGGCAGGCACTCAGCATGATGAGCACATATACGAGCTGGTCGTAGATCTTCCGGTACTGCGTCCGGATGAACGCGGGCCCCAGCCAGTCGCAACGCCGCTCGACACGGTCCAGCATGATGTAGTTTCCGAAAACGATGCGGGCATAAGACAGCGGCTTGAACTGCCAGCCATTGACCGGCGTCAGTCCGACCACGTAGTTGCCGTCCAGGTGGCACCAGCGGATCGCGCGCGAGGACTCGACGAAGGCCCCCACCTGACAGAAATACGTGCCGAAATAGTGACTGATGTCCACGCCCTCCCAGAGCGCCCTCTTCATCACGAACAGCGGAAGAAAGGTGGGCAGCCATCCGCCGGTGCGGGCCAGAAAGCTGTCTATCCCGACGCCGAACTGATGCTGATCGCCGGCGACCGGCCGGATGGACGCACCGTCACTCTTGGCCTCTTCGACCCGCGTGTAGTTCAGGTGCAGGAAATCGAGTTCCGGACGCGCCAGGATCATGGCCGCAATCGCATCCAGCCCCTCGTGGAACAGGCGGTCGTCCTGACCGGTCAGCCACACGAAGCGCCCGCGCGCACGCGCCACGCAGGCGGCGAAATTGCGGTCCATGCCGAGGTTGCTTTCGTTGCGAAAGCACCGGAGACGCTGATCGGTCTGGCTGACCCGAACGACGAAATCCCAGGTCTCGTCGGTCGAGCAGTCGTCCGACACCACGATCTCGAAATCGCTGCGCGATGAGCGCAGCAGCTCGGTGATCAGCGTCTCGATGTACGGGTGACCGTTGTAGGTCGGAATGCAGACGGATATCAGTGGAGAGGTGCTGTCGGACATCGTTGAACCGGAAACATGCAGAGCGCCGCGGGTCGCCTATTTGGGCAAGCCGAGCATGATGTGGATGCAGCGCTGAAGTGCGACATCAGCCGAGCGATCCCTGTAGCGGACGGGCCGCCCTCAGCGCCCGAGCACCAGGCGATACAAGCGCCCGCGCAGCTTTGAATACGGGACCATGAAGTTCTGGAACGTGCGATCCCCAAGACAGGTAAGCGGAAAGAGCAGCCACCTCTCGACAGCGGCGAGAAAATGCATCAGCGGGCCCGACGAATTGGACATCTTCCTTATTGCATCGACCTGGGCGGAGAAAGCCCGCAGGACATCCGGTGCTGGCGCATCACCTCTCCAGCCTACAAAATAGAGATCCTGGCTCACCGGTATGTAAAAGAAGACCCACTTGCTGAACATGGCCGACAGATCGATATTTTTCAGAAAATCAGATTGTTCAAGATTCAGATAGTAATCCCATCCAATTTTCTGACTGCCGGGCGACTTTTCAGGCGAGGTCCGGGTTGTACCGTGCTCGAGCCGTCCGCGGGATGCACATGTAACAACTACCATACCGGAGCCCGAGGTCATCCGGTACATGTTGTTGAAAGTTTCAATCCAGAATGGATTATGTTCAAAACATTCGGAGGATATCGAAAGATCGAAGCTTTCGTCCGGCATTTTCAGCAGATGTCCAGACGAAACCACGTCGACGCCGGGGCCTTCAAAAAGATCCGCACCCAGGTACTCACTGCCATCGAATATCTTCCTGATCGAGCCATTTACATCATAGGACCCTATCTCGAGCACTCTGACGCCGCTCATCGATGGCAGGAAGAACTCACGAACCAGAGAGACGAATTTCAATTGTTGCGCATGCGCCATCTATAGATCTTTTCAAGTGTTCCCGAAAACACCACGCGGGCTGCGGTCAGCAGTATCGCCTGTGGCACCAGATACCACTTCCTCCAGTTTCTGAAAAATTCGCCCCAGATTATTCCGCCCAGATCTGCAGGTTTCACCCCGGATCGCATTCCCAGAATATTCTCAATGAAATCTGTCTTTTCGCGAGTCAGACTGACGCTGGGATAGGAAAAAAGCTGACGCGCCGTCTCCATATATCGCCTGTGATTATCATCCTGATATTCATCCACCATGCCGAGAGGCATCTCGGTATGGCTCAGATTTATCAGACGAGGCACACGTCCGAGAAGAAAATACGGAATCCCAAGCTCGACACAGTAAGCCAACTGCGACCCCCACTCCTGGGAAGACGCATAGGAGAATCTTGAAACAAGCTTGTAAAAGTTATCGACAAAATTATCCGCACTCGTATTTCCCGCGGTAACAATCGGGAAGCCATGTCGACGCAGCGTCTTGTACAAGCCTGACTTTATGTCGTGCATATGCAGGCAGAGAACGACAGGATGAAACTCCGGGGGCAAGGCACGCAACTGGTCAAAATACTCATCGCCACCACAGCCCTCAAGTTTGACGCCTGGAACGGTGTGCGTGTAGAAAACAAGGGTGCCCGAGGTCGAGTCCGCACGACGAAAGCCTTTAAGGCGCCGATAAGAGATCCACGGATGTTCGATATGAATCAACTTCTTTTTCGAAGCCGGATTCTTTTCGACCTTATCAGGGTGCCACGTAAAATGGACACTGCATCCGTTATTCAACTCATGGGGAAAAAGATTGGAATGAAGAGCTGCCCCGTGATCAGAGTACACATAAAGGGGAAACATCTTTGGATATCGAGCAGCCTCCCTGAAGCATTTTCCAAAACTGTAGACTTCAGCGGTCCAGCTGTAGCTGTGACGAATTTCGAAAGGACTGCGGATGCAGGCCGCCTCCAGTTCGTCATCCGTCATGCCAAGTGGGTTGATATGGACCATTGATAACGGAACAAAATGACTCAATCAGTGAAAGAAAGGCCATTCGCGTGGCCGCCGAGGTGAAGATACGGATGACTCACTTCAGCAAATCCCAAGACAAGGGCGTGCCACGCGCAACAGCAGAGGTAACAGCTCTGCCCATCACCACTTCATAGAACCCTGGTGCAAGCCCCAAACCGGGCCGGATTGCTCGTACATTCTGAGGCGTCAATACGTCGCCTGGCATAAGGTCCGCAGTAATGTAGAGAGAGCGCCGATACTGCAGGGACTTACGCTCGGCCTCCGTCGGCCCGTAGCTCACCTGGCCCAGCGCCTGCCAGGCGCGCTCGGTCTCCACCACCAGTTGCTCCATCTCATGTGGTTCCATCGAGAAGGTGGAGTCCACTCCGCCCTCGCTGCGGTCCAGCGTGAAGTGCTTTTCGATCACGCTGGCGCCGAGCGCAATACTGGCGACCGACACGCCGACCCCCATGGTGTGGTCGGACAGACCGACCTCGCAGCCGAACATTTCGCGCAGGTGCGGGATGGTGAGGATGTGAGTATTGGCCGGCGAAGCAGGATAGGTGCTGGTGCACTTGAGCAGCACTAGGTGCCGGCAGCCCGCCCCGCGGGCGGCGCGCACGGTTTCATCCAGTTCCGCCAGGGTGGCCATGCCGGTGGAAATGATGAGCGGCTTGCCGGTCGCCGCCACACGGCGGATCAGCGGCAGATCGGTATTCTCGAATGAGGCAATCTTGTAGCAGGGCACGTCCAGCGATTCGAGAAAGTCGACCGCGGTATCGTCGAACGGCGTGCTGAAAGGGATCATGCCCCGCGCGCGCGCGCGCTCGAAGATCGGTGCGTGCCAGTCCCACGGCGTATGGGCTTCACCATAGAGCCGGTAGAGCGAGGTGCCCGTCCACAGATTGCTCGGATCAGAAACGTAGAACTCGCGTTCCTCCAGATCCAGCGTCATGGTGTCCGGCGTATAGGTCTGGATTTTCAATGCGTGCGCGCCCGACTTTGCCGCGGCATCGACGATGGCTAGCGCGCGGTCGAGCGACTGGTTGTGATTGCCGGACATTTCGGCGATCACGAAGGGCGCCGCATCGCGCCCGATGCGGCGCCCACTGAGTTCGAATCCGGTAGGGGTCACGATGTCAAAGCCTCAGGAAGTTCAGCAGCACGTAGATCGACGGGTCGTAGGTGTTGGGCCGTCGCTCGTAATCGAGGAACAGGGCCGCATCAGCAATGTTCCACGAGACATGGCCCATGAGCAGCATGATCATCAGCGTGTCCGAACCTGACATGCGCAGGAAGGGCTCAGGTACGGTCGCCTCGAAATCCGTTTCCTGGACGCCCTCGGCCTGCAGATCGATCACGAAACGGCGCCGGCTGTCGGTGCAGTCAAGCACCAGGCGCCACTGCGGAAATGTCTGCCGGCGAGTCTGGACATCCCATAGCCGTTGCCGGGCATGCTGCATCAGCCGCTCGACGGGCACCGAACGTGCGAACATCACGCGTTCATGGTCATAGGGCTTATCCGCGAGGTGATCCGCAATGTACCGGTCCCGGTCGTCCTCGGAGAACATCCGGTAGGGTTCTGGCGGGTGTTTCGCGGCGGACTCGAGGTCGAAGGTCTGGCCCGAGTTGAGCAGAAGCAGACGGTCACCCAGACCTGCCTGCTCTACCTGCGATGCGACTACGCCCGGGCAGGAACCATGGGAGACGTAGCGGTTCAGATGCGAACGTGATCCACCCACGACGTACTGGTCCGCAAACGGCAACACGTAGCGTGGATCGATCTGCCGCGTGTTCTCTACGAAACCTGCGGTCCGTTGCTTCAGGATCCGGTCCTTCTCAGCCTGCTTCTGCCCGTCGGAGAGGTTCACGTAACAGCTGGGATAGCCGGAGCCCCCCGAATACGGCAGCAGCGCGAGATCGATCCGGGGATAGCGCTCCTTGAGATAGGCCACGCCAGCGGCATGAGGCTGGCAGTCGTTGGCATTGAAGATGACGTGGCCGTCCCAGCAGATCACGATGGACGAGTCAACCAGATAGGCCATCTCATTGGCCGGATCCGCTTCGATCATGTCCACGAAAAGATCGTCCGACAGTTGCATCCCCTTTCTCGGGGGAACCAGGTGCACCTTGTCGAAATTGAAATCGTTCGCTTTCAGGAACTGAGCGACGAAATTGGGCTGGCGATCCATGATGATGATTTCGGCATCCCGGTTGATATGCCGGATCGTTCCTGCCGAACAATGGTCCTCATGGATGTGCGAGATATATACGTAGTCGAATCTGCCCAGATCCTGAATCTCGGCCGCTGCCGGTGGCCAGTGAAACCACGACCCGTGAAATATCCCGTCGTCGAGCCAAGGATCGAACAGCATGCGCTTGCCGCGGTGCTCGAGAATGGCCGTCGCACCGCCGATGTTGGTGAACTTCATGCCCGGCCTCCGTCCTTTGACGCGTAGGCAATGACCTGCCGGCCAAGATCGACGCTGGCAAGCGCCTGGTAAAAGGTTTCCAGAACATCGGTTCTGCCGAGCCTGCGCAGATTCAACTCGAACGCCATGCGCCGCTCATGGCATTGCCGCCCAAGTTCACGATCGCCCACATACTTGTCGCCCATCAGAAGAAACATCTCAAGCGGAAAACTGGACTCAAGGTGCGAGACGGTGAAACCGGACGCGTCCAGCAATCGCTTCAGTGTGGATGCGCTGAAATAGTTCAGGTGGGCCGGCGGCGCAACCCACCACTGCGACAGACCGTGCAGCTCCTGACCCGCCACCTGGAACGCGTTGAATTCGTTGGGCACCTCCACGATCAGGAGCCCACCATCCTTCAGCACGTTCCGCTGGATCTCCTGGATGACGGTCACCGGATCCGACAGATGCTCCAGAACATTCATGAGCATCACCACGTCGAAACGTCGGCCGGCAAATACGTCCATGCGTTCCATGCCTGCCTGAACACCCTCAAGCCCGCAGGACTGAACGTAGGCCACGGCCTCGGGCGCGGGATCGAAACCCGAGCAGATGGCTCCACGGGATGCCAGATAGCGCATGGTCTGACCCCAGCCGCACCCGATATCCAGAATGCTGACACCCGCCAGCGGGCGCCCCAGCAGCGATTCAATCCGGCGCGCGATGTCTTCACGGTGGGCATCATGAAACTCGCGATCAGCCTCCTGCACCTCCAGAGCGGAGTTGTTGAAGGCCTTGTACTTCGTGCTGTAGAACTCCTCAGCGTAGAAGCGCGTGATTTCCTCCTGCGAGGGCGTCGGCTTCACCTGAAAGAAGCCGAAGTCAGGATGTTGTTCCAGCCGATAGCGAGCGTCGTTTGTCATGGGTTCTCCTGGAATATCTTTGCGGTTTCCTCTAATGGCCGGATGTAGCGACTTGCGCCTTCCCAGCCGAGATGCGCCACCACATCCAGTATCGACAGATGGCTGACAAAGGCTGCGGTGTTCCGTTGCGTGTAGGTAGCGGGCTGAAAATCGTGCACCCACAGTCGCGCCGGGGATAGTTCAGGAAAGCGGTCTTCCTGAAGGTACTCCAGAGCACCTGGCGGGGTGACGTATTCGGTCGCGCCCAGTTGCGCGAGGATGTCGATCAGGCGCCTCGTACGTGAGCCGCCTGTTCCGAGCACGCTGCTGCGCACGGTGGGCGTGGCGATGTCCAGCTTGCCCCGCAGCACCTCCAGCACGGCAATGTTCAGATCGGCCAGATGCACCAGAGACGTGTTCGACAAGGGCTCAACCGCCTCGAGCATCTCTTGCGCATATTTCTCCCGGGCATAGGTGTTGGCCAGAAGCGTCCGGTGCTTGCGACGCCACGGCGCAGCGTCATCAACACGCACCTCGTTGATGCTGGCGCCGAGGTGGCCCCTGAGTACGGGAACAGTCAGCCAGCCCGGCGCACCGTTGGCCAGAATCCGGTTGCGGTGATGCCAGGACGACCTCTCGAACTGCGCATCGTCGAGATACACGAAGCAGTCCACCTGTGCCATCAGGTTGAGGTAGCCTGCCCACGGCATGTAGGTCGGCTGCATGATTGCGCACTTCACCGCGCCCCCTCCTTGCCACGGCGAGCCATCCACTCGTGTTCGAGAATGGACCAGCGATGCTGGCTGGTGAAGGTACCGTTCCAAAGCAGCGCATCCCGCTCGGTACCTTCGAACACGAAGCCGTGCTTGCGGTACAGCGCTGCGGCTGCGACGTTGTCTGGCAAGGTATGAAGCCAGACTCGATGCAGGCCGAGTTCGTCGAATGCCTTGGTCAAGGTCGCCGACAGCGCCCTGTCACCCAGCCCTTGGCCCCGGGCAATCGGTTCGCCGATGTAGATCTGGAAATAGCCTGATCGATGCCGCTGCGTAAGCTTGAGCAAGACATTGCCGACGTGTCGACCGGTCGGATCGACGATCGCCCAGATCAGCGTATCGCCGTTGGCGTCGACCCATGACCGGTGGGATGCTTCAGTAACTGTACGCCGCAGGCCGAAACTGGCCTGGATGTCTGCGGAATTGAGCCATTCGACGGTCTTCCTGTCGTGACTCGTCTGATAGGTGGCCAGCACCTCGAATGCGCCCCGCTCGCTGGATTCAGGCATCGCCCCTCCCGCTGCCCTGCAGCCGCCGCAACAGGCGCTCGACACCTCTGCCGTCTACGGCGGACAGCCCAAAATTTCGCATGGCCGCGCGCGCGGCATCATCCTGCAGGAAATCTCGGATCCGGGACCTGAGCTCCGGCACTTTCAATTCCCAGGCCGGGCCGAGGAAACGACACAGCCCAAGCCGGTCGAGTCCCTCGAGGATGGGAATCTGATTCGGTGCGGTAGCCAGCAAGGCGGACGGCAAGCCAATGCAGGCCCGCTCCCAGGTCGCCGTACCCGGCGAGCCCAGGGCCACGCTGCAGGTCGCATAGTGACGCGCCATGTCATCGACCTGACGGACCCAATCCAGGCGGCTCCCGTGGCGTTCCATCAGCCGGTCCATGACCTGCTCGCTGCATATCCCCACTGCAGACACATCCAGGTCAGGTTCCACGTCCATCATGATGTCGATGCACTCAGGCATCCATTCCGCCGCTGAACCTCCGCCGAAAAATACATGTGCCCTGCGCACTTCGGGCCACAGGGGGGCACGCCCGTGATTCAGTGCAAACGCCGGCTTGAGCATGGCGTAACGCGAGCCCAGCAGCAGGTCAGCCGGTCCGGACACCCACCCGGCATAGTCACTCGTCTGCCGCCCCAGGCCCGGATCGACCAGAACATCGCAATCGTGGGCTCGATCCGCCAGATCGTCGACCACCAGAATGGATGAACTCAAGGATCGAGCCACGCGCTCCCATTGAGCGTCGAGGCCATAGTGGTCCACGACCCACCAGTCCACCGGCGTTGCAACGCTGCGGGCGTACCCGACGCATCCCCGGGCGTCTTCAGCCGGATCGCAGTCTTCGGGCAGGTCCAAAGAAAACACCGTGTGCGAGCGGCCATCGAGGAGACGTCTGGAAACGGCGTTCTGATGCCGGACCAGAAAATGGCATGTACCGCCCTGACCGGCAATGGCGTCGGCAAGTACGAGACATCGCGTCAGATGCCCCGCGCCGATATGGTCGGATGCATCCGTTCGGAAAAAAACGTTCACGTCTCTGCCTTCAGAGCCAAGGCCATGTGCAGCGCCTCAGCAAGCAGCCAGTCCTCCGGCGTGTCGATATCGACCACGCGGTGTCGCGGGAGAACCACGGCCACCGACTTCTGAAGGAATGGCGAGCGTCCATCGACAAAGGCGGCCGACGTTCCCCAGCAGAACTGCCCGGCATCGTGAAAAGCGGGCTCAAGATCCTGCGATCGGGTCAGCGAGTGCTCTGTCGAGAACATGCTCACCCCCCCCTTCGCGTCCAGCCTCAGAGCACGCTGGATCGGGTGACCATAGCTGGCGACGCCGAAGCAGAAGTCGCTGCCGCTCCGGACCATGCGCTCATAGGCGTCGGTCAGGACAGAGGGCTCAAGCAGAGGCGCAGTCGGGTAGATGCAGCAGACGTGCTCCGGATTGAGCCCCTGGTCCACATGCCATTCGATCGCATGGCGCACCACCGGCATGATGCCAGTGTGGTCATCCGCCAGTGCAGCGGGCCGCGAGAAAGGAACGAGACCGCCCCACTCGCGAGCTACAGCGGAGATTTCGGGGTCATCAGTGGACACCACGACGCGGTCGAAGCACCCGCTGGCAATCGCGGCCTCGATCGACCAGGCAATCATGGGCTTACCGCCGAACAACCGTATGTTCTTGCGCGGAATCCGCTTGCTGCCGCCGCGCGCGGGGATTACGGCAAGCCTCACGATGACAGCACCTCGGTCAGCGCCTGCACCACGGCATCCTGGCGATCCTCACCCAGGGTGTGGAACATGGGCAGGCTGATCGCTTCCCCGTAGTACCGCTCCGCTTCCGGACAGTCACCCGGCCGGCAGCCGAGCTGCCGATAGTAGGGCTGCAGATACACCGGGATGTAATGCAGATTGACGCCGATGCCACGTGCGCGCAAAGCTTCAAAGACATCCCGATGGCTGCTCGCGATTTCATCGAGCCTGAGCCGGATGACATAAAGATGCAGCCCGGAGTAGCTGTCCGGGTGCTGCCAAGGGGTAATCAGCGGCAGCGAGGACAGCAAACAATCGTAGCGATGAGCGAGCGCATGACGCTCCGCCACATACGCGTCCAGCCGCTGCAGCTGACTCAGGCCCAGCGCAGCCTGCAATTCGGTCATGCGATAGTTCAGCCCGAGCTCCAGCTGCTGGTAGTACCACGGACCGTCGGGCAAATGAGTCATTTCGTCGGGATCGCGCGTGATGCCATGGGAGCGAAGTCGCGCCATGCTCGCAGCCAATGCCGGATCCTGCGTCAGCGCCATGCCGCCTTCGGCCGTGGTGATGATTTTTACCGGGTGGAAGCTGAATACCGCGATATCGCTGTATCGACAGTTGCCGATGAACTCCCCGCGATACTTTCCGCCAATCGCGTGCGACGCATCCTCGATGATGCGAAAACCGTAGCGTTGGCCAAGCGCATGGATCGCCGCCATGTCGCAGGACTGCCCGCTCAGGTGCACAGCAACCACCACCTTGGGCAACCGACCCTGGCGTGCGGCGCCTTCGAGCTTGCGCTCAAGGGCCACCGGGCAAAGGTTGTAGGTACGCGGATCGATGTCGACGAACTCCACATCCGCACCACAGTAGCGGCCGCAATTGGCAGAAGCCACAAAGGTCACGGGCGAGGTCCACAGGCGGTCACCCGGGCCCAGACCCAGCGCAAGGCACGCAATGTGCAGAGCGGACGTCGCGCTGTTGACCGCGACGGCATGGGCCGCACCCACATGTCGTGCCACAGCTGCCTCGAAGAGCGGTACCACCGGCCCCTGAGTTAGATAATCTGACTGCAGCACCTCAACCACCGCCGCAATATCAGCGGGTGTGATCTCCTGTCGACCATAGGGAATCATGCTCAGATACTTCCGATCTTGTCGCGATTAGCGTCCATCCAGACCTGCAACTGCTCAGCACTCATCCACTCCTGATTGTTGTCGCTGGCGTATACGAAGCCTTCGGGCACCCTGCGCCCGTCCTTGATGCGCTCCGCACTGGTCGACCAGTTGTTGATTGCAGGCAGTATCTTGAAATGATGAGCGTATTCGTAGGTGTAGTACGCATCCTCCGCGCTGATCATCTGCTCATGCAGCTTTTCGCCAGGGCGAATCCCGACGATCTCGATGCGCGCTTGCGGCGCAATCGTCGCCGCCAGATCAACGACCTTCATCGAAGGAATCTTCTTGACGTAGATCTCGCCACCTTCCATGTCAGAAAAGGCGTGCCACACCAGTTCGACACCTTCCTCAAGCGAGATCATGAAACGCGTCATGCGCGCGTCTGTCACCGGCAGCACGCCGCTGTCCCGAATAGACATGAAGAATGGAATCACCGAACCGCGCGAGCCCATCACATTGCCATAGCGCACCACGGCAAACCGCGTCTCATGCCCACCTGCATACGAATTGCCGGCAACGAACAGCTTGTCCGACGCCAGTTTGGTCGCACCGTACAGATTGACCGGACTGCTGGCCTTGTCGGTCGACAGCGCCACCACGCGCTTGATGCCTTGGTCGATGCAGGCATCGATCAGGTTCATCGCACCGATCACGTTCGTCTTGACGCATTCGAAAGGATTGTATTCGGCTGTCGGAACGATCTTGGTCGCCGCCGCATGCACGACATGATCCACACCGTCGAGCGCGCGGTAGAGCCTGTCCTTGTCGCGCACATCCCCGATGAAGAAGCGTACGCGCGAATCACCCTGGTACTTCTTGGCCATCTCCCACTGTTTCATCTCATCGCGAGAGAAGATGATGATCTTTCGAGGGTTGTATCGCGCCAGAGTCATCGGCACGAACGTGTTGCCGAAGGATCCAGTCCCCCCGGTGATCAGAATAGAAGCATTGGTCAACATTGTGTTCAGTCCAGGGATGGGACAGCTTCGGGAGCCGTCTTGAAAAGTTGATCGAGCACTTCGGCCGGCGTACCGGTCTGCACTATGCGACCTCTTTCGAGCCGGCAAAGACGGTTGCACTGCTCTACCGTACTGAGCCGATGCGCCACGATGACAATGGTTTTCTGGCCATGCAGGGCCGCAATGGCCTTCATGACATCTGCCTCGGTACCCACATCGAGCGCACTTGTCGCTTCATCCAGTACGAGTATGGGCGGATCGCGATACAGCGCACGCGCGATACCTATGCGCTGGCGCTGCCCGCCAGACAGACGCACGCCACGTTCTCCGACAAACGTGTCCAGCCCTTCAGGCAACGCGGAAACCAGCTCATCCAGCTGAGCAAAGCTGATTGCCCGAGCAACGGCCTCTTCATCGATCTCATCTTCCGGCACGCCGAAAGCAACGTTCCGGCGTAACGAATCATCGGTCAGATAGATGGACTGCGGAACATATCCGATCAGTCTTCTCCAGCTCGACAGATCGGCCTGGATGGCCTGGCCATTCACCTCTACGCGTCCGGTTTCGGGCTCAAGCAATCCGAGCAGAAGATCGACCAGCGTACTCTTGCCGGATCCACTGCTGCCGACGATGCCAAACATCTCACCTGCCCGGATCTCAAGATTCAAATCCAGAAGCGCATGCTCGGAAGCACCGGGGTAGCGATAACTCACATCCTTCAATCCGAACGATTCCGAGAAGGAAAGGCTTTCTTCCGTCACCGCCTCGTCGCGCTCACTCGAAGAAGCCACCTTAGCAAGCTCCGAATGAATCAAGTCAAGTACCACGCGCCCGTAGCGCAAACCGTTGAGCGACGTCAGCACACGATTCACGGAGGGCATCAGGCGAAAAGCCGCACTCGCGAAGAGGCCGACCGCTGCCGCGATCTGCGGAGGCGTTCTGCCCTGTGAAAGCAGAACCGAAACCAGCACCGCAACGCCGAAAACCGCCGTGAATTCGAGCCATAGGCGCGGCCACTGCTGGAGACATAGCTGCCGCCCGCCGACCTTTGACACCACTTCGTTATGCACGGCAAATTGCCGAAGAAAGGCGGGCGCCCGTCCGAGCATCTGAACATCCTTGATGCCCGCCAACCCCTCCTGGATCAGTTGCAGGCGCGTGCCGTCATGAGACTGTCGCTCCTTGCCCCAACGGGTTACCCGTTGCCTCGATGACCGCAGAAAAATCACCGATGGCACGCCGGTGACGAGCGCCACGACCACCGCGCCCAGTGGTTCCAAATAGAAGAGCAGGCCGGATATGCCGACCAGAACGATCACTTCGGTAATCAAGAGCAGGCCGGGCACCAAGGCATGGGTGCAAAAGTAGGAGGCCTCGGTCGTTACGTTCCGGATGAGCTGTGCCGAATTGTTCTGAAGATGAAAGATATATGGCTGGTTCAGATACCGGGAAAACAGCTTGTGTGCGACCCGCGCCTGAACGGCAAAAGCGAAGGCCGCCTGCTTCCATGCAAGAAAGCCGAGAAACAGGGTTTTCAGAAAATAGACGGCCGCAAGCGCAACGACTGCGCCAAATGCCAGCATGGTTTTGGACGGATGGCCCAAAAAACCCAGCAGACCTGCAACGGCCGGGCTGTGCGCTGCCAGATCATCCTGAACAAGAAGCGCCATTGCCGGTACCACCAGGCCGATACCCAGTGTTTCAAAAACCATGCCGACCAGCATGAGCAGGAACAGCCCCCCCGCCGCCCTGCGCTGGTCAGGATCGAGCACCGCGAACACCTTGCGGGCCGCCGAAAACCGGGACGCTGCGCCGCTCATTGCCCGGCCTCTTCCTGCAAGACTTCGCCCGTCTGAACGTTCATGCGGCGCGCCTCGTTCTGCAGTTCCTCGATCTCCGAGCGCAGGGTTTCGTACTCCTGCAGCTTCTGCTTCAGATAGCGAAGCGACACCCGGGCCTTCTCCTCGAAACCGGCGGGCGTCAGGAAATACATATAGGCGAGCTTGTTGCGGCTGTTGCGGAAATTGCGCGCCTTGACCAGGCCGCGCTCGATCAGCGCGTTGAGGCAGAAATTGACCTTGCCCACACTGATGCCCAGCGCCTGCGCGAGCTGTCGTTGCGACAGTTCGGGGTTTGCTTCCAGCAATTTCAGCAGGCGGTATCGGGTCTGTTCGTCAAGCATCGTGCGTTCATTGATTGAACGCCCGAATTACACACGCAGCCGCCCTCACTGTCAATTCGGCCGACATCCGGCTGCTATGCTCGCGCCCTCATGATGCGCGCCTTCTACACCCTGATCTGGCTGCTCGGTCTGCCCTTCGCGCTGCTCCGCAGCCGGCTGCGCGGCCGGCGCGAACCCGGTTACCTCGAAGACCTCGGCGGCCGTCTCGGCCTGGGGCCGCAGCCCCCTGCCCGGCCCACGCTCTGGCTGCACGCGGTATCGGTCGGCGAAACCCGCGCGGCAGCACCGTTGCTGGCGGCGCTGCGGGCGCGCTACCCGGATCACCGCATCCTGATCACCCAGATGACCGCCACCGGCCGCGCCACCGCCCGCCAGCTGTATGGCGATTTCGCCGAATTCGCCTGGCTGCCCTGGGACCTGCCGTGGGCCCAGCGCGCCTTCCTGCGCCGGTGGAAGCCGGCGCTGGGCGTGGTGATGGAAACCGAGATCTGGCCCAATCTGCTGCAGGAATGCCGGCAGGCGGGGGTACCGGTGGTGCTGGCGAACGCGCGGCTGTCCGCCCGCTCCGCCGCACGCTATGCGCGCCTGGGCGGTTTCGTGCGCGCCGCGCTGCAGGACTTTTCGATGCTGATCGCCCAGACCGCGGAGGACGCCGCAAGGCTGTCCGCGCTCGGCGCGAGGCTGGTCGCGGTCGCGGGAAACCTGAAATTCGACATCGAGCCGCCGGCCGGTCAGCTCGACCTGGGCCGGCGCTGGCGCGAAGCGCTCGGCGCCCGGCGCGTGCTGCTGCTGGCGAGCACCCGGGAGGATGAGGAAGCCCTGCTGCTCGACGCCCTGCAGCCGGTCTTGCCGGACGACGTGCTGATTGCGCTCGTGCCGCGACATCCGCAGCGCTTCGACGAGGTCGCCGGCCTGATCAGGTCGCGCGGCCTCACGCTGCGCCGGCGCAGTGCCGGAGAGCTGCCGGACGCAGACACCCGGATCTGGCTGGGCGACGCGATGGGCGAAATGTTCGCCTGGTACGCACTGGCCGATCTGGCGCTGATCGGCGGCAGCTGGCAGCCTCTGGGCGGCCAGAATCTGATCGAGGCCTGCGCGGTCGGCTGTCCGGTCATCGTCGGACCGCACACCTTCAATTTCACGCAGGCCACGGTCGACGCCATCACCGCCGGCGCCGCCCGCCGCGCAGGGGATCCTGCCGAAGCGGCATCCATCGCGTCGCAACTGCTGGCCGATCCGTCGACGCTCACCGCGACCGGAGCCGCCGGCCTCGCCTTCGCCCGGGCTCACCGCGGCGCCACCGAGCGTACGATGGCGCTGATCGCGCCGCTGCTGCCGCCTACCTCACCCTGACCGCGCCCGCCTGCACATTGAGCCGCTGCCGGCCGTAGCCCGCGGGTATCTGCACGGTGCCGACCAGGCGATAGGGGCCGACCACGCTGGGCGCTGTCTCGACCACCGCCCGGCGCCCGGCCGCTGAATGGCTTTCCAGCCACCAGCCCTGATCGTCACGCGAGGTGCGCATGCCGAAAGGACGCGCCAGCGGTTCGCCGACGAACACGCCTTCGCCTGGCCAGGCCACGCTCTTCCAGTAGGCTTCGATCAGCGTTTCGCCCTCGGCGTAGAAGGTCATCAGGATGCCCGGGTGCGGAAACTTGCCGAGGTGGTTGCACGGCTCGACCACGGTGCCGTAGCTTGCGGTGGCGCCGGCTTTCAGCCATTCCAGCGCGCTCATCTGGGTCGGATTGTCGAGCAGCTGTCCGCCGAAGGAGGTCAGGTGATCGGCCGGTGCACCCGGCAGGAAACCCAGGCTGTCCAGCCCGGGCACCCTGACCGCCCCGGTAAAGAAGCCCAGGATGTCCTTGTGCCCGCCCGCTTCAGCAGCCGTCACGCTGAGCACCTGCAGTCCATTCAGCCGCTCCACCACTTCGTCGAAATAGAGCGCGCGCACGTTGCGCGCCGGGTCCTCGGTGCGCACCAGATAGACATGGCCCTTCGGGTAGCTGTAGTCGGCCGCGATGCCGCGGTCGATCAGCCGCCGGACCTGTTCCACCGACTCGCCGGCCAGCATCATCGCCGGCTTCGGTCGGGGCGCGTCGGGCGCGGCATTGCGCCCGCCGTTGAACAGGCCGCTGGCCTGGGTCGGTCCGCAGCTGGCCGAACAGAAGCGCTCGTCGTAACCGAAGGCGAAGGCCGACGTGATGCTCATGCACCCGGCCCGCCAGGGCTTGGTCCAGGCCAGCGCAAAGGCCTGCACGCCCGCCGGCAGCTTGCCATTCACCTCGGCGTACAGTGCCTCGAACTCCTGCCGGCTCAAGGCGGCCCGGTCGTGCGGCAGCCTGACCTCGATCACGTTGGCTTCCGGAATGCCGCGGCGCAAACGGTAATAGGTGCCGGCATCGACGCTGGCAGGGTCGGACACATTGACCACCACCGCCAGTTCAGCCGGACCGAGGGCACGCGCAGGACCTGCCGCACCCAGCATCAGCGCCAGCACCGCCATCAGACCATGGCGCCGAAGCCAGGCGGCTGCACGAAAAAAGACCGGAAAAAGCATGAGAACAGGTGACATCGAAGGGCGCAGGAAAGCCGACCGGCAGGAAAGCGGAAGTCTAGTGGAGCATTGTTTCGGGCGTCAGCCGGGGCACTCGCGTCCGGGAAAAAAACGGGCAAAAAACACGCATGACGGCCCGGTCCAATAGGCACGCCGATGCGAGACACCTGTCCGCAAACACCCATGGCAACATCGCGCGCGCAGTATCGAGCCGCTGCGCAGACGAACAACATTCCACGGAGGTGCTTCTGAATGCGTTACCAAGCCTATCGCGAACAATGCAACGCCGACAGTCTGACCGTCATCGAAACCGATGTGCCGCGCCCCGGTCCGGGTCAGGTGCTTGTGAAGATGCGTGCCGCATCGCTGAACTACCGCGACCTGTTCATCCTGCAGGGCCTCTATCCGGGCGTGGATTCCAAGGACCTGATCCCGCTGTCCGACGGCGCCGGCGAGGTGGTCGAGGTGGGTGCGGGCGTTGACCGCTTTGCCACCGGCGACCACGTGATCGGCACCTTCTTCGAAACATGGATTTCCGGCCGCCTGCAGCCGGCCTATTTCGGCAAGACGCTGGGCGGCACCACCACCGGCGTGCTGACCGAATACCGTCTTTTCCCGCAGGAATCGCTGGTGGCCAAGCCGGCTCACCTGAGCTTCGAAGAAGCCGCCACCCTGCCCTGCGCCGCGCTGACCGCGTGGAACGCGCTGTTCGAAGGCCCGGCCCCGCTGCGTGCCGGCGAGCGTGTGCTGGTGCTGGGCACCGGCGGCGTGTCGATGTTCGCGCTGCAGCTGGCCCATGCGGCCGGCGCCGAGGTGATTGCCACCTCGTCGAGCGACGCCAAGCTGGAAAAGGCGAAGTCGCTGGGCGCGACCACGCTGATCAACTACCGCAGCCATCCGGAGTGGGACCAGGAAGTGCGCAATGCCACCGGCGGTGCCGGCGTGCACCATGTGGTCGAGGTCGGCGGCCCGGGCACGCTGCAGCGCTCGATCGCGTCGCTGGGCCAGAACGGCCAGGCTCACCTGATCGGCGTGCTGACCGGCGGCGAAATCAATCCGCTGCCGCTGCTGTTCACCACGTCGACCGTGCGGGGCGTGTTCGTAGGCTCGCGTGAAATGTTCGAGTCGATGAACGCGGTTATTTCGCTGCACAAGATCCGCCCGGTGATCGACCGCGTGTTCGGCTTCACCGAAGCCCGCGCCGCGCTGGCTCACCAGCAGAGCCAGGCCCACGTCGGCAAGGTTGTCGTCAGCATCAACTGACGCCGCAGGACGGCGCCTCCGTGAGCGCGGAGGTGCCGTGCAGCCTTCCGGATGCGTTCAGAGTGTGCGCGCCGAAAAGGTATCGCAGCTGGCGAAATCGCCCTTCTCAAGCCCGCGCCTGAACCAGCGCACACGCTGTTCGGCGCTGCCGTGGGTGAAGCTCTCCGGCACCACCACGCCGCGCGCCTGCTTCTGCAGCGTGTCGTCACCGATCGCGGTGGCGGCCCGCAGAGCCTCCTCCACATCCCCCTGTTCGAGAATGCCGCGCGAGCGGTTGGCATGGTGCGCCCACAGTCCGGCAAAGCAGTCGGCCTGCAGCTCCATGCGCACCTGCAGCCGGTTGGCACCGCGCTCGTCGGTACGCTGCCTCGCCTGCTGCACCTTGTCGGCGATGCCGAGCTGGTTCTGCACGTGATGGCCCACTTCGTGCGCGATCACGTAGGCCTGGGCGAAATCGCCGGGCGCGCCGAAGCGGCCCTGCAGTTCGCGGTAGAAGGACAGGTCGAGATACACCTTCTGGTCGGCCGGGCAGTAGAACGGCCCCATCGCCGCCTGACCGGTGCCGCAGGCGGTGCCGGTGCCGCCGGTATAGAGCACCAGGCGCGGCTCACGGTACTGGCTGCCGGCCGCACGGAACAGCGCGCCCCAGGTGTCCTCGGTGTCGGCCAGCACGCGCGAGGTGAAGCGCGCGAGCGCGTCCTGCGCCGGATCGCCGCTGTCCTGCACACCCGGTGCGGCCGGCGCGTGCTGCTGCGCTTCCGGCGCCTGCAGGTTGCCGGCCACGTTCAGCACCACCGACGGATCCACGCCGAAATACATGGCAACCAGCGCCAGCACGATGGTGCCCACGCCGATGCCCCGGCCGCCGACCGGGAATCCGCCGCCGCCGCGCCTGTCCTCGATGTTGTCGCTTTCCCGTCCGTCGTCCAGTCTCATGCCCGCGCTCCCGCTCTTCGCAAGGCGCCATGATAGGCGGATCAGGTGGTGGCGGTATCCATCACCGGCAGCCACAGCGTGATGGTGCTGCCCTCACCCGGCGTGCTGACGATCTCGATCTCGCCGCCGTGCAGGTCCATGATTTCCTTCACCAGCGACATGCCCAGACCGGTGCCCGGAATGTTGCCGGAAGGGTCGGCGCGGTAGAAGCGCTCGAAGATGCGCGCCTGCTGCTCGGCGGTCATGCCAATGCCGTGATCCGCCACCCGGATGCCGGCCATCAGCTTCGAGTGCCGCGACGCCTCGACCACCGACAGCGTCACTGGCCCGCCGTCCGGCGAATACTTGAACGCATTGGTGATGACGTTGGTGAGCGCGCGCACCATCTTTTCGTGATCGACCCGTACCCGCGGCATGGCCCTGGGCAGTTCGAGCTCGATGCGGCGGGTGTCGTCCGGCGTCACCAGTCCTTCGATCGCCGCATTGATCAGCATGCGTACCGGCAGGTCCTCGTAGCGGAAGTCCTGGCCTGCGCGGGCCTCGATGCGCGCCAGGTCGAGCAGATCGTTGATCAGGTTCACCAGCACGCGCGACTGACGATGGATGATGCCGTACATGCGCCGGCGCGCGGTCGCGTCGTAATCGCGGTTCATCAGCAGTTCGGCAAAGCCGAAGATGGACGCCAGCGGCGTGCGCAGTTCGTGCGCCGCGGTGCTGAGGAACTCGCTCTTCATGCGGTCGATCTCGAACTGCTGCGTGATGTCGCGGAAGTAGAGCACCGCTTCCGACCGCCCCTGCGGCGCCACCCGCGCGCTGCGCTCGACCACGCGGTGTTCGGGCAGCTTCAGCCACAGCCGCTGCGGCTCTTCGCTGGACTGGTCCAGTTGCAGTTCGGGCCAGGGCTGTTCCGGGTCGGCCAGCGCGCGCATGCGCCGCTCGAACTCGGCGGCGCTCATCCCCAGCAGCTCGCGCTGCGGAATGTGGGTCATGCGCACGAAGGCCGGATTGATGTTGGTGATCACGCCGTCCGCGTCGACCGTGACGAATCCGTCGGGCGACAGCGCGAACACGGTGTGCAGGCGGTTGGTGCGCCGGATGAGCTTCTGCTCGAATTCGATGCGCTCGGTGATGTCGCCGAACACATCCACGTAATGCGTGAGCCGGCCGTCGTTGTCACGCACCGGCGACGACGACAGCGCGAGCCACAGATGCCGGCCGTCGGCGCCGGCCACCTCTGCGGTGGCGGTGAAGGGTTTCTCGTGCGCGATGGCCCAGCGCATTTCCTCGCCCACGCGATCCGGCGCCGCCGGGTCCGCCGCGTAGGAGTAGGGCTGGCCGATCACGCTGGCGGCGGTCCGGCCGGTCAGCCGCTCGAAGGCCGCATTCACGTAGACCACCGGATAGCCCGCGGTCTGCACGTCGCGGATGAGCACCGCCTCGTTCGACGATTCAAGCGCACGGTCGTGCAGCCGCATGCGGGTCTGGGCCGCCAGCTGTTCGCTGACGTCGCGCAGCAGCAGGGTGTAGGTGGTCCGGCCGTCGCGCATGAAGGCACTGACCGACACCGTGACCGGAAAGCCACGACCGCCGGCGCGCACGCCCTGCGCGTCCTGGTGCAGCGTCCAGCGCCGGCCGGACTGGGCGTCCGAAAGCTGCCTGGAGAACCAGCTGTCATCGAGCCCGGGCAGGAGGCGGGCCAGCGGAAGGCCGATCACCTCGTCGCTCCGGCGGCCGAACATGTCCGCCGCGGAACGGTTCATCGTAAGCACCATGCCGCTCTCGTCGGTGGTGACAATGCCGTCGGCAGCGGTATCCAGCACGGCGGAGAGCCGGCTTTCGCTGAGCGCGAGCTCATGGGTCATCGCCTGTGCGCTGCGGTGGGCACGCGCACTGATGGCCAGCTGCCGCAGCAGATGGAACAGCAGTGCACTGAGCACGCTGCCCATCAGCGGTACCAGCCACAGCACCACGTGATCAGACCGGAAATCCGCCGGTGCCCGGGTGCGCACCGTCCAGACATGACCGCCGAACTCGACTTCACGCCGGTCTTCCAGACCCGACAGGCTCTGGCCCGCCACCGCATTGCTGTAGAGCAGCGACGCGTCACCGATGTCCCGCCCGTCATGGACGCTCACCACAACGCGGTCCGCATAACCGCGCAGCGTACTGCCAAGCAGATCGTGCGCGCGGTAGGGGCTGTAGGTGTAGCCCAGCAGCGCGCGCCGTCGCGCCTGCACGCTGTCGGTCGGCATGCCGCGGGCGTACAGCGGGTAGTACAGCAGGAAGCCGGGCTGCACGCCCTCCTTGCCTTCCTGCACCAGGGTGACCTTGCCGGACAGCGCAACGTCGCCGGTGTCGCGCGCCAGGCTCATGGCCGCCGAGCGCGTCGGCTCGGAATTCATGTCGTAGCCGATGGCGCGCAGGTTCAGCGCGTTCAGCGGATGCAGGTAAAGAATGCTGTGGTATTCGTCGCGCGGCGTGTCGGGCCGGATCCGGTAATCCGGCACGTCCTTGCGCACCGATGCCTCGTGGGCGGCCTTGTCGGCGGCGCTCATGCGCACCGTCAGGCCGACCCCGAGAATGCCCGGGTAATTGCGGGGGAGGTTGAGCTCCTCCACGTAGTCCCGCCACTCCTCGCGGGTCACCTGCTCGCTGCCGCGCACCAGACCGGCCGCGCCGCGCAGTATTTCCTCGTGCGCGACCATGCGGCGTCGCATCTGGGCGACCACCTTGTCCACCTCGCTCTGGAAACGCTGCTCATCGACCGCGGCCATGCGCGTCCACAGCAGGGTGCTGATCGCGATCGTGATCAGCAGGCCGAGCGACAGCGCCGGCCAGGGCAGCCAATCGGGGATGCTGAACCGCTGGCGCACGCCGACGTCCCCGGAAGGCGCAGTCGCGCCGGCGGTCATCGCGGGAAAGTGCCTCCGAGCAGCGCGCCGATGCGGTCGAGCAGCTCCATCGGAGAGAAGGGCTTGGTCAGGTAGGTGTCGGCACCGGCCTCGCGGCCGGCTTCGATATCGCGCTGCTGGCCGCGAGCGGTCAGCAGAATGACCGGAACGCTGGCGGTGTCCGGCTGGCTGCGCAGCCGCCGGCACAGCTCCAGACCGTCCATCGTGCCAGGCATCATGACGTCAAGCAGCACCAGATCCGGCTTCTGCTGCTGCATCTGCAGCCAGCCGATGTCCGCGTTCTCCGCCTCGATCAGGTCGAACTCGCCGAACTCCAGCGTCATCCGGATGAGCTGGCGGATTTCCGGCTGGTCCTCGACCACCGCGATGCGGGCCGTCATGCCCCGCTCCCGACAGGAACGGAAAATAACGGACAGAACTGGAAACCGGTGCGCGCCATCGCAGCCTCAGGAAGGAAATCGTCCCGAAGCTTAACGACGTGCGCCGCTGAATGCTTGAGTCTTACAAATGTGGGTGATGTACCCACATCGGTCAGCTGCCGGCGAACACCAGAATGACCTGATCCACCGCCAGGCTCTCGCCCGCCGCAGCCGACACCTTCTCGACCACGCCGTCGCGCTCGGCACGCAGGATGTTCTCCATCTTCATCGCCTCGATCACCGCCAGCCGTTCGCCGGCCTTGACCGCCTGACCCGGCTTCACGCTCACTTCGCGCAGCAGGCCGGGCATCGGCGACAGCAGGAAGCGCGACATGTCGGGTGCGGCCTTGACCGGCATGCGGGCCAGCAGTTCGGCCGCGCGCGGGCTCATCACTTCGGCGTCAACCCGGACACCGCGGTGCTGCAGCCGGTAGCGCAGACCGATGCGTTCGACCTGCACCTCGAAGGGCCGGCCGTCGAGCTCGCCGCGATAGACCGGGTCCGACACCTTCCAGTCGGACACCAGCCGATGCGGCTTGCCGTCGATCATGACCACATGGTCGTCACCCTCGACCTCGAGCTGCACGAAGTGGCCGACGCCGCGCAGACGCACCACCGCTTCCGGCTTGATGCGGAACTCGTGGCCCGGCATCTGTCCGACGATGCGCGAGGCGCGTTCGTTGTAGCGCTGGTGCACGCTGGCCGCCACCGCCAGCAGCAGCGGCGCGTCCTCGAACCCGGCGACGGCCGGGTCGAAGCCCTGCGGATATTCCTCCGCGATGAAGGCGGTGGTGAAGCGACCGGCGGCGAAGCGCTCATGGCCCAGCACCGACGACACGAAGGCGATGTTGTGGTTCGGACCGCGGATGACGAAGGCGTCCAGCGCGTCGCGCAGACGGGCGATCGCCTCGTCGCGCGTGCGACCGTGGCAGATCAGCTTGGCGATCATCGAGTCGTAGTGCATCGACACTTCGCCGCCTTCATAGACACCGGTGTCGACCCGCACTGCGTCGGACTGCGCCGGCGGACGGTACTTCACCAGGCGGCCGACCGAGGGCAGGAAGCCTCGCGCCGGGTCTTCGGCGCAGATGCGCGCTTCCATCGCCCAGCCATCCAGCTTCACGTCGGCCTGATCGAAGGTGAGCGGCTGGCCGGCGGCGACGCGGATCATCTGTTCGACCAGGTCGAGGCCGGTGATCAGTTCGGTCACCGGGTGCTCGACCTGCAGCCGGGTGTTCATTTCGAGGAAGTAGAAGGACTTGTCGCGACCGACCACGAATTCGACTGTGCCGGCCGACTGGTACTGCACCGCCTTGGCCAGCTTCACCGCCTGCTCGCCCATCGCGCGCCGGGTGTCGGCGTCGATGAAGGGCGACGGCGCCTCCTCGATCACCTTCTGGTGACGGCGCTGGATCGAGCACTCGCGCTCGTTCAGATACACCACCTTGCCAAAGGCGTCGCCCAGCACCTGGATTTCGATG
Source organism: Methyloversatilis universalis FAM5 (assembly GCF_000214035.2). Lineage (GTDB taxonomy): Bacteria > Pseudomonadota > Gammaproteobacteria > Burkholderiales > Rhodocyclaceae > Methyloversatilis > Methyloversatilis universalis. Next base: position 29,288 of record NZ_AFHG01000058.1, on the reverse strand, counting down.
TGGCGCGGCTCCTCGACGAATTTTTCGATGAACACGCGATCGTCGTTGAAGGCGTTCTTCGCCTCATTGACGCAGGAGGCGAAGCCCTCGTGCGCCTCGGCGTCGTTGAACGCGACGCGCAGGCCCTTGCCGCCACCGCCGGCGCTGGCCTTGATCATGACCGGGTAGCCGATGCCGCGCGCGATCTCGACCGCGCGCTCCGGGCTTTCGATCGGATCGTTCCAGCCGGGAATGGTGTTCACGCCGGCTTCCTTGGCCAGCTTCTTCGACGCGATCTTGTCGCCCATCGCGGCGATGGCGTGCGTCTTCGGGCCGATGAACACGATGCCTTCGCGCTCCAGCGCTTCGCAGAAGGATTCGTTCTCCGACAGGAAGCCGTAACCCGGATGCACCGCCTGCGCACCGGTCGCCTTGCAGGCGGCGATGATCTTGTCGGCGACCAGATAGGACTCGCGCGCCGGCGCCGGACCGATGCAGACGGCTTCGTCCGCCAGTTCGACGTGCAGCGCGTTGGCGTCCGCCTCGGAGTACACCGCGACGGTGGCGATGCCCATGCGACGCGCGGTGCGGATGACGCGGCAGGCGATCTCGCCGCGGTTCGCGATCAGGATCTTGTCAAACATGGCAGGTCTCCGCGGCGAGGTCGCCCTCACACGCTGCGCGCGTGAAGCGAGGAGTGGGGTTCGCAGCGCGACCGCGCTGCGAGTCGCCGCGGTTCGCGATCAGGATTTTCGTAAACATGTTCAGTGCTCCACTACGGGAAGTCTGCTCGGAATTGCGCTGTGGGAGCGGCGACTCGCCGCGATCGCGACGCTTGCACGGAGACCGCGGCCATCACCGGCCATGATCGCGGCGAGGGCGCCGCTCCCACTGAATTTCGCACCCTGCATCACAGCGGAATGTTGCCGTGCTTGCGCCACGGGTTCTCGATCTGCTTGTCGCGCAGCATGGCCAGCGAGCGGCAGATGCGCTTGCGCGTTTCGCTCGGCATAATCACGTCGTCGATGAAGCCGCGCTTGCCGGCGATGAAGGGATTGGCGAACTTCTCGCGGTACTCCGCTTCGCGTGCGGTGATCTTGGCCGGGTCGTTCTTCTCTTCGCGGAAGATGATCTCCACCGCGCCCTTCGGGCCCATCACCGCGATTTCCGCACTCGGCCAGGCGAAGTTCACGTCGCCGCGCAGGTGCTTGGAGCTCATCACGTCGTAGGCGCCGCCGTAGGCCTTGCGCGTGATCACCGTCACCTTGGGCACGGTGCACTCGGCGTAGGCGTACAGCAGCTTGGCCCCGTGCTTGATGATGCCGCCGTATTCCTGTGCGGTGCCCGGCATGAAGCCCGGCACGTCGACCAGCGTGATGACCGGAATGTTGAAGGCGTCGCAGAAGCGCACGAAGCGCGCCGCCTTGATCGAGCTCTTGATGTCCAGACAGCCGGCCAGCACCAGCGGCTGGTTGGCGACGATGCCCACCGTGCTGCCTTCCATGCGCGCGAAGCCGACCACGATGTTCTTCGCGTAGTCGGGCTGGATCTCGAAGAAGTCGCCGTCGTCGACGATCTTCAGGATCAGCTCCTTCATGTCGTAGGGCTGGTTCGCATTGGCCGGCACCAGCGTGTCGAGGCTGGGGTCGAGGCGATCGGTCGGGTCGGTGCTCGGGCGCACCGGCGGCTTTTCGCGGTTGGACAGCGGCAGGTAGTTGAACAGCCGGCGCGTGTACATCAGCGCATCGACGTCGTTCTCGAAGGCGAGGTCGGCCACGCCGGACTTGGTGGTGTGGGTGGTCGCACCCCCGAGATCCTCGGCGGTCACTTCCTCGTGCGTCACCGTCTTCACCACTTCCGGGCCGGTCACGAACATATAGCTCGAATCGCGCACCATGAAGATGAAGTCGGTCATCGACGGCGAATACACCGCGCCGCCGGCGCACGGACCCATCACCAGCGAGATCTGCGGAATGACGCCGGAAGCCATCACGTTGCGCTGGAACACCTCGGCATAGCCGCCGAGCGAGGCGACACCCTCCTGGATGCGGGCGCCGCCCGAATCATTGAGGCCGATCACCGGCGCCCCCACCTTCATCGCCTGGTCCATCACCTTGCAGATCTTCTCCGCGTGCGACTCGGACAGCGAGCCGCCGAACACGGTGAAATCCTGCGAGAACACGAATACCAGCCGGCCGTTGATGGTGCCGTAGCCGGTCACCACGCCGTCGCCCGGCACCGATTCGTCGGCCATGCCGAAGTCGGTGCAGCGGTGTTCCTTGAACATGTCCCACTCTTCGAAGCTGCCTTCGTCGAGCAGCACCTCGATACGCTCGCGCGCGGTCAGCTTGCCGCGCGCGTGCTGCGCGTCGATGCGGCGCTGGCCGCCGCCGAGCCGGGCTTTCTCGCGCTTTTCGTCGAGCTTGCGGATGATGTCTTGCATCGTCAGTCCTCCGTGAATTCAGTCCATCGCCTGCAACAGCCGCAGCGCGGCCGCCGATGCAGGCAGGGTGCCGGCGGCCACGGCCGCGCGGATGTCCGGCAGCGCGGCACGCACCGCCGGGTGATGTTCGAAACGGTGACGCAGGCCCTGATCGACCAGCGCCCACATCCAGTCCAGCGCCTGCCGGCTGCGACGCGCCTCCCAGGCGCCGCTGGCCTGCATGGCGTCGCGATAGCGCAGGATGGCCGACCAGAACTCGTCCAGCCCGGCGTGCTTCACCGCCGACACCTTGAGCACCGGCACCGTCCAGTCGGGCGAGGCGGCGCGCAGCAGGTGCAGCGCGCCCTTCATCTGCTGCATTGCGCGCTCGGCGGCGGTTTCGTCGAGGTCGGCCTTGTTGAACACGACCACATCGGCCAGTTCGACGATGCCCTTCTTAATCGCCTGCAGGTCGTCGCCGGCGTTCGGCAGCTGCAGCAGCACGAACACGTCGGTCATGCCGGCGACCGCGGTTTCCGACTGGCCTACACCGACCGTCTCGACGATGACCACGTCGAAACCGGCCGCCTCGCACACCAGCATCGCTTCGCGCGTGCGCGCCGCCACGCCGCCCAGACTGCCGGCCGACGGTGACGGACGGATGAAGGCGTCCAGACTCTGCGACAGATGCTCCATGCGGGTCTTGTCACCGAGGATGGAGCCACCGGTGACCGTCGACGACGGATCGATCGCCAGCACCGCCACCTTGTGGCCGCGGGCGATCAGCGCCAGACCGAGCGCCTCGATGAAGGTGGATTTGCCGACGCCGGGCACGCCGGAAATGCCGACGCGGATCGAGCGGCCGGTGCGTGGCAGCAGCGCGCGCAGCACCTCGCCGGCGCGCAGCTGGTGATCGTCGCGCGTCGATTCGATCAGCGTGATGGTTTTGGCCAGCGCGCGGCGCTGGCCGGCCAGAACGCCATCGATCAGAGACTGATCGGAGGCGTCGATCACGCGACCTTCGCCCGGATCGCGTCCAGCGTGTCCTTGGCGGCCTTCGGAATCGGCGTACCCGGACCGAACACGCAGGACACCCCGTGGCCGTACAGTTCGTCGTAGTCCTGCGCCGGGATGACGCCGCCGACCACCACCACGATGTCGTCCGCGCCCTGGGCACGGAGAGCGGCGATCAGCTGCGGCACCAGCGTCTTGTGGCCGGCCGCCAGCGTCGATACGCCCACCGCGTGCACGTCGTTCTCGATCGCCTGGCGTGCGGCCTCTTCCGGCGTCTGGAACAGCGGTGCGATATCCACGTCGAAACCGAGGTCGGCGAAAGCGGTCGCGATCACCTTGGCGCCGCGGTCGTGGCCGTCCTGGCCCAGCTTGGCGATCAGGATGCGCGGGCGACGACCTTGCTCTTCGGCAAACTGGCTGACCTCCTCCTTCATCGCGCCCCATCCTTCGTCATCGGCCACCACGGACTGATACACGCCGCTCACCGCCTGCGTACTCGCGCGGTGACGGCCCCATACCTTTTCCAGCGCATCCGACACTTCGCCCACCGTGGCGCGCGCGCGCATCGCGGCGACCGACAGTTCGAGCAGATTGCCCTGGCCGGATTCGGCCGCGGCGGTCAGCGCCGCCAGCGCGGCATTCACCGCCGCGGCGTCGCGGCTGGCGCGGATGCGCGCCAGCTGCGCCACCTGCGATTCGCGCACCGCGACATTGTCGATCACCAGCACGTCGAGCGCGTCTTCCTTGTCCAGCCTGTACTTGTTCACGCCGACGATGACGTCGCGGCCGGAATCGATGCGCGCCTGCTTCTCGGTCGCGCACTTCTCGACCTGCAGCTTCGCCCAGCCGGATTCGACCGCTTTGGTCATGCCGCCCATCTGCTCGACTTCCTGGATGATGGCCCAGGCGTGGTCGGCCATGTCCTGGGTCAGCTTCTCCATCATGTAGCTGCCGGCCCAGGGGTCGATCACATTGGTGATGTGGGTCTCTTCCTGCAGGATGAGCTGGGTGTTGCGCGCGATGCGGGCCGAGAACTCGGTCGGCAGCGCGATCGCCTCGTCGAAGCTGTTGGTGTGCAGCGACTGCGTGCCGCCGAACACCGCGGCCATCGCCTCGACCGTGGTGCGCACCACGTTGTTGTACGGGTCCTGTTCGGTCAGCGACCAGCCCGAGGTCTGGCAGTGGGTGCGCAGCATCTTGGACTTCGGGCTTTTGGCACCGAAGCCATCCATGATGCGGCTCCACAGCAGTCGTGCCGCGCGGAGCTTGGCCACTTCCAGATAGAAGTTCATGCCGATGGCGAAGAAGAAGCTCAGTCGCCCGGCGAATTCATCGACGTCCATGCCGCGCGCCATCGCGGTGCGCACGTATTCCATGCCGTCGGCCAGCGTCAGCGCCAGTTCCAGGCCCTGGGTCGCGCCCGCTTCCTGCATGTGGTAGCCGGAGATCGAGATCGAGTTGAAGCGCGGCATGTTGCGCGCGGTGTATTCGATGATGTCGGCGACGATGCGCATCGACGGCTGGGGCGGATAGATGTAGGTGTTCCGCACCATGAATTCTTTGAGGATGTCGTTCTGGATCGTGCCCGACAGCTGGGCCTGCGGCACGCCTTGTTCCTCGCCGGCGACGATGAAGCCGGCCAGCACCGGCAGCACCGCGCCATTCATCGTCATCGACACGCTGATCTTGTCGAGCGGAATGCCGTCGAACAGCCGCTTCATGTCTTCCACGCTGTCGATCGCGACACCGGCCTTGCCGACGTCCCCGACCACGCGGGGATTGTCCGAGTCATAGCCGCGGTGGGTCGCGAGGTCGAACGCCACCGACACGCCCTGGGCGCCGGCGGCCAGCGCCTTGCGGTAGAAATTGTTCGATTCTTCGGCGGTCGAAAAGCCGGCGTACTGGCGGATGGTCCATGGCCGGGCCGCGTACATCGTGGCCTGCGGGCCGCGCACGAAGGGCGCGAAGCCGGGCAGCGTGTCGGCGCTGGGCAGGCCCTCGACGTCGGCACGGGTGTACAGCGCCTTCACCGTCAGGCCTTCCGGCGTTTTCCAGTCCAGATTGGCGGGGTCGCCGCCGGGCGCGGATTTGGCGGCAGCCTTCAGCCACGCTGCGTATTCAGGGTGGGCGCTGCCCGTCGTGTCGGCCATGGTTCTGTCCTTGCGCTGTACTTGCGTATTGCGGGTCGGCGCCGGGAGCGGGCATGCATGATGCCGGCTTGACTCAGCGCGCAGCGGAGAATACTTTATCCATAATTATGAATGCAAGCGGATGTTGCGGTGCGATAATCGCGGCGTCCCGTCCCTCCTTTCCGGCGTGAATGAAGACGGAAGGAGCCCGCCCCGGCATGCCGGAAGGTCAGGCGCACGGTCCGACCCGCGCCTCGCCTCCAGCTCCGGGCAGGGTTCTTCCGCGCTCTTTCGCGGTTGAACAGCAAGCCCATGAACAGCGAAACCCTGACCCCTGCCGCCGAAGCGATCGCCCCGCGTGCGCTCTACATAGAGGTGGCCGACCGGCTGCGCCGGCTCATCCAGAGCCACGCCATGGCGCCCGGCGAATGGATAGACGAACAGGCCCTGGCCACCCAGTACGGCATTTCACGCACGCCGCTGCGCGAGGCGCTGAAGGTGCTGGCCACCGAAGGCATGGTGGTGCTGAAGCCACGCCGCGGCTGCTACGTCGCGCAGATCAGCGGCGGTGATCTGGAAGAGATCTACCCCATCATGGCGCTGCTTGAAGGCGAATGCGCCGCCAGCGCCGCCCGCCGCGCATCCGATGCCGATCTGGCCGAACTGGGCGGGCTGCATCAGGCGCTGGAGCACAGCGCGGCCGCCCGCGACATCGACCGCTTCTTCGACGCCAACCAGCGCTTTCACCTGCTCATCCACCACATCGCCGGCAACCGGCGCATGGCGCAGATGATCGACGACCTGCGCGCGGTGCTGAAGCTGCAGCGCCACGATTCGCTGTATCTGGAAGGCCGGCTGGTGGCCTCGCTGGAAGAGCACCGGGTACTGATGGCCGCGCTGCAGGCGCGCGATGCAGAAGCGGCCCGTCGCGCGATGCAGGAGCACATCGAAAGCAGCCGCAAGGCGCTGAGCAGCTGAAGCCTGCCGCGAGGACGCCGCCCGGGCGACCCTCCAGATGTGGCCCGGCCGGCCGTAAAGCCGGTTGCCTCCCCGCCGCTGGCGGCGCAGGATGCATCCGCCCCGCCACGCTTCCGGAGTTCCCGTGAAAACCGCCGTCGTCTCTGCACTGCTCGCCTTCATCATGCCGACCGCGCATGCCCTCGAACTGCTGGTGCCCGCCTACTTCTACCCGGCCGATGACGGCGCCGCCTCGTGGCAGGCGCTGGCGGCCGCGGCACCCGGGGTCGGCATCACCGCCATCCTGAATCCGGACAGCGGCCCGGGCGCGGCGCTCGATCCGGCCTACGGTTCGGTGGTGAGCGGCCTGCAGGCCGCCGGCGGCCGCGTGATCGGCTATGTGCACACCGCCTACGGCACGCGCAGCGCCACGGCGGTGCAGGCGGAAATCAGCCGCTACTACACGCTGTATGGCGTGGACGGCATCTTCATCGACGAAATGTCGAACGACGCCGCGAAGCTGGGTTACTACCGCTCGCTGCACGACTACATCCGCGGGCTGGACGCCGACGGCTACATCGTCGGTAATCCGGGCACGCAGACCGCCGAGGGCTATCTGGCCACCGCTGACGTGCTGGTCACCTTCGAAAGCCCGGCCGCCGAATACGCCGGCTACGAAGCCGATGCCTGGACGCAGTCGCAGGACGCGTCGCGCTTCGCCCACCTGGTCTACGAAGTGCCGGACGCGGCGGCGATGCAGGCCACCATCGCCCGTGCCCGCGCGATGAATGTCGGTCATGTCTATGTCACCGACGACGACATCAGCAATCCGTGGGACAGGCTGCCGTCCTACTGGTCGGCCGAAGTCGCAGCCGTGGCCACCGTGCCCGAGCCGTCAGCCTGGGCGACGCTGGCCGCCGGTCTCGGTCTGCTCGCGACCCGGCTGCGCCGGCGCCGCTGAGTCGGCGGCCCGCTGGACAGGTCCGGCCGGCGAGCCTGACAATCTCCGCATGCATACCCGTCACCTCCGCCCATGCCGCTGACACCGAGCAAGCGCTGGATCGTGCTGCGCCATACCGGCCACGGGCACCCGTCTCCGCACCGCCTCCTGCGCGCACACCGGCGCGCGCTCTCATCGCGGAGACATCATGAACTTCAGTTTCAGACCCCGACTTCTTGACACCCTGCCCGGCTACGGCCGGAGCGCGTTCGCCAGCGACCTGTCGGCCGGCCTGACGGTCGGCGTGCTGGCGCTGCCACTGGCCATGGCCTTCGCCATCGCCAGCGGCATGTCGCCCACCGCCGGCATCTGGACCGCCATCGTCGCCGGCTTCCTGATTTCCGCACTCGGCGGTTCAAGGGTGCAGATCGGCGGTCCGACCGGCGCTTTCATTCCGATCATCTACGCCATCGTCGCCGACTACGGCATTCAGAATCTTCTGATCGCCACCATGATGTCGGGCGTGATGCTGCTGGCCATGGGCGCCTTCCGGCTCGGCAGCATGATCCGTTTCATCCCGCTGTCGGTGGTGATCGGCTTCACCAACGGCATCGCCGTCGTCATCTTCATTTCGCAGATCAAGGATTTCCTCGGGCTGAAGATCGAAGCGCTGCCGGGCGAGTTCTTCGGCAAGATGCGCGCGCTGTTCGACGCGCTGCCCACGCTGGACCTGCCGACGCTGTCGCTGTCGCTCGCCTCGCTGGCCGTGCTGCTGGGCTGGAACCGGGTGGCGAAGGACATCGCGTGGATGCGCCGGCTGCCCGGGCCGCTGGCGGTGCTGGTGATCGCCACCGCGGCCAACGCGCTGCTGCAGCTTCCGGTCGACACCATAGGCAGCCGCTTCGGCGGCATTCCGCGCGAACTGCCGGACATCGGCCTGCCGGCACTGTCGCTCGGCCTGCTCGGCAAGCTGATCGCACCGGCGCTGGCGATTGCGCTGCTCGGCGCCATCGAGTCGCTGCTGTCGGCGCGGGTGGCGGACAGCCAGATCGACGACCGGCACGACCCGAACCAGGAACTGATGGCGCAGGGCATCGCCAATGTCGCCGCACCGCTGTTCGGCGGCTTTGCCGCCACCGGTGCCATCGCGCGCACCGCCACCAATGTGCGCACCGGCGGCCGTACGCCGGTAGCCGGCATGGCCCACGCCGCGGTGCTGCTGGCCATCGTGCTGGCCGCCGCGCCGCTGGCCGCCCACATTCCGCTCGCCACGCTGTCGGCCATCGTGGTCGTGGTGTCAGTCAACATGGGCGAATGGCATGCGTTCGCGCCGTCGGAACTGCGCCGCTATTCGGCGCCCTACCGCACCATCCTGCTCGCCACCTTCTTCGTCACCGTGGTGTTCGACCTGACGCTGGCGGTTGAACTGGGCATGGTGCTGGCGAGCCTGTTCTTCATCTACCGCATGTCCGACCTGACCCGCATCGAACGGGTGCCGCTGGAAGCGCACTACGGCGTCGAAGCACTCACGCGCGCCGACGGCACGCCGCGCATCCTCGCCTACCGGCTGACGGGCTCGCTGTTCTTCGGCGCCGCCAACAAGCTGGAGAACCTGCTGCTGATGCAGGACGGCCACCCGGACGCGGTCATCCTCGACCTCGACAAGGTGATCAGCATCGACACCACCGGGCTGGACATCCTGCAGACCCTGCACCGCAACCTGGCGCGACGTGGCGCCACGCTCATCCTGTGCGACCTGAACGAACAGCCGGCTTCGCTGATCCAGCGCTCCGGTTTCGCGGCGCGGCTGGGTGAGGACAATGTCGCCGGCAATCTGACCGACGCCCTGCTGCGCGCCCAGCGCATTTCTCCTGCGCCGCCGGAGGCGCGCTATACCTGACGACCCGCCGGCCACGTCCCTCCTGAAGGCCTGCGCATCCGGACCGGCGCCACCGCGTCCGCGCGGACGCCCGGCGCTTCTTCGGAACCGTGCAGGAATGGCGCTATCCTGATGCCGCAGTGCCACGACCCGAACCACCCTGCCGCCGGGCCTGATCCGGAACACGCCCGACGCCCGCCCTGACATGCCAGCGAACTACGCCAGATTCCTCATCGGTCGCGAGCGGACACGCTCCGCCGACCGCCAGCTCGGATGCGTGCTTGCATTCGTTGCCGGCGCCATCAATGCCGGCGGCTTCCTCGCCGTCCACCAGTACACCTCCCACGTCACCGGCATGCTTTCGGCACTGGCCGACAACCTTGCACTCGGCCATTTCGCGCTGGTCGTCGACGGCATCGTCGCCGTCCTCGCCTTCCTGTCGGGCGCGATGTTCAGCGCCATGCTGGTCAACCTCGCCCGCAAGCGCGGCATGGCGAGCGCATACGCGATGCCGCTGCTGATCGAAGCGGCGCTCATCCTGGTGTTCGGCCTGCTGGGTTCCCGGCTCAGCGCGAACGAAACCTTCCTGGTGCCGTTCACGGTGGTGCTGCTGTGTTTCATCATGGGTCTCCAGAACGCGGTGATCACCAAGATTTCGAACTCGGTCATCCGGACCACGCACATGACCGGCGTCGTGACCGACCTCGGCATCGAACTGGGCAAGCTCGCGTACTGGAACCGCCAGCCGGACCCGCAACTGGACGTGCGTGCGGACCGGGACCGTCTGCGCGTGCTCTCGGCCCTGCTCTTCAGCTTTCTGCTCGGCGCGGTGTCCGGCGCCTTCGGCTTCAAGCTCGTCGGCTATCTGTCCACGCTGCCGATGGCGGTGCTGCTCGCCCTGGTCGCACTGGTGCCGGCGCTGGACGACGTGGTCAGGAAAAGACACGCCGGCTCGCAGGACTGAGGGCCGCCGCGACGGCTGATGCAGCGGCGGCCGATACGTCGTTTACCGTATTGGCCCTGCCGGCCGCATTCGCAGAATGGGAAGCCTCGAATCTTCCTTTCCACCCATTCCGCAGCGGAGGCCTTACATGCACCACGGAGACATTTCGAGCAGCGCCGATACCGTCGGCGTCGCCGTCGTCAATTACAAGATGCCGCGCCTGCACACCAAGGCCGAAGTGCTGGACAACGCGCGCAGGATCGCCGACATGATCGTCGGCATGAAATCCGGCCTGCCCGGTCTCGATCTGGTCATCTTCCCGGAGTACAGCACGCACGGGATCATGTATGACGCGAAGGAGATGTACGACACCGCCTCCGCCATCCCCGGCGAGGAAACCGACATCTTCGCGGCCGCCTGCAGGAAGGCCAAGGTGTGGGGCGTGTTCTCGCTGACCGGCGAACGGCACGAGGAGCACCCGAACAAGGCGCCGTACAACACCCTCATCCTGATGAACGACCAGGGCGAGATCGTCCAGAAGTACCGCAAGATCATGCCCTGGGTGCCGATCGAAGGCTGGTATCCGGGCGACTGCACCTATGTGTCGGACGGCCCCAAGGGCCTGAAGGTGAGCCTCATCATCTGCGACGACGGCAACTACCCGGAAATCTGGCGCGACTGCGCGATGAAGGGCGCCGAACTGATCGTGCGCTGCCAGGGCTACATGTATCCGGCCAAGGAGCAGCAGGTGACGATGGCCAAGGCCATGGCCTTCGCCAACAACTGCTATGTCGCGGTCGCCAACGCCGCCGGTTTCGACGGCGTCTACACCTACTTCGGCCACTCGGCCATCGTCGGCTTCGACGGCCGCACGCTGGGCGAATGCGGCGAGGAGGAAATGGGCATCCAGTACGCCGCGCTGTCCAAGCACCTCATCCGCGATTTCCGCAAGAACGGCCAGTCCGAGAACCACCTGTTCAAGCTGCTGCACCGCGGCTACACCGGCCTGATCAATTCGCGCGAGGGCGACAAGGGCGTCGCCACCTGCCCCTACGACTTCTATTCGAAGTGGATCAACGATCCGGAGGGCACGCGCAAGGCGGTCGAAGCCTTCACGCGCGACACCGTCGGCACCGAAGAATGCCCGATCGAAGGCCTGCCGAATCCGGCCACCGTCGGTCACAAGTGAAGCTGCACGACCCCGTGGCGCCGGATGATGCGCTGGCCGACTGGCGCATCGCGGACGAACCGTGGTACGCGCCGGTCGGCGGCGAGGTCGCCGCCTTCGAGGCGGCGCACGCGCGCGGCCTGCCGCTGATGCTGAAAGGCCCGACCGGCTGCGGCAAGACGCGCTTCGTCGAGCACATGGCCTGGCGCCTGGGCCTGCCACTGATCACCGTGGCCTGCCACGAGGACCTTTCGGCCGGCGACCTGATCGGCCGCTTCCTGCTGGACGGTCAGGGCACCCGCTGGCAGGACGGCCCGCTGACCCGCGCGGTGCGGCACGGCGCGATCTGCTATCTGGACGAACTGGTCGAGGCGCGCGCCGACACCACGGTGCTCATCCACCCGCTGACCGACGCGCGCCGCCAGCTGCCGCTGGCCGCCACCGGCGAACTGCTGCACGCGCATCCGGACTTCCGTCTGGTCGTGTCCTACAACCCGGGCTACCACGGCGTGCACAAGTCGCTGAAGGCATCGACCCGGCAGCGCTTCACCGCGCTCGAATTCGGCTACCCGGACGCGGCACGCGAGGCGGCCATCGTGATGCACGAATGCGGCGTCGACGAGGGCATCGCGAAGCAACTGGTGACGCTGGCCGAGCGCACGCGCCGGCTCGCCGGCGATGCACTGGACGAGGGCGCGTCCACCCGCATGCTCATCCACGCCGGCCTGCTGATCGCCGAAGGGCTAGCGCCGCGCACCGCCTGCCTGCAGGCCGTCGCGGTGCCACTCTCGGACGACCCCGAGGTGGTCAGCGCGCTGACCGCGCTGGTCGATGCCTGCATCGTCTGAATCCGCGCTGGCAGGCAGCCGGCCGCTGGGCATCTATCTGGATGCGCTGTGGTCGGTGCGGCCGCGCCTGACCCGGCTGGACAGCGCCGACGACCGCCCCCGCCCCATTCTTTCGTGCGCCGGCGCGCGGCCGGTGCTGCATCTGCCGCCGGCTGGCGCGCTGCTCACCCGTGCCCGGGCGGCGCACGCCGCCGCCCATCTCGCCTACGGCGGCGAGCCGCAGCCGCGCGCCCGGCTGAAGCCGGTGCAGCGCGTACTGCTGGAAACGCTGGAGGACGCCCGCGTCGAGTGGCGGGCGATGCAGGAGCTGCCCGGCCTGCGCACGCTGTGGGCGCCCTTCCATGGCGCCGGCCCGGACGACGGCAACGGCGTCGATGCGCTGCTGCTGCGGCTGGCGCACGCACTGTTCGACCCGGCACATGAGGACGGTCACGCCTGGATCGCCAAGGTCCGCCGGATGTTCTTCTCGGCCGACGGCCGGCTCGCGCTGGACACGCCGGAACGTCTGCGCGACGCGGCGTCCCGGCTGGGCAACGACCTCGGCCAGATGCGGCTGAATTTCAACGCCGCCGGCTGGCGGGTCGAGCCAGCCTACCGCGACGACAACCACCACCTGTGGATCGCCGACGACAGCCTGCCGCCGTCCGCCACGCCGCTGGAACGCGAGGACGCCGACAGCCACGGCAGCGGTGACGACAGCAACGCGGTGACGGCGGATCGCCCGCCGCCGCAGGCCACCGGCGGCGCCGACCACGGCGAGGGCGGCGCGACCGCGCTGTGGTCGGAAGCCCCGCTGCGCACGCTGCGATACCCGGAATGGGACCGGCTCATCGGGCGACTGCGGCCGGACTGGTGCACGGTGATCGAAAGCCGGCCGCTGAACGTCGACGGCGAGGCACTGCGGATGCGGCTGCTGTCTGCGCTGCGCCGGTTGCCGCCGGGCCGCCTGCGCGCTGCCGGCCGTCCGGGCAGCGGCCGCGCACGCGACGGCGAGGTGCTGCACACCGACGCGCTGATCGAGACGGGCATTGCGCTGCGCACCGGCACCCGGCCGCCTACAAGGCTCTATCGCGCAGCGCGTCCGGACGACGGCGGCCGTGACCTGCTGCTGCTGATCGACGCCTCGGCGTCCACCGCCCAGCCCTGCGCCGACCGCCGGCCGCTGCTCGAACACCTGCGCGACGCGGCATTGCTTGCGACCCATGAACTGGAGCGCATCGGCCACAGCGCCCGCGTGTGGGCCTTCGCGTCCGATACCCGGCACCGGGTGCGGGTGCAGCATCTGAAGGACGTACGCGAGGACGCGCTGGACGCCCGCGTATGCGCCCGCGCCGCCGGCCTGCGCAGCCACGGCTCGACCCGCATCGGCGCCGCGCTGCGCCACGCGGTCGCGCATCCGACCGGCGACCGTCCGCTGATCCTGCTGCTGACCGACGGCGAGCCGCACGACATCGACGTGCACGATCCGCGCTATCTGCCGGAAGACCTGAAACAGGCGGTGCGCGAAGCGCGACGCCGCGGCACCGAGGTCCGCTGCCTGCACGTCGGCACGGCCAGACAGGCCTTCGCGCTGCGGCACGCCTTCGATCCTGGCCGGTGCGTCACCACCAACCCGGCGCACCTCGTCCAGCAGGTGCTTGCCGGCCTGCAGTCGGGATGAAGGTGGCTTCCCTTACCTTACACGCGCACCGCCGCGATGCCGCCGCTCAAGCCCGCGGGGGCCGGGAGCTGGCAAGGGCTGGCGCTTCGTTCGCCTGCTGGAAATAGTCGATGAACACCCGCAGCCGCTGCGGCATCTGGGCACGGCTCGGGAAATACAGGTGGATGGCCGACATCGGCATCGCGTACTCGCCCAGCACCGCCTTCAGGCGACCGTCGGCGAGGTCGTCGGCGACCAGCGATTCCAGCGTCTGCACCATGGCCAGACCACGGCGGGCGAGATCGATCTCGGCATCGGCGTCATTGACGATGTAGCGGCCATCGACCTCGACTTCCAGCGGCCGGCCGTCGCGCTGGAAGATCCAGCGCATGGTGCGGCCACTGGAGGCGAAGCGGTAGCGCACGCACTCATGCCGGCCCAGGTCTTCCACCGAGCGCGGCGGCGGACGCTGGGTCAGATAGTCGGGCGCGGCCACCGTGATCATCCGGTTCGGCCCGCCGATCGGCACCGCCACCATGTCCGCCTCTATCGTGTCGCTCATGCGCATGCCGGCGTCGAAACGCTCCGCCACGATGTCGGCCAGCCCGTCATCGAGCGCGAATTCGAGCTTCACGTCCGGATGGCGCACCGCAAAACCGGCCAGATGGGGCGCGATGAGCACCTTGTAGGCCGGACGCGGCATGTTGATGCGCAGCGTGCCGGTCGCGCGGCCCTGAGACTGCGCCAGCCCCTCGAGCGCGGCGGCGAATTCGTCCAGACCGACCCGCACGCCGTCGTAGAAGCGCTCGCCCTCGTCGGTCAGCGACACGCTGCGCGTGGTGCGGGTGAGCAGCCGCACGCCGAGCCGCTGCTCCAGCGTGCGCAGGGTCTGCGACAGCGCCGACGCCGACACGCCGAGTTCGGCCGCCGCCCGCGTGAAGCTCGCATGCCGGGCCACGCATTCGAAGGCGCTGAAGGCCGGCAGCAGGGCCGGCTCGATCTTTAAGTTCTGCTTCATGGGGCTTACAAGATTAACCAGTCGATCTAAAAAAACAAAACGTCTATGTTTCGCAGTGTGTCGTGCGCGAATGACCTGCGCACATTCAGGCGAACGAGCGCACGCAGGCCTCGCCCGCGTCCTCCTGCCGCCCCCGGAGTATTCCCTCATGCACATGATCGCCCCGAACACCGGTCTGAGCCGTCGCAGCTTCCTGAAAATGGGTGCCGCGGCCGGCGGGGGTCTGCTGATCGAACTGAGCCTGCCCGGCGCGCGCGCACTGGCCGCGGACGCCGGGCCGTTCGCGCCCAACGCCTTCATCCGCATCGGCCGCGACGGCACGGTGACGCTGGTCATGCACAAGGTGGAAATGGGCCAGGGCACCTACACCGCCATTCCCCAGCTCATCGCGGAAGAACTCGAAGTGCCGCTGGACGCGGTGACGCTGGAACACGCACCGCCGGACCCGAAGTACGCCGAACCGCTGATCGGCGCCCAGATCACCGGCGGGTCGACCTCGATACGCGGCGCCTGGAAGCCGATGCGCGAAGCCGGTGCGACGGCGCGCGTGCTGCTGGTGCAGGCGGCCGCGAAAAAGTGGAATACGGACGCCGCGAAGCTGGTGGCGCGTGACGGCGCGGTGATCGACGCGACTGGCGGGCGACGGGCGCCCTATGGCGAACTGGTGGATATCGCCGCCACGCTGCCGCTGCCGACCGGTGTCGCGCTGAAGGACCCGAAGGATTTCCGCCTGGTCGGCCGGCCGGTGCGCCGCATCGACGCCGCCGGCAAGGTGAATGGCAGCGCCCGCTTCGGCATCGACACCGTGCTGCCCGGTATGAAGGTGGCCACCGTGGCCGCGTCGCCGGTGTTCGGCGGCACGCTGGCCGGTGTCGACGACGCCGCCGCGCTGAAGGTGAAAGGCGTGCGCCAGGTCGTGAAGCTGGACAACGCGGTGGCGGTGGTGGCCGATCACATGTGGGCGGCGAAACAGGGGCTGGCCGCCTGTGCGCCGCGCTGGAAGGACGGCGCGCACGCGAAACTCGACACCGCGCAGATCTTCGCCCAGCTCGAGAAGTCGTCGGAAAGCCCGGGTGCGGTCGCGCACAAGGCCGGCGACGCCGACGCGGCGATGAAAGCCGGTGCACGCCGCGTCGACGCCGTCTATCGCCAGCCCATGCTGGCGCACGCGACGATGGAGCCGATCAACTGCACCGTGGACCTGAAGGCCGATGGTCTGGACATCTGGGTCGGCACCCAGGTGCCGGGCATCGCGCAGGCGGTGGCCGCGCAGACCGCCGGCCTGAAGCCGGAGCAGGTACGCATCCACAACCATCTGCTGGGCGGCGGTTTCGGCCGCCGGCTGGAAGTCGATTTCATCGCCCAGGCGGTGGCCATCGGCAGGCAGGTGCGCGGTCCGGTCAAGGTCGTCTGGACGCGCGAGGAAGACATCCAGCACGACATGTACCGCCCGCCCTATCTGGACCGCATCAGCGCAGCAGTCGACGCCAAAGGCATGCCGGTGGCGTGGACGCACCGCATCGCCGGCTCGTCCATCATGGCCCGCTTCTTTCCGCCGGCCTTCAAGGACGGCGTCGATCCGGACGCGGTCGATGGCGCGGTCGAACTGCCGTACGCGATTCCGGCCATGCGGGTCGAATACCTGCGGGTGGAACCGCCGGCGGTGCCGACCGCCTTCTGGCGCGGCGTCGGACCGACCCGCAACGGCTTCGTGGTCGAAGGCTTCATCGACGAACTGGCCGCCGCGGCCGGGCAGGACCCGGTGGCCTACCGCCGCGCGCTGGTGAAGGATGGCCGCGCCCGCGCGGTGCTCGATCTGGTCGCCGAAAAATCGGGCTGGGGTACGCCGCTCAAGGCGGCGGACGGCGTGCGCGCCGGCCGCGGCGTGGCGCTGATGCAGGTATTCGGCAGCCATATCGCCCAGGTCGCCGAAGTCGAGGTGAATGCGGACAACGAAGTGCGCGTGCGCCGCGTCACCTGTGTCATCGACTGCGGCTTCGCGGTCAATCCGCTCACCGTCGCGGCGCAGATGGAAGGCGGCATCATGTTCGGCCTCACCGCCGCGCTGTGGAACGAAATCACGCTGGCTGACGGCCGCGTGCAGCAGAGCAATTTTCACGACGTGCGCATGATGCGGATGAACGAAGCGCCGCGCATCGACGTCCATATCGTGCCCAGCGGCGAAGCGCCGGGCGGCGTCGGCGAACCCGGCACCTCGGTGGCGATACCGGCGGTGGTCAACGCGGTGTTCGCCGCCACCGGCCAGCGCATCCGCACGCTGCCGATTGCGGGGCAGCTGGCGGCGAAGAACACCTGACGGCAAGCACTTTTCTGCGCGGGCCCGGCCCGCGATTTTCACCCACCCGGCGGCAGACACCGCCGCTCCGATGAGGGCTCAAACATGGCAACGATCAACCTGAATGGCCGCGACGTCGCGGTCGACCTGCCGGACGACACGCCGCTGCTGTGGGCGCTGCGTGACGGCCTGAACATGACCGGCACCAAGTTCGGCTGCGGCATCGCCATGTGCGGCGCCTGTACCGTGCATGTCGACGGCCAGGCCACGCGCTCCTGCGTGACGCCGCTGTCCGCGGTCAAGGGCAAGAAGATCACCACCGTCGAGGCGGTGGGCGAAGCCAAGGTGGGCGCCGCGGTGCAGGCCGCGTGGCAGAAGCTGGACGTGGTGCAGTGCGGCTACTGCCAGTCCGGCCAGATCATGTCGGCCACCGCGCTGCTCGCATCGAACCCGAAGCCGACCGACGCCGACATCGACGCCGCGATGAGCGGCAACGTCTGCCGCTGCGCCACCTACGTCCGCATCCGTGCGGCCATCCACGAAGCCGCCAAGTCCCTGGCCTGAGGAGCGCACAGATGATTTTCCGCATCGAGAACGCACTCCAGACCACCCGCCGCGGCTTCCTGAAGGGCGGTGCCGGCCTCGCGCTGGCGGTCATGACGCCCACGCTGGCGCTGGCCGAAGCAGGCGGCCCCGGCCACGCCGGCAGCGCGATGGTCGATGGCGAGTTTTCGCCGAACGCCTTCCTGCGCATCGGTACCGACGGCACGGTCACCGTGGTGTCCAAGCACCTCGAAATGGGCCAGGGCATCTATACCGGTCTGGCCACGCTGGTGGCCGAGGAACTGGACGCCGACTGGTCGCGGGTCAAGGTCGAGGGCGCGCCGGCCGACGCCAGGCGCTACAGCAACCTGTTCTGGAAGGCGCAGGGCACCGGCGGCAGTACCGCCATCGCCAACTCCTTCGAACAGATGCGCCGGGCCGGCGCGACCGCCCGCGCCATGCTGGTGTCCGCCGCTGCCGCGCAGTGGAAGGTGCCGGCATCGCAGATCACGGTGAAGAACTGCGTCGTGTCGCACGCGGCCAGCGGCCGCAAGGCCGGCTTCGGCGAACTGGCGGAAGCCGCCGCGCGCCAGCCGGTGCCGGCGAACGTGAAGCTGAAGGATCCGAAACAGTTCAACCTGATCGGCCGCAGCGCGCCGCGCGTGGACAGCGTCGCCAAGACCACCGGCCGCGCCACCTTCACCCAGGACGTGAAGCTGCCGGGCATGCTGGTGGCGGTGGTGGCGCATCCGCCGCGCTTCGGCGGCCGCGTGAAGTCGGTCGATGACAAGGCGGCACGCGCCGTGAAGGGCGTGAGCGACGTGGTCGTGATCCCGAACGGCGTGGCAGTGCTGGCCACCGACTACTGGACCGCGAAGAAGGGCCGCGACGCGCTCAAGATCGAGTGGGACGAGTCCCAGGCCTACCGCGGCAGCAGCGACGCCATCGTCGCCAGCTACCGCGAACGCGCGAAGACGCCGGGCCTGAACGCGCGCAACGACGGCAATGCCGAAGCGGCGCTGGCCAAGGCCGGCAAGGTGTATGAAGCCGAATACGTGTTCCCGTATCTGGCCCACGCATCGATGGAGCCGCTGAACTGCGTCATGAAGTTCGAGAACGGCCAGTGCGAGGTGTGGAACGGCGAACAGCTGCACACCGCCGACCAGTTCGCGATCGCCAAGGCCTTCGGCATCGAGCCGGACCGGGTGACCGTGAACATGGTGTATGCCGGCGGCAGCTTCGGCCGTCGCGCCAACCCGCAGTCCGACTATCTGCTGGAAACCGCGCAGATCGTGAAGGCGATCAAGGGCCGCGCGCCGGTCAAGCTGGTGTGGAGCCGCGAGGACGACATGCGCGGCGGCTTCTACCGCCCGATCTACCTGCACCGCGTGCGCGCCGCGCTCGACGCGAAGGGCATGCCGGTCGCCTGGCAGCAGCGCATCGTCGGCCAATCCATCATCGCCGGCTCGCCGTTCGAGCCGGTGCTGGTGAAGGACGGCATCGACGTGACCTCGGTCGAAGGCGCGGCCACGCTGCCCTACGCCATCCCCAACCTGAACGTGGACCTGCACACCACCAACGCCGACGTGAAGGTGCCCGTGCAGTGGTGGCGTTCGGTCGGCTCGACCCACACCGCCTACGCGACCGAGCTGTTCCTCGATGATCTGGCGATGGCCGCCGGCAAGGACCCGGTCGCCTACCGCATGGCGCTGCTGAAGAAGCATCCGCGCCACGCCGGCGTGCTGAAGCTGGCCGCCGAGAAGGCCGGCTGGAACAAGCCGCTGGCGCCGGCCGCCGACGGTGCGAAGCGCGGCCGCGGCGTCGCGGTGCATGAATCGTTCAACAGCTTCGTCGCCGAAGTGGTCGAGGTGACGGTGCAGAAGGACGGCAGCTTCAAGGTGGACCGCGTGGTGTGCGCGGTGGACTGCGGCATCGTGGTCAATCCGGACGTGGTGAAGGCGCAGATGGAAGGCGGCATCGGCTACGCGCTGGCCGCCGCGCTGACCGGCTCGATCACGCTGAAGGACGGCCTGGTCGAACAGTCCAACTTCAACGACTACCCGGTGCTGCGCATCAATGAAATGCCGAAGGTCGAGGTGCATATCGTGAAGTCAGCCGCCGCGCCCACCGGCGTCGGCGAACCGGGCGTGCCGCCGCTCGCGCCGGCGCTGGCCAGCGCGCTGCGTGCCGCTACCGGCAAGACGATCCACACGCTGCCGATCGGCGAACAGCTGCAGGCATGACCCGTCGCGGACGGTACGCGGCCTGACCGGCGGCGTACCGTCCGCGGCTCACGGAGATCCATCCATGGACAGTCTCGATCTCGAAGTCCTCACCCGCGCACGCGACTGGCTGCACGCCGGCCACCGCGTCATGCTGGCGACCGTGGTGCGCACCTGGGGCTCGTCGCCGCGTCCGCCCGGCGCGCTGCTGGCGCTGCGCGACGACGGCCGCGCGGTCGGTTCGGTGTCCGGCGGCTGCATCGAGGACGACCTCATCCACCGTCTGCGGCGCGACGGTCTGCCGCGCGATGCGCACACGGTGAGCTACGGCGTGACTGCAGACGAAGCCCGCCGCTTCGGCCTGCCCTGCGGCGGCACCCTGCAGCTGGTGCTGGAGCCGCTGGCCGACGCCGGCGCACTGGACGAGCTGCTGGACCGGCTGGCCCGCAACGAACTGGCCACCCGCCGGCTGGATCTGGCCAGCGGCCGCGCGACGCTGCACGCCGGTCACGCCGACCAGGGGCTGCACTTCGACGGCCACACGCTGATCAGCGTGTTCGGCCCGCGCTACCGGCTGCTGCTGATCGGCGCCGGCCAGCTGTCGTCGGCGCTGGCGCGCATCGCCAGCGCACTCGATTTCGCGGTGACCGTATGCGATCCGCGCGAGGAATACAGCGAGGAATGGAACGTGCCGGGCACCGTGCTCACGCGCGACATGCCGGACGACGTCGTCATCGCGATGCGGCCGGACGCGCGCACCGCGGTGATCGCGCTGACCCACGACCCGAAGCTGGACGACCTGGCGCTGATGGAGGCGCTGAAGTCGCCTGCCTTCTACGTGGCCGCGCTCGGCTCGCGTCACAACAACGATGCGCGGCGCGAGCGGCTGAAGGAATTCGATCTGAGCGAAGCGCAGATCGAACGTCTGCACGGCCCGGCCGGTCTGTACATCGGCAGCCGCACGCCGGCCGAGATCGCGGTGTCGATCGCCGCCGAACTGGTGGCGATGAAGAACGGCGCCGCCGCCGACAGCCTGCTCAACGTGCGTGACGCCAAGGCCGCGCTCGACATCGCGGCCGACACGCTGTCGTCGTGCGCGGTCGCACCCACCTGACACGCGCGCCTGCGGGCGCGCAACCGAACGGCGTACGGCCGCCGGGCAGACGACACCCCCCTCCGTCGTCGGTCCGGCGCGCCGGCACGCCGTACCCCGCCGTCACGGCGGTTTTCGCCTGATGCAGGGCATCCTGCTCGCCGCCGGTTTCGGCCGCCGCTTCGATCCGGACGGCCGCGTCAGCAAGCTGATGGCGCCGCTGCCGGACGGCCGCAGCGTGGCCACGCACGCCGCAGAAGCGCTGTGCGCCGCCCTGCCCGGCAGTCTGGCGGTCATCCGCCCCGGGCAGCCCGCCCTGGCGGCCCAGCTGCGCGATGCCGGCTGCCGCATCGTCGAAAGCGCCGCGGCCGAAGGCGGCATGGGCCATGCGCTGGCCGCTGCGGTCAGGGCCAGCGCGGACGCCGACGGCTGGCTGGTGGCGCTGGCCGACATGCCCTGGCTGGACCCGCGGATCATCCGCGCAGTCGCGGCCGCATTGCAGACACCGGAGGACATCGCCGCCGCCGCCTTCGCGGGCCGGCGCGGCCATCCGGTCGCCTTCGGTGCCGCGCACCGGCCCGCCCTGTGCGCACTGAGCGGCGACCAGGGCGCGCGCGAACTGCTGCGCGGCGCGACGGTGCGTCAGGTCGACAGCGCGGACGACGCGGTGCTGCGCGACGTCGATCACCCGCGCGACCTGATGCCGCCCCCGGCGGACGGCGGAACACCTCCCGGCCGATGATCGGTTAGTCTGCGGGCATTCAAGCCGCACCGCGGCGCGGACGCTATTCGCTCACGGCCCCACTTCTCTGAACGACTCATGGACCAACAGGTCAGTTACGAACATCTGGACGACGAGGGCGGCAGCTCGCTCACCGACCAGATGCGCTGGCTGCACGTACAGGTGCGCCAGCATCACCCCCAGGTGCATCGCATCGCGATCGCGCTGTATGACGCGCGGCATGGGCTGCTCAAGACCTATGTGAATTCGAGCGATGTGACCGACCCGCTGGCGCTGTACGAGCGCCCGCTGTCGGAGGTGCCCTCGCTGTCCGAACTGGCGTCGCGGCGCGAAAGCCGGGTGATCCACGACTTCACCCAGCTGCCGCTGCCGCACGGCGAGCACACGGTGTGGCTGCTGGCGCGCGGCTATCGCAGCAGCTACACGGTGCCGCTCTACCAGGCGGGCACGCTGCTCGGCTTCCTGTTCTTCGATTCGCGCAAGCCCGGCGCCTTTGACGGCCGCCTGCCGGACGATCTGCAGATCTACGTTCAGCTGTGCCGGCTGTCGGTACTGAACGTGTTCAACCTGTCGCACGCGGTGGAGGGCATGGTCAAGGTGGCGCGCGGGCTGGCCCACCTGCGCGACATCGAGACCGGCCGTCATCTCGACCGCATGTCGAGCTACGTGCGGCTGATCGCGCAGCGGGTGGCGCGCCACTACCGGCTGGATGACGAATTCATCGAGCATCTGTACCTGTTCTCGCCGCTGCACGACATCGGCAAGGTGGGCATCTCGGACAGCATCCTGCTCAAGCCGGGCCGGCTGAACGACAGCGAACGGCGGCTGATGCAGGGCCATGTGGAACTGGGCGTGAAGCTGATCAACGAAGTCATGCAGGAAGCCGGGCTGGCGACCACGCCCTATCTGGCCATCCTGCGCAACATCGTCGGCTGCCATCACGAACTGCTGGATGGCAGCGGCTACCCGCGCGGACTGCGCGGCGACGAGATTCCGCTGGAAGCGCGCATCGTCAGCATCGCCGACGTCTTTGACGCGCTCACCGCCGAACGGCCGTACAAGAAGCCCTGGACCAATGCGGAGGCGCTGGCCGAGCTGGCCCGGATGAGCGACCGCGGCCAGCTCGACCCGCACTGCGTGAGCGCCTTCGCCAGCTGCATCGGCGAAGTCGGCGCGATCCAGAAGCGCTTCGGCCTGTCCGGCTGAGCGCCTCTCAGGGCGCCGGTGCGGCCCGCGCCCGCGCCTGTTCCAGCGTGTCGCGCGCCTCCGGCGCCGACGGTTCGCGCTCCAGCCAGCCCTGCGCATACTGTGCCAGCGCGTCCCAGCGGCCTTCGTATTCGTACTGCACCGCCTGCAGGAAGGGCAGCCGCAGCTCTTCGCGCTCGGCCCAGAACGGGTGGCTGTCCGCGGTGCGCGGCTGTATGCCGGCGGCCAGCACCTCCGGCACCCAGTCGGCCGGCACCGCGAAGAACATGGTGTGGTCGGGGCTCAGCTTGTAGAAGGTGAGGATGCCCACCAGCCGCCCTTCCTCGTCGAACAGGCCGCCGCCGGACGCCCCCGCGGCGAAGGCCGCATTGCCGCGCAGCACCCGGCTGCCGTCCATCGCGTACAGCTGCTTCACCCGGCCGAGGTCGTAGGCGAAGCGGCCACCGGTGAAGCCCAGACTGAACACCAGATCGTCCTTGCGCAGCTGGCTGGACGGCAGCAGCGGCGCCGCCCGGGTATCGATCTGGTCCGACTGCACCACGCACAGGTCGCGCCGCCAGTCCGCCGCCACCAGGGTCACCGGCAGCGCTTCGCCGGTCTGCACCACCACCGCCCGGCTGGCATCGTTCAGCACGTGGCAGCTGGTGGCCAGCAGCCCGGGGCCGACCACCACCGCGGAACCGGACGAGGTGCCGCGCTCGGACTTCGCGTAGATCTGGAACACGGTGCGGGCGGCCACCGGCACCCGGTCGAGCAGGCCGGGCGGCGGCACGGTATCGACCGCGGCCGCCGGCGGCGCGAGCACCGGCAGCAGACAGGTCAGCAGGACGGTCAGACAGGCAGGGACAACGCGCTTCATGCGGAATCACCTCGCGGATGCGTGCGGCACACGACGTGCTTTGTCCGTCGGACAGTGCCCACGGTTCCAGGCACTTCGATCCCGCCCCCTTTCCGCCTCTTGCGCCTTTTCCGCCCCGCACATGACGCCTGCCCCTGTTCCCGCTGACGCCGCCGGCACCGAGTGCGGCTGGCCGGCTTCCCTCAGCCTGGCCTACCGCGCGCTCGACCACCGCACCGTGCTGGCGCATCGCGCGCATCACGGCCCCTTGCGGGTGCAGAAGGCGCTCTATCCCGAAGGGCCGGCGGTGTGCCACACGCTGCTGCTGCACCCGCCCTCCGGCATCGCCGGCGGCGACCGGCTGCAGGTCGATGTCGAGGTCGGCCCGGCCGCCCACGCGCTGCTCACCACGCCTGGCGCGGCCAAGTGGTACCGCAGCGCCGGACCGCTCGCGCAGGCGGAACAGCGGCTGCGGGTGGCCGCGGGCGGGCTGCTGGAATGGCTGCCGCAGGAGGCCATCGTGTTCGACGGCGCGCGCGCCCGCGCCTCGACCTGCGTCGATCTGGCGGCCGGCGGCCGTTTCATCGGCATGGACCTGTGGTGCCTGGGCCGCACCGCCAGCGGCGAGCGCTACCGCAGCGGCCGGCTGGCGGTGGATACCCGCATCCGGCTGGGCGGCCGCACGATCTGGCTGGAACAGGCGCGCATCGCCGGCGACGCGCCGCTGCTGGGCTCGGTCGCCGGCCTGGCCGGGGCACCGGTGTTCGGCACGCTGATCGCCGCCGGACTGGACGCCGACGACGCGCTGCTCGCCGCCTGCCGCGCGCTGCCGGACCCCGGCGGTCACGGCGGCGTCACCCGCCTGCCCCATCTGCTGGTCGCGCGCTGGCGTGGCGACTGCACGCAGGCAGCGCGGGCATGGTTCGTGCATTTGTGGTCGCTCATCCGCCCGGCCCTGGCCGGACGACCGGCGCAGACACCGCGCATCTGGAACACCTGAACCGACCGACCGCACGATGGAACTGACTCCGCGCGAAAAGGACAAGCTGCTCATCTTCACCGCCGCGCTGCTGGCCGAACGCCGGCGCGCACGCGGGCTGAAGCTGAACTACCCGGAAGCGGTGGCCTACATCACCGCCGCCATCATGGAAGGCGCGCGCGACGGCCGCAGCGTGGCCGAACTGATGAGCCACGGCACGACCCTGCTCAGCCGTGACGACGTCATGGAAGGCGTGCCGGAAATGATTCCGGACATCCAGATCGAAGCCACCTTCCCGGACGGCACCAAGCTGGTCACCGTCCATCACCCGATACCGTGAGGGCGGCATGAGCGACGACGACATGGAGCTGGCCCGCCGGCTCGCACGCTTCAAGCTGGGCGTGCGGCGCAGCCTGGGCGAGTCGGTGAACCTCGACGCGCTGCGCACCGATCTCGATTACCGCACCCGCACGCTGGCCGACATCGAGGAACGCACCGACGACGAAGACCTGCTGGTGAGCCTGCTGCTGGTGCGCGACATGCTCGAGCGCCGCAGCGACGGTGCGCCGGCCGACGACGGCACCAAGCCCGGGCGCGATTACCGTTTTGGTGCGCGCTCCGGCTGACATGAAGGACTGGACATGATCCCGGGACAGATGCAGGTCGCCGACGGCGACATCGAACTGAATGCCGGCCGCCCCACGCTCACGCTGGACGTGCGCAACAGCGGTGACCGGCCGGTGCAGGTCGGCTCGCACTACCACTTCGCCGAAACCAATGACGCGCTGCTGTTCGACCGCATCGCCGCGCGCGGCTACCGGCTGGACATCGCGGCCGGCACCGCGGTGCGCTTCGAGCCCGGCCAGATGCGCACGGTGACGCTGGTGGCGCTGGCCGGCGAGCGCCGGGTGTATGGCTTCAAGGGCC
Organism: Methyloversatilis universalis FAM5; assembly: GCF_000214035.2. Taxonomy (GTDB): domain Bacteria; phylum Pseudomonadota; class Gammaproteobacteria; order Burkholderiales; family Rhodocyclaceae; genus Methyloversatilis; species Methyloversatilis universalis. The sequence continues at coordinate 3,506 of NZ_AFHG01000058.1, read as the reverse complement.
GCGTGCAGGGCTCGCTGGACAAGGTGCCGGGCGGCGCATGAGCGCCCGGCCGGGTGCAGGCTCGCAACGATTTCGAACCGATTCAATCTTCCTGAAAGGAGCACCGCAATGATGCAGGCACTGATGACCCTGACGCTGGCGTGGAGCGGCTACGCCTGGGCCCACCCGGGCGAACACCACGGCAGCATGGGCGACGCGCTGCTGCACCTGATGAGCGAGCCGGACCACGTGGCGCTGCTGATCGCGGCGGCGGTCGTCGGCGGCCTCGGCGGACTGATGATGCGCCGGCGCGCCCGCTCGGCCCGCCGCATGTTCAAGGACTGATCGACGCATGAGCACGCGCATCAGCCGGCAGGCCTATGCGGAAATGTTCGGCCCGACCACCGGCGATCGCGTGCGTCTGGCCGACACCGATCTGTGGATCGAGGTCGAGCGCGACTGCACGGTCTACGGCGAGGAAGTCAAGTTCGGCGGCGGCAAGGTGATCCGTGACGGCATGGGCCAGAGCCAGCGCTGCGCGGCAGAGGTGATGGACACCGTCATCACCAACGCGCTCATCGTCGACCACTGGGGCATCGTGAAGGCCGACATCGGCCTGAAGAACGGCTTCATCGCCGCGATCGGCAAGGCCGGCAATCCGGACATCCAGCCGGGTGTCGGCATCGTGATCGGGCCGGGCACCGAAATCATCGCCGGCGAAGGCATGATCGTCACCGCCGGCGGCATCGACAGCCACATCCACTTCATCTGTCCGCAGCAGATCGAAGAGGCGCTGATGTCCGGCGTCACGACGATGCTGGGTGGCGGCACCGGTCCGGCCACCGGCACCTTCGCCACCACGTGCACGCCGGGTCCGTGGCACATCCACTCGATGCTGGCCGCGGCCGACGCCTTTCCGATGAACCTCGGCTTCCTCGGCAAGGGCAATGCGTCGCAGCCGGCGCCGCTGCGCGAACAGATCGAAGCCGGCGTGATCGGCCTGAAGCTGCACGAGGACTGGGGCACCACGCCGGCGGCGATCGACACCTGCCTGTCGGTGGCCGAGGACATGGACATACAGGTCGCCATCCACACCGACACGCTGAACGAGTCAGGCTTCGTCGAAACGACGATGGACGCCTTCAAGGGCCGCACCATCCACACCTTCCACACCGAAGGCGCGGGCGGCGGCCATGCGCCGGACATCCTGCGCGCGGCCGGCCTGCCCAACGTGCTGCCGTCGTCGACCAATCCGACCATGCCGTACACGGTGAACACCATAGACGAGCACCTCGACATGCTCATGGTGTGCCACCACCTGGACGCGGCCATCGCCGAGGACGTGGCCTTCGCCGAAAGCCGCATCCGCCGCGAAACCATCGCCGCGGAGGACATCCTGCACGACCTCGGCGCCTTCTCGATGATGTCGTCCGACTCGCAGGCCATGGGCCGGGTCGGCGAAGTGATCATCCGTACCTGGCAGGCGGCGCACAAGATGAAGCTGCAGCGCGGCACGCTGAGCGACCCGGACGGCCGCTCGCCGGCCGCCGACAATTTCCGCGTGCGCCGCTACATCGCGAAGTACACGATCAATCCGGCGATCACGCACGGCATCGGCCACATCGTCGGCTCGGTCGAACCGGGCAAGCTGGCCGATCTGGTGCTGTGGCGCCCCGCCTTCTTCGGCGTCAAACCCAGCCTGATCCTCAAGGGCGGCATGATCGCCGCCGCCGCGATGGGCGACCCGAACGCGTCCATCCCGACACCGCAGCCGGTGCATTACCGGCCGATGTTCGGCAGCTACGCCGGCGGTCTGAAGACGTCGCTCACCTTCGTGTCGCAGGCCGCGCTGAACAACCCGAAAATCGCCGACCTCGGCCTCGCCAAGCGGCTGGAGCCGGTGCGCAACACACGCGCCATCCGCAAGTCCGACATGGTGCTGAATGGCTGGCAGCCGCGGATCGATGTCGATCCGGAGACTTACGAAGTGCGCGCCGACGGTGAAGCCCTGATCTGCGAACCCGCCGCGGTGCTGCCGATGGCGCAGCGCTATTTCCTGTTCTGAACCGGCGGGCTTCGCCCGCACACGACATGCTGCTGATCGAAACCTTCGCGCCGGCCAACGCCGTGCCGGCCGATACGCTGACGCTGACCTTCGAACTGCGCGCCAAGTGCAGGCTGCGCACGCGCCTGGATTCGGGCGAGGAGGTCGGCCTCTTCCTGCCGCGCGGCACGATACTGCGCGGCGGCGACCGGCTGGCCGGCAATGACGGCCGCGTTGTCGCGGTACAGGCCGCGCCGGAAACGGTGATCGAGGCACGCAGCGCAGACCCGCTGCTGATCGCGCGCGCCGCCTACCACCTCGGCAACCGCCACGTCGCGGTCGAGGTACAGCCGGGCCTGCTGCGGCTGGCCGCCGACCATGTGCTGGCGCAGATGCTGGCCGGCCTTGGCCTCGATGTGTGCGAGACGCAGGCGCCATTCGAGCCGGAAGCCGGCGCCTACGGCGGCCACCCGGCGCACCACACGCACGCCCACGCCGAACAGACCGGCGCGAAGCTGCACCTGTTCGGCGGCGGCGCATGAACACGCTGGCCCTGGTCCGCCTGCTGCATCTGGCCAGCCCGACGCTGCCGGTCGGCGCCTTCAGCTATTCGCAGGGGCTGGAATGGCAGGTCGATTGCGGCGCGATCCGGACCGAGGCGGACGCCGGGGCGTGGATCGCCGCGGTGTTCGACGCCGGCATCGCCACCTTCGAACTGCCCTTGCTGGCCGCGCAGATGCGCGCCTGGGCGGCCGACGACATCGCGGCGGTGCTGGACCTGAACGACGACTACCTGGCCAGCCGCGAAGCGGCCGAACTGCGGGCCGAGACGGTGCAGATGGGCTATTCCTGCCTGCAGCTGCTGAAGGCGCTGCCGGAATGCGCCGGCGTCGCTGCCCGCCTTGCCGACCGCGGCGACATCGCCTACCCGACCGCCTGGTCCGGCGCCGCGGTGGCGCTGGGCGTACCGGTCGAACCGGCGCTGACCGCCTGGGCCTGGGCCTGGGCGGAAAACCAGGTGATGGCCGCGATCAAGGCGGTGCCGCTGGGCCAGACCGCCGGCCAGCGCCTGCTGATGGCGCTCGGTGAGGCGATGCCGGCCCGCGTCGCCACCGCGCTCGAACTGCCGCGCGAGGACTGGAGCAATTTCGCGCCCGGCCTCGCGCTCGCCAGCTGCCGGCACGAAACCCAGTACTCGCGGCTGTTCCGATCATGAGCACGGCCACGCCGCACGCCAGCCGCCGCTGCAGATCCAGTGGGAGCGGCGCCCCCGCCGCGATGCGGCCTCGTTCACGGGCCGGAGTCCGATCCACCGCACCGTCGCGGCGAGGGCGCCGCTCCCACAATCCGGGCAAGGGTGCAGAGCGCGCGATCCGCCTGGTTCGCATGAGCGCCGGCAGGCCACAGTCCCGACCCAAGTGCGCAAACATGTGCCGCACCCGGTGGGCGCGACGCCCCGTCGCGATGCGGCCCAGGTCACACG
>NZ_AFHG01000059.1 GCF_000214035.2 Methyloversatilis universalis FAM5 | reverse complement strand
AGCTAATCTGACATCGGCCACTCCAATCGCGCGAGGTCTTGCGATCCCCCGCTTTCTCCCTCAGGACGTATGCGGTATTAGCACTTCTTTCGAAGTGTTATCCCCCACGACTGGGCATGTTCCGATGTATTACTCACCCGTTCGCCGCTCGCCACCAGGGTTACCCCCGTGCTGCCGCTCGACTTGCATGTGTAAAGCATTCCGCCAGCGTTCAATCTGAGCCAGGATCAAACTCTTCAGTTTAATTCCCAAAACTCGTCAGAATTCACAGGTATAAGCTTTCGCTTAAAACCTTTGATTCGTATGAGCACTTCAATTTAGTTGTCATGCGATCAACCACCGCCCCAAGTTACCCTGAAACGACAGCTGCTCGCCATCTCAACTACAACGTGCCCACACCTATCGGCTGTTTGTTTTGTTAAAGAGCGCACTTCAAACCAGACCAGCTCATCGCTGGTTGCGGGGACAGGATTTGAACCTGTGACCTTCGGGTTATGAGCCCGACGAGCTGCCAGACTGCTCCACCCCGCGTCAGGGAGAAAAAGATTATGGCAGGGCGAAGGGGGCCGGTCAACACCTTTCTTCAAATTCTTTTCATCGGCCCTGTTCACCCCCTGCATCCGATAGCCGCCCTTGTGGCAGCATCGACGCTCCACAAGCAGGGAGCGTCGTTGTCGCTCGACACCATGCATATATATAGAGAGGCGTTGCCCAGTCCCCGGGCGACAATCCGACGCCGGCAGCTCGAGCTGCTGATGATTGCAGCCGCGGCGGTGCTCACCTTTCTGGTCAGTTCCCGTACCGAGCTGTACGAAAGTCTGCATACGGCGCTGGAACAATACGAGGGCTTCCAGGCCGACGAGCTGGTATTCGTCCTGCTCAGCCTGCTGGCAGGCCTGTCAGTGTTTTCGCTGCTGCGCTGGCGCGAGGCCCGGCGCGAGCTGCTGTCGCGCATTTCCGCCGAACGCGCTTTGCAGCGCCTGGCGGCCCGCAATCGTGAACTGGCGCAGACGCTGATCGGTCTGCAGGAGGCAGAGCGCCGTCGCATCGCGCACGAACTTCACGACCATTTCGGCCAGAGCTGCAACGCGATCCGGATCGATGCGGTGTTCCTGTGCAAGGCACTGCCCGAGGGAAACGGCGAGCAGGCAGCTGCCCTTCGAATTGCAGACACCGCGGACGAGCTTTACCAGACGGTACGCGGTCTGCTGTATGAACTCCGGCCGGCGGCGCTGGACAGCCTCGGTCTGGTCGGCGCACTGCAGTCGCTGTGCGAAGCGTGGGAGGAGCGCACCGAAGTGAGCTGTGCGCTGCTGCCATCCGGGAATCTGTCGGACCTGGGAGAGCAGATCAATATTGCGCTGTTCCGCATCGCACAGGAGTCGCTGTCCAATGTGGTCAAGCACGCCCGCGCCAGCCACGTGCGGATATCGTTGCGCCGGGAGAGCGACGCGGGCTCGATCGAACTGGATATCGAGGATGACGGCGTCGGGCATGATGCGGCGAGCGTGCGGGCCGGCCTCGGGTGGCTCGGCATGAAGGAACGCGCGTCCATGCTGGGTGGAGAACTGACGATAGGCCAGAGCCGTCTGGGCGGCGTCTTGGTGTGCTGCCGGGTTCCCCCGGCAGCACATCATCCGCTCGCACCCCATATATACATAGATACAGAGATGGCGACCGAGGAGGAAAACCGATGATCGATGTGCTTCTGGTAGATGACCACCCGGTGGTGCGATCCGGCTACGCGCGCCTGCTGGAAACCGGCGGCGACATCCGGGTCACGGCCGAGGCAGCGGATGCGGATGCCGGCTACGCCGCTTACATCCAGCACGCCCCCGGCGTCACGGTGACCGATCTGTCCCTGCCCGGATCCAGCGGCATCGACCTGATCCGTCGCATCCGCGCCCGCGACCCGGGCGCACGGGTACTGGTGTTCAGCGTGCATGACGAGGCAGTGGTCGTGGACAAGGCGATACAGGGCGGTGCCTGTGGCTTCATCAGCAAGCGCAGCGCACCGGAAGTACTGCTGGAAGCGGTCCGTGCGGTCGCCCGTGGGGAACGCTACTTCAGCGAAGACGTGCGCAAGGTGGTCGAAATGCGGGCGCCGGATTCCGAGCGGGCGGTGATCAACGCCCTGTCGCCGCGGGAATTCGAGGTTTTCCGCCTGCTGGCGCGGGGCCTGTCCGCCGCCGAATGTGCCACCACGCTGAATCTGAGCCAGAAGACGGTCGCCAACTACCAGGCGCTGATCAAGGAAAAGCTCAACGTAAGCACTTCGGCCGCTCTGGTGCACCTTGCGCTGCGCCTGGGCATCGTCTCCGGGACCCCGGACAGGCTGGTTTCCGAGGACTGATTTCCGGTCGGTTCGCGCCCGAAACACAGCCTTATCGCCCCCGGACGCATCTCGGGAAAATTTCCCGAGATGCGTCCCCTCCTCTCCGCTATCGTCCATCGCGACTTCCGGTCAGCCGTGTCGTCACTGCGAGCACGCCATCAGAACGTGCAGCCCCCGAAACGAGAGGAGTGAAAACGTGAGCACCCACCACGGCGCAGCCGCACTGCGCCTGACGCCGATAGCCGCACTGATCGGTACCGCCTTCGCCCTGGCGCCGCTTTCCGCGGCCAACGCCCAGACCGTCGCCCCCGCAGTCGAAATCGTCGGTACCTCGCCGGTGCCCGGTCTAGATCGCCCGAAGGACGAAATTCCGTCCAACGTGCAGTCGATCCGCCGTGACGCGCTGCGTGACACCGGTGCCGCCGGCCTGCCGGAACTGCTGGGCAGCCAGCTCATGAGCGTCAACGTCAATGAAATCCAGGGCAACCCCTACCAGGCCGACGTCAATTACCGCGGCTTCACCGCCAGCCCGCTGCTCGGCACGCCGCAGGGCCTGTCGGTGTACCAGGACGGCGTGCGGATAAACGAACCTTTCGGCGACATCGTGAACTGGGATCTGATCCCGCGTAACGCGATCGCCTCGATCGATCTCATCCCCGGCTCGAACCCGCTGTTCGGTCTGAATACGCTGGGCGGCGCACTGTCGATCCGCACCAAGGACGGCTTCAGCCACGCCGGTACCGGCATCGAGGCGTACGCCGGCAGCTTCGGCCGGCACGCGGTCACCGCCGAGCACGGCGGCAACAACGGCGAACTGGGCTGGTACTTCACCGCCACCCGCTTCAAGGAAGACGGCTGGCGCGACCTGTCACCGTCGGACGTGAACCAGTTCTTCGGCAAGATTTCGCACCGCTCGGCCAAGCACGAGCTCGATCTGAACATCACCCACGCCAACAGCGACCTGATCGGCAACGGCCTCACGCCGCTGTCCTTCTACGAACAGCGCAAGCGCTCGATCTTCACGTCGCCGGACAACACCCGGAACCAGATGACCATGGTGTCGCTGACCGGCGGCTACTGGCTGGACGACGAACAGAAGCTGTCGGGTACCGTCTATGTGCGCAAGAACAATGTGCGCACGCTGAACGGCGACGTGAATGACGAGTTCGCGGCGCCGGGCGACCCGCAGGGCGTGCTGAACCGCACCCGCACCCGCCAGACCGGCTACGGCTTCAGCGCGCAGTGGGCGCAGATCCGCGACGACCGCCAGCTGGCGGTGGGCACGACCTTCGATCACAGCCGCACCAAGTTCCAGCAGACCGAACAGGAGGGCGATTTCCTGCCGGACCGTTCGGTCACGCCGACCGCTGCCGAAGAGGATCCTGATCCGAAGCTGCGTGGCCGCAGCCAGACCTGGAGCCTGTTCGCCACCGGCACCTGGAAACCGATCACCGACGCCACGGTTTCGCTGTCCGGTCGCTACAACCACACCAGCGTGCGGACGATGGACCAGCTGGACGCCACCTCCAGCCTGAACAGCGATTACACCTACAGCAAGATCAATCCGGCCCTCGGCGCCACCTATGCGCTTTCGCCGGCCGTCACGCTGTACGCGAACGCCCAGCAGGGCAACCGCGCGCCCAGCCCGATCGAACTGGGCTGTTCCGACCCGGCCCAGCCCTGCAAGCTGCCCAACGCGATGCAGGCGGACCCGCGCCTCGACCAGGTGGTCACCCGCAGCATCGAAATCGGTGCTCGCGGCATTGCAGGGCCGGTGCGCTGGAACGTGGCCGCCTTTGGCGCGATCAACCGCGACGACATCCTGTTCGTGGCCAGCAACACCGTCGGTCAGGGCTATTTCAAGAACTTCGGCAAGACCCAGCGCAACGGCGTCGAGCTCGGCCTCTCCGGCGACTACGGCCGCTTCGGCTGGCACGCAGGCTACACCTGGGTCGATGCCACCTACCGCTCCAGCGAGTGCATCGTTTCGGCAGAAAACTCCGCTGCAGGCACTCAGGGCTGCGGAGTGGACAACATCCGGGTCGAATCCGGCGACCGCATTCCGGGCATCGCCGAGCACTCGTTCAAGCTGGGTCTGAACTGGCGCGCCACCGAGTGGCTCACGCTGGGCTCGGACGTGGTCAGCCACTCCGGCGTCTACGCCCGCGGCAACGAAAACAACGAGCACGACGAGAACGGCAAGACCTCCGGCTTCACCGTGGTCAACATGGTGGCGGATGCCCGTCTCGGCGGCGGCTGGTCGGTGTTCGCGCGGGTGAACAACGTGTTCGACAAGCGCTACTTCACCGCCGGCCAGATCGGCGAGAACCCCTTCGTCGGGCCGAACAACAGCTTCGACACGACCGGCGGTTCGCGTGACGAAACCTTCTACGCACCGGGCGCCCCGCGCGCCGGCTGGGTGGGCGTGCGCTACCGCTTCGGCGGCTGACCTGAGGCCACGGTGTATCGCCTCGCGCGATACACCGTCCGCAGAAAGACAGAAGGCACCGCAAGGTGCCTTCTGTCTTTTCAGGAACCCGATCGGTGATCGGGCCTTAATCCATCTACTTCGCTGCAGGCGCCGCGGCCGGTGCGGCCGGAGCCGGTACGGGCGCGGCCGCCGGCGGCGCCGGGGGCACGACCGGCGTGGGCGTCACGGTGACGCCCTTCGCCTTCATCTGCTCGATGTACTTGCCGGCCACCCTGTCCTGCGCCACGGCGAGCTGCTCATTCGCCTTCTTGGTCGCTTCGTCGGCCTTCGCCTTCTTCTCCGCCGCGGCCGCCTTCTGTTCCTCGGTCAGCTCAGGCAGCTTGGCCCAGGCCGCCGAAGTCAGCACTGCGCCCAGCAGCAGCACGATCAGTCTGTTCATTCGATCTCTCCTCTAGGTCCTGACGGCCGCCGGCGCCGACAGGCCGCCCGGCGTCTGTTCCATGCCCTGGTTCTGACGGGCGGCGTCGTACCACAGCTCGTGGTGCTCCTTCGCCCAGGTCTCATCGACATAGCCGGTCTGCATGCCTTCGAGCGCGCCTTCCATGCCCAGCGTACCAATGTAGATGTGCGCCAGCGACAGCGTCATCACGATCAGTCCGCCGATCAGATGCACCAGATTCGCGGTCTGCATCACCGCCCGACCCTGTTCGAAGTTCGGGAAGTTCAGCACCAGTCCGCTGGCGCCGACGGTGAGCGACAGGAACACCACGCCCAGCCAGAACCAGGTTTTCTCGCCGAAATTGAAACGGTGCGAGGGCACATGCTCGCCGCTGAGCAGACCGCCCGCCTTGCGTATCCACAGCGCGTCGATGGCCTGCCACACGTTGTCCTTCACGAACAGCACGATGAACAGCAGCACCGACAGGATGAATACAGGGCCGACGAAGTTGTGGATGTTCTTGCACACCATGGCGACCACCGCGAACAGCGAATAGCCGAACACCGGCAGCAGCACGTGCTTGCCGAACAGCATGATCAGCCCGCTCACCATCAGCACGCAGAACGAGATCGCCATGGTCCAGTGCGACATGCGCTCCAGCGTCGTGAAACGCTGGATCAGCCGGCCGGTCTTCGGCTCGCTGAGCCGGATCTGGCCACGCAGCTTGAAGAACAGCGCCAGCAGCACCAGCATGGCCGAGAAGGCGATGCCGCCGTACAGCGTAATCGGGCCGTTGCGCAGCGCCCGCCAGGTCTGTCCGCCGGACTGGATCAGCACACCTGTCTCCACACCCTTCACCGTAGTGAAGTGCGCTTCACCGGAGCGTACTTCGCGCCAGACCGGGGCGTTGTTCAGCGGCTGCACCTGCTGGCGCAGCGCCTGGTCGGTGGGCGGCGGCGGATCGGCCGCAAAGACCGGTCCCGCGGCCAGCGCGCACAGCGTGAGCAGCGCACACAGCAGTCGCCGCCATACCGTCATGTCGTAAGCCATGAACGCTCTCCTAACCGTTGATGCGGCGATATTCGTTCTGGCTCTGGTTGCGCGCCTTGATGGCGGTTTCCCAGTTGCCCTTGTCGCCGGAGAAGGCCTCGTTGTCCCAGGGCTTGCCGTCCGCCTTGCCCTGGTACTGGCCCTGCTTGTACACCACCACCTGCGACTTCTCGCCGCAGCCGGCCAGGCCGGCGGCGAGCGCGATCACACAGGCCGTCGCGATCAGCGGCTTCATGATTTGCCTCCTGCTGACGGTGCCGGGGCAGCGGGTGCGTCCGGCTTTCCGTAGGCGGTGGACCAGCCCCAGATTTCGGCGCCCTTGCCGCGGGTGAGCACACGCTGGCGGTAGATGTCGGCCAGCACGTCTGCGTCGCCGCCGAGCAGCGCCTTGGTCGAGCAGACCTCGGCGCACAGCGGCAGCTTGCCTTCCGCCAGCCGGTTGCGGCCGTACTTGCGGAACTCCTCTTCCGAGCTGTTCGCTTCCGGGCCGCCGGCACAGAAGGTGCACTTGTCCATCTTGCCGCGCAGGCCGAAAGCCCCCGCCTGCGGGAACTGCGGCGCGCCGAACGGACAGGCGTAGAAGCAGTAGCCGCAGCCGATGCACAGGTCCTTGTCGTGCAGCACCACGCCCTCGTCGGTGCGGTAGAAGCAGTCGACCGGGCACACCGCCATGCAGGGCGCGTCCGAACAGTGCATGCAGGCGACCGACATCGAGCGCTCGCCCGGCACGCCGTCGTTGATGGTCACGACGCGCCGCCGGTTCACGCCCCAGGGCACTTCGTGTTCGTTCTTGCAGGCCGTGACGCAGCCGTTGCACTCGATGCAGCGCTCGGCGTCACAGATGAATTTCATTCTTGCCATGGTGTTCTCCTGTGTCTGCGTTGCGCCGTCAGGCCTTCATGATCTGGCAGACCGTGGTCTTGGTTTCCTGCATCATCGTCACCGAGTCGTAGCCGTAGGTGGTCGCGGTATTGACCGCCTCGCCCCGCACTACAGGTGCCGCGCCTTCCGGATAGCTGTCGATCAGGTCCTTGCCCATCCAGTGACCGGCGAAGTGGAAGGGCAGGAACACGGTGTCCGGCCCGACCCGCTCGGTCACCATGGCCTGCACCTTGATCTGCGCGCCGCTCGGCGACTTCACCCACACCATGTCCTTGTCGCGGATGCCCCGGTCGTTGGCGGCCTTCGGGTTGATCTCGACGAACATGTTCTGCTGCAGTTCGGCCAGCCAGGGGTTGGAACGCGTCTCATCGCCACCGCCCTCGTACTCGACCAGACGGCCCGAGGTCATGATGAGCGGGTAGTCCTTGCCGACGTTGGCGAACTGGTCCTGCACGCTCTTGTACAGCGTGGGCAGGCGCCAGAAGGCCTTCTTGTCCTCGTGCGTGGGGTACTTGGCGACCAGATCGGCACGCGGCGAGAAGATGGGTTCGCGATGCACCGGCACCGGGTCCGGGAAGTTCCACACCACCGCGCGCGCCTTGGCGTTGCCGAAGGGGTGGCAGCCGTGGTTCTTCATCGCGACGCGGATGATGCCGCCCGAGGGGTCGGTCTTCCAATTCTTGCCTTCGGCCTTCTTCTTCTCGTCCTCGCTCAGTTCTTCCCACCAGCCCAGCTTCTTCAGCAGCACGTGGTCGAACTCGGGGTAGCCGAACTGCAGGTCGGCCCCCTTCGACGCCGAGCCGTCGGCCGCCAGCAGGCTGGCGCCGTCCTTCTCCACGCCGAAGTTGGCGCGGAAGTTGCCGCCGCCATCCATCACGTGCTTCGAGGTGTCGTACAGATTGGGCGAGCCCGGATGCTTCATTTCCGGCGTGCCGTAGCACGGCCACGGCAGGCCGAAATACTCGCCATCGAGCACGTAGCCGGTTTCCTTGTCGATGCCGCCCTTGGCCTTCAGCGTCTTCGGATCGAACACCTGCATGTTGCGCATGTGGATCTTCAGCCGCTCCGGCGACTGGCCGGTGTAGCCGATGGTCCAGGTGCCGCGGTTGATTTCGCGCAGGATGTCTTCGACGCTGGGCTCGTTGTTGGTCACCTTCACGTTCTTGGTCAGCTGCTCGGCAAAGCCGAACTTCTGCGCGAACAGGTACATGATGGTGTGGTCCGGCTTGGATTCCCACAGCGGCTCGATCACCTTCTCGCGCCACTGGATGGAGCGGTTCGACGCGGTGCAGGAGCCTTCGGTCTCGAACTGGGTCGCCGCCGGCAGCAGATAGACGCCGTCCTTGCGGGCGCTGGCCGCCATCGCCGCGGTGGCCGACGGATAGGGATCGATCACCACCAGGGTGTCGAGCGCCTTCATCGCCTCCAGCATGTCCTTGCCGCGGGTCTGCGAGTTCGGGGCGTGGCCCCAGAACACCACTGCGCGCAGGTTCGGGTCCTGGTCGATCAGTTCGTTCTTCTCGGTCACGCCGTCGATCCAGCGCGACACCGTGATGCCCGACTTCTCCATCAGCGCCTGCGACGCGTAGCGACCCTTCAGCCACTCGTAATCGACGCCCCACACGTTCGCCCAGTGCTTCCACGAGCCGGTCGCGATGCCGTAGTAGCCGGGCAGCGAATCCGGGTTCGGGCCGACGTCGGTCGCGCCCTGCACGTTGTCGTGGCCGCGGAAAATGTTGGTGCCACCGCCGGCCACACCGACGTTGCCGAGCGCCAGCTGCAGGTTGCACATCATGCGCACGATGGCGTTGCCGGTGGTGTGCTGGGTCTGGCCCATGCACCACACCACGGTGGACGGCTTGTTCTTGGCCATCGTCTCGGCGATCAGCTTCACCTGGTCATCCGGCACGCCGCTCACTTCCTCGACCTTGTCGGCGGTCCACTTCATCGCCTCGTCGCGGATCTTGTCCATGCCATAGACGCGATCCTCGATGTACTTCTTGTCTTCCCAGCCGTTCTCGAAGATGTGGCGCAGCACGCCGTACAGGATGGCAATGTCGGAACCCGAGCGGATGCGCACGAAGTGGTCCGCCTTGGCCGCGGTGCGGGTGAAGCGCGGGTCGGCCACGATGATCTTCGCGCCGTTCTCCTTCGCGTGCAGGATGTGCAGCAGCGACACCGGGTGCGCCTCGGCGGCGTTCGACCCCATGAAGAAGATCGCCTTCGAGTTCTGCATGTCGTTGTAGGAGTTGGTCATCGCGCCATACCCCCAGGTATTCGCGACGCCGGCCACCGTGGTCGAGTGGCAGATGCGCGCCTGGTGGTCGCAGTTGTTGGTGCCCCACATCGACACGAACTTGCGCAGCAGGTAGGCCTGCTCGTTGTTGTGCTTGGACGAGCCGATCCAGTACACACTGTCCGGACCGCTTTCCTCACGCAGTTTCAGCAGGCGGGCCGACACCTCGTTGAGCGCGTCGTCCCAGGACATGCGCACCCACTTGCCGTCGACCAGCTTCATCGGATAGCGCAGCCGGTGCTCACCGTGGCCGTGCTCGCGGATGGAGGCGCCCTTGGCGCAGTGCGCGCCCATGTTGATCGGGCTGTCGAACACCGGCTCCTGGCCCACCCACACGCCATTCACCACTTCGGCGTCGATGGCACAGCCAACCGAACAGTGGGTACAGACGGTGCGCTTCACTTCCACCTTGGCGCCGGCCGCAGAGGCGGTCGAGGCCTCGGCGCGGCCAACCATCGAGAACGGAAGCGCGGACGCGAAGGCGCCGGCGCCGGCGGTCATGCCGGAGCGCTTCAGGAAGGCGCGGCGGTCCATCGTGCGCGGCGCGGAGGTGGCCGTCTGGGCCGGACGGGCCAGGCGGGCAGCGCTGCGGCCGCCCCGTTCGGCCGCCGGGAGTTTGCGGGTCAATGTCATGTCGGCTCTCCTCGGATCAGACGCGGGCGGTGCGGTAGTAGGCCGCCACGTGCTCGGTCAGGCGGTATCCGCCCTGGTCGGCCTGCGCCGCGGTGTCGGTTTTCGCGGCATCGCTGCCGCCCGATTTCACCGCGACCACGGCCGCCGCGGCGCTCACGCCGCCGACGCCCGCGGTCAGCAGGAACTGACGTCGTTTCAGGTTGGCTTTGTCGGTCATTGCTCTGTCCTCCTGGTGATGACTGCCCGGTTTCGGGGTATGGCGCTCTTCAGTTGTTGTGAGGTCATGGTTCTATGCTCAGCGCCGCTTTCTCGACCTCGAAAAAGCAGCGTGCGTACTGCGAAACACGTCGATAGAAATTGGCGCCGGCGGCGGCCTCGACCGCATCGCACAGCGCGCCGTACCAGGGCTGAACATGGCGGGCGAAGAAGCGGTCCTGCAGCGCCGTACGGTCTGCGGCGGTGCGGCTGGCATCGCTCAGCAGCAGGCGCATCACGTCGCACACTGCGGCGATGTGGTCCTCCGGCAGCGCTTCGCCCGGCGCGCGGGCAAAGCCCAGTTCGGCCAGGTCGCCACGCAGCGCGGCCAGCGGCTTTTCATTGACGAAGCCGGCCAGATAGAAGGAGCCGAACACCGTGACCGCCGGCCGGCCGACGCCGCCGAACAGCGCGTCGAATTCCAGTCGGGCGGCTTCGGCGTCCATCGCGGAGCAGGCGCCGCACAGCGCATTCCACGCCTCGGCCATGCGCACCGCCTCGACGGCCGGCGCGTCCTCGTCGATCAGCCAGTCGCCGGACGCGGCCATCATGTCCAGCAACGCGTCGTCCGGCGCCGCATGGAACAGACGCGAAATCAGCGCGTAGTGGTTGGCGCGCGCCAGGTCCTCGTCGCTGACCGGGTCGCGCACGAACTGCAGCGGTTCGGTGGTGTGCGCGCTCATGTGTCGAACACCGTGGTTTCGCCGCCCTTCGCCTTCATCAGGTCGATGACGCGGCAGTCGGCGCACATCTGCAGGCGGCGCAGCGCATCACCGCCGGCGAACATCGAGTGCGCGGACAGGCGGCCGGTCATCGCGTCGATCATCTGCTTCGTGCCGAAGGGCGTGCCGCAGCTGATGCAGTGGAAGGGTTCGGCTTCGTTCAGGGTGCGCTCGCGCCGCACCGCGTCGCCGATCAGCAGACGCGGTTCGAGCGACAGCGCGTTCTCCGGACAGGTATTCACGCACAGGCCGCACTGCACGCAGTTGCGCTCGAGGAAACGCAGTGCCGGCCGCTCGCCGCCGTCCATCAGCGCCGAAGCCGGACAGGCGCCGACGCAGCTCATGCACAGCGTGCAGGCGTCCTTCCTGATGCTGACCGCGCCGAAGGGCGCACCGGCCGGCAGCGCGATGGCGTCTACCTTCAGCGGCGCGTGGCGGGCCAGGTGATCGATGCAGAACTCGAGCGCACCGCGCTTCTCGACCGGCAGCGCAAAACTGGCAGGCGGACAGGACCACTCCGGTGCGGCGACGCTTCCCAGCGCATGGGTGAGCACCGCCGGCTCGTCCGCCGTGATCGCGGCCAGTGCGGCCGCCGGATAACCGAGCGCGTCCAGCACGGTGCGGCCGAGCGCAATCTGGCCCGCAGTCGCTTCGCGATAGGCGTCCGGCTGATCGTCGTGCGACAGAATGACGCATTGTGCAGCGCCGTAACACAGCGCCGCGAGCATCAGCTCCAGCCCGACCGACGCGACGTCATGCACCGCCACCGGCAGCACGTCGGCGGGCAGGCCGCGCCGGCGTCCGGTCAGCGCAAGCAGCGCCTCACCCTGCTCGCCGCTGTGGAACAGCACGCGCGGGGCGTGGCCGCCTGCGGCACGCCATGCCTGCAGGCCTGCCTTCACGCGCACCGCAACATCGGACGCGGACGGATAGGCGTAGCGCATGGCTCCACTGGGACAAACTGTCGCACAGGCACCGCAACCCATGCACAGATGCGGCTCGACGAACACGCCGTCGCCGTCGGCGCGGATGGCCGCGGTCGAACAGGTGTCGATGCAGCGGTTGCAGCCCTGCTTGCTGTTGCGGCTGTGGGCGCACACCGACTTGCGGTAGGTGAAGAACTTCGGCTTTTCGAATTCGCCCACCAGGCCGGCGAGCCGCTGCAACGCCAGCGACTGGTCGAGCGGATCACGGCCGGGCGCGGCATAGCCCTGCGGCGGATGCGGCATGCGCAGCAGCGGCGGGTCATTGAGGTCCAGCACCAGGTCGTAGCGCTCGCTCTGCCCCGCACCGATGGCGGCGAAATCGATGGCGCCCACGTCGGCACAGGCCGTCACGCAGGCGCGATGGCCGGTGCAGCGGTCCGGATCGATCTGGTAGTCGTAGCCGATGGCGCCTTCGGGACAGGCGTCGATGCAGGCGTTGCAGCGCACGCAGCGGTCGAGGTCGATGGCATTGGCACGCGACCAGCTCACGTCGAAGGCGCCGAGCCAGCCGCTCACCGCCACGTCGCGCCCGCTCACGACCGGCCAGTCACGGCGCAGCGGCAGTTCGCTGCCGTCGCGCGCGGTGATCAGCACATTGACCGCGATGTCCTCGCCGTACTGACGCTGTGCTTCCGCCGCCCAGCCCAGCGCCGCACCGGCCGGGCCGATGATGAGCAGCTGGCCGCCCGAGACGTAGCTCACCGCAGGTACCGGCGCCGGCTCGGCCAGTCGCGCGATGGCCAGACGGGCAGCCATCGCCGGCGTGGCGTCGCTGCCGCGCGGGCTGCGGCCACCGATGTCGCGCAGATTGACGAAGGTGATGCCCGCCTTCGCCTCGGCATCGTCGGCCAGCGCGCGCAGCAGCGCTGCTTCCTGGGTACAGCCGACGATCACGTCGTCGCTGCCCAGCGAAGCGGCAAAGGCGTCAGCGTCGCGGCCGCACAGCTGTCGGGCGGGCTGGAATGCGGACGGGTCCGCGCCGTCCAGCGCGTCCCCCAGTCTTCTGATGTCGATCTCGACCGTGCCATTGCAATCGCACAGCCGGACCGACTTGTGTGTATGGGTCATTCAGTCGGGCTCCTCAGGCAAGGCTTCTGCAGCCTTCGTGCCAGAGCACCCGAGAAAGGAACGGACTATTCCGACCCTGAATGACTTCCCTCAACCCCGGGCGACACGACCCCCTGCGACACCTCTGCGGACGAGACGGGCTGAACCGCCCGGGCGTTGTCGTCCGTGCCGACCCGAGGCAGCGCTTCCGGGTCGTCCGCACCGGCTTCGCCGCCCTCCACCGCAGCCGTCGCCCCGGCAGCGTCGCTGTCGTCGGTCGGAGCGACCGGCAGTTCGGCGGCGTCCGCAGACGACCGGCTGTCCGGCGTGGCGGTGAGCCAGTCCGCCGGCAGCGTGGGATTCAGCGTTTCCTTCGCGTGCGCGAGCTGCGACACCATGGACGCCGGCAAGGGCTCGTACAGATTGAAGTCCTCGATGTAGACGTCCAGCCCGTCCATCGTGTTGAAGTGCGGCGTGTGGAACAGCTTCTTCAGCGCCGCGCGCTTCAGCCCCTCATCCACCTTCTGGCCGAGGAAGGCGCGATAGTCAGAGTCGAAGCCCAGCGATTCGAGCGGCGGGGGGGCGGCATCCTCGGTCAGCGCCGGCGCCGCGGACGGTAGCGGTGCCGCGGCATTCGCAGCGTCCGCCTCCGGCGGCTTTACCGCCGGAGGTACCGGCGTCACCGCATCGGCCGCCGCAGCTTCGCGTTTCAGCCGTGACCAGCGGCCGAGGAAGCCCTTGACCGGATCATCGCTCACGTTCAGCTCCACCCGCGCCTGCGCGCACGCCGCCATAGTGCGTGTTGCCATCGCCGGTCTTCGCGAAACGCTTAGGCTTGCGCGGTTCGGGTGGTTTCTGGAAGCGGCGCGCGAAATCCTCGACCCAGTCGCGCATGTCGGCCGGCATCGGCAAGCCATCGACCTTCTCGCCCGAATCCATCCAGCGCGCCGCCTCGCCGTAACTGGCGCTGATCTGCATCGGCCGCACCGGCGGATCGAAGTCCTCGTCCGGTCGCCACATGACGAAGATGCGCGGCTCGGCGGCGGTCACGTTGAGCAGGTAGTTGTCGGCCTCGTCGGTGTAGAGCGTGAGGTCGAGCGGCGGGAAAATCCACTGGGTCGATTCGGCGGACTGCGCAAAAACCCTTGGCGCATCAGGGCTTTCCGGACCTTCCGGAAGAAGGCCGCGCGCTTCCCATGCATGGTCTGTCCACTTGTTGTGCAGTACCCTGCGCTCCATAATCACGGCCAACCTGAGGGTGACGGGGCTGGTTTCCACGAAATCTTCCTCTGCCTTTCTGTCAAACGGAGCCGGAGCACGCAAACGGCTCACGCCGCACCGCCCATGAGCGAAAAGATCATACATCTGCTGGACATCCGCACCGCCGGCCGCGCCGCGGCGGTGGTGCCGGCCACGCCGATCCCCGCGACCGGCACGCTGCTCGACACGCGCGGCCGGCCGGTACGCGACCTGCGCATTTCGGTCACCGACCGCTGCAACTTCCGCTGCGTCTACTGCATGCCGAAAGAGGTGTTCGACAAGGACTACCCCTATCTGGCACGCCGCGAGCTGCTGAGTTTCGAGGAAATCGAACGCATCGCGCGCATCTTCGTCGCGCACGGCGTAAACAAGCTGCGCATCACCGGCGGCGAGCCGCTGCTGCGCAAGGACGTGGAAAAGCTGATCGAGCGTCTGGCGAAACTGCCGGTGGAGCTGACGCTGACCACCAATGGCGCGCTGCTGAAACAGAAAGCGCGTGCGCTGCGCGACGCCGGCCTCACCCGCGTTACGGTCAGTCTGGACGCGATCGACGACCCGACCTTCCGCATGATGAACGACGTCGATTTCCCGGTCGAGCGCGTGCTCGAGGGCATAGACGCCGCGCATGCCGCCGGCCTGACACCGGTCAAGGTGAACATGGTGGTCAAGCGCGGTACCAACGACCACGCCATCGTGCCGATGGCCCGCCATTTCAAGGGCAGTGGGCACATCGTGCGCTTCATCGAGTTCATGGATGTGGGCTCCAGCAACGGCTGGAAGATGGACGAAGTGCTGCCCAGCGCCGACGTGATCGCCCGCATCGACGCCGACATGCCGCTCGAGCCGATCGACCCGAACTACCCGGGCGAAGTCGCGCAGCGCTGGCGCTACCGCGACGGCAGCGGCGAGATCGGCGTCATTTCGTCGGTCACCCAGGCCTTCTGTTCGTCCTGTACCCGCGCACGGCTGTCGACCGAAGGCAAGATATTCACCTGTCTTTTCGCGACCGAAGGGCACGACCTGCGCGCGCTGCTGCGCGAAGGCCGCAGCGACGACGAACTGGCCTCGGCCATCGGCGCCATCTGGCAGCAGCGCGGCGACCGCTATTCTGAAATCCGCACCGCCGAAACCGCCGCGGCACGCAAGATCGAAATGTCCTACATCGGCGGCTGAGGCCCAGCCAAGGCCCATGCCGCCGCACAGCGAAGCACTGCGACAGAGCGCAGTCCACGACATGCACAGACCCGCCCTCACAGACGCCGCACGCCCGGCCACGATAGAGATTCCCGCGATCAACGAGCGCGGCGAAACCGTGCCCACCGCGATCGCCGGCGAGCACCCGCTGACCGTGTATCTCGACAAGCGCGAACTGGTCACGCTGATGACCCTGGGCGGCGCGCCGGAGGCGCTGGTGATCGGCTATCTGCGCAACCAGCGCCTGCTGCCGTCGATCGAGGACATCCTGTCGGTGCAGGTAGATTGGGACGTGAACGCCGCCGCCGTCACCACGCGCGCCGGTGTGGCCGACCTCGACGCGCGCATGGCGACCAAGACGGTCACCACCGGCTGTGGCCAGGGCACCGTGTTCGGTGACCTGATGGACGACATTGAACGCATCCGCCTGCCGGAAGACGCGCGCCTGACCGAATCGACGCTGTACGCGATGCTCGACGTCGTCCGCAAGCACGAAACCATCTACAAGCAGGCGGGCGCGGTGCACGGCTGCGCGCTGTTCCGCGGCGACGAACTGCTGTACTTCGTCGAGGACGTCGGCCGCCACAACGCGGTCGATGCGATCGCCGGCCACATGTGGCTGGATGGCGTCGAGGGCGGCGACAAGATCTTCTACACCACCGGCCGGCTCACCTCGGAAATGGTGATCAAGGCGGCGCAGATGGGCATCCCCTTCCTGGTGTCGCGCTCCGGGCTGACGAAGATGGGTTACGACATCGCGCAACAGGTGGGCATCACGATGATCGGTCGCTCGCAGGGCAGGCACTACCTGCTGCTGACCGGCATGCAGCGCTTCGTGCGCGATGGGGAAGGTGCATGACTGAGGCGATCACCGGGCTGGTGCTGGCCGGCGGCCTCGGCCGCCGCATGGGCGGCGTGGACAAGGGCCTGCAGGCCTTCCGTGACGAACCCATGGTGGCGCACGTGATCCGCCGGCTGGCGCCGCAGGTCGATGCGCTCATCATCAACGCCAACCAGAACATCGAGCGTTACGCCGCCTTCGGCCATCCGGTCGCTCCCGACGCGATAGCCGGCTTCGCCGGCCCGCTGGCCGGGCTGCACGCGGGCCTGAGCGCCTGCACGACGCCACTGCTGGTCACCAGCCCCTGCGACTCGCCCTTCCTGCCGCTCGATCTGGTCGCGCGGCTGCACGCGGCGCTGGCGCGCGAAGGCGCGGACCTCGCGGTGGCCATCACCGGCGACCAGCCGCATCCGGTATTCAGCCTGGTGCGCGCGCAGGTGCTGCCCGGTCTGACAGAATTTCTCGAAGGCGGCGGCCGCAAGGTCGACCTCTGGTACTCGGCGCTCAAGGTGGTCGAAGTGCCATTCGACGACAATCCGGATGCCTTCGCCAACATCAACACGCTCAACGAACTGGCCACGCTCGCCGCGCGGCCCGATGCCTCATGACTGATCGCTTCACTCCGGTCGCGGACGCCCGCGCCCACATCCTCGCCGCCTGCACGCGGGTCGCCGGTACGCAGCGCGTGCCGGTGCGCGACGCGCTGGGCCGTGTGCTCGCCGCAGACGTCATCTCGCCGGTCAGCGTCCCGCCGCACGACAACTCGGCGATGGACGGCTACGCCGTGCGCCACGCCGATCTTTCTGCAGATACCGAAACACGCCTGACCGTGGTCGGCACCGCCTACGCAGGCCACGCCTGGGACGGCGAAGTCGGCCTGGGACAGGCGGTGCGCATCATGACCGGCGCCGTCATGCCGCGTGGCGCCGACACCGTTGCGATCCAGGAAACCGCGAAGGTGGACGGCGACACGGTGATCATTCCGCCCGGCCAGAAAGCCGGTCAGAACCGTCGCCGCGCCGGCGAGGACCTGAAGGCGGGCGAAGCCGCGCTGCGCGCCGGCCGCCTGCTGCGCCCGGCCGACATCGGTCTGGCCGCCTCGCTCGGCGTGGCGGAACTGACCGTGGTGCGCCGCGTGCGGGTCGGCGTGCTGTCGACCGGCGACGAGGTCATGTCCATCGGTGACGCGCCGCGCGAAGGCGGCATCTACGACAGCAACCGCTACACGCTGACCGGCATGCTGACCCGCCTCGGCTGCGAGGTGGTGGATCTCGGCGTCGCGCGAGACACGCGCGAAGCGCTGTCCGCCGCGCTCGAATCGGCGGTCGGCGAGGTGGACGCCATCATCACCAGCGGCGGCGTGTCGGTGGGCGAAGCCGATTTCGTCCGCGAAATCCTCGCCGCGCTCGGCGAAGTCACCTTCTGGAAGATTGCGATGAAGCCCGGCCGGCCGATGGCTTTCGGCCGGCTGACCAAGGGCGGTCGCGACACGCTGCTGTTCGGCCTGCCGGGCAATCCGGTCGCGACGATGATCACCTTCTACTTCTTCGCGCGTGAGGCGCTGCTGACGCTGATGGGTGCCTCCCCGGTGCCGGCGCCGATCCGCTTCGACGCGATCAGCGGCAGCGCGATGAAGAAACAGCCGGGCCGCACCGAGTACCAGCGCGGCATCCTCGAACTGCGCGACGGCCGCTGGCACGCCACGGTCACCGGCGCCCAGGGCTCGGGCATCCTGCGCTCGATGTGCGACGCCAACTGCATCATCGTGCTCGACGATCACGTCGGCAATGTCGCGGTGGGCGACACGGTGGGCGTCATCCCCTTCGAAGGACTGGTCTGAAGTGAGTGCCGACGGCGAATCTCAGCAGGACGCGCCGTCGCCCTATCTCACGGTGCGCGAGGCCGCGGCCTACCTGCATCTGAACGAGAAGACGCTGTACGCGATGATCCAGGACAGCGGCATTCCGGCCACCAAGGTGACCGGCAAATGGCTGTTCCCGCGCAAGCTGCTCGACGACTGGCTGCTCGAATCCACCCACGGCGGCGTGCTGGCCGACCGCCTGCTGATCGCCGGCAGCGACGACCCCTGGCTGGCGCACAGCATCGCCCGGCTGGCACAGCGCGCCGACGACGGCACGCTGATCGCCTACAGCCCCTGCGGCACGCGCAAGGGCCTGGCGCTCCTCGCCCAGCGCCGCGCCAACGCCTGCCCCATCCACTGGGGCGAGGCGCAGCATGCCACGCGCCGGCACGCGCTGCTGCTGCGCGAATACACGGGCAGTGCGAACTGGGTCATGGTGCAGCTGGCGCTGCGCGAACAGGGCGTCATGCTGTCGCGCGCGCTGGCACCGGTGAGTGATCTGGCGGAACTGCTCGCGCGCCGGCCACTGCTGATACAGCGCGGACCGGGTGCCGGCTCGCAGCATTTCTTCACCCAGGCCTGTACCGCGGCCGGCATCGCCGCGCCGGACGCGACGCAGACCGCCGCCACCGAACGCGAAGCCGCCTTCATGGTTGCCAGTGGCGCCGGCGACTGCGCGCCCGGCACCCGCGCCGCGGCCGGTGAGTTCAACCTGCACTTCCTGCCGCTGGGCAGCGAGGCACTCGACCTCGTGATGCCGCGCACCCTCTACTTCCGCGCGCTGCTGCAGCAGCTGCTGGCCGAACTGGCCAGCGACGACAGCCGCGACCTCGCCGAGCGGCTGGGTGGCTACGATCTGGCGCCGCTGGGGCGGCTGCGCGAGGCGTCCACCGCCTAGAGAATCGCGGGCCGCCGCGGGATCAGGCCGACAGCCAGCCCTGTATCTCCGCCAGCGACGGAATGCGCCCGCTGCTCACCACCTTCTCATTCACCACCAGCGACGGCGAGGCCATCACTTCGTAGGCCAGGATGTCCTTCATGTCGGTCACTTTGACGAATTCGGCTTCGATGCCGGCCTTGTCGGCCGCCTCGCGCGCCACGGCTTCGAGCTTTCTGCAGTTGGCACAGCCGGAGCCGAGAATCTTGACGGTCAGCACGTTGAATCTCCTTTTCTTCAGACAAGCGGTGAGGCCGGGGATGAAGCGCAGCGGCGTCTGAACCGGACCAGCGCGGCCGCGAGCAGGCACAGACCGGCCAGAAGGCCGATCGACAGCATCCTTCTGTCCAGCCCGTCCACCCACGCCCCGTAGAGCAGGCCCGCGCACATGCTGAACACCGCCACCAGCGCCACATAGGCGCCGGTCTTCCTGCGGCCGATCACGACCGCCACCATGAGCATGCTCTGCAGACTGAGTTCCGGGTCGGCCATCAGATAGGCCAGCAGCGGTCCGGGGTGCATGCCCAGATCGAGGAACATGCGAGCGACCGGCACCTCGACCAGCGTCGGGAAATACATGAACACGCCGAACAGGACGGCCGCCGCGTTGGCCAGGACCGTATTGCTGCCGGCCAACGCCTCGATCCATTCCGGGCGGACGATCTGGCGCACCATGCCGACCACGAATACGCCCACCACCAGCAGCACGAAAATCTGTTTGACGAAGCGCCACGCCTCCCAGAGCCAGGCCCGCAGCGCGTCCAGCTCCAGCTGACGGGCGAAGTGGCCGACCGCGGCCATCGTGACCGCCACGGCGCAGGCGCGCCCGGTCAGTGCGATGCGTACACCGTCGCCGCTGGGCACGCACTGCAGGGCTGCGACCAGCAGCGTCGTGGCGGCCAGCGCAAGCGTGACCCAGGTCCAGCGGCTGGCCCCCTCGATGATGTTCTCGAAGCCCTTCCAGGCCGTGACGGCGATCAGCAGCAGCAATCCGATCAGTATCGAACCCTGAAAGGTCACGCCCTCCTCACCCCTTGTCGGGTCGAAGGGCACCCAGCGAAAAAGCGTGTCCTGCCAGTCCTGCGCCCAGGAGACGGGCAGGTCGGCACTCAGTACGGTGGCGGTCAGCGGCCACAGCTTGAGCGTGCCGGCGATCAGCAGGGCCGCCAGCGACAGCAGCAGCCCCAGTGCGGCCGGCGCGATTCCGGCTTCATCGGCGAACAGCATGTCGGTCTGTGCGTCGTGACGGGCATCGTCCCGCCAGAAGATCAGCGCCATCAGCATGCCGATGCCGACACCGAACAGCAGGCACAGCACGAAACGCGCGAACGCAAACTCAGGCCCGAGAACGCTTCCGGTATAGGCCAGCGCCATGATGTTGCCGGCCGGCGCGAAGAACAGAAAGGTAATGGCCGGGCCTATCCCCGCCCCCTTGCGGTAGATGCCCGCGAACAGCGGCACGATGGTGCAGGAACACACGGCGATCAGTGAGCCCGCCAGCGCGGCCGCGGGGTAGGACAGATGCGCTGGCGCGTTGCTGCCGAGCCAGCGGGTGACGCTCGACTTGGGAATCAGTGCCGCCATCGCCCCGGCGATGAAGAACGCGGGAAGCAGACAGAGCAGCACATGCGCGGCGAGATAGGACGCGAGACTTCCCGCGCCGCCCTCGATGAGTTTGAGGACAAATTCCATGCAGGTGCTTGCCTTGATCCGTGAGGTCCGGCCGGGTGAAAGGTGACGACCGGCATCGTCACCGGTTGCCGTCTGGATGATGCGACGCGCGCAACATCCGGGCAACCCTCTCACCTTGAGATAGCTCAAGCGCCCGCGCCACACCAACCGGCGTCAGGGACGCGGCTGGAGGGGCTTCGCGCGCCCATCCTGCACGGCGCGCCCGATCGGAACCCGCGGCGGGGGCTGCGCCGCGGATTCAGTCGATCAGTTCGCGCAGTCCTTGTCGCCTTCGCGGCACCCCGATCCGGTCGCGGTATCGCCCAGCCCGACCAGCTCGACGGTCAGGATGGAGTTGCGCTCGCGCTCGCTGCGCGCGCCCGATGCGCTCGGGCCCTGTGCGTCGGCGGCCGCCTTGTTGGACTCGGCCGGGGGTGCGGCGGCCGGCGCCGGTGCGGACGCCGGTGCCACCGTCACGCTGCCGCTGAGACCGCCCTTGAAGTTGTCGCCGACGATGCGCTCGGCCACCACGAACACGTTGGGTCCGCCGAAGCCGGCGTCCTGCGCGATCACAGCGCCGTCCGGCGCGAACACGTAGAGGTCGGTGTTGGTCAGGTCGATGTCCGGCGACTTCTGCAGCGTGCGCACGCCGGAGCCGGACACCGAGGCGCTGATGTCGAGCACCACCAGATCACCGCGGATGACCACCTGCGGCGGCGGCGTGGCCGACGCGGTGCTGGAGCCACGGCCGGCATCGATGTTGCCGGACGAGGACCAGATCTGGATGTCGCCGCCGCCCATCGAAAACACGCGTGACGGGCCGACCTGGAAGTCGTCGCGCGAAATCGCGTTGATTTCGCCCGCGCCGATGGCGAACACCCCCTGGCGTGACGGCGCCACCGCAGTCGCGCCCGAGCCGGCCACCCCGACGTTGATGGCCCCGCCGGGCGCCATCAGGTCGACGTTGCCGCCCTGTTCCGACTTCACCTGGCTGGCGAACAGATTGATGTCGCCGTGACCGCTGCCCGGGAAAGCGGCGGCGATGGCATCGTAGCCCGGCTTGAAACCGTCCTTGCCGGCGGACAGCAGGTCGCCCAGGCGGCCGGCGTAGCGGATGCCCTGGTTCAGCAGCGTCGACAGCAGCGGACGCTGCGCGTCGTAGAAGCCGTCGCGCACCGCGGCAGGCAATGCGTCAAAGCGCGCGATCAGCTGCGCGTCGGTGGCGTCACCGTTGCCCGGCTGTGTGCGCATCCAGCTCACGATGGCGCCGTCGAGGCGCTGCAGCGTATCCAGCATGCGCGCGCGTTCTTCGTTGCGCACCCGGATCACGTCCGCCTTCAGCGTCTGACGGGCGGTGTCGTCGCCGGCCGCGGCGGCGAGGAAGTCCTCGACCGACGCAGCGCCGGTTTCCTTCAGCAGTACCGCGTCGAACGGATCGTTGCCCGAGCCACCGCGCACCGACAGCATCAGCGCCCGCAGCGCAGCACCGTCGAAACGGCGTGCGCCGGCCTGCACCAGGATGGATGCCCCCTCTTCCGGCAGCGCCGGGTTGTCGTAGTTGCCACGGGTGACGATGCCGAATGAATTGGCCAGTTCGACGCTGCCGCCTGCAATCACTTCCAGCTTGCCGCGGCCACCGACCTGTATGCCTTCCGACACGTCGCCGCTCGGCACGCCGGCGGTCTCCACCGCGCTGAACCGGATATTGCCGCCGGCGCGGATGCGGGTGAGATCGCTGGTCGAGAAGTGCTGTGCCCGCAGCGTCAGGTTGGTGATGTCGCCACCCGCTTCGGCCAGCACCGGCTGCGGCGAATACAGCGCCAGCAGCAGGTCCGAACCGCCGAACGGCACGGTGATGTCGCCGTCCTCCGCCACCAGCCGTACCGGCGTCACCACGCGCGCCTCGTTCAGCGTCGCGTCGTGCGCGAGGCTGCCGGCCACCAGCGCGGTGCCGAGCAGGCGGTCCAGCGCACGGTCGTTCACGCTGACCGCCGGATTGAGCGCGGAGGGCACCGCGGACGGCGCCATGTCGGCAATCTTGATCTGGCTCGCGCCGCCGTCGGCGGTCGCCAGCGTCAGGCTGCCGCGCGCGGCGAGCAGCACGTCGTTACGGGTGGAGGGCATGAGCACCATGCCGTTGCCCACCGACGCGTCGCCACCCATGGCGACCAGCGACAGCGAGGCCGGCAGCAGCGGCCGCGTGCCCACCCACAGATCCAGCGCACCCCACGGCTTCTGGGTATTGCCCAGCGTCGCGCTGCCGCCGTAGCTCAGCACATCGACCCGGTTGTCGCTGGCATAGCGCGAGAAATAGCTTTCGCGGCTGCCGGTGGTGCTGGCGGCCAGCTGACGGCCCATCGTGGCCGAGGCCACGGTTTCGAGCTGGATGTCGCCGGCGGAACGCAGCGTCGCCGAGGCATCGCCCAGCACCAGCACCGACCCTGCGCCATTGTTGCGTGCGCTGCCGAAGCCGCCGGCGGCCTGCGCCAGCAGCGTGCCGCGGTCGACATAGAAGCTGGCGCTGCCGATGTCGCCACCCGCCGCCACCGCGATGTCGCCGCCGCCCAGCACCTTCAGGTTCGCCGGATCGGGCACCGTACCGCCTTCGCCGAACAGCCGGCCGCTGGTCGCGGTCGATACGCCGACGTTGCGGATGTCGGCGCCGGCGCGCAGCGAAATGTCGCCGCCACCGAAAGTCGCGATGCCCTGGTCGAACAGGTCTATCCGCGCGTACCAGGTCGGGTTGCGCAGCGAACCGGCGCTGCCCGACACCAGCGTGCCGGAGCCGTCGTCGGCCAGGCGGCCCTGACGGAACAGCCAGCTGCCGACCGACTGCGTGCTTTCCGGCGCGCTCACGCTGCCCTGCGCCTGGATGCGGATGTCGCCGCCGTTGGTGGCGTACTCGGCGCGCCGGTTGCCCGAGCCGGCCACATTGAGCTGGGTGGACACGTCGAAGGCGGCGCCGCGCGCGTCCTGATAACCGGCGGTGTAGATGGCCGATTTCGCGCCCGCCAGTTTCAGGTTGCGGCCGGTAGCGATGTCTATCGTGCCGGCGCCGGTCCGCACCTGGGCGTTGGCCGCCACGGTCAGATCGCCCTTGCCGGTGGCGTCGAGCACGGCGCCCTCCTGCAGCGACAGCGCGTGCGCGGCCGCGGTATCCGCGCCGGAGGCCAGGCGGAAGGACCACGCGGTATCGCGGGTGCCGAGATTGAAACGGCTGGCGGTGAGGCCGCTGCTGGTCAACGCACCCAGCACCGGCGTCGTGCTGCCGGTCGCCAGCGCACCGAAGCCGTCCGACAGCGTGCCATTCACGTTCAGGTTGCCGCCGGCCCGCACGGTCAGGGTGCCCGCTTCGGTGCCGCCCAGATAGGTGCGGGTGGCCAGGTCGGTGGCGGCGATCGCGAAATCGCCGCCGGTGCGGAACTCGACTGCCGGCCGCACATGGAACTGGGTGCCGGACGCCGGGTTCGCCGCCGGCAGGCCGAGTGCGCTGCGCAGGGCCGACACGTTGCCGCTGCTCATGAAGCTGTTCGAATGCGTGTGGGCGGTCGCCATGTCCAGCGTGCTGCCGGCGTAGATGCGCGTGCCCTCGATGAATACGTTGCGTGCCCCGCTCACCGCGGCACCGACATTGCCCTGCACCGCCACGGTGGTGTTGCCGACTCGCTCGCCGCGCAGCGTCACTTCGCCCTGGCGCGCGGCACTGTCGGTGACCACGCCATCCACGGTTTTCGAGGAGGTGCCGACGTCGATGCGCGCACCGTCGGCAATCCGCACGACGCCGCCCTTCGCGGTGCCGGTTTCGCCGCCGGCGCTGAACGGACTGGCTTCAATGATGACGGTACCGCCCTCGCCCGCCGAACCTTGGGCGGCAGCCACCCAGGCGGTGGCCCGGGCATCGAGGCGCGCGTTCGAAGTGAGCACCACATTGCCTGCGCCTTCGCTCGCGCCAGCCACGTAAGACGCGACCGGTCGGGCCGTCAGTTCGATGCGGCCGCCCTTGTCGACGCCCGACGCGTCCAGCGTTCCCCCTACGGTGATCGAACCGGCGTCGGCCGACAGCGCAATCTCGCGCGCGGTCAGGGTGCGGTCGATCCGGGTGTCGCCAGTGCGCACGCGTGCCGACCAGCTGCGGGTGAAGTCGCCGGTTACCGCCACCATGCCGTCAAGCGAGGCCGCGTCGTGCGTATCCAGCGAGAACTCGCCACCGGCGCTGCCGCCGGCCGACGCCGCCTTCAGTGCGCCGGTGGCGACACGCACCTCGCCCTGAGGCGCCGACAGCGACACCGAGCCGGCCTCGCCGCCGCTGGCCGCGGATACGTCGATCAGCGCGCCGGTGCGCAGGTCCACATCGCCGGTGCGCGACGCCAGCGACACGCTGCCGCCGGGGGTCGCCACGTTGCGGCCGAGATAGTCCTTCGCCACGCCGGCGGCGATGATGCGGCCGCCGACGCTGACATCCTGTTCCGCCTGCAGCGACACGCGACCGGACGGCAGGTCGATCAGCGTATCGACCACGATGTCGCGCGCGGTCACGGCCAGCGATGCGCCCACGCCACCGCCGCCCGGGGTCGCGGCCACGCCGCCGCTGTCCATCGCCAGCCCGCCGGTGACGTCGATGCGCACCTCGGCACCGGTCCGGGCCGCGACGCGCGGCGTCGTCAGGTCGAGCCGCGCGGCATCGACCGTGTACTGACCCTGGCCGGCAAGCATGACTGCGCCGCTCGCATCGACCTTCACCGCATCGTAACCGCGTATCGCAAAGCCGCTCGTGCCTGCGCCGGCCGCCGGCGTGTCGCCCAGCGACAGGGTGCCGGCGCTGATCTGCAGCGTGCCGCCATCGAGGCCGGCCGCGAACGCGTCCGCGCCGCGTGCGCTGCCCGCGCTGTTCGACAGCACCACGTTCTGCGCCACGATGCGCTGGCTGCCCCCGTTGTCCCGGTAGCCGCCGATGCCCACCGCGTCCAGCGTGAGGGTCTGCAGCGCCGATGAACCCAGCGTGACGTCGCCATACAGATTGAGACTGCCGTAGGACTTCAGCGTCAGACTGGCCGGGTTGCCCAGCGCCGCGAGCGCGGCGGTGTCGAACACCAGTCCGCCGACACCGGCGTCGACCTCGCCCACGCTGATGGTGGAGCCGGTCATGGCAAGCGCACCGCCGTTCTCGGGCAGCCTGATCACCGCGCCGCGGTTCTCGGTGCCCAGCGTGCTGTCGAGCACCACGCTGCGTCCCTCGATGCGGGCATCGCGGCCCAGCGTGAGCGTGCCACGCTGTCCCGCCGGCGCGTCGCGCAGCGGCAGTGCCACGTCACCGTTGCTCACGCGCAGCAGGGCGCCATCGGCGTCGGCGCCGCTGCCGACCACGGCCAGCACCTCCGGCCGCGCGGCACCGCTGGCGGCGATGCGGCTGCCGTCTTCCAGCGTCACCGCGTCGCGTGCGGCGACCACCACATCGGGGGCGGACAGCACGCTGCCGCGGGTGTCGATGCGCACGCTGGACGCACCGTACTGCGCCAGTCCGCTGTCGTTGCGGTCGCGCAGATCCAGACGACTCGCGCCGGTGGCCGGGTCGCGACCGGTACGGGTGCCGCCCAGCACAAGGCTTTCGGCATTGAGCGCATTGAGCTGGGCCACATCGATGCCGACCTCGCCGGCGCGCGCCTGCGCGCCGCCGCCGAGCACGGCCAGCGCATGCGCGGCGATATCGACCTGTGCGCCGCGCGCGCTGGCGGCGTGCGCGGTATCGAGCACGCCGGCCAGCTGCAGCGCACTGCCCACCTGCAGCGACAGGCGCGCGGCGTCATGCGTGCTGCGGCCGTCATCGAACACGTCGCCGGTTTTCGACAGCGTGTATTCGGCCAGCTTGCCCACCTGTTCCGAGGTGTACAGGCGGGCCACGTAGTTCTTTCCGCCGGAGGCGTTGCCGGTGGCGGTGATGCGTGCATCACGCGCCGCCACCTGCACCGATCCGTCCGCGGTCACGACGCTGCGGCCGGCCACCACGTCCTGGCTGTCGCGCGACACCTTCACCAGCAGGGCGCCCGGCAGCAGCGCATAGCGCGCCGGCAGCAGGCTGTAGGTGCCGGCGGGTACGCCGTCGATGCCGCCCAGCAGCGTGATCGCGTCGCCGGCGCGCAGACCGTTCGCGTCATCGGCGTAGATCGCCGCGTCATGCGGCGCCCAGCCGCTGCCCAGCGACGGCAGGATGGCGTAGGTGTCCTTCGTTTCGGCCGCCGACAGCACGTCGCGCGAGCCGCCGGTACCCGGAATCCACTCCCAGGCCTGCAGGTCACCGCCACCGGACAGATCGACCCGCGCCGCCGGCGCATCGCCGCTGGCGCCCGCCACGTTCACGCGGTCACCGTTGAGCGTGATCGCCGCCTGCGGTGTCGCGTCCAGCGCCAGCGGGTCCATGCCGCTGATCAGATAGATCCACTCCTGTCCGCTCAGCGTGGTCTGGCCGTAGGGCAGCAGCAGACCGGCCGCCGACACCGAGGTCACGCTGCCGGCACTCAGGTCCACGGTGCCGCCCGCGGCACCGGTGCGGGTGGCCGACGCCATGCTGCCGCCGGTGCGGGTGATGTTCTGCGACAGCAGGCGGATCTGCCCCATCGGCGCCACCACGCGGCCGGCCTGCACGATGTGCGGCGCGGCCAGCGTCAGGTCGCCCAGCGCCGAATAGACCACGCCCGGCGTACGGCCCGACGGGCGCACGGTGAGCACGCCCTGGGCATTGTTCTGGATTTCGAAGGCGTACTTCGAGGCGGTGGTCGGATAGACCTGGGCCGCGGTCAGCGTGAGATTGCCGCTGGTGGCCAGCGTGCCGCCCTCGGCGAAGTAGGCGGGCGCAGCACCGGCGCGCAGATCGCCGGCCGCATTCAGATCCACCGCACTGAAGCCGCTGGCCGCCAGATTGCCGGTGACCGAAATGAGGTCGGCATTGAGCGACAGCGCACCGTCGCCGGCCGCCCGCGACGTGGCCTGCGCGTGGTCCTTCTGGTCGCGTCCGCGGTTGTGCCAGTCGATCACCGCGGCGGACAGCGCCACGTCGGCACCGTTGCGGCCGACGATGTTGGCGGCATCGATGTCCAGGCGGCCGGCGATGTCGAGACGGGTGTCGCCGTCGAACGCCACCGAGCCATGCGCGCTGGTGCCGACCGCCCCCAGTTCGACGTCGATGATGCCGCTGCCGGCCAGGCTGCTCAGCACGAAGGTGCCGCGACCGGCGAAACGCGACGCATCGGGCGCCACGCCCGGCAGGAAGGCATCGGCGCCGCTGGCGCCGGACTGGCGCACGGTCAGCGTGCGCGGCCCGGTCAGCGCCGGATCGATGGACAGCGGATCCAGCCAGGCGTAGCCGGCCTGCTCCAGACGCACCGACAGCGAACCGCCGGCCGCGGCCGCACCGCCGGCGCGCGCCGACAGCAGCGGATCGAGATACAGGCCTTCACGCGCGCTCAGCGCGATGTGGCCGCCGTTGCTGTCGATGACCGTGCCGGTCAGTCCGCCCAGGCTGCGCTGCATCAGCGTGGCCCGGGTGCCGTCGGCACGCAGCTGCGCGCCGGACTGCACCGCCAGGTAACCGCGGCGGGCGGCGAGCGTGATGCGGCCGCCATCCAGCACCTCGCCGTCGGCGTAGGGCAGATCCGGCGTGCGCACGAAGGTGCCGCTCACATCCAGTTTCGCGCTGCCGGCGAGCACCACCGACGCGCCGGTGTAGTAGTCGCCCTCGGCGGTATCGACCGTGCCCGGCGCCACCTGGTCCAGCGTGATCGAGCCGCCGGGCGCGGTGATCGTGCCGGCCACTTCGATGCTGCGGTTGCCGGTGAGCGTGACCGAACCGCCGGCATCGACCGCGACCCGGGCACCGGCCAGCACGCGGACCGCGCCGCTGGTGTTGGACAGCGCACGGACCGTCAGGTCCACGCCGTCATCGCGGCGCTCGCGTTCGAGCACTGCGGTGCGCCCGACGCCGGCAAGCGAATCGCGCGACACGGCGGGCAGGCTGTCCAGCCGGCGGGTGGCCACCTGAGGCGTCAGACTGACCGCGCTGCCATCGGCGCGGCCGATGGTGACGCCGTTGCCGCCATCGATCGTGAAGTCGTCGAAACCGTACTGCGTAAACAGCGCGTCTGACAGGTAGAGCGTGCCGTCGCGCTGACCCGAGGTCTGCCCGTCGTAGGCGATGCGAGCGCTGCGCAGCGCCAGCGATCCGCTGCCGCCGGAACGATCCAGCCAGCTCACGCCGTAGCCGCCGAGCGCGCCGCCCAGCGTAAGCGTACCGAAGTAGTCACCCAGCGTGCCGCTCTCGCCGGACGCGCTGGTGAGGCGGGAACCGGCCAGCAGCGAGATGCTGCCGGCGTCGCCGAGATGGACCTTGCCGTCCAGCGTGCGTCCGCCACCGGCCGATACGTCGATGCGGGCGCCGTCCGGAAACACCAGATTGCCGCGCGCGTCGACCGTGACGCTGCCACCGTCGTAGGCGAGGTACTGCGGCACGCCATCGCGCGTATCGCGCGTCCAGCGGCCGGCGGTGGAGATCGACGCGTGCTGGCCGAAGCGCACGCTGCGTTCCGACAGGCGCAGACCTTCGTCCGGCGCGTCGGTGGTGAGCTTCACGTCACCGCCGGCGGCCGTGATCGTGCCGTCGATGTCGAACGCGGTCGCATGCAGATCGAACAGGCTGCCGTCGGTCCACTTCCCGCTCGCGGCATCGCGCCGCGCGGTGGGACCGATGTACAGCGTCACGTCCTGCGGCAGCGTGACGCGACCGGCCCCCTGCAGGCTGAACACGCCGATGCCGCCGGCGAACAGGTCGCTGCGCAGCCACAGTTCGTCCGGCAGCGGCGACGTCGCGCTCACCGTGCGCGAGGCCGTGCCATTGACGAAGCGCACGTTCTGCGGCGCGTCGCCATTGGTCAGCGTGAGCAGCAGCTGACCGGCCTGCGGCACGCCGACGGTCTGGCTCACGCCGGGCGCCACCCAGCGCGTGCCCAGCTCGCGCTGGGTCAGGCCGATGGTGCGGGTGGCGGTGATGCGGCCATCCAGCACCATGCCGGACGCGCTCACGTCCATGCGACCGGCGTCGCGTCCTTCGACCACGCTGGCGACGGTCCGGGTGCGGTCAGCCACGCCGGTGTAGATGCGGTCCGCCTTCGCGTCCTCGACCGACTGGCTGCGCCCGTCCGCCGAGCGCACCACGCTGTAGCCCACGGTGCCCGCGCGATAGGTGACGGTGCCGCCGGACAGGTCCACGCTGCTGCCGCCGTTCATGCGCACGTCGCCATCGGAGGCGAGCACGAAGTGGCCGCCGGCCACGCTCTTTTCGTCGATGGTGCGCTCGATGCCGCCGATGTAGCCGGACACGTCGAACAGCTGGGTGCCCTTGCGGGTGTCCACCCACATTTCCTTGCCGAACAGCGCCTTGCCGTACTCCGCGTCGCGCAGCAGCGGCGCGTCCTTCACCTCGTCGCCACGCAGTTCGACCCGCACGATTTCGCGGTCGGCGTCCGCCACCGCATCGACACCGGACAGGTCGATGCGCGCACCGGCGCCCACGTACACCGACGGCGTCACCGCAGGATTGCTGTCCACGCCGCGATCGCGGTGAGCGGTCATGCGCAGCGTGCCGGACGGCGCGTGGATGGTGGCGCCGGCGGCGCCGGGCGCGGCATCCTCGAGCACGATCTGGCGGCCGTACAGATTCACTTCCGAAGGCCGGAACAGCGCGTCGTCGCGCACGGTGGCGTAGCGGGTCGCTTTGTCCGGACTGACGTCGATCACGCTGCCGGCCGCCAGTTCGATGCGGCCGGTCCGCTGACCCACCGGCACCGATTCGCCGTCGGCCAGCCGTGCCGCGTCCGGGAACATGGCGTCGCTGTCGAGCGCGGCCACGTTGTCGCGCGCCTTCAGATACACCGTGCCGTTGAGGGTGACCGAGGTGGTGGCCCGGGCGGCGCCGGCATGACGGATGTTCAGGCCGACCAGCGTGACATTGCCGCGATCGGACAGCAGTTCGCTGGCGGCTTCGGTGGTGACCTTGCCACCGTTGTCGACCTCGACCAGGAAGCCGCGCAGCCGGCTGTCAAGCGGATCGGCGATGTACACCTTCTCGCCCGCAGCCAGCACGACCTGGCCCTCTTCCGCCTCGATGCGGCCGCCATTGCTCACGTTCGGTGCCGCCAGCAGCACGCGGCCGTTCTTCGCCGCGACGATGCGCGCACCGGGCGCGACCGCAATGTCACCGGTCGGCAGGCCGACGCGGTTCGCGTCGTCCCACAGCGCGAAGGCCGGCGACTGCGCGCCGAGCGAATTCAGCGCACGCGCCAGCAGTTCGTCATTCAGCTTCAGCGTGGAGCCGACCAGGCCGCCGACGTCCACCTGCGCGTTGGCGCCGAACAGGATGCCGGCCTGGTTGAAGATGAACACCTGTCCCTTCGCGGTCAGCGCGCCATCAATCTCGCTGCGCGGACCGCCCGGCGCCACCACGTTGATCGCCCGCATGGCGGCGCTCGACTGGTCGAAGTGCACCGAATTGCCGCGACCGATATTGAAGCTCTGCCAGTTCAGCATGACCGCGTTGCCAGTCTGGTGAATCACCATATTGTTCGCGGTCTGCGATACGGTGGCCGAACCGGGCAGCCGCGCGTCAACGAAGTTCTGCGCCGCCACCGGCAGCGCGCCGGCGGCGAAGGCCTGCGGCGCGAACGCGAGCGACAGCGCGGCCGCGAGCGCGGCGCGACGGACACGACCCGCACTGCGCTTGCCGCGCGCGGACACGTTCTCGGCCACCGGCACCCAGGCGCCGGTCAGTTCGTTGAACACCAGACGGTAGCGATCTCGATTCATTGCGGACTCCTGCGGCCCTCGGAACGGGCCCTTGCATCCAGTTTCGGCGTCATGCATGACGCAACGGTGACGGGCAGCGGCCACCCGGCCGCCTGCCGTGAACGGCGTCGCGCAGCGCTCAGAATTCGTAGGCCAGCTTCAGCAGCAGGCGGTGGTCGCCTTCGCGGGTGCGGCCGTTGCCCACCGCGCCGTCGCGCAGCGCGTAGGCCCAGTCGGCGTGCAGCTTGAAGCCACGCGGCGTGAGCAGGCGCAGGCCAAGACCGGCGCTTTCCAGCGCCGAGCGCGGGTCCTGACCGGCAAAGGCCTCGCGTATGCGCACACCGGCCCAGTCGTAGAACATCAGCGCGTTCAGCGCGAATGCCGCGTCGAAGAAGGGGCGCGTCGGCGTGGCCAGTTCCAGCCGCAGCCGCTCGCCCTCGTCGCCCATGCGTTCCGACTCCAGATAGCCGCGGACCGAGTCGACGCCGCCGGCCGAGAACTGTTCGCTGTTGATCAGCGGATCGCTGGTGCGCTGCGCGTCGGCGCGGGCCGACACCAGCCAGCCGCCGGCGAACGGATAGCTGCCTTCCAGCTCGAAGCGGCTGACGAAGAAGGACGGCGTGGCGCCCGCGCGGCGGCAGGCGAACTGTTCGGCGCGCACACCGTTGCAGTCGATGTAGCGCTCGTTCAGGCCGGTCGAACCGGCGGACAGGGTGGTGCCCAGCCGCAGGCGCGCGCCGGATTCGAAGGGCAGCGTGATGCCGTACTGGGCCGACATGACCCAGTAGCGCACCGGCTGGCTGATGACGAAAGCGGTGCCGCCGATGCCGCGGGTGTCCTGATCGTTGTCCTTGTAATCCAGCCCCAGACTGATGGAATGGAAGAAGCCGCGACCGCGGTCCGGCAGCGGGCGCACGTAGCGCGCGCCCAGGGTGTCGCCGCGACCCAGCGAGGCGGTATCGAACTGGGTCGGCACATTGCTGTTGGAGCGCGCGAAGAAGGCGGCCAGGATGCCGTCGCCCACCGGCGCCGCGTAGTTGAGGCCGAACACCTCGACCTCGTCGCGGTTGCGCGGCGACGAGAAATAGGTCAGGCCGATGGAATGGCGGCGCTGCCACAGATTGTCATAGCGCAGCGTCGCCTCCAGACGGCCGGTTTCGGTGTCAGCGCTGCGCTTGTTGTTCAGTTCGATCGAACCGTGCAGCGGCGAACTGTCTTCCATCCGCAGTTCGACATTGACCGAGCCCGGTATCCGGCCCGGCTGCAGCAGCGGCGTCACGCGCAGGTCGGCGTTGCGCCCGAGCCGGCCAAGATCTTCCTGCACGTCCGGAAAGTGGGGCACGCCGCCTTCGGCCAGCGACGGCGCGGCGTCGCGCACCGCGCTCGGCAGCGTGTATTCGGCGCCGGTCACGCGCAGACGCTCGATGCGCCCTTCGGTCACCTCCAGCGTGATCACGCCGGAATCGGTCGCCTGCTCCGGAATGCCGACCGCCACCGTCATGTAGCCGGCGTCCTGGTAAGCCTTCTCCAGCGCGGCGGCCGCGGCATTCACGTCGGCCGCGTTGCGGCGCGGGCCCAGATGCGGATACACCGCACGCTCGACCGCCTCGGGCGGGAGCACGGTATTGCCCTCGACCACGAATTCGAGAATGTCGAAACGGCCGGCGTCCTGCGCCGACGCGGAGTGTATGCACAGTGCGAACAGCGTCGCGCACAGGCGGATGCAGCGGGAAATCGGACCGGACATGCGTGCCCTGAAGAATATGACGGCCGGAAGCCTGACAAACGAACGGCCCGCCGGAGGGCGGGCCGCGGATCCACTGACGGTGCGACGGCCGGACAGCGCCGTCACACGGTCATCCAGCTCAGTTGCCGACGTACTGCAGCGGCGAGCAGGTGTTGGCGTTGCGGGTGTACTTCGACACGTACAGGTCGGCGAAGCGCTTGCCCGCAGCGTTGGTGGCCGCACCGGCTGCGTTGGTCAGGCCCGCGTAGTACTGCGGCAGCGACGCGAAAGCTTCCGGGGTCGACACCTGGGTACCGGTGTTCTCGAAGTTGCCAGTGAACTTCGGCGAACCGGCGCGCTTCACGAACTCGTCGGCCACCGCCTTGGTCAGGCCGGCGATCGGGGCAACGGTGTCGCCCTGTTCGTTGGTGACTGCCTGGGCGCGCGACTGGGCGGAGATTTCAACCACGAAGTCGTACTTGCCGGCCAGCAGGTTGGCCTTGGACGGGGCGACACCGGTGGCGCCGGCCGACGACGAGAAGGTCTTGGTGACCGAGTCGTAGTTGTAGCTGCCCGCGCCGTCGAGGTGACGGAAGCTGAACTTCGCACCGGCGGCATTGGTGTAGGAGTCGAGCGACACCACGCCGATCGCCTTCTTCGGACCCGATTCGGCGAAGTTCACGCGGAAGACGTTATTCTTCTGCTCGGCGGAATCCCAGGTGGTGAAGGTGTAGTTGGTGCCGTCGTTGGCAGCCTGCAGGCAGCTGCGGACGTTGCCGGACGAAGCGTTCTCGATCACGGTGTAGCCGGCGCTCGCGTCGATGATGTACGGATCGGCGGTCGTGCCCGAACCGGACACCTTGTAGCCGAAGCTGTCGCTCATGCGGGCCGGAGAAACGGATCCGTTCTCATTAGTCGAGCACGGGAAGTTGCCGAAGAACCAGTTGTACGAGGTCTGGGTGCCCGAACCTTCCGAGCGGCGGCACACGACCACGTCACCGTCCAGCGACGGATCAACCTGATCCCAGGTCTGCACCTGGCCGTTCAGCATGGCGCCATACACGGCGCGCGACAGGTGGGTCGAGGCCGGCAGCGTGTTGGTGGCGGCCAGACCCATCATCAGCTGGTTCACCGGTTGCACCGCGAGGCGGGCAACTTCGTCGGATGCCAGCGGCTCGGTATCGTTCTCGGTGTTGAGCGGGCCCTGGAACATGGCCGGTTCGACGTCGGAAATCCCGAAATCGGGTACGAGACCGGCATTGGTGGTCAGTGCATGGTTCGCTTCACCCGGATCCGCGCCGGTGATCGCGCAGACGAAGGGGCTGGCCTTGGTGCCGGCGCCGCTGGTGCAGTTGGTCACGTCGATGGTCTTGACGCGCTGGGCACGGGCCACCGGGCCGACGCCGAAGGCCGAACCGCCAGCCGAACGCTTGATGAACAGCACCTTGGTGCCGTTGGTCACGCCCGGAATGCCATTGGCCGAACCGGCAAAAGCCTTGTAGTTGCTGGCGCTGTAGTGGGTGACGCCGGTCATCATGCCTTCGGCGATGTCGGCCAGGAAGTTGTCGGGGGCGGAAGCGCCGGACAGATAGACGACGTTGTGCGGCACGCCACCGATGCTGACGGTGCCGGCGGCCTGAGCGGCAAAGCCGGTCGCCATGGCGGCGACGGCGAAAGCGATCTTCTTCAGTTGCATGAGTTTCTCCAGGAATTCAGGCAGGGGCGGCCGCATCCGCTGCGACCGCCGGGAAAGGAAAACAATCAGGCGTTCTTGCGACGGGCGGCGAAACCCAGCAGGCCCAGACCGGCCAGCAGCATCGCGTAGGTTTCGGGTTCCGGCACTGCGGAAATCTGCAGGTGGTAACCGTCAGCGCCCTGGTAGATCCGGGCAACGACTGCCTGGCCATCAGCACTCTTCAGCTGCGCAACGCGGCCAGCGTTTTGGTTGGAGGTGGTCGAGGTCGAACCGAAGACGTAGAGCGACAGCGCATCGTTGATGCCGCCGGTGGAGGCGTAGCCGGCGTTGCCGAAGTTGGCACCCAGAGTGCCAGCGTAAGCCGTGCCGTCAGCGGCAACAGTCTCCGCGAAACCATCAATCAGCACGCCGCCCGGATGGGTGCCCTTCGAACCAACCGCCGAAGTGTAGTTGTCGAAGTTATTGACCGCGGTAATGATCTTGGCGTTCGTCAGTGCAGCCGTAGGCGCAGTGGAAACAGTTTGCACGATACGACGGAGGCCTTCGCTCTCTGCAGACACGACGTTCCACTGGAGGTTGGCGGCGTTGGTACCAGCCAGAAAACTCGAGAAGGACGGCAGCGCGATATCAAACAGGACACCAGTCGCGGGCTTATTGACCAGGTTCATGACACCCGAGGTACCCGGATTGACGTTACCGATCAGGCTATTCATCCTGACGTCGCTACCGTAGACGTCGTCCCAACCAAGGTCAGACAGATCGTAGGTGTAGCCCTTGCCTGCCAAAGTATTGAAAGCTGAGAAAACGAACTCGGTGTTGCCGGTCCCGGCGCCCGTGATGGTCGCGTTCGCGAAACCCGAAACGCCCAGCGCAATTGCCGCAGCAATCAGTTTGGTCTTGAACATGAATATCTCCAGAAGAAGTGTGTCGTGGGTGGATTCCGGAATGCGCTCCGAACCTCCCTGCTCCACGAGGAAGCGATCGAAGCGTGACGGCTGCGCGTTACATCAACCGCTGCATCGCAGCCGCATTGAATGAGCCGAACGGACCATGCGCTGTAAGAAATTCCGTCCGATATTCGTCCGGCAAGTTATCGGCGGACGATGACAACCCTGTTTCACAGCCGGGGTCTTGCAATGAGCCGAACGGCTCATGCGGAAATGAGCCGTGGCGCGGAGCGCCGCGCGGAGCGGGCGTTTCCGGAATGAGCCGCGCGACACCCCGGACATCCGCGCCGGTCGTCAGCGTGACGGCGCAGTGACCAGGCGCGCTTCGTCCAGACGGTCACGCCAGGTTTCGATCAGGTTCTCGAGCTTCACCCGCGCGGTCTGCGCGAACGGCTCGGACTGGCCGATGCGTTCACCCAGCGTGCGATTGCGGTAGTGGTCGAGCACCTCGATGCCGGTGCCGTAGAGCGCGCGGTTGTCCTTCTCGCACTGGGCGAGACGGGTGGCCGACTGCTCCGCCTTCACCCGCGACTGTTCGAGATCGCGGCCGGTGCCGGCCAGCGTGTTGCGCGCCTCGTTCAGTTCGCGTTCACGCTCGGTCAGACGCTGGCCCAGCTGTTCGGCCTGACGGGCCGACTGTTCGCGCGCCTGCCGCTCGGCCGCCAGATCCTTTTCCAGCTGTTCGATCTGCCGGCGAGAGGCCTGAGCGCTGCCGCGCGCGGCCCGCGCTTCCGCGCCGATCTTCTCGATCTCCGCCGCCTGCGCGCCCTTGAGCGCCTTCAGTTCGGCCTCGGCGCTCTGGCGCGCCTGCTGTTCGGCTGCCAGCGACTGCTGAAGCTGCTGCGCCTGGGCGCGCAGCCGGCGCAGCTGTTCCTGCTCGCGGGACGGTTTTTCCTGCGCGGCCACCGCGCCTGCGGTCAGCAGCAGCGACAGCATCAGTACGAAGCGCTTCATGCTCAGAACCTCACGTTCATGTCGAGCATGACGGTGTCGACCTCGTAGCGCTGACCGGCAATCACGGTCGGGTCGTAGGTCATGCCGTGGATGTTGCGGGCCGAGTACCAGCGCAGGCCGACCGCGGTATCGCGATACAGGCCGTAGCTGCCGCCGATGACGAAGCCCTTCAGGTTGGTGCCGCCAAGACCGAAGTCGGAATCGGTGAAGCCATCGACCACCGAATCGGAGCCTATGTACTTGTAGGACGCGAACACCTGCCAGTCTTCGGCCAGACGGACCGAAGGCATGCCGACCGCCAGTCGCACGTGCCAGGCTGTGTCCTTGCCGTCGGTCAGGTTGAGGCCGGTTCGACGCAGGATGTCGGCACGGTCGAAGCCGGTGTTCTTCACGTATTCGGCGGACAGCAGCACATGCACCGGGTCGAAATGAGCCAGATCCGCGGTGGCGGTGATCACCCACGGCTCGAACTTCGACGCCAGGCCGTAGATCGGCGCGCCATTCGCGTCCAGCGGGCTGTTGGTGCGCACCAGGGTGTTGCCCTTCTGGCGCAGCGCGGACGAATGTTCGTAACCGCCGTAGCCCGGCAGCGCGCCGGTCAGGTCGAAGCGGGTGTCGGTACGGGCTTCGAGCCGGCTGTAGTGATACTTGGCCAGACCCACGCGCAGACGGGTGCTGCCGTTGAGGTCGTACTCGGCGCCGATCTGCGCGCCGGCCAGCCACTGCTTGTCGGCGTTCGGCGGGTTGTCGGCGCGCAGCGGAAACCAGCCGGCGGTGGCGAAGGGGCGCAGCGCCTGGGTCATCGTGACGTTGCGCAGGTTCACCGCGATGCCGTCGAAGTTCAGGTCCTCGTCCCACACCAGATCGGTCGCGAACCAGGGGTTGGGAATGCGGCCGCCGCTGAAGGACGCCCACTCCACCGGATCGAACTTCATGTAGGCGCGGTCGACCAGGAAGCTGTACTTGTTGAAATTGCTGCCCAGGGTCTGGTTGGTCGATACCCGGTCGGTCACGTTGCCGGTGGTGAAGCGGAAGCCGGCGCTGACCGTGTCGTTGATCTTGGCCAGCACGCCGAGCCGGGCACGCAGGCGCAGGCGGTTCACGTCGTCCGACGCATTGCCGGTCGGGAAGCCGTTGTCATCAAGGCCGACACCGGCCGGAAAGCGCGTGCCGAGCGGAAAGTCCGGATTGGTCGCCGCCGGATTGCCGGCCGCACCCGGCGCATAGCTGGCGATCGGGCTGTTGCCCTTGGGGAAGCTGTCTTCCTGCATGCGCACGCGCAGATCGCCCTCGAT
Source organism: Methyloversatilis universalis FAM5 (assembly GCF_000214035.2). Classification (GTDB taxonomy): domain Bacteria; phylum Pseudomonadota; class Gammaproteobacteria; order Burkholderiales; family Rhodocyclaceae; genus Methyloversatilis; species Methyloversatilis universalis. The sequence goes on along the minus strand of NZ_AFHG01000059.1, from coordinate 407,032 downwards.
CCGGATGCGCTCGGTCCATTCGGGAATCGCGTTCGGCGTGGCCCAGCCTTCGGTGCGTGCCTGGGCCAGCACTTCCTGCTTCAGCTGCTCGCGGATTTCGGCCTTCACCGATTCCGGCACGTACTGCACCCGCACCGTGCTGTCCTTCTTCGCCCTGGCCGCGGTTTTCGCGGCCTTGGCTTCGGCGGCCTTGATCAGTTCGTCCGCCTTGTCACGGGTGAGCACGCCGGTATCGACCAGCGCGTCGATCAGGTTCAGCGTGGTCTGGCGCAGCGTGTCGATGGACGCGCCTTCGTCCGCCTGTGCGGGCAGTGCGCACAGCGAGGCGAGCGCGAGCGGGAGCAGTGCTTTCTTCATCACTTCGGTCCGGAGTGTCGTGTATGGGGGTGTTCAACCGGTCATGCGGTTGCTGATGCGCAGGCGCACCGGCTGGGGCATGTCGGCGGGCGGCGCTTCCCGGAAGGGCCGCATCTGGGCCAGCGCTGCAGTGAGCGCGGCGTCGGTCCTGTCGTCGCCGGTGGAACCGGCCAGCTCGGCGCGCTGCACGCTGCCGTCGCGCGCCAGCCAGATGGCGACCGGCACGCGGTAGTCGAGCTGCTTGATGTCCTTGTTGCGGGCCAGTTCGTCCTGGATGTGCCGCTGCAGCGCACTGGTGAAGAAGGCGAACTGCATGCGGTTGGACTTCACCTGCGGCGCACCGCCGACCGTGGTGCCGACGTCGCCGCCCTTGTACTCGTTGGCCACGCTGCCGGCAGCGAACGGACTGGGGCCGTCGCCGGCCGCGCCTTCCATCTTCAGCTGTTCGGCCTGCTGCGGCGGCGCCTCGACCGGCTTGGGCTGCTCGACCTTCACTTCCTTGGTTTCCTTCGGCTCCGGCCGCTTCTCCTCCTTCGGCGGCGGAGGCGGGGGCGGCGGCGTGTCCGGAATGATGGAAATCTTCGTCACCTGGCGCGTCGGCGCCGACGGCTTCGAGAACAGATCCTTCAGCCACATGCCGGCCGCCACCAGCAGCGCCACGCCCACCGCCAGCGCGACGAAGCGCAGTGCGCGCGCGCCGCGCGACAGCTCGACCGAATCTTCCGCGAGCGCGCCCATCAGGTGCCGATCCGCGATGTGATGAGGCCGACGTTGGCGATGCCCATGCGATTGACCAGGTCGACCACCTGGATGACACCGTTATAGGGCGCGCGTGCCTCGCCGCGGATCATCACGCTGAACTTCGGGTCGCGCGCCCGGGCGGCGTCGAGCTGCACTTCGAGCTGGTCCAGCGTCACGCCGACACCATTGACCATCAGTGCGCCGCTTTCCATCACCTGCACGATCTTCACTTCGTGCTGTTCGGTGCTCGGCTTGTTCGACGGCTTGGGCAGATTCATCGTCAGACCCTGCACGCCGGCGGTGGTCATCAGGATGAACACGACGAGCAGCACGTAGGCCAGGTCCAGCATCGGCGTGACGTTGATCGAGTCGTAGGGTTTGGCTTCGGTATTGATCTGCATGGCTGTGTGTCATCCGCGCGGCATCAGCCGGCCACCTTCTTGGTCACCAGCCCGACTTCGGTGATGTCCAGCCGCTTGCAGATTTCCAGCACCGCGGACACCTTCTCGTAGTGCGCGGCGGCGTCGCCCTTGAGCACCACCGGCAGCGCCGGGTTGGCGCCCTTGTACTGCGCAAGCCGGGCTTCCAGCGTGGCCATGTCGACCGGATAGGCGTCGAGATAGACGTCGCCGGCGGCGGTGATGGTGATGGCCTTGGTCTGGGGCTTGGCCAGCGAGGCGGTGGTGCGCGTCTGCGGCGCATCGACCTTGATGCCCTGCACCGAGGCGGTGGTCATGATGATGAACACCACCAGCAGCACGTAGGCGAGATCAAGCATCGGGGTGACGTTGATCTCGTCGTAGGGCTGGTTCTCTCCCTTTACGTCGGCGGACATGGCGTGCGTCTGCCGTCAGCGGCCGTGCACTTCGGCGACGCGGGTGATGAACTCGTCGACGAAGATCTGCATGTCGGCGCTGATGTTCTTGATGCGCGCCGCGAGGTAGTTGTAGCCGAACAGCGCCGGAATCGCGACCGCGAGACCGGCCACGGTGGCCAGCAGCGCGGCGGCGATGCCCGGGGCGATGGCGTTCACGTTCACGTCACCCGCGGCAGCGATCGCGGCGAAGGTGATCATGACGCCGACCACGGTGCCGAGCAGGCCGAGGAAGGGACCGCCGGAAATGGCGATGGTGAGCAGCACCATCTGCGCGTTGAGCTTGTGCGATTCGCGTACCAGGTCGGCGTCGATCGACGCCTTGATCGCGTCCATCGAGGCACCGGTCAGACCGGCGGCTTCGCCCTGCGCGTCGAAGCGCTTGCGGATTTCGCGCAGGCCGGCGCCGTACAGGCGGAACAGCGACGAACTCTTGTGGGAGGCACCCTGGTCCAGCTTCAGGAAATCGTTGCTGGCGCTGCGGAAGCGCTGCAGGAAGGCGCGGTTGTCGCCGTCGATGCGGCCGACCAGCAGGGCCTTGGCAATCATCACCCAGCAGCTGATGACGAACATGACCGCGAGGATGACGATGACCACCCAGGCGTCGACCGTGAGGTTGTCGATCAGGATGCCGAAGTAGTTGTGGCCGCCCTCTTCGCCGCCCGCCGCGTCCTCGCGCACGCTGACAAAGGGGCTGTCCGCCCCCTGTCCAACGGCGGCCAGCCTGATCCAGTCGGCGCTGCGCACCGTGTTGGCGAGCTGCAGCTCGTCCAGTTCGCCGTTGTAGGCATCGCCGATCACGACCTCGGCCTGCACCGCCGGCAGTGCCGCGTCAGCGCTGCCGACCGGCTGGCCGTCGACATACAGCGTGGCCTTACCACCACCGACCGTGGCCGCGACGTGCTGCCAGGCACCCGCCTTCAGCGTGCCACCGGCCACCCGGGTGCCGGCCACATCGAGCGCGAACGCGCTGCCGTCGACCTTCACCGTCAGCGCACCCTGCGCATAAAGCGTCGCCTGCTGCGCGCCGGCCGGCTTGACCCAGGCCGACATCGTCCACGCACCGCCCGCGGTGGTCGCAAGCGCCGGCGAGGCCGGCACGCGCAGCGGGCTGCCGGCGAAGATGGCGGCGTCGCCCAGCAGCGCGGCCTTCTGGATGTTCCCGCTGCCGGTAGCGCTCAGCGCGCTGGCGGATGCATCGGCCAGCGGCGCCGGCTCGGCGAAATGCCAGACACCGACGGTCGATGCGTCGTAGCTCGCCTTGCTGTCCTGCGCACCGCCCGCCGCGGCATTGCCGAAATAGGCATAGACCGTGGTGCGTTCCTGACCGGGCGCCACCAGCGGCACCTGTACCCACACGACCGCGAGTTCGTTCAGGCTGTCGTAGCGCTCGACATGGTGCTTGAGCACCGTCTTGTCGTCGCCGGCGACGAAGCGCAGATCCGAGCCGTCCTCCTTCGCCGCGGTGAAATCGAAATTGCCGCTGTGCAGGCGCACCGCGACCGGCACCGAAGACTGCGGCGCGGCAATCGCGACGCCGGTGGCGGAGGTGTCCAGCGTGACGGTGCGACGGGCGGTCCACGCCTCGTCCCACCAGGCGTTGGCAAAGGAAGGTGCAAGCGCCGCAAGGGCGCCGAGGGCAATGATTTTTTTCATGGCAGGGCGGGAAAAATTCAGGCCGGATTCTCCGGACCGAACGTGTCCCTGCCATGACATGAAATATTCGCGCGGATAGTCCGAACGGACTATTCAGGCGCGCACCGGTCAGGCGGATCCGCGCCACCCGTTACAGGATCGTGGCCGTGGCGCTTCCGCCACGATGGCAGCTTCCATCTCCCGTCGCGCTTCATTCAACGGCCGTATCGCGGCGAGGCGCCGCTCCCACAGACGCCGCCTCAGCCTTCGCGACAGAGGGAGTGGCGCCCTGGCGGCGGTGAAGCCTTCACCCCTCATCGCGCTTCATTCACCGCCCAATCACGGCCGGGCGCCGCTCCGCCCGACGCGAATTTCGTGGGAGCGGCGCCCCCGCCGCGATGCAGCCTTCATCCCCCGCCGCACTTCATTCAACCGCTCGATCGCGACAGAGCGCCGCGCCCACAGGACTCCGCCCCCCCGTCATGCCGGATCCAGCAGCGCGGCGTCCCAGCCGAACACCTGCGCCAGCCGGTTGAAGGCGCTGCCCGGCCGGCAGCGCAGTTCGATGTCCTCGCCACTCACCGGATGGCGGATATGCATATGTATACAGGCGAGCAGCAGCCGCGGCTCGCCGCACAACGTGGCGACATAGCGGTTGTGCGGCCCCTTGCCGTAGGTGGCGTCGCCGATGATGGGGTGGGCGATGTGCTTCAGGTGGCGGCGGATCTGGTGGGTGCGGCCGGTCAGCGGCATCGCTTCGACCAGCGCGTAGCGGCTGGCCGGATAGCGGTCGATGGCCACCGGCATTTCGGCCACCGCCAGCCGGCGGTAGCGGGTGAGCGCCGGCTGCGCCACGACCGGCTCGGCGCCCTCGCGCGCCGCACGCGGGTCGATTGCGTCGTCGATGCGGCGCAGCGGGTGATCGATGTCGCCGGCCTCAGGCGGATGCCCGCGCACCACCGCCAGATAGCGCTTGGCCGGCCGATGCGCCGCGAACTGCTGCGCCAGCACGTGGGCCGCCTCCGGGTTCAGCGCGAACACCAGCACGCCGGAGGTACCCCGGTCCAGCCGGTGCACCGGCCACACCCGCTGCCCGATCTGGTCACGCAGCCGCTGCACCGCGAATTCGGTTTCATGGCGGTCGAGCGCGGTGCGATGCACCAGCAGGCCGGAAGGCTTGTCGATGGCGACCACATAGTCGTCACGGAAGAGAATGTCCAGCATGGGATGTCCGGCACGGCGGTCCGGCAGAGGCGGTTGCGAAGGCGGTTGCGAAGGCGATTGCAAAGGCCGGCAGAGCGGCCCGCCCGCATGATGCCGCATTTGCGGGTCCGGGCACGCACTGGCGGAATGAGAGGCACTCGCGAAAGAGACTGCTTACACCAACCTTGTCCGCGATCAAGAACAAGTCCAAACGGCCACTGCATCATGCGCCCCCGTCGCTTGTCGACCCGGTGTCCGGCCCGAGAACCCGGCTGCGCACCGGCACCGAATGCCTGGAACCCGCCCCCTGCCATGACCTATCTGCCTGCCCCCGCCCTGCCCGACGAGGCGGCCCGCCTCGCCGCGCTGGCCGAATACGCCATCCTGGATACCGACCGCGAACCGCTGTACGACGATTTCGTGCTGCTGGCCACGCAGCTGTGCGGTACGCCGCTGGCGTACATCAGTCTGGTGGACCGCGACCGCCAGTGGTTCAAGGCCCGCAGCGACCGCGGCCCGCACGAAACGCCGCGCGACATCGCGCTGTGCGGCCACGCCATCGCGCAGCGCGACGTGTTCGTGATCGAGGACACCTTCGCCGATCCGCGTTTCGCCGAAAACCCGCTGGTGACCGGCGCACCGCACATCCGCTTCTACGCCGGCGCGCCGCTGATCACGCCGGAAGGCCATGCGGTCGGCGCGCTGTGCGTGGCCGACCGGGTCGCCCGTACGCTGAGCGCGGCGCAGCGCGATGCGCTGGCCGCGCTGGCGCGCCATGTCGTGTCGCAGCTGGAACTGCGCCGCGCCACGATGAAACAGGCCCGCACGCTGGCGGCGCTCGAAGCGTCGGAACGGCGGCTGCTGGAAGCGAACGAACACCTAGAGGAAAGGGTGGCCGCGCGCACGCTGGAACTGCGTCAGCTCAACGACGACCTGTCGGCTTTCGGCTATTCCTGCGCGCACGACCTGCGCACCCCGCTGCGCGCCATCGACGGCTTTTCGCGCATCCTGCTCGAAGAGGCCGGCGAAGCGCTGCCGCCGGACCAGCGCGTGTGCCTGGACCGCATCCTCGCCAATACCCAGCGCATGGGCGAACTGATCGACGCGGTGCTCGATTTCTCGCGCATCGGCAGCAAGTCGCCCGAAGTGCAGCGCATCAATCCGGGTCTGCTGGTGCGCGACGTGGTCAATGCCCATCCGGGCTATCGCGACGACAGGCAGGTGCGGGTGGACATTGCCCCGCTGCCGGAAACGCTGGCCGATCCGGTGCTGTTCAGGCAGGTGTGGCAGAACCTGATCGACAACGCGCTGAAGTTCTCGCGCAGCCAGCCGGTCAGCGAAATCCGCGTGGAGGGCTGGGTCGAGGGCAACCGTGCCTGCTACGCGGTGAGCGACAACGGTCCGGGCTTCGACCCCGCCCAGGCGCACCGGATGTTCCGCGTGTTCGAGCGGCTGCACCCGACCAGCGACCATCCGGGCGTCGGCGCCGGGCTGGCCATCGTGGCCCGCATCGTGTCGCGCCACGGCGGTCGCATTCGCGCGGAATCGCCGCCGGGCACCGGCGCGCGCTTCGTGATCGACATGCCGCTGGCGCGCACCGCCTCGCCGGGCCGCACACCGGCCGCCGGCAAGCTCAAGTCCATGGCGGCCTGACGCCGTGCCCACGACGGGCGCGGACAGTGCTAGATTGGACGCATCGCTGCACGGTTTCCGCTTGCCTTGTCAGGAACGCGTCAACCCTGACCTTTGTGCCCAGTCCGGATCGCTGCACCCGGACGGCCCATGCTGAACGGGAGAACGTCATGAGCACCGCCTGCACCACCGACTACATCGTCGATCTGAGCAACCACTCCAATCGTCTGCGTCTCGAATCCGCGGTGCCGGGCCGCCCGCTGAAGGTGGTGGTGCGCGATCCGGCGCAGCCGGACGGCCCGGCGCTGCACGGCACCGGCCTGCTGAGCGCAGACCGCACGGTGTTCGCGATCGACATTCCGGTCGCCGGCGGCATGCATCACCAGACCTGCGACTGGGCGACGCTCAGCGCGGCGCTGGACGCGGAGTCGGAATTCGACTGATCGCCCCGGCCCGGCCGGCCAGGTTCAGCCGGGACGGCGGCGACCGTCCGGCAGGCCGAGCGCGCGCCAGCCGTCCAGCCCGATCCGGTTCAGCGTTTCGATATTGCGCTCGTAGATGCTTTCCGCTTCCGGGAAGGCATCGACCGCGCGCGTGACGCTGGCTTCGCGCAGCAGATGGATGGTCGGGAAGGGCGCGCGGTTGGTGTAGTTGCCGATGTCGTCCGGCTCGGTATCGGCGAACTGCCACTGCGGGTGGAAGGCGGCCACCTGGATGACGCCTTCGTGCCCCTGTTCGCTGACCGCCTCGTCCACGATGTCGAGGAAGTCATTGAAATCGAGGAAGTCCTCCAGCAGCGAGGCGTGCATGATGAGCGTGGTATCGACCGCGGCCGGATCGGCCTGCGCCAGGAAATCGATCTCGCGATCGATGTCTTCCAGCAGGCCGTCGAGGTGTTTCGCCTCGCTGACCACGTAGCGCACCTGATCCTTCACATACACCGCCTTCGCGAACGGGCAAAGATTGAGCCCGATGACCGCCTGTTCTAGCCAGTGGCGGGTGATGGCGATGACTTCGTCCTTGTTCATGAAACCGTGTCTTCCAGCAGGAATTGTTCGACCGGCACGGTCTGCGCGATGTCCATGAACATCGGCGCGTGACCGACACCGGGCATTTCGAGCGTGCGCGCCTTCGGGCCGCGCTCCGCCATCTGCGCCAGCGTGTCGCGGGTGATCAGGTCGGATTCGGCGCCGCGCACGCACAGCGTCGGGCAGCGTATCGCGTCATACAGATTCCACAGCTCGATGTCGCCGAGGAACTGCATCGCCGCCAGCGGCTTGCCGATATCCGGGTCGTAGCCCATCTCGAATCCGCCATCCGGTCGCGGCCGGGTGGAGTGTACGGTGAGATGGCGCCACTGTGCGTCGGTCAGCGGCCCGAACGGCGCGCTGACCACGCGGATGTAGCGCTCGGCCTCGTCCAGCGACGCGAATTTCGGGGCCTTGCCGACGTATTCGGCGATGCGGCGCAGGCTGACCGCGGTCACCACCGGGCCGACGTCGTTCAGCACCATGCGGGTGATGGGCGTATCCGGCAGCGCGGCCAGCGCCATGCCGATCAGCCCGCCCATCGAGGTGCCGAACCAGTGCACCCGCTCCACGCCCAGCCGGGCGATCAGCGTGACCATGTCGCCGACGTACTGCGGCACGCCATAGCCGGCCGCGTCCGGCAGCCAGTCGCTGCGGCCGCGCCCCACCACGTCCGGACACACGACGCGGTAGTGCGCCGACAGACGCTGGGCGAGGAAATCGAAATCGCGACCGACCCGCGTCAGTCCATGCACGCACACCAGCACCCGCGGATTGTCCGGGTCGCCCCATTCCGCATAGGCCATGCGGTGCAGCCCTTTCGGGTTCGCGCACTGCACCTGCAGCAGCCGTGGCTGTTCGCTCGCCCGCGCCCGCCCGAACCACCCCGCCACCTTGTCGATCACGCCCATATCGCCCCCTGGTCCCCAGCCCCTGGCCCCTAAAACCCATTGTGCCAGTAGCGCGCATCGCGTTCGCGGCTGCTTTCGACCACGAAGCCGGTGGCGGCGAAGCGGTAGCGCAGCGCGCCGTGGCGGTCGCTGCGCCGCTGTACGCTGCCCGCCGCCTCGTAGCGCGCGACCACCGCCGGATGCGGATGCCTGAAGCGGTTGCGATAGCCCATCGCATGCACCGCCTCGCGCGCGCTCACCGCCTGCACGAAGGGTTCGGTCGACGAGGTCCGGCTGCCGTGGTGCGGCGTCACCAGCAGGTCGGCCGCCAGCGGTGCGCCGGCCGCGACCAGCGCCGCCTCGCCATCGGCCAGCAGGTCGCCGGTCATGAGGGCGCTGCCGTGAGCGGCGTCGATGCGCAGCACGCAGGACAGCGCATTGCTCGAACGCGCGCCCCGCTCTACCGCGCCGGGCAGCGGGTGCAGGATGGCGAAGCGCACGCCGTCGAGCTGCCAGGCCTGGCCAGCGGCGCAGTCTGCGGTGTCCGGCCGGCGCAGCCGCAGTGCGTCGTGCGACGGCACCGAGGACAGCACGCGGTCGACGGTCAGCCCGTCCAGCACTGACGCCGCACCGCCGGAGTGGTCGCTGTCGGCATGACTCACCACCAGGGTGTGCAGCCGCCGTACGCCGGCGGCACGCAGATAGGGCAGCACCAGCCGTTCGCCGGCATCGGCTTCGGCGCCGTAGCGCGGGCCGGTGTCGAACAGCAGATCGTGGCCGGCGGTCTGCACATGCACCGCCAGCCCCTGGCCGACATCGAGCACGGTCACCACCATGTCGCCGTGCAGCGGTCGCTCGGGCTGCACCCACAGCACCGGCAGCATCAGCGGCAGCGCCAGCGCGCGCCCTGTCCAGCCGGGCGGTGCCAGCAGGCAGAGCGCCCCGAGCCCGGCCGCGGCGACCGCCCACACAGGTGGCGCAGCGCTCTGCCACAGCGCCCAGTCGGGCGCGGTCAGCCAGGCGATGCCCGTCATCAGCCACGCGATCAGCGCATGCGCCAGCCACAGCAGCGGATCGAAGGGCAGCACCACCGCCATCAGCACCAGCGGCGTGACCAGCCCGCTCACCACCGGTATGGCGATCAGATTGGCCAACGGCGCGATCAGCGATACCCGGCCGAACAGCGCCAGCGTGAGCGGTGCCAGCCCGACCGTGATGGCCGCCTGGGCGCGCAGCCATCGGCGTACCGGTCCGGCCGCCGTCCCGACATCGCCGGCTGCTGCGTAGAACAGCAGCGCGACCGCGCCGAAGGACAGCCAGAAGCCGGCATCGATCACCGCCAGCGGGTGCGCCAGCAGCACCGCGCACAGCGCCAGGGCCAGCGCGTCCACCGGCGACGCGAAACGGCCGCGCCACAGCGCGAGCGCCCCGATTGCCAGCATGATGAGGGTGCGCTGCGCCGGAATGCCGAAACCGGCCAGCAGGCAGTAGGCGGCCGCCGCGACCAGTGCGGCGGCAACCCCGGCGCGCTGGGCCGGCAAGCGCAAGGCGAGCGCCGGCACCCGCCGCCAGAGCGCAGTGAACAGCCATCCGGCCAGCGCGGCGACCATGGTGATGTGCAGGCCGGAAATCGACACCAGATGGGTGAGACCGGCGCGCTCGAACAGCGCCCACTGGGCAGTCGGGATGGCGCGCTGTTCGCCGATGGCCAGCGCGATCAGCACGCCGGCCCAGGGCGCAGCGTCCACTTCCTCCCGGCCGACGCCAAGCGCGTGTTCGAAGCGGCTGCGCACCGATGCGCGCAGCCGCTGTACCGCCGGCTCGAAACCTGCGGCCTCGGCGGCGAGCATGCGGGGCGGCGGGCTGGCCCGTACCTGGCCGGTGGCGCCGATGCCGCGCGCGAACAGCCAGCCTTCGTAGTCGAAGCCGTGCGGGTTCATGTTGCCGTGCGGCCGCTTCAGCCGGACCCGCAGCTGCCAGCGGCTGCCTGCCGGCAACGGTGTGGCGGCCAGCGGCTCCGCCTCGCCGTGCTCGCCCTGTTCGCTGCGGCGGGCGTCATTCCAGTTCAGCATGAGCCGCGACGGCACACCGGGGGGCGGCGCATCGACCGCGAATTCGAAACGCCTGCCGCGCTCGATGCGCACCGGCAGGCTCACCACCACGCCGCTCAGGTCGATGTCCTGACCTTCCAGCGCCGGCGCCAGACGGTCGGCGAGCTGCAGATGCCCCCAGCCGGCCGCCAGGCAGAAGCCGCCGAACAGCATCGACACGCAGCGCGCAGACGCGGAGCGCCGCCAGTACGCGGCGGGCAGCAGCGCCAGCGCGCCCAGCCCGGCCAGAACGCCGGGCGCCGGCAGCTGCGGCAGTCGTGACGCGAGCAGACAGGCGATGAGCAGGGCGAACGTGAGCGGCGGCAGCATGCCGCATTATTGCGCCGAAAATTCCATACGAATAAACGGGGAAGAAATCCGCCCGGCATCCGGATGGCGTGTGCCGGGCGTATGAACCCCGGCTGGCGCCGCCTGTCCTCAACCGGTACGCTCGACGCGCCTGAACCGGTCTCCCGCATGAGAAAACTGATACGCAGCTACCTTCCCGACAGCGACAGCCTGCGCCGCAACCGCTGGCTGGCCCCGTTCGCCGACAGCCTGGGACATCCGCGGCTGTGGCGGCTGAACCGGCACAGCTGTGCCGGCGGCGTGGCGGTCGGGCTGTTTTCGGGGCTGATACCGGGGCCGCTGCAGATGCTGGGCGCGGCACTGCTGTCGGTGCTGCTGCGGGTGAACCTGCCGCTGGCCATGCTGGTCACCTTCTATACCAATCCGCTCACCATCGTGCCGCTGTATGCGGTGGCCTGGGCCTACGGCCGGGCGGTGATGCCGCTGCTGGGCATGACGCTGCCGGCCGGCGCGCGTTTCAGCGCACCGCAGATTCCGGACGACGCCGGCTTCGCCGACTGGATGGACGCGCTGGTGACCTGGTTCATGGCGCTGGGCGAACCGCTGCTGATCGGCCTGCCGCTGCTCGCGCTCACGCTGGCGGCCCTCGGCTATGTGACGGTGCTCGGGCTGTGGCGCTGGCACCTGGTGCGCGCCTGGCAGCGCCGGGCCGAGTCGCGGAAAACCCGGTCATGCTGACCCGGGACAAGCTGGACATCTACCGCCGTTTCAACGGCGACCTCGACGACCGCACCCGGCGCGCGCCGGACACGCGCGCGCTGATCAGCGACGAGGAATGGGCCATGCTCGACGAGCTGCACATGCAGATAAGGATCGCGCACGCCGGCCAGTGCAGCGCGACCTTCCGCACCGCGCTGGACGCCCGCCTCGCCGCCTGCTGCACGCCGGAGGTGCGGGCCGCGCTGCTGAATGAGGCCAGCGGCTAGCCCAGCCGTCCGTCCACCAGCCGGACCGTGCGGTCGGTGCGCGCAGCCAGCCGCTCGTCGTGGGTGACGATGACGAAGCTGGTGCCACGCGAGCGGCTCAATTCCAGCATCAGGTCGAACACCGCGCCGGCGGTGCGGCTGTCCAGATTGCCGGTCGGTTCGTCGGCCAGCACGCAGGCCGGCTGGGTGACCAGCGCACGGGCGATCGCCACCCGCTGGCGCTCGCCGCCGGACAGTTCGCCCGGCTGGTGTTCCACCCGGTGCGCCAGACCGACTTCGGACAGCATGGCCGCCGCCGCCTCGCGCGCCTGCGCACGGGTCTGGCGGCGGATCATCAGCGGCATCGCTACATTGTCCAGCGCCGAAAACTCCGCCAGCAGGTGGTGGAACTGGTAGACGAAGCCCAGCGCGCGGTTGCGCAGCGCGCCCCGCGCCGCCTCGCCGAGCGAGGAATAGTCCTGCCCCTGCAGCGCCACGCGGCCGGCACTCGGCACGTCCAGCCCGCCGAGCAGATGCAGCAGCGTGCTTTTCCCCGAGCCGCTGGCGCCAACGATGGCCACCCGCTCGCCGCGGGCCACCTGCAGATCGACGCCGGCCAGCACCGGCACCTCCACCTTGCCCTGGTGGAACACCTTGGTCAGGCCGCTGCAGCTCAATACGACGTTGTCGGGCGCGATGTTGTCGAGCGTGATTTCACTCATAGCGCAGCGCCTCCGCCGGCTGCACGCGCGACGCGCGCCAGCTCGGGTAGAGCGTGGCCGCCAGCGTCAGCACGCCACCGATCACTGTTACGGTGATCACGTCGGACCACAGGATTTCCGATGGCAGTTCGGGAATGAAGTACACCTCGGACGACCACAGCGACACGCCGGCGATCTTTTCGATGGCCGGCACCACCACGTCGAGATTGCCGGCCAGCAGCACGCCGCCGGCCACGCCGAGCAGCAGGCCGAAGCCGCCGATGAGGGCACCCTGCACCACGAACACCGCCATCATCGACGCAGGGCTGGCGCCCAGCGTGCGCAGGATGGCGATGTCCGCCTGCTTGTCGGTCACCACCATGATGAGCATGGACACGATGTTGAAGGCGGCCACCGCGACGATGAGCGACAGGATGATGAACATCATGTTCTTCTCGATCGCGATGGCGCGAAAGAAGTTGGCGTGCTGGCGGGTCCAGTCGCCGACCAGCAGTTCCTGCCCGGCGAACTGCTCATGCAGCGCACGCGCCACCCGCGGCGCCTCGAACAGGTCGGCCACCTTGAGCCGCACGCCGGACACGCGGTCCTCCATCCGGTACAGCGCCTGGGCGTCCTGCATGTGGATGAGCGCGAGGCTGGCGTCGTATTCGAAATGCCCGGCCTCGAACACGCCCACCACCGTGAACTGCTTCAGACGGGGCAGCACCGCGGCCGGCGTCACCAGACCCTGCGGCGCGATCAGCGTCACCTTGTCGCCCACCCGCACCTGCAGCGCGCGCGCCAGTTCGATGCCAAGCACGATGTTGAAGCCGCCCGGCTGCAGGTCGGCCAGCCGTCCGGCGCGCATGTGCTGGCTGAAGGCGGCCACGCCGTCCTCGGCCGCCGGCAGCACGCCGCGCACCATGGCACCGCGCACCGTCTGGTCGAAGGACAGCATGGCCTGTTCGCTGATGTAGGGCGCGGCCGCCTTCACGTCCGGATTCTTCAGCGCGGCATCCGCCACCTGCTGCCAGTCGCCCAGTTCGTTGTCGTAGCCGGTCACCTGGATGTGGGACGCAACGCCCAGGATGCGGGTACGCAACTCCTTCTGGAAACCGTTCATCACCGACAGCACGGTGATCAGCGCCGCCACGCCCAGCGCCAGACCGAGCGTGGAAATGAGGGAAATGAAGGAAATGAAGCCGTTGCGCCGTTTCGCCCGCACATAGCGCAGGCCGAGCAGGATTTCGTAGTTCATGGGGTCGGCATGGTACCGGAGCGCCCGCCCGCGCATGCAGGATTGCGCCGACAGCACCGCCGCAACGCAACGCAGGTACACTTCACGCATGTCACTGCATCTGGTCCTGCCCGGGCTGCTCTGGCCCTCCACCTCACCGCTGCCCCCGCCCGCCACGCCTGCGCTGTCGCTGCTGCTCGGGCGCGGCATACGGAGCCGCCGCCCGGCCGCGGCGCCCGAACACCTGCTGGCCGGCCTGTTCGGCCTGAAACCGGACGCGCCGCTGGGCGCGCTGCGCCGTGCCGGCTGCGGCGAACCGGTGGACAGCCGGTGCTGGCTGGCGGCGGACGTGGCCCACCTGCGCTTCGCGCGCGACGCGCTCATGCTGACCGACCGTCCGGACGTACGTCCGGACGCAGACGAGGCGGCCGCGCTCGCCGCTGCCTGGAACGCGCATTTCGCCAATGTCGGCTGGCTGCACCTGCCGGCTGGCGGGCACGGTCATCTGGCGCTGCTGGAACCGCTGTCGGTCGATACCGTGCCGCCGGGCGCCGCCATGGGGCGCAAGATCGACGTGTCCATGCCGGGCGGGCGCGACGGCGCCCGGCTGCGCCAGTGGATGAACGAAACCCAGATGCTGTTCCACGTCCATCCGGTCAACGCCGCGCGCGAAGAAGCCGGCCGGCCGACGCTGAATACGCTGTGGTTCTGGGGCGCCGGTACGCTGCCGGTGCAGGCCGCCCTGCCCTGCATGCAGCTGTGGGCGGACGATGCGCTGGCGCACGGCCTGGCCCACGCGGCCGGCGTGCGCGCCGCGCCGCTGCCGGAGCGCCGCGACATCGCGCTGCAGGAAGGCAATCTGGTGCTGCTGCAGGACGCACTGCCCCCGGCCCTCTACCTGGATGCCGAAGGCTGGCTGCAGGCGGTGCAGGCGCTGGAGCGCGACTGGATCGTGCCGGCGCTGCAGGCGCTGAAGCGCGGCGACGTGCAGTCGGTCACCGTCACGCTGAGCGGTGACGAAGGCGTCCTCGCCTGCACCACCGAAAGGCGCGACCTGTGGAAATTCTGGCGCCGCGCCGTGCCGCTGGCGAGCTGATGCGCATGAGGGTGCGGCGCCCCGCCAAGATTGGGCCATCATCAAGACTGGCGCCCGGTATCGCGGCGGAAACGCCGCCCCCGCAGAACCCGCCGCCCTCGCCCCTTGAATCTTGAGTCTTGAGTCTGCCCCCATGACCCGCATCGTCCACCGCCCGATCCCGCCCCGCAGCTACGCGCTGCTCGAACAGCAGGGCGTGCATCCGCTGCTGGCGCGGCTGTATGCCTCGCGCGGCGTGCAGGAACGCAGCCAGATCGACTATTCGCTGAAGGCACTGCTGCCGCCGGACACGCTGACCGGCGCCAACGACGCGGCGCAGATGCTGGCGGACGCGATCGAGGCCGACGCCCGCTTGCTCATCGTGGCCGACTACGACTGCGACGGCGCCACCGCCTGCGCAATCGGCATCCGCGCGCTGCGCGCGATGGGCGCCAACGTGAGCTATCTGGTGCCGAACCGCTTCGAGTACGGCTACGGCCTGACTCCGGAAATCGTCGATCTCGCAGCGCACGCCGAGCCGGACATCATCATCACCGTGGACAACGGCATCGCCAGCGTCGAGGGCGTGGCGCGCGCCAACGAACTGGGCATATCGGTGCTGGTGACCGACCACCACCTGCCGGGTGACGAACTGCCGCGGGCCGACGTGATCGTCAATCCGAACCAGCCGGGCTGCGGCTTCACCAGCAAGTCCATCGCCGGCTGCGGCGTCATGTTCTACGTGATGCTGACGCTGCGCGCGGAGCTGCGCCGGCGCGGCGCTTTCGCCGGACGCGAGGAACCGAATCTGGGCAGCCTGCTCGACCTGGTGGCGCTCGGCACCGTGGCCGACGTGGTGAAGCTGGACCACAACAACCGGGTGCTGGTCACCCAGGGCATGCAGCGCATCCGCTCCGGCAAGCTCACGCCCGGCCTGCGCGCGCTGTTCGCCGCCGCCGGCCGCGAACCGGCCCGCGCCACCTCCTTCGACCTCGGCTTCGCCATCGGCCCGCGGCTCAATGCCGCCGGCCGGCTGTCCGACATGTCGCTCGGCATCGAATGCCTGATCACCGACGACTTCGCGCGTGCGCTGTCGCTGGCGCAGCAGCTCGACGCGATGAACCGCGAGCGGCGCGAGATCGAACAGGGCATGCAGGAGGAGGCGGAAGCGCAGCTGGCGACGATAGACATCGGTGAATCGAAGTCGCTGGCGCTGTTCCATCCGGACTGGCACCAGGGCGTGATCGGCATCGTGGCCTCGCGCATCAAGGAGCGCGCGCACCGGCCGACCATCGCCTTCGCGCGCGGCAACGAGGGTGAGATCAAGGGCTCCGGCCGCTCGATCCCCGGCCTGCACCTGCGCGACGCGCTCGACCTGGTGTCCAAGCGCGAACCCGGCCTCATCCTCCGCTTCGGTGGCCACGCGATGGCCGCCGGCCTGACCGTACGCGAGCACGATTTCGAACGCTTCCGCGACACCTTCGAACAGGCGGTGGCCGACATGGTGGAACCTTCGGCGCTGACCCGCACCATAGAGACCGACGGTGCGCTGGAAGCGTCGCTGATGAACCTGCACGCCGCGATACTGATCGAGGCGGAAACCTGGGGTCAGGGCTTCCCGCCGCCGGTGTTCGCCGACCGTTTCGAAGTGCGCAACCAGCGCCTGCTGAAGGACAAGCACCTGAAACTGTCGCTCGCGAAGGACGGCAGCGTGTTCGACGCCATCTGGTTCAACCGCGCCGAACCGCTGCCGCCCTGCGTGAACGCCGCCTACCGGCTGGACATCAATGAATACCAGGGTGTCAGGCGCATACAGCTGATGGTGGAACACGCCGAACCGGCCTGACGCAGGCCCGGGCGCCACATACCCGCACCGGACGACGCCCTGTCAGCGGCGACGGTGTGCCCGGCGTTATCGCTGACGATTCCAACGAAGGACGATGACCATGTCACACGACCGCTTCTTCCGCCGCGAAATGACCCGCCGCGACTTTCTGTGGCTGTCCGGCATCGCCGGTGCCGCCGTCACGCTGCCTCAGCTGACCGGCTGCGCCACCGACCCGATCACCGGTCAGCAGGTGCTGGTCGGCATGTCGGAGCAGGACGAGCTCGGCATCGACCGCAAGCACTCGCCCCAGCAGTTCTCGGCCGACTACGGCGCGGTGCAGGACCCGGAGCTGAACCGCTATGTAAACGAGGTCGAGCGTTCGCTGGCGAAGAACACCCACCGGCCGGACGTGCCCTACAACGCGCGCGTCGTGAACGCCAACTACATCAACGCCTACACCTTCCCCGGCGGCAGCATGGCCTGTACCCGGGGCATCCTGCTGGACATGGACAGCGAGGACGAGCTGGCCGCGCTGCTGGGCCACGAAACCGGCCACGTCAATGCGCGTCACAGCGCCAAGCAGGCCGGCCGCGGCATGATTGCCCAGGCCGGCGCGATGGCGGTGAACGTCGCGGTCGCGATGTCGGACTACCGCGGTGCAGCACCGCTCGCCAACATCGCCAGCCAGGTCGGCGCCAGCGCGCTGCTGGCCGGCTATTCGCGCAACGACGAACGGCAGGCCGACGCGCTGGGCCTCGACTACATGACGCGCGCCGGCTACAACCCGGACGGCATGGTGAACCTGATGGACATGCTGCGCAGCCAGCACAAGGAAAAGCCCAGCCTGCTGCAGACCATGTTCTCGTCGCACCCGATGTCGGACGAGCGCTACGACACCGCGCAGCGCGAAGCCACCGATGCCTATGGCAGCTATCGCGGCAAGGCGCTGTCACGCGAGCGTTACATGGACCACACCGCCAGCCTGCGCCGGCTCGCCCCGGCGATCAAGGCGCAGCAGGAAGGCGAATCGCTGATGGCGAAGAAGTCGCTGGACGAGGCCGAAAGCCGCTTCGACAAGGCACTGAAGGTGGCACCGGACGACTACTGCGGCAATGTGCTGATGGGCAAGTGTCTGCTGGCGCAGAAGGAATACGCGAACGCGGACCGGCATTTCTCGCGCGCCAGCGAAATCTATCCGGGCGAAGGGCAGGCGATCTATCAGCGCGGCGTATCGAAACTGGCGCTGGGCCGCGGACCGGAGGCGCTGGCCGCCTTCAACGCCTACGACCAGGTGCTGCCGGGCAACGCCACCACGCTGTTCCTGAAGGGGGTGGCCTACGAAACCATGCAGGACAAGCGGGCCGCCAGCCAGCACTATGCCGCCTACATCCGCAGCGGTCAGAAGGACGCCCAGGCGCAGTTCGCCTTCCAGCGTCTTCAGGCCTGGGGCATGGTGAAGTAAACCGCTGACGTAAAAAGGCCTTCCCTTATCCATCCGTCACGCTGCACTGCGGATTGTGGCGGACTGCGGGCAAGGTTAGCATCGCTATGCTTCGCGCCGTGCCGGATACGGGCAACCGTCCGTACCCGGCTGTGCAAAGCATCCACCACCACGAGGAGGCTTACATCCATGTCTGACCAGAACAATACGCAGTCGGCCCGTCGCAAGTTCCTGGCCAAGGCTGCAGGCACCGCTGCCGGTACCGCGGCCATCGCCTTCCCCAGCATTTCCGTCGCACAGTCTCCGATCACCCTGCGCTTCCAGTCCACCTGGCCGGCGAAGGACATCTTCCACGAGTTCGCGCAGGACTACGCCAAGCTGGTCAATGACATGTCCGGCGGCCGGCTGAAGATCGACGTGCTGCCCGCCGGTTCGGTGGTGAAGGCCTTCGACCTGCTGGACGCGGTCAACAAGGGCACGCTCGACGGCGGCCACGGCGTGATCGCCTACTGGTACGGCAAGAACTCGGCGCTGGCGCTGTGGGGCTCCGGCCCGGCTTTCGGCATGGACGCCAACATGCTGCTGGCCTGGCACGAATTCGGCGGCGGCAAGGCGCTGCTGGAAGAGATCTACAAGAGCCTGAACATGGACGTCGTGTCCTACATGTACGGCCCGATGCCGACCCAGCCGCTGGGCTGGTTCAAGAAGCCGGTCACCAAGGCCGAGGACATGAAGGGCCTGAAGTACCGTACGGTCGGCCTGTCGATCGACGTGTTTACCGAACTGGGCGTATCGGTCAATGCGCTGCCCGGCGGCGAAATCGTGCCGGCCATGGACCGCGGCCTGCTCGACGCGGCCGAATTCAACAATGCTGCCTCCGACCAGGTTCTGGGCTTCCCGGACGTGTCCAAGGTGTGCATGCTGCAGAGCTTCCATCAGGCGTCGGAACAGTTCGAAATCCTGTTCAACAAGAAGCGCCTCGACTCGCTGCCGGCCGACCTGCGCGCCATCATCCGCAACGCGGTGCCGGGCGCCTCGGCCGAAATGTCGTGGAAGGCGATCGATCGCTACTCCACCGCCTACCAGGAAATGCAGGAAAAGCAGGGCGTGAAGTTCTACAAGACGCCGGATGCCATCCTGAAGGCGCAGCTCGCCGCCTGGGACAAGGTGACCGACAAGAAGGCTGCCGAGAACCCGATGTTCAAGAAGGTGCTCGAATCGCAGCGCGCTTTCGCGAAGCGCACCGCGAAGTGGCAGAACGACACCACGGTGAATTACCGCATGGCCTACGAGCACTTCTTCTCGAAGAAGGGCTGAAGCCAGCACTGATGCAAACGAGCCGGCGTCTCCACAAGGGACGCCGGCTTTTTTGACTCCACCAGAACAGGACGGACACCGACAGGTGTCCGCAGACCGCCATGCAAAAACTGCTGCTCGGCGTCGACCGATTCAATACCTGGGTCGGTCACGCATTCGCGTGGACCATCGTCGTGCTCACGCTGATCATCACCTGGGAGGTGTTCTCGCGCTACGCGCTGAACACGCCGCACGCCTGGGTGTTCGACGCCACCTACATGCTGTACGGAACGCTGTTCATGATGGCCGGCGCCTATACGCTGGCCACCGCCGGCCACGTGCGCGGCGACGTGCTGTACGGCTTCTTCGAGCCGCGCACCCAGGCCATTCTCGACCTCATCCTGTATTTCGTGTTCTTCATTCCCGGCGTGCTGGCGCTGTGCTGGGCCGGGTGGGACTTCTTCAATGACTCGCTGGCCATCCGCGAACACTCGTCGGTCACCTCCGACGGGCCGCCGATCTATCCGTTCAAGTTCATCATCCCGCTGTCCGGTGCCGCGCTGATGCTTCAGGGCGTGGTGGAAATCCTGCGCTGCATCGTCTGCATCAAGCAGGGCGAATGGCCGTCCCGCACCCAGGACGTCGAGGAAGTCGATGTCGAAAAGCTGCGCCACATGGTGCACGCCGACCTGCCCAAGGGCGACACAGCCGGGAGCACCCAGAAATGAAGAAGGAACTCCGCTTCGGCTTCGGCCTGATGGCGATCATCATCATCGCCACGGCCATCCTGATGCCGCCGCCGTCCGAATGGACCGGCGGCCATCTCGGCCTGCTCATGCTGGCACTGGTCGTGGTCGCCATCATGCTCGGCTTTCCGACCGCTTTCACGCTGATGGGCATGGGCGTGCTGTTCTCGTGGCTGGCCTACCGGATGCAGAACCCGGACATCGCGACGCAGCAGACGCTGGACCTGATGGTGCAGCGCGCCTTCTCGGTCATGACCAACGACGTGCTGATCTCGATCCCGCTGTTCGTGTTCATGGGCTATCTGGTCGAGCGCGCCAACCTGATCGAGAAGCTGTTCAAGAGCCTGCATCTGGCGATGGCCCGCATCCCGGGTTCGCTGGCGGTGGCCACGCTGGTCACCTGCGCCATCTTCGCCACCGCCACCGGCATCGTCGGTGCGGTAGTGACGCTGATGGGCCTGCTGGCGCTGCCGGCCATGCTGCGTTCGGGCTATGACGTAAGGCTGTCGGCCGGCGTGATCACCGCCGGCGGCTGCCTGGGCATCCTGATCCCGCCTTCGGTCATGCTCATCGTGTATGGCGCCACCGCCGGCGTATCGGTGGTGAAGCTCTACGCGGGCGCCTTCTTCCCGGGTCTGATGCTGGCCGGTCTGTACATGCTCTACGTGGTGCTGGTCGCCAAGCTGAAGCCGGAAATGGCGCCGCCGCTGCCCGAGTCCGAACGCCATGTCGAACTGCCGGCCGCGGCGAAGGAAGTGTCCGGCCGCTACGGCCACAAGGCGGTGCCGGCGCTGCTGGCCGCGCTGAAAGGCCCGCGCGGCAACGCCGGCACCGGCACGCTGCTGGGCCAGCTGGGCATCGCGCTGCTGCCGCTCATCGTCGCCGCCTTCGCGCTCACGTCGATACACGGCGCGCTGACCGCGCCGAAGGCGGTCGAGGAACTGCCGGCCGGCATCGAGTCCTTCGACAGCGGCATGTCCACCAGCGATCTGGCCGAACCGCCGGCGGACGACGGCGGGCTGGCTGAGCCGCCCGCCGAAGGATCGCTGCAGGAACCGCCGAAGGAAGGTGGCGATCTGGCCGAGCCGCCGGGCCCGGCACCGGCGGCAACGGAAGCGACAGCCCCGGCCGCCGAACCGGCCGCTGCAGCCGCACCGGCGGCCGAAGCGGACGCAACACCGGCGCCGAAAGGCTTCTGGATTGCGGTGGGCGTGATCGTGGCGCTGCTGGCGGTGTTCTATGGCCTGCTGAGCTTCGAGCGGCTGGAAATCTTCAAGATGCTGCTGGCGTCCTTCTTCCCGCTGGCCATTCTCATCCTGGCGGTGCTGGGCACCATCGTGTTCGGTCTGGCAACACCGACCGAAGCGGCGGCGATCGGCGCCTTCGGCGGCGCGCTGCTGGCCGCGGCCTACGGCCAGCTCAGCATGAGCGTGATCAAGGAGTCAGTGTTTCTGACTGCCAAGACCTCGGCCATGGTGTGCTGGCTGTTCGTCGGCAGCGCCATCTTCTCGGCGGCGTTCGCGCTGCTGGGCGGACAGGAACTGGTGGAGAAGTTCGTGCTGTCGATGGATCTGACGCCGATCCAGTTCATGATCCTGGCGCAGTTCATCATCTTCGTGCTGGGCTGGCCCCTGGAGTGGACCGAAATCATCGTCATCTTCATGCCGATCTTCATTCCGCTGCTGGCGCACTTCAACATCGATCCGCTGTTCTTCGGCCTGCTGGTGGCGCTGAATCTGCAGACCGCCTTCCTGTCGCCGCCGGTGGCGATGTCGGCCTTCTACCTGAAGGGCGTGGCACCGCCGCACGTGACGCTGAACCAGATCTTCGCCGGCATGATGCCCTTCATGGGCATACAGGTGATCGCGCTGATCCTGCTCTACATGTTCCCGGGCATCGGCATGTGGCTGCCCAACTATCTGTACAACTGAGTCCAGCGGTACAGATGTCCCCGACTGCGGCGCTCCGGCGCCGCAGTTTTTTTGTGCCGCCGCGTAGAATCGTATCGATGCTTTCCCCAGAACAGACCCGACTTCTGATCCGGCTGCGCTGGACCGCCTTCTTCCTGCTCGCGGCCGCGTATGTGCTGGTGTTCTTCCACCGTACCGCCCCTGCCGCCATCGCCACCGAACTGGCGCGTGACTTCAACGTCGGGCCCACCTCGCTGGGCGCGCTGGCGTCGACCTATTTCTGGATCTACATGGTGATGCAGATCCCGACCGGGGTGCTCGCCGACACGCTGGGGCCGCGCCGCATCGTGGCGCTCGGGGGCGTTGTGGCCGGCATCGGCTCCATCGTGTTTGCGCAGGCCGACAGCCTCGGAGTGGCGGTGATCGGCCGTACCCTGGTCGGGCTGGGCGTGTCCTTCCCCTTCATCGCGCTGCTCAAGATCAATGCCGCCTGGTTTCCGGAAAACCGCTTCGCGACGCTGAATGGCGTGACCATGTTCATCGGCAATCTCGGAGCGGCCAGCGCTGCGCTGCCGCTGGCCTGGCTGGTCACGCTGGTGTCCTGGCGCACGGTGTTCGTGGCGCTCGGTCTGCTGTCCATGCTGCTGGCGCTGTTTACCTGGCTGCGGGTGCGCGACCGGCCGGAAGACGCTGGTCTGCCCACCCTGCGCGAACTGGACGGCAAGCCGGCCCATCCGCCGCTGCCGGTCGGCGACTGGCGCAGCGGCCTCAGGCGGGTGGCCGCCAATCCGGCCAGCTGGCCCGGCCTGTTCGTCAATGCCGGCATCGCCGGCAGCCTGTTCTCCTTCGGCGGGCTGTGGGGCGTGCCCTATCTGATGGCAGCCCACGACATGACGCGTTCGGTGGCGGCCCAGCACACCACGCTCATGCTGGTGGTGTTCGCCTGCAGCTGCCTGTTCATCGGCCGGCTGTCCGATCATCTTCGCCGGCGCAAGGCAGTCATGCTGAGCTATGCCGCGGTCTATGTGGCGAGCTGGCTGCCTTTCGTCCTGGCCGAAGCACCGCTGCCTCCAGCGGTCACCTATGGCGTCTGCGCACTGATCGGCCTGTCAGCCGCGGCCTTCTCGCTCACCTGGGCCTGCGCCAAGGAAGTGAATCCGCCGGCGCTGTCCGGCATGGCCACCAGCCTGGTGAACGCCGGCTGCTTCCTCGGCGCGGCGCTGCTGCAGCCGCTGGTGGGCTGGGTGATCGAACGCAATTCGCCGTCGGTCGCTGCAGCCACCGCGGGTGCAGTGACAGACGGTCTGAAGGTGCTGGCCGTGGCCGCGCTGGTCGGCTTCATCGCGGCCTGTTTCGTGCGTGAAACCCGCGCTCGCAACCTGACGGAGCCACACGCATGAACGCGCTGATCGGACTGATGGTGCAGGTGATGCTGCCACTGTCGCTGCTGGTGGCCGCCGGCGGATGGTGGGCGGCCCGAATGGGCGAAGGACCCGACGCGGACCTGCTGCGCGGACAGCTGAACCGGCTGGTGCTGTACGTGTTCTACCCGGCCATCCTGTTCGCGGTGGCGGCCAGCACGCCGATCAGCCTGGACCTGCTCACCGTGCCCTTTCTGGTGGGTGTCGGCACGCTGGCCAATGGCGCCCTGCTCTATCTGCTGCTGTGGAAGACACGGCTCGGCGCCGGTCTGCACGACACGACGCGGGCGGCGCTGATGCTGGGCGGCATGTTCGGCAACACCTTCAACGTCGGTGCGCCGGTGCTGGAGTTCTTCTTCGGCAATGGTGCGATGCGCTATGCCATCTTCAACGACATGTTCATGACCATGCCCTTCGTGTGGACGCTGGGCGTATGGATCGCCACCCGCCTCGGTTCGCACGCCGAAGGCGAACGGCCGGACGTGCTGCGCACCGTGCTGATGATGCCGCCGATCTGGGCCTTCGTACTCGGACTGGCGGCGCAATACACCGGGCTGGCCTACCCGCCGCTGGTGCAGGCGGCGCGCTTCATCGGTCAGGCGGCGATTCCGGTCATCATTTTCGTGCTCGGCATGACCATTCCGTGGCGCCGGCTGGTGCCGCGCACCGAAATACTGGTCGCTTCCGCGGTCAAACTGCTGGTGGCGCCGCTGCTGATCTGGGGACTGGTGCTGGCAGTGTCCGACACGCCGAGCGAGGCGCAGCGTGCCTCGCTGATCGAATGCGCGACGCCTACCTTCATGACCTCGCTGCTGCTTGCCGAGCGCTTCAAGATCGATGGCGCCGCATCGGCTCTGCTGATCGGCTGGAGCACGCTGCTGTTCTGGCTGTCGCTGCCGCTGCTGATGACGCTGGGCCTGTTCCACTGACCCCGGTCAGGCGGGCGGGACAGCCTTCTCCCGCCCGCCCTGCGCGCGCGCTCAGCTCTGCTTCGCGCGGATCTGGATGGCGTTCTTCACCGACTTCGCGCCCTTGACGCCGCGCGCGATGCGCTCCGCTTCGGCCTTCTCGGTGGCGTCCTTGGCGAATCCGGACAGCATCACTTCGCCGTTGAGGGTTTCCACGCTGATCGCGGCGGCATCCACCGCCTTCGATTCGATGAACTTCGCCTTCACCGAGGCGGTGACCGTGGCGTCATCGATGTATTCACCCACCGTGGACTGGTCACGGGTGACTGCGCAGCCGGGCAGTACCGTGAGCGCGGCCAGCGCGGAAAAGGCGGTGGCAAGCATGAGGTTCGAACGCATGACGGGACTCCTTGTTCTGGTTGGGCGGACCTGCGGAAACGGGTCCGCGGGATCGACTGCGTCGCGGGAAGCCATCCGCTCTCCGCTGCATCGATGCCTGCAGTCTAGGAAGGGCGGCCCGCGCCGCCCGTCGGACAAGGACTGACCGTCGTGTAGGACGACGCTGTCCTAGCACCAGCGTTCGAACAGGCGGGAAACCGCCTGCTGAAGCCGTGACCACAGCGGACGCTGCCGCCATTCCGCGGCGGTGATGAGCTGCGACGCCGCCAGATCGCGCTCGAACATGCGCGCCATCTCGCGGCCGAAATCCTCGCCGAACACCACCGCATTGACTTCGTTGTTGGCGGCGAAGCTGCGCCAGTCCATATTGCTGGATCCCACCGTGGACAGCACGCCGTCGATCACCGGGGTTTTCGCGTGCAGCAACGCGTCCTGCAGTTCGTGGATGCGCACGCCGGCATCCAGCAGCTCTGGTAGTCGCTGCGCCCGGCGTGCAGCACCGGCGGGAAATCGCTGGCCGAGGGCAGCACCAGCTGCACATCGACGCCCCGTCGCGCCGCGTCGGCCAGTGCGTCGCCCCTGTCCTGACCCGGCGAGAAATAGGCCGGGTCCAGACGGTCGCGCGGACCGGTGATGTCGACCTGCTCCGCCACGCTGCGTGCGGCCAGCGGCGCGGTCCGGGCGTGCAGCGCCGGCAGCGGCGCCGCGCAGCCGGATCGGCTTCATCGCGCTACACGGTGTCGGCCCAGCCTGCATCAGCCCCGGCCGGCCTCAGTGCGGGGATCAGGAAGGGCAGCGCACATTCGAGACCCCAGCAGGGTTCGCAGTCGGCGCCTGCCCGGGCCGTGAGGACGGCCTCCGGAAGCACCGCAACGACGCGCAGCGGCGGAAAGGGCAATGCGTTCACGGGGCGTCCTCCATCGCGAAGGCCGGGCAGCAGCGCACCGGCACCTGGGTCCACTCTATGGGCACAGGCAGCGATGTCCTGTCGGCGTTCGCGGCACGACGTGTAGGAATCCACCTCCTGCCCGGGCATGCCCCGGACCCGGGTGGCGGGCTCAGACCGCGTCGTAACCGGCCTGTTCGATCGCGTCGAACAGGCGCTCGCGGTCGCAGGCCTGCAGGTGCTCGACATCCACGTCGCCGTGCTCGACATGAATCGCCACCTGGCGCACGCCGGGCAGCGCCTCCAGCGTGGCCTGCAGACCGACCACGCACTTCGGGCAGTTCAGGCCGACGATGCGTATGCGGCTATGCACGACCGTCTCCGCCGTGCCGCCGGACACATCGGCAGGCAAGGGGCCGTTCATGCCGCCCCCTGTCCGCGCCATCCGCGCGTGGCCGCCATCAGATGCTTTCGAGAAATCCCAGATGGAAGGCGGACACGCGATCGAGGCCGATGCGGCACACCACCGATTCATTGGCGGGCACCGGATCCTGACCGGGGGTGAAATACATGGCGTCGCGCAGATGGATGAAGGCGCGCGCGCCGTCGTCGGAAGGCTTGCCCGCCGCCAGCGCGTCCTTGATGCCCTGTTCGATCGAAGACGTCAGGATGTGGTGCTGCATGTACTGCGCACGACTGATCACGAAACCGGAAATCAGGAAGCCATCGACCACCAGCGTGACCGCGGTTTCCAGCTGTGCATCGGATTCGGCGAACTTCACGATGAGTTCGAGTATCGGGTCCTGCATGTCAGCTCCTCGGATGAAACAGCGGCGACCTTGCGCGCTGCATGAAGTGTAGTTGAAGGCGCATGCCTGGCGCTTGACCTTGCGCGACCGGCTGCCGGGCGGACAAGGAAAAACCGCGTGCCGCTGACGCGGACACGCGGTTCTCCGGCCGATAAAGAGCGGTCCGCTCAGCGACTTGATCAGGCCCTGCAGCTTGGCGAAGGCGACCATCCCAGCACCATGGGGCCGGCGATCGTGTCTTACCCTGACCCGAAACTGACGCAGAGTCTCAGGCCGCAGCGGGACGTCACGCGGCGCCAAAAAAACAGGCGGGCAACAGGGCCCGCCTTGGGACGTCGGGCCTGGCCTTCCGGCCCGACACAGTGTCCGATCAACTCTTGAGCGCCACCAGGATCTCGTCGAGCATCTTCTTCGCGTCGCCGAACAGCATGCGGTTGTTGTCCTTGTAGAACAGCGGGTTGTCCACGCCCGCGTAGCCGCTGGCCATGGAGCGCTTCATGACGATGCTGGTGCGGGCCTTCCAGACTTCGAGCACCGGCATGCCGGCGATCGGGCTGGTCGGGTCGTCCTGCGCGGCCGGATTGACGATGTCGTTGGCGCCAATGACCATGGCCACGTCGGTGTCCGGGAAGTCCTCGTTGAGTTCGTCCATTTCGAAGACGATGTCGTAGGGCACCTTGGCTTCGGCCAGCAGCACGTTCATGTGGCCTGGCATGCGGCCGGCCACGGGGTGGATGCCGAAGCGCACGTTCACGCCCTTATCGCGCAGGGTGCGGGTGATCTCGAACACCGTGTGCTGGGCCTGGGCGACAGCCATGCCGTAGCCGGGAACGATGATCACGTTCTTGGCCTCGCGCAGCATCTCGGCGGTCTCGGTGGCGCTGACCGGCGTCACCTCGCCCTGGGGCTCGGCGGCCGCGCCGTCTGCCTTGGCGGCCGGCGTGCCTGCGCCACTGCCGAAGCCACCGGCGATCACGCTGATGAAGTTGCGGTTCATCGCGTTGCACATGATGTAGGACAGGATGGCGCCCGATGAGCCGACCAGCGCACCGGTGACGATCAGCAGGTCGTTGCTGAGCATGAAGCCGGTGGCGGCGGCCGCCCAGCCGGAGTAGCTGTTGAGCATGGACACGACCACCGGCATGTCGGCGCCCCCGATGGCCATCACCATGTGGATGCCGAACAGCAGCGCCAGCACCGTCATGATGATCAGCGGGGTCATGCCGTCGGCGACGCTCTCGGCACGGATGAACTCGCGGCCGTACCAGATCACCACCAGCAGCGCGATCAGGTTGAGCCAGTGGCGCGCCGGCAGCAGCAGCGGCTTGCCGCCGATCTTTCCGTTGAGCTTTCCGAAGGCAATCAGCGAACCGGAGAAGGTGACCGCACCGATTAGGATGCCCACGTAGATCTCGACTTCGTGGATGGCTTTCTCGGCACCTTCGAGTTGAAGCGACGTGTCGACATAGCTGGCGAAGCCGACCAGGCAAGCGGCCAGACCGACCAGGCTGTGCATCAGCGCGACCAGCTCGGGCATCTGGGTCATCTTGACCGCTTTCGCGGCATACAGGCCGATGCTGCCGCCCACCACCAGGGCGCCGACGATCCAGGGAATGCCAGCGGGTGAAACGCGCGGCCCGAAGACCGTGGCGAGCACGGCCAGCGCCATGCCGACCATGCCGTACAGATTGCCGCGGCGCGACGATTCCGGGTTGGACAGGCCGCCCAGACTGAGGATGAACAGGATGGCGGCTCCGAGGTAGGCCACCGTGGCAAGGCTTTGGGACATGAGTGTCTCGTCTCTTTCTTGTCTTGATCGGCCGGGGACGGAGCCGAAGGTCCGTCCCCAGGGTCCTTACTTTTGGAACATCGCCAGCATGCGGCGCGTCACGGCAAAGCCGCCGAACATGTTGATCGCGGTCAGCACGATGCCGGCGAAGGCAAGCCAGAGGATGAGCTGGTCCGGTCGACCGTTCGCACCGGCATCAGGCGGCGCGATCTGGATCAGCGCGCCTATGACGATGATGCTGGAGATCGCGTTGGTCACGCTCATCAGCGGCGTGTGCAGCGCGGGCGTGACGTTCCAGACCACCATGTAGCCGATGAAGCAGGCCAGCACGAACACCGTGAAGTGGCCCAGGAACGCGGCCGGCGCGAACGAACCGATGGCCCAGAACGCCAGCGCCCCCACGGCGAAAATGATGGCCAGCGTCTTGGCGGGCATCGGGCCGCCGGGGCCGTGCCCATGACCGCTCTTCTTTTCAACCGCTGCGGCGGCCGGCTTGGGCGCGGGCTTCGGAGCGGCGGCGATGGGCGGAGCCGGCCAGGTGATCTCGCCGTCCTTGATCACGGTCAGGCCACGGATGGCATCGTCGTCCATGTTGACGTTGATGACACCGTCCTTGGTCTTGCACAGCTCTTCGGTCAGGCGGAACAGGTTGGTGCCGTAAAGCGTGGACGACTGGCGTGCCATGCGTGAGGCCAGGTCGGTGAAGCCGACGATGGTCACGCCATGCTTGACCACGGCCTTGCCCGGTTCGGTGAGTTCGCAGTTGCCGCCCTGTTCGGCCGCCATGTCGACGATCACGCTGCCGGGCTTCATGCTGCGCACCATCTCGGCCGTGATCAGACGGGGTGCAGGCTTGCCCGGTATCAGCGCGGTGGTGATGATGATGTCCACCTCGCGTGCCTGCTGGGCGTACATCTCGCGCTGCGCGGCCTGGAAGCCTTCGCTCATGACTTTGGCGTAGCCGCCGCCGCCCGAGCCCTCTTCCTCGTAGTCGACCTTGACGAACTCGCCACCCAGCGAGACGACCTGGTCGGCCACCTCGGCGCGGGTGTCGTTGGCGCGCACGATGGCGCCCAGGCTGGCCGCCGCGCCAATGGCCGCCAGGCCGGCCACACCGGCACCGGCAATGAACACCTTGGCCGGCGGCACCTTGCCCGCGGCGGTGATCTGGCCATTGAAGAAGCGCCCGAAGGCGTTGGCCGCCTCGACCACCGCGCGGTAGCCGCTGACGCCGGCCATGGAGGTCAGCGCGTCCATCTTCTGCGCGCGGCTGAGCGTACGCGGCAGCGCGTCGATGGCCAGCACGGTGACCTTCTTCGCCGCCAGCTGCTGCATCAACTCAGGGTTCTGCGCCGGCCAGACGAAGCCGATCAGGGTCTGCCCTTCGTGCATCAGCGCCACCTCGTCGGCCGTCGGCGGACGCACCTTGAACACGATGTCGGCGCTGCTCCACAGCTCGGTCGCAGAGGCGGCGATGCTGGCGCCCGCTTCGCGGTAGGCGTCATCGGACAGGTCGGCCAGATCACCCGCGCCGGTCTCCACGATCACGCCAAAACCCAGCTTGGCCAGTTTGGTCACCACGTCTGGCACCGTGGCCACGCGCTTTTCACCCGGGAAGATCTCTCGGGGGACGCCGATGCGCTGCGGCGTGGGGGCTGCCGCGCCGGCCGCGGCGTTGTCGTTCGATGCGCCAGAAGTCATGCGTAGGTCCTCAGTCGATTTGTTGGAATTCGGTCAGTTGCTGCGCGACGGCGTATCAGGGGGCGGAAGCAGTGGCGGAACCGTCAGCCTGCCCCGAACACAGCAGGCGCTGTCCGTCGCGGCCTCGTGCTTTGGCACCCCCAGCGCACGCTGGCGGCGGACACGCCCTTCGGCAGCGGCTCTGTCGATGGCCCGGAGGTGCCGGGGATTACCGGCAAGGCTTCGGGTACCACCAAAGCCATCAGATCCACGAAGGCGCCGTTGCAAGGATCGTACGCTCCCCTGTTCGAAACGGCCCCTGGCCGCACATGACCGATCCGGCGACGGGCGCATTGTTGGTCGCACGGAGCGCTTGCGCCGCGCTCCTCCCCCCGTCTTCCGGATCGCGCAGTCTAGCGTGTCAGGCTTCACGGCGCAGCACTTTGCGCCAAAAAAGATGCACGTTGCGCCGCAGCACAACAACTCACTGCGAGTCATTGACAAAAGAAAAGCCCTGTGTTGCATCGCAACACAGGGCTTTCTGGAGCGCACAGGCCGTCTCCGGCGGTTCCCGCCTCAGGCGTCAGGCAGGGAGCTTTCCGAGCTTGCGGCGCGCCGCATCAAGCCGGACCTGTTCGGCTTTCTGTCGGGCTTCGACATCCACCAGCTTGATGATGATGAGCGACACGTTGTCACCGGTCGGCCGGCCGCGCTCGCGGGCACGCTTGATCAGCACCTCGGCCGCTTCACGCGCCGAATACACCGACAGCACGCCGCCCAGTTCCTCATCCGAGAAATAGGCCCACAGGCCGTCGGAGCACACGACGAAGCTGTCGCCATCGGTCAGCGCATCGGTGCCGCCGAAGTCGATCACCGGCTCCTTCTGCGCACCGAGACAGTGCAGAAGCAGATTGCGCTGCGGGTGGGTCTTGGCGCCTTCCTGGTCGAGACGGCCCTGGCGCATCAGTTCGCCGACCAGCGAGTGGTCCTTGCTGCAGCTGACCAGCCTGTCGTTGCGGAAATGGTAGATGCGGGAATCGCCGCAGTGCGCCCAGTCAGCGCGCCCACCGTTCATCAGCAGCACGCAGGCGGTCGAGTGCGGATCCTGCTCGGACGTAAAGCGGGTGAGCTTGATTACCACGTGTGACTCTTCCACCACACTGCGCAGCAGGTCCTGCGGCTTTTCCACCGACGGTGCGTAGGTTTCGAAGTTTTCGCGCGCCTTCAGCACCACCTGCTCGGCCGCCATGGCGCCGCCGCTGTGCCCGCCCATGCCATCGGCGAGCACGGCCATCAGCATGCCCTTGTGACGGGAATGCGGAAAAACCGCCGCGCGGTCCTGCTGTTCCTTGCGGTCGCCTATGTGCTGCGCAACGCAGCTGTCGAGTTTGAGTGCCATGAAGCTTTCCGGATACCTCGGCCGATTCTAGCGCCCGGACCGGCGGACCTTGTGTAACCGTCCGTTCATGTCTGCAACAGTCGTTCGCATTTCACGATTCTTTACACCGCAAGGCTGACGTGACGGTCGTTGATTTCGTCGATGTACTCGTCCAGCGCGCTGGCATGAATGCCCAGTTCTTCCAGCACCTCGCCGGAGCGCATGGTCCAGATCGGATCCGGCAGACCCTTGTTGTGCAGGTAGATGTGGGTGGCCAGCGCTACGATGCCTATGGTGCTGCGCAGACCGTAGGTGTCGTCTTCCGGCATTTCGTGGTGGTAACGGATGGCCTGCACGATGAGGTCCGGCAGACCCCAGTTGCGGGCGACCCAGTAGCCGACGGTGGCGTGGTCGAGGTTGAAGCGCACGTTCTCCATGCCGGTATCGACCCAGCACGATTCGTCATCCAGGTTCAGCGTCTTCCAGTACTCCTTGAAGCGCTGGGTCAGCAGCGGCACGCCGCAGTCGTGGAACATCGCGGCCAGATAGGCCTGATCCGGGAAAACGTTGCACACCGACACGCGCTCGCCGGCGACCTGCGACGCCAGGCTGGCGATTTCCTCGCAGCGGGCCCAGAAGCGCTCCATCTGCGGGCCGGGGCCCCCGGCGGCCTGACGGATGGATATGCCGCGCACCAGATTGATGGTCTGGGTCAGGCCGATCAGCATGAGCACCTGTTCGGCATTGGCCGGCGCGCGACCACGGCTGTAGGCGGGCGAGCGGCACAGTTTGAACAGCGCGGCCAGCACGCCCGGATCACGGGAAATGCTGCCGGCCAGATGCGACACCTCGAAATCCGGGTTGCGCATCAGGTTTTCGATTTCCTGAAGCAGACGCGGCTTGGGCGGAAGAAGCAGGGCGGACGATTCGAGGACGCTTGCGACGGCTTGGGGATCGGGTGCGGCAGCGGCGTGCGGCATGAAGGACTCACTCTTCGATTGATCTGCGGGCTGCGATCGTTAACGACTGCCCGCCCGAGAACTTGAGTCCTTCAGCACACTTCAGCCACCGCTACGCAAGGCCTCGTCCAGCCACTCGATCCAGTGCCGCACCGGTGTGCCGGTGCCGGTCTGGAGATGGGCGATGCAGCCCACGTTGGCGCTGGCGATGCCGCCCGGCTCGCCGGCCTGCAGCGCACGCAGCTTGCTGTCGCGCAGCGTCGCGGCCAGTTCAGGCT
The DNA here is from genome assembly GCF_000214035.2 of Methyloversatilis universalis FAM5. Lineage (GTDB taxonomy): Bacteria > Pseudomonadota > Gammaproteobacteria > Burkholderiales > Rhodocyclaceae > Methyloversatilis > Methyloversatilis universalis. Next base: position 374,567 of record NZ_AFHG01000059.1, on the reverse strand, counting down.
GCAGCAGCGAATAGCTGCCGGCCGAACCGCAGCACAGGTGGCTGTCGCTCACCGGCTGCAGGTCGTAGCCGGCCGCGCGCAGCAGTGCCTCGGCATGGCCGCGCACCTGCTGGCCGTGCTGCAGCGAACAGGGCGGGTGATAGGCCAGCGGCCGCCGGGTCGTGCCCTGCGCCGCGAACAGGCCTTCGATCTGCACCCGCTCGGCGGCGAGGATTTCCGACAGGTCTTTCGTCATCGCGGACACCCGTGCGGCGCGCTCGGCGTAAGCCGGATCGTCGGCCAGCAGATGGCCGTACTCGCGCACCGTGCTGCCACAGCCCGACGCGGTCATCACGATGGCTTCGACGTCGCCGCGCTCGATCGCCGGCCACCAGGCGTCGATCAGCGCCCGCATGTCGTTACGGCCGCCGTCCTGGTCATTCATGTGGAAGCGCAGCGCGCCGCAGCAGCCGGCGCGCGCGATCTCGACCAGCGAAATGCCCAGCAGGTCGAGCACCCGCGCCGCGGCGGCATTCACGTCCGGCATCAGCGCCGGCTGCACGCAGCCGGCCAGCACCAGCATGCGGCGTGCGTGACGCACCGGCGGCCAGTGGCCGGCGGGTCGCGCCGGCGCGACCTTGGCCGCCAGTGCCGCCGGCAGCAGCGGACGCGCAAGCCGGCCGAGCGCCAGCGCGGTATTGAACACACCTGGACGCGCCAGCGCCTCGCGCATCACCCAGCGCTTCGCGCGCTCGGCCAGCGGACGCGAACCGCGGCGCTCCGCCACCGCGCGGCCGATGTCGACCAGCTCGTGATAGCGCACGCCGGACGGACAGGTGGATTCGCAGTTGCGGCAGGTCAGGCAGCGGTCGAGGTGGGGCAGCACGGTGTTCGCCGGCACCTCGCCCTCGAGCAGCTGCTTCATCAGATAGATGCGGCCACGCGGCCCGTCCAGCTCGTCACCGAGGATCTGGTAGGTCGGGCAGGTGGCGTTGCAGAAGCCGCAGTGCACGCATTTGCGCAGCACCTTGTCGGCGGCGTCGCCTTCCGGCGTGTTGCGGATGAAATCGGCCAGTCCGGTCTGCATCAGTCGGCTCTCACAATTCTGCGTACAGGCGTCCGGGGCTGAACACGCCGGACGGGTCGAAGGCCTGCTTCAGGCGGCGATGCACCGCCATCACCTCGGGCGCCAGCGGCTCGAACACGCCGAGCGCACGATCCACCGCACGGCCGCCGCGGAACAGCGTAGCGTGACCGCCGAGCGCGCGTACCGCGTGACGCAGCGCGTCGGCGTCGATGTCGCTGCGCAGCCAGCGCTGCATGCCGTTCCATTCCACCAGCGGCCGGCCTTCCAGCGCCAGCGCGGGCGCCATCGGCGGCAGCGCGACGCGCCACAGCGGCGCGTCGCCGCTAAAGAAGGGATGACGCTGTTCGCGCACCGACTGCCACAGCGCGGCCGCCTCATCCGCTGCCAGCGGTTCGCCGCCGACGATGCGCACCGCGGCCGCAAGCGCCGGTTCGGCGCCGGACAGGCGCACCGCCAGCCGGCCGTCGTGCCACAGGGTGGCTGACAGCGGCAGCGGCTGCGCGCCCCACTCGCGCAGCGCGGACAGCGCGTGCGCCTCGTCCAGCGCCAGCACGCGGGTCTGTTCGGCCGGCGGACGGGGCAGCACCTTCAGCGTCACTTCGAGAATCAGGCCCAGCGTGCCGAAGCTGCCGGCAATCAGGCGCGACACGTCGAAACCGGCCACGTTCTTCATCACCTGGCCGCCGAAGCGCAGCACCCTGCCCTGACCGTCCATCAGCGTCACGCCGAGCACGAAATCGCGCAGGCTGCCGGCGCTGATGCGACGCGGGCCGGACAGACCGGCGGCCAGCGCGCCGCCCAGCGTGGCGTGCGGTCCGAAATGCGGCGGCTCGAACGCCAGCATCTGGTTGTGGGCCGCCAGCAGCGCCTCGACTTCGGCCAACCGGGTGCCGGCGTGGGCGGTGATGAACAGTTCCGACGGCTCGTAGGCGATGACGCCCTGCGCGCCGCGCATGTCCAGCGGCGTACCGCTCAGCGTCTGCGCGAGGAAATCCTTGGAGCCGCTGCCGTGCGGGCGCAGCGTGCGACCGTGGGCGGCCGCCTCCAGCACCTGCTCGCGCAGCACCGAATGAAGATGTGAGCTCATGGTCAGAAACGCGGCAGGTCGGGATGCGGCAGTTCGCCGTGGTGTACGTGCATGCGGCCCATTTCGGCGCAGCGGTGCAGCGTGGGCACCGCCTTGCCCGGATTCATCAGGCCGGCCGGATCGAACGCCGCCTTCACCCGGTGGAACATGTCCAGCTCGTCGGCACCGAACTGGCTGCACATCTGGTTGATCTTTTCCAGACCCACGCCGTGCTCGCCGGTGATGGTGCCGCCCAGCTCGACCGACAGTTCCAGGATATCGACGCCGAAGGCTTCCGCCCGGCGCACTGAATCCGGATCGTTCGAATCGAACAGGATGAGCGGGTGCAGATTGCCGTCGCCGGCGTGGAATACGTTGAGCAGGCCCAGATCGTATTTCTTCGCCATGGTCTCCATGGCTTCCAGCATGTCGGCCAGACGCTGGCGCGGAATGGTGCCGTCCATGCAGTAGTAGTCGGGCGCGATCCGCCCGGCCGCCGGGAAGGCCGCCTTGCGGCCGGCCCAGAAGCGCAGCCGCTCGGCCTCGTCACTGGAAATGCGGATTTCGGTGGCGCCGGCCGCTTCCAGCAGCACGCGCACGCGCGCGATCTCGTCCTGCACCTCTTCTTCGGTGCCGTCGGATTCGCACAGCAGGATGGCTGCGGCGTCGAGCGGATAGCCGGCATGGACGAACTGTTCGACCGCGGCGGTGGTGGCCTGGTCCATCATTTCCAGACCGGCCGGAATGATGCCGGCGGCGATCACGTCGGCCACCGCCTGGCCGGCCTTGCGGATGTCAGCAAAGGCCGCCAGCACGCAGCGCGCGACCCGCGGCTTGGGCACCAGCTTCACCGTCACTTCGGTCACCACGCCGAGCAGGCCTTCCGAACCGATGGTGACCGCCAGCAGGTCGTAGCCCGCGCTGTCCGGCGCGGCGCTGCCAATTTCCATCACCTCGCCGGCCATGTTCACCATGCGCACCCGCAGCACGTTGTGCACGGTCAGGCCGTACTTCAGGCAGTGCACGCCGCCCGAGTTCTCCGCCACATTGCCGCCGATGCTGCAGGCGATCTGCGACGACGGGTCTGGCGCGTAGTAGAGGCCGTAGGGCGCCGCGGCCTCGGACACCGCCAGATTGCGCACGCCGGGCTGCACCACCGCCTGCTGTGCCAGCCGGTCCACCGACACGATGCGGTTCAGGCGGGCGGTCGACAGCACGATGCCCTGCTTGTGCGGCGTGGCGCCGCCGGACAGGCCGGTACCGGCCCCGCGCGGCACCACCGGCACGCCCAGCCGGTGACAGGTGCGCAGCACCGCCACCACCTGCGCTTCGGTGGTCGGCAGCGCGACCGCCAGCGGCATTTCGCGCACCAGCATCAGGCCGTCGCACTCGTAGGCGCGCAGCCGGCCGGGATCGGCGATCAGACAGTCTTCGGGCAGCACGCGCGACAGTTCCGCGATCAGCGCGGCGCGGTCGATGCGAATGTCCGGTGTGGAGCTTGCGGCCTCGTGGGCCTGCGGCAGTGCGCTCATGGCGGCTTCCGGTAACGCGACACAGGGGCAGGATGATAACCGCAGACGTCGGCGCCCGCCTTCTGCGCCGCAGGATGCGCCAGCGCCGGAACGGAAAAAAGAAACGGCGCCCGCAGGCGCCGTTTCCGGGGAGGCCAGAGGTCGTTCAGACCTTCTTTTCGACGTAGATGGCGCGGAAATCGTTGACGTTGGTCAGCGTCGGCCCGGTCACGATGAGGTCACCGGTGCCGGCGAAGAAGCCGTAGGCGTCGTGCACGTCCAGCATGTGACGGGCGTCGATGCCGGCCGCGCGGGCGCGCGCCAGGGTGTCGTCGGTCACCAGCGCGCCGGCGTTGTCCTCGCTGCCGTCGATGCCGTCGGTGTCGCCGGACACCGCGTGGATGCCCTTCATGCCGTCGAGCGCGATGGCCAGCGACAGCAGGAATTCCGAGTTGCGGCCGCCTCTGGGCTTCTGGCCCGGCTTGATCGGGCCCAGCGTGACCGTGGTTTCACCGCCGGACAGCAGCACGCAGGGCGGTTCGACCGGGGTGCCATTGATCGCGCAGGCCTTGGCGATGCCGGCCAGCACCTTGCCGGCGTCGGCCGACTCGCCTTCGATCATGTCGCCCAGCACCAGCGGCGTCACGCCGTGCGCGCGCGCCACCTCTGCCGCCGCCAGCAGCGAGGCCTGGGCGGTGGAAATGACGCGGGTTTCGCAGCGCGCCAGGCGCGGGTCACCGGCTTTGGGCGTTTCCGATTCCGGCTTCGCCAGCCAGGCCATCACGGCCGCCGGCACTTCGATGTTGTTGCGGCGGATGATGGCCAGCGCATCCTCGCGTGTGGTGGTGTCGGGCACGGTCGGGCCGGAGGCCACCACCGCCGGATCGTCGCCCGGCACGTCGGAAATGACCAGCGTGAACACGCGCGCCGGGAAGGCCGCCTGCGCCAGCCGGCCGCCCTTCATCGACGACAGGTGCTTGCGCACGCAATTCATCTCCTGGATGGCCGCACCGCTGGCCAGCAGCGCACGGTTCACCGCCTGCTTGTCTTCCAGCGTCAGGCCTTCGGCCGGCGCCGACAGCAGCGCCGAGCCGCCGCCGGAAATGAGGGCGATCACCAGATCGTCCTCGGTCAGGCCCTGCACCTTTTCCAGGATGCGCTTGGCCGCCTGCTGGCCGGCCGCGTCCGGCACCGGGTGCGAGGCCTCGACCACCTCGATGCGCTGGCAGGGGGCGCCGTGGCCGTAGCGGGTCACCACCAGGCCGGACAGTTCGCCCGACCAGTTCTTCTCGACCGCCAGCGCCATCGAGGCGGCGGCCTTGCCGGCGCCCACTACGATCGTACGGCCCTTGGGCGGCGGCGGCAGGTTGGCCGGCACGCACAGATCGGGATTGGCGGCGTCAAACGCCGCCTGGAAAAGCTTGCGCAGGAATTCTTTCGGTTCGGGGGTACTCACGGCAACTCCGTCTGGTCTGTTCGTTTGCGGGGGATGTGTGGTCTGCGTGTATGTGCATGAACCGCGCAGCGCTGCCGGGTGATGGCCGCCCGCTGTCCGGCTGTCGCGGGGTGGGCGCCAGCGTGGGATGATGTGCAATTCTAGCGTGCGCCGGCCTTATATTTGCGCACACTTATAATCAATAGCTCTTATCGAACTCATCATGGGTCATCGACTTTCCAAGATTGCCACCCGCACCGGCGACGGCGGCGAAACCGGCCTCGGCGACGGCACCCGGGTCTCGAAATCCTGCCCGCGCGTCCATGCGCTGGGCGATGTGGATGAACTGAACAGCGCGATCGGCGTGCTGCTGTGCGAAGACCTGCCGGCCGACCTGTCGGCGCTGCTGACCGACGTACAGCACGACCTGTTCGACCTCGGCGGCGAACTGGCCATTCCGGGCTACCACCTGCTGAAGGCGGAACAGGTGGCCCGGCTGGACGCCGAACTGGAACGGCTGAATGGCTTCCTCACGCCGCTGAAGGAATTCATCCTGCCCGGCGGCACCCGCGCCGCCGCACTGGCTCACCTCGCACGCACCATCTGCCGGCGCGCCGAACGGGCGGTGATCGCCGCGGCGGCGGAAGGCAAGGTGTCGGACGCCAGCCGGCAGTACCTGAACCGGCTGTCCGACCTGCTGTTCGTGCTCGGCCGCACCTTTAACCGGCTGGCCGGCCGTGGCGACGTGCTGTGGCAGCGCGGCCGCGCGCACGACGGCGAAACAGGCTGAAAGGGCGGCCGGGGCACCGCCGCGGCTGAACACGGTTCGTGAGCCAAGCATCAGAAGCGCCGATCGGCGTTTTCGACTCCGGCCTCGGCGGCCTGTCGGTGCTGCGCCATGCGCGCACCGCGATGCCGGCCGAGGATTTCCTGTACGTGGCCGATTCCGGCTTCGCACCCTATGGCGAACGCAGTGCCGACTGGATACGGGCACGCAGTGCGGTGCTCGGCCAGTTCCTGCTCGACCAGGGCGCGAAAGCGCTGCTGATCGCCTGCAATACCGCCACTGCCGCGGCCGCCCAGGCGCTGCGCGAGCGCTGGCCCGGCCTGCCCATCATCGGCATGGAACCGGCGGTGAAACCGGCCGCCGCCGCAACGAAATCCGGCACGGTGGGTGTGCTGGCCACCACCGGCACGCTGGCCAGCAGCCGCTTCGCCGCACTGCTCGACACCTTCGGCCGCGACGTGCATGTGGTGACCCGGCCGGGCAGCGGTCTGGTCGAGGCGGTCGAGCGCGGCGAATTCGACACGCCGGCCACCCGCGCGCTGGTGGCCTCGCACATCGAACCGCTGCTGGCCGAGGGCGCGGACGTGATCGTGCTGGGCTGTACCCATTACCCCTTCCTGCGGCCGCTGATCGAAGCGGCGGCCGGACCGGCGGTGCAGGTGATCGACACCGGCGACGCGGTGGTGCGTCAGCTCAGCCGGGCGCTCGAAGCGCGCGGGCTGCGGTGCAGCGGGCGGACCGGCAGGGAAAGTTTCTGGAGCAGTGCGGCCCACGCCAGCGGGCGCGCAGCGCTGCAGCGGCTGTGGCCGCCGGCCGGCGCGATACAGCCGCTGCCGGTCTGATCAGCGCAGGATGAACACGGTCACCGCGACCCAGCCGGCCATGGCGGCGATCAGGTGACGGTCGCGGAACAGGTCGTGCGACGGATCGCCGCCGCCGCCCTCGCGGTGCATCAGATAGAGATAGCGGAACAGCCCGTACAGCACGAAGGGCAGCGTGTAGATCAGGTCCGAGGTGCCGTGAATGCGCACCGTATCCTGATCCACCGTGTAGAGCGCGTAAGCCACCACCGCACAACCGCCGGTGATGGTGATGAACTGGTCCAGCAGCACGGCCGAATAGTGGTCCAGCACCTTGCGGTGGGCGCCACCGCCCTCTTCCATCAGCATCATTTCGGCGCGCCGTTTGGCGAAGCCGAGGAAGAGCGTAAGCAGCAGGCCGCACATGAGCAGCCAGTTCGACGGCGGAATGCCGAGGCCGGTGGTGCCGGCCAGCAGGCGCAGCATGAAGCCGGCGCTGATCAGGAACACATCCAGCACCACCACCCGCTTCAGGCCGTAGCTGTAGCCGAGATTGATCAGGCCATAGACGCACAGCAGCCATACCAGCGTTTCACCGACCTGCCAGGCCAGCAGCAGCGAAGCCGCGGAACAGGCGCCCATCAGCAGCACCGCGACCGACGGCGACAGCGCGCCTGAGGCCAGCGGACGCAGGCGCTTCACCGGGTGCAGACGGTCCTGCGCGATGTCGCGGAAATCGTTCAGCGCATACACCGCGCTCGACATCAGGCAGAAGGCGGCAAAGGCGAGCAGCGCCGACTGCACCATGGCCGGCGCATGCCAGGCATGGCCGAACAGCAGGCCGAAGAACACGAAGCCGTTCTTCACCCACTGCTTGGGTCGCATGAGCTGCAGCGCGGCGGCGATCATCGCGGCGTCACTTCCCGAAATAGCGTTCTTCGAAATAGCAGCCGCAGTCCGGCAGCCATTTCGGAATGGCGTACCACAGCCGGCGGGCCGGTTCGAGCACGCCCTTGTGGTAGGCGGCGTAGTCGAAGCCGTGGCCGCGGATGCGCCAGAAGGTGGCGCCACGCACCTGCAGCGTGTCTTCGCTCACGTCCCGGAAATAGGGCGTGTAGTCGGCGAGATCCGGCTTTTCCTTGCTCAGGATGAGGATGTCGCGCCCGGCCAGCGTGCGGAAGTCGGTCAGCATGTCGTCGTGGCGGGCATGGCTGGAGGCCGGGCCGAACACCGCCCAGTAGCGGCGATGGTTGTAGCCCAGCGTGACCGAGGGCGAATAGCCGTCAGTCATCGGCACATAGCGCTCCAGGTCGTCACCCAGTGCGGCGATCAGTTCGTCCGCCTTCACCGTCTGCACGATGCCTGCGTAGCGGCGCTCGCCCAGCCGTTTCTCCCAGCTCTCGACCGAGGTGGTGCCGATGGCCAGCAGTGCCACCGCGTGCACCGCCGCGATGACCGCAGTGATGTTCACGGTACGGCGCAGCGTGGCGGCATCGACCGAGCGCGCGTACATCAGGAAGGCCAGCGGCACGAAGGAGAACACCCAGTGCAGGCCGATGGTCTTCAGCAGCGACAGCAGCGCGAACACCGCCAGCGGTACGCACACCAGCCAGGGCAGCGCCGGCTGCCGCAGCCAGCCCGACGGCGCGCGCACCAGCCGCCACGCCACCATCGGGGTCAGCAGCCACACCATCATGACCAGATAGAGCAGCGGCGTCTGCCAGCCCAGATGCGCGTTGCCGTGCCGGTTGAACACGTTGAACATCACGTTGGCCCAGCAGTGCTGGCTGTTCCACCACGCGTTGTACAGCCCGGCCGGCAGTGCGCACAGCACCAGCAGGCCGAGGCCCTTCCACTTCCACGCTGCCGGCCGCCAGACCGCCCAGGCGATGTAGGCCAGACCGAGCAGCACCGAAAAGTACTTGGACAGGAAGGCACCGCCGAGCAGCAGGCCGGCCAGCGCGAACGCCGGCATCGACCGGCTGCGCTGGGCGTGCAGGAAAGCCAGCGCCGACGCCACGCTGAAATACACCAGCGGGATGTCGGTGGTGATGAGCACGTCCAGCAGGCCGGCCGGCGCCAGCAGCATCAGCGTGGCGGTGCCCCAGCGCACCGCCGGCGCGTCGTCGCGCAGGACGGCGAGCATCAGCGACGACAGCAGCGCCGGCTGCAGGATGGACGGCAGGCGCAGCCACCACTCGGCCTCCGACACCGAAATCAGGGCCGCCAGCCACCAGCCCACCATGGGCGGATGGTCGTAGAAGCCGCCGGCGGGAATCTTGCCCCACCAGTAGAAATAGGCTTCGTCGCCGGTGAAGGGCAGCACCGCGCCCAGCCAGCCGCGGAAAACCAGCGTCAGCAGCAGGCTGATGAAATAGAAACGGCGCCAGCTGGAAGCCGGCGCCGCAGCGAACAGCGTATTCACCGATCAGTCGCGGTCGGCCAGCGCACGGCGGCGGGCGCGAACCGCTTCGGCCAGCACGTCGAGCAGTTCGACGCTCTTTTCCCAGCCGAGGCAGGCATCGGTGATGCTCAGGCCGTATTCCGGTTCCTTGCCGGCCACCAGATCCTGACGACCTTCCTTCAGGTGCGACTCGACCATGACGCCGAAGATGCGGTCCTCGCCGCAGGCGAGCTGGGCCGCAACGTCGCGCGCCACGTCCATCTGCAGCGCGCACTGCTTGCGGCTGTTGGCGTGCGAGAAATCGATCATCACCTTGGCCGGCACGCCGGCGGCGGCCAGTTCGCGGCACACCTTCTCGACCGCCTCGGCGTCGTAGTTCGGCTCCTTGCCGCCACGCAGGATGACGTGGCAGTCCTCGTTGCCGGCGGTCGACACGATGGCCGAATGACCGGCCTTGGTGACCGACAGGAACACGTGCGGCGCCTGCGCCGACTTGATCGCGTCGGAGGCGATGCGCACATTGCCGTCGGTGCCGTTCTTGAAACCGACCGGGCAGGACAGGCCCGACGCCAGCTCGCGGTGCACCTGGCTTTCGGTCGTACGCGCGCCGATCGCGCCCCAGGCCACCAGATCGGCGGTGTATTGCGGCGTGATGGTGTCGAGGAATTCGGTGCCTGCGGGCAGGCCCTGCTCGTTCACTTCCAGCAGGATGCGGCGCGCCAGACGCAGGCCGTCATTGATCTTGAAGCTGTTGTCGAGGAAGGGATCGTTGATCAGGCCCTTCCAGCCCACAGTGGTGCGCGGCTTTTCGAAATAGACGCGCATGACGATTTCGAGGTCCGCGGACAGACGCTCGCGCTGCGCCTTCAGCAGCTTCGCGTACTCCATGCCCGCCTTGTAGTCGTGGATCGAGCACGGGCCGATCACCACCAGCAGGCGGTCGTCGGCGCCGCGCAGGATGCGGTGGATGGCCTGGCGGGCGGCAAACGTGGTTTCCGAGGCCACATCGCTCGCCGGCAGTTCGCGCAGCACGTGCGCGGGCGGCAGAAGTTCGCGGATTTCCTTGATGCGGACGTCGTCGGTGATCTTGTGCATGGGGGCGTTCATGGGCTTCGTTATTCGGTACCGCGCCGGCAGTGTGCCGTAGCAAAGTCCGTGATTCTACCCTGCCGGCGAAGTTCCTTCCTTCATGCCGGCGGTGAACCGCCGGCCATCGGTGTCAGCCGCGCCGCTCGCGCCACAGCAGATGCACCGCCATGTAGCCGATGGCGGCCGCCGAACAGGCCATGATGAACAGCCCGGTCAGCAGCGGCAAGCCGGCTGCGCCTATCCACAGCCACAGCCCTTCCAGCCACCCGGTGCCGGCCATCTGGCCGATGCGGTCGGCACTGTGCTCGACCTGACGCAGCTCTTCCGGTGCGGCCGGCCGGGCCAGCACGAAGCGCCCCAGTTCGTAGGCACCCCAGTAGATCGGCGGGAAGGTGAGCGGATTCGACACCAGCGTACAGGCGGCGCTGGTGACCAGATGTCCGCGCAGCCACAGCGCGGTCAGGATGGCGAACAGGAACTGCGCGAATGGAATCATCAGCCCGAAGAACAGGCCGATCGACACGCCACGCGCCACGCTCTGGCGGTCGGCGCGCCACAGCCGCTCGTCCCGCAGGCGCCCGGCAAAGGGCGCGAGCGCGGGATTGGCGAGGATCTGTTCGCGCGTGGGTATCCAGCGCTTGAGCCAGGGCGGCATGGTGCAGCGGCGTCAGCGGAGTCGGATCAGGCGGTGCCCCCGACGGTCAGGCCGTCGATGCGCAGCGTGGGCTGACCGACGCCGACCGGCACGCTCTGACCTTCCTTGCCGCAGGTGCCGACACCGCTGTCCAGCGCCATGTCGTTGCCTATCATCGACACCCGGGTCAGCGCATCCGGACCGTTGCCGATCAGGGTCGCCCCCTTGACCGGATAGGTCACCTTGCCATTCTCGATCATGTAGACCTCGGCGCCCGAGAACACGAACTTGCCGCTGGTGATGTCCACCTGGCCGCCGCCGAAATTGACCGCGTACAGGCCCTTCTTGACCGAGCGGATGATTTCTTCCGGCTCGCGGTCGCCGTTGAGCATGTAGGTATTGGTCATGCGCGGCATCGGCAGATGGGCGAAGCTTTCGCGCCGGCCGTTGCCGGTCGGCGCCACGCCCATCAGGCGGGCGTTCAGGCTGTCCTGCATGTAGCCCACCAGCTTGCCGTCCTCGATCAGCGTGGTGCAGCGGGTCGGGTTGCCTTCGTCGTCCACGGTCAGCGAGCCGCGACGGTTGGGCAGCGTACCGTCGTCCACCACGGTGACGCCCTTGGCCGCCACCTGCTGGCCGATGCGGCCGGCGAAGGCAGAGCTGCCCTTGCGGTTGAAATCGCCTTCCAGGCCGTGGCCGATCGCCTCGTGCAGCAGGATGCCGGGCCAGCCCGGACCGAGCACCACGCTCATCGTGCCGGCCGGTGCCGGACGGGCGTCCAGATTGACGCGCGCCTGATGCACCGCTCTGGCCGCGTAGTCGCGCAGCACCGCGTCGGTGAAGTAGCCGTAGTCGAAGCGGCCGCCGCCGCCGGACGAGCCCTGCTCGCGACGGTCGCCGTCCTGCATGATGACGGTGACCGATACCCGAACCAGCGGGCGCACGTCAGCGGCCATGTGGCCGTCGTTGCGCATCACCAGCACCACTTCGTGCGTGCTGGCGATATGGGCCATCACCTGGCTCACCCGGCCGTCTTCGGCGCGGGCATAGCTTTCCAGCCTTTCCAGCAGCTTCACCTTTTCGGTGTCGCTCAGCGAACCCTGCGGATTGCGCGCGGTGTACAGCGGCGCAGGCACCAGCGCCGGCTGCGCCCGCACGATCTGGCTCTGTCCCTGGGACGCGATGGCGCGGGTGGCTCGGGCGGCCGCTTCCAGCGCCGGCAGGCTGATTTCGTCCGAATAGGCGAAGGCGGTCTTGTCGCCCTGGATGGCGCGTACGCCCACACCCTGTTCGATGTTGAAGCTGCCGGACTTCACGATGCCCTCTTCCAGGCTCCAGGCTTCGCTGCACTGGTGCTGGAAATAGAGGTCGGCATAGTCGATGCGATGCGCGCCCAGCATGCCGAACACCTGGTCAAGGTGGCTGCGCTCCAGATCGAAGGGCGCAAGCAGCGTGGAGCGGGCGGTGCCGATCAGATCGGCGGCGGTGACGGCGGTGGCACCGGCAAGGGTGCTGGCAGGCGTGCTCATGTAGCGGTGTGGGTCCGTTTCAGGTGCGCGCCGGACGCCCGAGGCGTTCGGCGATGGCGTCCTCTTCCACGCGCGGGAAGAAGTACTTGAACATCGATTTTTCTTCCTTCAGATCACGCCAGCGACCGCCCAGTTCATCGACCCGGGCACGATAGGTTTCGCGGGTGAGCCGCAGCAGCACCGCCGGCGCGCCGACGCGCTGGCAGATGCGCTCTTCGGCGGTGGCGAAGAAATCGAGATATTTCTCATAGAAGGAGCGATGGCGCGGATTGACCTCGATCAGCGCGTCGTCGCAGTCCTGGATGCGGAAGGCGTAGATGCACATCAGGTGGAACAGCGTGCCCATCAGGCGCTTGGACTTCACCGACTGCTCGACCGCGAACTTGCCGAACTCGCACACCTTGCGGCCTTCGCCGCGCAGCGCGCTCATCACGTCCGGATAGGTTTCATCCGCCGCCAGACCGGTGTCCGAATCGAGATTCACCGTGATGGTGCCATAGACGTGACCGTCGAATTCGGCCACCAGCGTGATCCGGTTCGGCGCCTCGTCGATCTGCTTCTTGGTGTGGTAGCCCCGCCACGAATACATCTTCTCGATCAGCAGGCTGGCGCCCTCGCGCCGGGTGGAATCGCTGCTCAGCAGGCGCACCCGGAACTTGTCCTTCTGCTGCGCCATCTCGCGCGTGCCCGGAATGTCTTCCTGCTCGATGCACATCGAGCGCAGACGCTCGACGTCCATGACCGTCACCTCCGCCAGCGTGGGCGGATTCAGGGACGGGTTGCGTGCAGGTTGGTCGGACATGCGGACAGGCCTCAGCAAGCGATGCGCCGGTGACCGAGCGCAGGAAGATTCTGCCTTATTTCAAAAAGATAATCCGGATCCATATCACCTACGACCACGCCGGGCCCGCGCGCGAGCCGGTTGATCACATTGCCCCAGGGATCGATCAGCATCGAATCGCCCCAGGTGCGGCGGCCGGACGGATGCACCCCGCCCTGGGCGGACGCCAGCACATAGCACTGGTTCTCGACCGCACGGGCGCGCAGCAGCAGTTCCCAGTGCGCACGGCCGGTGGTTTCGGTGAAAGCCGCGCCCAGCACCAGCAGCTTCATGTCGCCCAGCGCGCGGAAGTACTCCGGAAAGCGCAGGTCGTAGCAGATGGACAGGCCGACCCGGCCGAACGGGGTTTCCAGCGAAACAGGCCGGTGACCGGCTTCGATGGTGCGTGCCTCGTCATAGTTCTCGGCGCCCTTGGTGAAGGCGAACAGGTGCACCTTGTCGTAGCGCGCCACCTGACGGCCTTCCGGATCGTAGGCCAGGCAGGTGTTGCGTACCTTGTCGTCCACATCCGCGTGCAGCGGCACCGAGCCGCCGATCAGCCAGATGCCGTGGCGGCGCGCGCACTCCGACAGGAAGCGCTGTATCGGCCCCTCGCCTTCCGGCTCGCGTATGCCCACCTTGTCCGCCTCGTCGCCGGAAATCAGCGGGAAGTACTCGGGCAGCGCCACCAGGCGCGCACCCTGGCGGGCCGCCTCGGCGATCCAGTGGCCGGCTTCCGCCAGGTTCTCGGCCACCACCGGGCCGGACACCATCTGCACCGCGGCGACGCGGATGCGGGTCGATGCATTCATGATCAGCCTCTCGTCTTCAAGGGGTCGGGCCGGACGCGTCCGCCAGCTTGGCCACCACCGGATCGTCCCAGGAGCCGGTCACCGCGTAGCGGAAGGAGAACATCTGGCCCAGCGGGTCCTTCAGCACCTTCTGCGCCAGATAGGTAGCGACGCCGACCGCCGGATTGGCGATCAGCGCGCCGACCGACACGCTGTCGCTCAGCGCCGGCTGCACGTTCACGGTGAGGTTCTGGGTTTCCGCAGCGATATTGGCGCTGCCGCTCATCTGCACCCGGGCGGCCGGGCCGACCAGTTCGAAATCCGTGGTCTTCATGATGCCACGCTCGACCGCCACGCTGCCTTCGACCCGATCGAAGGCGAAGCCCTCGCTGAACACGTCGCGGAAATCCAGCGTGATGCGGCGCGGCAGCGCCTGCAGGCTCAGGATGCCGAGCAGACGCCCGGCGCCCGGATTGATCTTGCTGAACTGCCCGTTGCCCGCCTTCAGGTCGAAGGCGCCGGACAGCGTCGGATAGTCGATCGACGCCGGCGTGCCCTGCCAGCGCAGCGTGCCCTTCATGGTCGCGGTGCCGCGCCGCAGCGCGCCGGCATGGCCCAGGCGGTCCAGCAGCTTGCCGGCATCGGCGGTGTCTATCGTGAAATCAAGCCGGGTTTCACGGCCGCGCAGTCCACCCAGCGTAGTGCCCCAGGCGCCGCTGGCGACGAAGCTGCCCTCCGGCATCGTGAGCGCCAGCCGGTTGATCAGCCAGGCGCGTCGCTCGTTGCTGGCCTGCAGTTCCAGCCGGCCGAGCGGCCTGCCATCCAGCACGAAGCGCTCGGCCTCGATGTCCAGACCCGGCAGTTCGTCCAGTTCCTGCGGCGGTTCGCTGCTGCTCACCTTGCTGCCTTCGCCATCGCCGGTATCGAGCTTCAGCTGTTCGAAGCGGCCTTTCACGTGGCCCTTGCCCTGCGCGTTCCAGGTCAGCCGGCCGCGCGCCTGGCTGCTGGCCAGATCGATGTCCCACTGGTCGCCGCGGCGCTGGGCGTCGATCTTCGCCGCTTCCATCCAGTGGCCGGTCATTTTCAGATTCTTCGCCTCGATGCGCACCCGCGACACCGGCACCGGTTCGCCTTCGCCCGCGGTGTCTGCGGACGCCGGGGGCGGCGCGAAGGCGCGGCGCAGCGCGTCGAGGTCCAGCGTATCGGTGGTCAGCGCCAGCGCCACGCCCTGATCCGGCAGGGCCGGCGGCTGCGGCAGGCCGACCGCGCCGCGCTCCAGCACCCAGCCGCCGGCCGTGCTGCGGCGGACCAGATCGGCGCTGCCGAAACGGCCGGCGCTCACCCGCAGCAGTTCGCGGTCGGCCGGCAGTACCGGCAGGCCGCGCCGGGCGGCTTCCCGCGCATCCGGCGCAGCGATGCGCTCCACCTTCACCGTCAGCGCCTCGCCTGCCGGTTTGCCGAAAGGCGCCGGCAACGCGGAACTGACCTGCGACAGATCGCTGTCGACCGTCATGTCCAGCCCGTTGCGGCGCACGCCGAGCTTCGCCTGCCAGCCGGCGGTACCGGACAGTGCCGTCATCCAGGGCTGGCCGAACTGGGCGCGCACCGCCTCCATCGAGGCGCGGCCGCGTGCATCCACGGTCACCACGCCACCGCCGCCGGTGCCCACGTCCAGCGTCATCGGGAAACCGAGCACCGTGGCCTGGGCGCCGCGTATCGACAGCGAACTGTCGGTGAAGCCCACCTTGCCGGCAGCGTCCAGCAGTGGCGGCAGCGCGCTGTCGACCACCAGCCGGTTGCCGGCGAACACGAATTCGCCCTCGACCCGGCTGTCCTTCGAATGACGCAGCGGTATGGTCAGCGACAGCGCGAGCCGGCCGTTGCCTTCCGCCCGCATGCCGGAGGTAAAGCCGTCGATGCGCTCGGCCACCGGGCTGGCGTCGATGTAGCGCAGGAATTCGGCGGTCGGACCGGCGGCGGAGCCCTTGACCAGCAGCAGCTCCTCGGCCACTTCCAGATCCGGAATCTCGGCCGTGGTCGGGCCCAGCTTCGTGTTCAGGATGCGGCCGTCGCGCGAGGTGATGAGCATGCGCTTGCCTTCGAACAACACGTCGGCCCGCAGCTGCGTGATCGGCGGCCAGCTCGATCCGAAATCGACGGTCACGTCTTCGGCCTTCACCTTGACCTGGAACACTCCGGGCCGACCCTCGAACGGGAAATCGTCCAGACGGCCGCGCAGTTTCAGCGTGGCCTCGGGCGCCCGTCCGGCGGTGAGCGCGCTGCGCAGCCAGTCCCGCGTGTCCTGTCCGATGCTGAGCGGCAGGTAGCGCCACACCGCACGCGCGTCGCCATTGGCCAGCTTCGCGTCGAGGTCGATCTCGCCCGCGCTGTCGCCGGCGGTGCGGTAGCGGCCGTGCGCGCTGCCCTGCGCGTCGGCGTTCTGGAAACTGAGGGATTCAATCGCCACCTCGGTTTCGCCGTCGCTGCGCGACCAGCCGGCGCGCGCCCTGAACTGGGCAAAGGCGATTTCCGGCTGCGGAAACACCGCCGGCAGATCGAGCACCAGCCCGGGCGCATCGATCTGCACGCTGCCGCGCGCGTCACTGCCCTCGATGCGACCGCTCAGCCCGCGCACGCCGGGCAGGCTGCCACCGGCCCGCAGGCCCAGACCTTCCAGCCGGGCGCTGACACGGAAGGCCTCCGGCGCGGCCAGCGGCCCGGTCCAGCCGCCATCCAGCTCGTGGATCAGCCCTTCGGCGGCATGCCGGCCGAGCCGCTCCCGCACATCGTCCGGCAAGGGCAGGTAGCCGGCCAGCCGGGTGAGCGCGTCGAGATCCAGCGTGCTGGCGGACACCTCGCCGTGCTCGGGCGAACGGTCGGTCGCCGCCTGCCAGTGAATGTCCAGACTGGTCGGCCGCAGCGCCAGTCCGTCGCGGGTGGCCAGCTGCAGCTGGCGGGCGGATGCGACCACCCGTTCGGCGCTCAGCTGTTCCGCGCTGACCCGGCCGGACAGGCTGACCAGGTCGAGCAGCGGCAGTGCCGGCGCCAGCCTGAGCTGCACGTCGGCCAGCGCCAGTTCGCCGGTCACGCCGGTCAGCCGGGCGCCGTCGAAGCGCGACCACAGCCGCGCAGCGCCGCGGCCGCGCGGCAGTTCCATCGGGTAATCCACCCAGGTCTGCCAGACCGCCATGTCGGCGCCTTCCAGCGACACGAACAGCTCTCCGCTCGCAGTGCGCAGGTCGTTGCGGTCGGGCAGCGTCACCTCGCCGCGGATGTCCAGCCGGCTCGCCAGTTCGGCCGGCGGTGTGGCCGACAGGCCGAAGCGGTGGTCGCTGCCGGCATTGTCCAGCCGCATGTCGACATGGGTGAGCTGCAGCGGCGGCGCCGACGGGCGCTGACCGTCGTCCCATTCCAGCCGGGCGTCGCGTATGTTGATCTGTCCCTGCGACAGCAGCCAGCGGGTGAACCCGCCCTGCTCGCCGTCCTGCCGGATCTCCAGCCCGGCCACGAACAGGCGGCCGTCCGCTTCGCGCCGTATCCAGAGGTCGGGGCTGTTGATGTCCAGCCGGTGCAGATGCAGTTCGCCGCGCACCAGAGACGAAAAACCGAGCGCGGCCTCGACCCGCTCCAGCCGCAGCGCCGGCTGACCGGCTTCGTCCAGCAGCGTGAGTCCGCGCAGCGACAGCTGCGGGTGCAGACCGGTCCAGTCGGCGCTCAGGCTGTCGATGCGCACCTTGCGCTGCAGCGCGTCGCCCAGCGCCTGTTCGATGCGCGGGCGGTGCAGATCGACCTCCGGCAGCACCCAGTGGCGGGCCACCAGCACCACCGCGACGGCGATTACCCAGGCCCACAGTGCGGCCTCGAGCGCCCGGCCGGCATAACGCTGCCAGCGCGGACGGGCCGGTGCCGCAGGGCTCGGGGCGACCGCTGCGGCGGGTTCAGCGTGGACAGGCTCGGACAAGATGGATCTTTGCGGGCAGTCAATGCGTGGCTGACTGCGTCTGTGAAACGATGCGGAAGTGTACCTGCAACACGGGCCGTCACGGCGCTTGTCAGCTGCCGCCGACACACGATGCCTTGCGAGTTTTTTGCATAATGACTTTCCAGCCACCGATATCGCCCCCATGGACGCCGCAGCCGCCATCGCCCACGCCCGCCGCCACAGCCGCTATCTCGCCCGCCAGCTCGAGGCGCGGCCGACCCTGGAAGAAGCGCTTTCCACCACGCTGCAGGCCCATATCAGCGCCGCGCTGCTGCTGGAATGGTTCGCCCAGACGCCGTTCGACGCGGGCGACGAGGCGGGGCTGAAATCGGCGCTGCGCCGGCTGCGCATCCGCACGATGGCCCATCTCATCGTGCGCGATCTGGCCGGGCTGGCCGATCTGGACGAAATCACCGAAGGCATGACCCTGCTGGCCGAGCAGACGGTCCGGGTGGCGGTGGACCAGGCGCGCGCCGGCCTGGTCGAGCGCTTCGGCGAGCCGCGCGGCGAGTCCGACAATTCGGTGCAGCCCTTCATCTGCATCGGCATGGGCAAGCTGGGCGGCCGTGAGCTGAACGTCAGCTCCGACGTCGATTTCATCTTCGTCTATCCGGAAGCGGGCGAAACCGACGGCGAAACCCCGACCGGCCCCGGCAAGCGCATCGACAATTTCGACTTCTTCACCCGACTCGGCCGCAAGGTGATCGAGCTGCTGGCCGACGTGACCGGCGACGGCTTCGTGTTCCGGGTGGACATGCGACTGCGGCCGAATGGCGATTCCGGCCCGCTGGCCTGCAGCTTCGACATGCTGGAAAACTACTTCGTCACCCAGGGCCGGGAATGGGAGCGCTACGCCTGGATCAAGGCACGCGCGCTGACCGGCGGCGTCAATGACGAGTTGGAATCGCTGCGCAAGCCCTTCGTGTTCCGCAAATACCTCGATTTCGGCGCGATCAACGCGATGCGCGACCTGCACGCGCAGATCCGGCGCGAGGTGGCGCGCCGCGACATGGCGGACAACATCAAGCTCGGCCCGGGCGGCATCCGCGAAATCGAATTCATCGCCCAGGTGTTCCAGCTGATCCGCGGCGGCCGCGAGAGCGCGCTGCAGATCCGGCCCACCCAGAAGGTGCTCGACCGGCTGGCGCTGCGCGGCGTACTGGGCGAAGAGGCGGTCGAACAGCTGCAGGACGCCTACGTGTTCCTGCGCCGGCTGGAGCACCGGCTGCAGTATGTCGAGGACGCCCAGACCCACAAGCTGCCGGCCACCGCCGAGGATCAGACACTGATCGCCTCGGCCATGGGCTTTGACGACTACGCCGCGCTGCTGGTCGAACTGGACCGCCACCGCGCCCATGTCAGCCGCCATTTCGACGCAGTGTTCGGCGCCCAGGACGCCGAAACATCAACGCCGCGCGCGGTGTGGCAGGACATCGAACAGTGCGAGGCCGGCGCCGGCGAATGCCGCAGCGCGCTGTCCGGCATGGGCTTTTCCGATGCCGACGAACTGGCGCACCGTCTGAGCGCCTTCAAGGGCGGCAGCCGCTACCGCCAGCTGCCGGACACCTCGCGTACCCGGGTGGATGCGCTGGTACCCAAGATGCTCGAAGCCTGCCGCGACACGCCGCAGCCCACCGCCACCGCGCTGCGCGGGCTGGACCTGCTGGAGGCGATCAGCCGGCGCGCCGCCTATCTGGCGCTGCTGGCCGAATTCCCGCAGGCGCTGGGCATGGTGGCGCGGCTGATCGGCGCCTCCAGCTGGGCCGCCACCTATCTGGTGCGCCACCCCATCCTGCTGGACGAACTGCTGGATACCCGGCTGCTCACCGCCGAACCGGACTGGCCGGCCTTCGAAGCCGGCCTGCGCGCCCAGCTCGACGAACTGGGCGACGACACCGAGCGCCAGATGGACATGATGCGCGACGCCCACCACGCCCAGGTGTTCCGGCTGCTGGCGCGCGACCTGGCCGGCGACCTGTCGGTCGAGCGGCTGTCCGACCACCTGTCGGCACTGGCCGACGCGATGCTGCGCATCACGCTGGACATGTGCTGGGGCAAGCTGCCGCGCCGCCACTGCGACAGGCCGCGCTTCGCGGTCATCGCCTACGGCAAGCTGGGCGGCAAGGAACTGGGCTACGCCTCCGACCTGGACGTGATCTTCCTGTTCGACGACACGCACGAGGCGGCGCAGGAAACCTACGCCCGGCTGGCCCAGCGCATGCTCACCTGGCTGTCCAGCCACACCAGCGCCGGCATCCTGTTCGAAACCGACACCCGGCTGCGGCCCAATGGCGAATCCGGCCTGCTGGTCAGTTCGGTCGAGGCCTTCCGCGACTATCAGCAGAAATCCGCCTGGGTGTGGGAGCACCAGGCCCTCACCCGCGCCCGCTACTGCGCCGGCGACGCCGGCGTGGGCGCACAGTTCGAAATCATCCGGCGGGAAGTGCTCACCCAGCCGCGCGACCTCGCGACGCTGCGCAGCGAAGTGCTGGCGATGCGGCAGAAGATGATGGACAACTATGGCAACAAGTCGCCGCTGTTCGACCTGAAGCAGGACCCGGGCGGCCTGATCGACCTGGAATTCGCGGTGCAGTACATGGTGCTGGCCCACTCCGGCGCGCACCCCGAGCTGACCGGCAACCTCGGCAATATCGCGCTGCTGCGCATCGCCGCCAGCGCCGGCCTGCTGCCGGCGGACGACGCGGTGGCCGCCGGCGATGCCTACCGCCGGCTGCGCCATCTGCAGCACGGACTGCGGCTGAACGACGCGCCCAAGGCGCGGCTGCCGGCGGACGACGTGCGGATCGAGCGGGCCGCCATCCGCGCGGTGTGGTCGCATCTGTTCGGCGACGCGGCGAACTCCGCGCCCTCGCCCTGACTCTGAGCAGCTATATGAACAGGAGTCCGGCATGATCTCCCTCACCGTCCGCCGCGGCCTGACCCGGACCGCGCTGCTTGCCAGTCTGGCGCTGCTGCTCGGCGGCTGCGTCACCGCGCCGCCGCGGCCGCCGGCGCCCACCACCGACGAAATCGTGCAGATGGCGAAGGACGGCATCCCGGCGGCCGAAATCATCCAGCGTCTGGAAGAAAGCCGCGCCCTCTACCCGCTCAAGGCCTCGCAGCTCGCCCAGCTCAGGCAGGACGGCGTGCCGGACGAAGTGATCGACTACATGCAGCAGACGCTGATCGAAACCGAACGCATGCGTGAAGCGATGCGCGAACGCGACCGCATGTGGATGTACGGCTATCCCTACTACCCGCCCTATCCCTGGGGCTACTGGCGCCGTCCTTACCGCTAGACCGCCGGCGGCGCCGCGCTCGGGCGCGCGGCGGTCGGTGTGCGCTTTCGGCCGCCGTCGCGGGCACCGGCCGGCCGGCGATGACCGGCCCGCTGTCAGGGCAGGCGGAATACGCGCCGGAAACCGTCGTTTCCGGGGCCGCTGACCCGGGCCACACAATGGCCTTGATCATATCCATAGAACTAAATATCACTTTTTTGAATAAGCATTGCTGAATAGACTGCGCGCTCCCTGAACCCGCGAGCGCGCCGTCGTGAAAATCCGCCACATCGATACCCGCCAGACCGAAGTCGGGCAAGCCCACGAAGCGCTCGGCCTGCCGCCGGTAGAGCAGGTGATCGTCCAGGCGCAGGCCCACCCGCTGGCGACCGTGGCCACCTGGTTCATGCTGTTCGTGCTGGTGGCGCTGCCGCTGTTCCTGCTCGGCCGCGGCCTGCCGCTGAACGACCCGGCTGCCGCGCTGCATGTGGTGATCGAGGTGGTCACCTCGTCCGAATTCCTGAAGGCAGCGGCGGTCGGCTTCATCGCGCAGAGCATCGACGGCGCGCTCGGCATGGCCTATGGCATTTCCGCCACCACCTTCCTGCTCGGCTCCGGCGCCAGCCCGGCAGTGGCCAGCGCCAGCGTGCATATCGCCGAAATCTTCACCACCGGGCTGTCCGGCCTGTCCCATCTCAAGCTGGGCAATGTGGACCGCAAGCTCATGCTCAAGCTGCTGATTCCGGGCGTGATCGGGGGCGTGCTGGGTGCGCTGGTGGTGACGCAGTTCGACGGCAGCCAGCTCAAGCCCTGGATTTCCGGCTATCTGCTGCTGATGGGGCTGTACGTGCTGGCCAAGGCCTGGCGCCATCGCCGCAAGCCGGCGCAGGAGCCGAAGCACGTCGCCAAGCTGGCGCTGTTCGGCGGTTTCGTCGATGCCGCGGGCGGCGGCGGCTGGGGCCCGGTGGTCACCACCAGTCTGGTCGGCGCCGGCAGCGATCCGCGGCGCACCATCGGCTCGGTGAATTTCGCCGAGTTCTTCATCGCGGTGTCCAGTGCCGGCGCCTTCGTGCTGTTCATCGACGCTGCCCCGTGGGCCACCGTGGCCGGTCTGGTCGCGGGTGGCCTGTTCGCCGCGCCGCTGGCTGCCTTCCTGTGCCGCGCCCTGCCGGCCCGTGCGCTGCTGGTGCTGGTCGGCCTGCTGATCAGTGGCCTGAGCCTGTACAACCTGTCGAAAGCGCTGGGCTGATCCGCTCGCCGCTTGATCTGTGTCTTGAGTCCCGGCCCTGCGCGCCGGGATAATCGGCGGATGAACCGTTACGCCAACACCGCCGCCTACCGCTTCGTGAAACTCGACGACCGCGAGGCGCTGCGGCCCCGCATCCAGGAACTGGCGCAGTCACGCGGCCTGCTCGGCACCGTGCTGCTGGCCAGTGAAGGCATCAACCTTTTCCTCGCCGGTCTCGAAGCCGATCTGCGCGGCTTCTTCGACGCGCTGGCCGAAGACCCGCGCTTCGCCGGCATGGACGTGAAGTGGAGCCACTCGGATTCACTGCCGTTCAAGCGCCTGCGGGTACGGCTGAAGAAGGAAATCGTCACCGTCGGCCAGCCGGATTTCGACCTGAACGACACGCCGGCGCCCTATCTGCCGGCGGCCGAACTGAAGCGCTGGTACGACGAAGGCCGCAAGTTCGTCATCATCGACACCCGCAACCGCTGGGAAATCGAAAAGGGCAGCTTCGACAACGCGCTCGATCCGGGGGTGGACAGTTTCGGCCAGTTCCCGGCCGCGCTCGAACAGTACGCCGAGCTGAAGGACACGCCCATCGTCACCTTCTGCACCGGCGGCATCCGCTGCGAAAAGGCGGCGCCCATCATGAAGAAGGCCGGTTTCAATCAGGTGTGGCAGCTGGAAGGCGGCATCCTGCGCTACTTCGAGGAAGTGGGCGGCGCCCACTGGCACGGCGACTGCGTGGTGTTCGACGACCGCGGCGCACTGAAGCCGGACCTGAGCCCGGCGGACTGAATCGGAGTTGTCGTCAGGGCGCAGCAGCCGAATGCGCAATCAAGCCGTCTGACCGCCGCACTCAGGCTGCCGCGGTACCGCGCAGCTTCCTTATGCCCAGCACCACCGCCAGCGTGATCGCGCCGGCGACCACGCCGGTCAGCGCATCCGCGAGAAAGGGCAGCAGCACGCCGGCCACGCCGCCGACCGCTTCGGCCTGGTGCGCGATGGCGTGGTGCAGCGCCGGAATGCCGTGCGTCAGGATGCCGCCGCCGACCAGGAACATCGCCGCGGTGCCGGCCACCGACAGCGCCTTCATCAGCCAGGGCGCCAGCGCCAGAATGCCGCGCCCCAGCGCCCGGGTGGCGCCCGACGCGCTGCGGCTCAGGTAGAGCCCGGCGTCGTCCAGCTTCACGATGCCGGCCACGAGGCCATAGACGCCCACGGTCATGATGGCCGCAATGCCCGACAGCACCGCGACCTGGGTGCCGAAAGGCGCATCGGCCACAGTGCCCAGCGTGATCGCGATGATTTCGGCGGACAGGATGAAATCGGTGCGGATCGCGCCCTTCACCTTGTCTTTTTCGAGCGCCACCAGATCGACCTGTTCGTCGGCCAGTGCCTTCACGTGCTCGGCGTGGGCGGCCGCGTCGTCCTCGGCGCTGTGCAGGAATTTGTGCGCCAGTTTCTCGACGCCTTCGAAACACAGGAACAGCCCGCCCACCATCAGCAGCGGTGTCACCGCGGCCGGCAGGAAGGCGCTGATCGCCAGCGCCGCCGGCACCAGGATGAGCTTGTTGCGCACCGACCCCATGGCCACCGCCCACACCACCGGCAGTTCGCGGTCGGCCTTCACGCCGGCCACCTGCTGTGCATTCAGCGCCAGATCGTCGCCGAGCACGCCGGCGGTCTTCTTGGCGGCGACCTTGGTCAGGACGGACACGTCGTCCAGTACGCTGGCGATGTCGTCGATCAGTGCGAGCAGGCTGGCTCCGGCCATGGCGAAATCCTGTGTGGGTGGCGAAAGTCGATCCGCGGCGCATGCTACCGGAAGACGGTGACATGTCCGCGCCGGATCACGAGGCCGGCGGCCGCCGCAGGTAAATATCGCATGCGTGCGCGACACCGGAGGCGGCCAGCCAGAACAGCACCACGCTGGCACCGCCACCGGTGACCGCCGCGCGCAGCGCCAGCATCAGGCACAGGCCGGCGGCCAGCGTGGGCAGCCAGCGGCCCGGCGCAAGGCCGAGTCCGCGCCGGCGGTGCAGCAGCGCCAGCGCGACCGCTTCGAAAAGAACCCCCAGCATGATGAGGTCGATCAGCAGGCCACTGGCCAGTAGGTCGGACATGTGATTGCTCCACGCGTGCAGTCGCGGCACGATGCCGCATCCTTCGCATAACTTACAGGACTGGCGCGTTCACGCCGCTTACCCCTTCGCAATGCACGCTCCCGGCCCCCACTCACTGTCGCAGCGCCTCAGACAGGTGACCGCAGAACACCACGCGCGGGTCGAGCGCAGCGGCCCGATGCCCGCCCTGCTGCGCGGTGAGCTCGGGCGCACCGCCTACTGCACGCTGCTGCGCAATCTGCACCCGATCTATCGTGAGCTCGAAGCGGCGCTCGAGCGGCATGCGGCGCATCCCGACCTGGCCGCGCTGGAACTCGACCGTCTGGCGCGCCGGGCGGCGCTCGAAGCCGATCTGCAGACGCTGCATGGCGGTCGGGACTGGGCGGACGCACTGCCGCTGGTCGCGCCGGCCGCCGCCTACGCGGCCCACCTGCGTGCACTGTCGGCGAGCTGGCCGGAGCGGCTGCTCGCCCATGTGTATGTGCGCTATCTGGGCGACCTGCAGGGCGGGCAGATACTGCAGCGCATCGTCGCCCGCCGCTTCGCGCTGGACGGCGAGGCCGGCACCCGCTTCTACCGTTTCGGCCCCGATGCGCCGGCCGACCTCAGCGCGCGGCTGCGTGCCGCGCTCGACCGCCCCCATCTGGACGAAGCCACCCGGGCAGCCATCGCGGACGAGGCGTCAGTGGCTTTCCTGCGTCATGTGGACATTTTCGAGGCGCTGCCGGTCAGCGACGCCGAGCCGCTCAGAGCGGACGGCTGAATTCGCGCAGGCGGGCATAGACCGCCGCGGCCCGCGTCGCCGACGCTTCCAGTTCCTCGATCAGCGTGGCGACCGGGATGGACGCCGTGGTGTCGGTCAGCTCCATCGCCGCCACGCTGGCGTTGGCCAGAATGGCGCCCATCACCTCGTCCGGCAGGCCCGGTGCGTCGCGCGTGGTGCGCCGCGCATCGGCCTGGCCGGTCAGGGTGAGCGACTGTTCGAGATGGCGGCGCGCCGCCTCGGTGCGCTTGGCGTCGGTCAGGTCGGTAAACATCAGGATGCATCCGAGCACCGCACCGCCCGGGCCCGGCACGACGTCGGCGCGCACGCCGAGGGCGAGACCGCCCGCGGCGCGCATCCGCCATTCGCCCCGCCAGGACACCCGTCCGTCGCGCAGCGAGCTCAGCACTTCGCGCACCGCGTCCGTATCGTCGAACAGCGTCGCCAGCTCGTCGAAACTGCCCGGCTGCGGGCTGCCAACCGGCAGGATGCCCGCCAGCGCCGGGCTGGGAAACAGGATGCGGCCGTCGCCATCGGCGACCAGCAGCGGCTCCGGCGACTCATCGACCGCGGCCCGGAATCTTTCCAGCTGGTGCTGGGCGATGAGCAGGCGCACCGCCTGCGTCTGCATGATCACGTCGCGCAGCGAGGCGCCGATCGCGCGGGCCAGCGCCAGATCGGCGCGCGACCACGGTGCGGCGGTGCCGCGCACGATTTCCGACCAGGCCTCGAATGACCGTCGCGGCGACAGCGTCAGCGGATCGTTGTCGACCATGGGCTTGGCCGGGTCGCCGGCCCAGGTGAGCTTGGCACGCTGTTCGCGCCGGAACCACATCAGCAGATTGCGGCCGCGTGTCGACAGGTCGATCGCCAGCACGCCGCACACCACCGGCGTCAGGCCGGCCAGCGCCGGGTTGGCGCGCTCGACCGACACGCAGCTGAACAGCATCTGTTTCATTTCGCCGGCCGCCCAGCCGGCCAGCGCGCGTACCGCCCCGGTGGACGGCACCTCGCCCGCGGTCAGCAGTTCGCCGTCGTGCAGCAGCGCGACGCCGCTCGCCTCCATCGGCTGCAGCAGGGTGCGCGCGTTGCGCATCAGCGCCGCCCGCCAGTCGCCTTCGGTCGAGGTGGCCTCGATCAGGCGCAGTTCCATGCGCCGCACCAGCAGGTCGACCTGGGTGCGCACATAGTTCTCGATCGCCGCAATGCGGGTCGACATGACCTCGGCCAGCACATCGACCGCGGCGCGCTGGGCGTAATGGATGCGCCGCGGCGCGTAGTGATGACAGGCGATCAGCCCCCACAGCCGCCCTTCACGGACCAGCGACACCACCAGCGTGGCGGTGACGCCCATATTGCGCAGGTACTGGATGTGCAGTGGCGACATGCTGCGCAGGTGGCACATCGACATGTCCAGCTCTTCACCGGTATGCGGCAGCAAGCGCGGCTCGACCGCGACCGGCAGGTAGCGCGCATCGACCAGCACGCGCACCCGGTTGCGCAGATAGAGATCGCGCGCGCGCTGCGGAATGTCGGTCGCCGGATAGCGGTGACCGAGCAGGGTGTCGAGCCGGTCGTCCCGCGCCTCGGCAACGATTTCGCCGTGGCCGTCGGCATCGAAGCGGTACACCATCACGCGGTCGTAATGCGTCAGTTCGCGTATCGACTGCACCGCGGTATCGGCCAGCGCGTCGATGCTCATCGCCTCGCTGAAGCGCCGCACTGCGGTCGCCAGCAGCGCCTGCGCCGCCGCGTCCTCGGCCGCCGGGCCGGCGGTTTCGAGCTCGACGATGAGCGTGCCCGACTGCCCGCGATGCGCCATGCCTTCGAACTGCCGCAACAGGCCGCCGTGGCCGGTCGTGCAGTGGAAGGGCGCAAGTTCCTCGGGCGTCAGCGCGGCGCGCAGTCCGGCCAGACGGTCGGCCAGATCGCCGCCCAGTGCCGACAGCGGCGCGTCGACTACCGCTGCGTGGGCTACGCCGAGCCACTGTTCGGCGTTGAGGCTGGCCTGCAGCACCCGGAAGTCGTCGTCGCGCACGACCAGCAGCACGCCGTGCGGCTGTATCGAGCCGGCAAGATGGATGAGCTCGCGCTCGCAGTTGGTCAGGTCCGCCTGACCGAAAGGCGGACTGTAGAGAGGATCGTTCACTTTGCGTGACCGCTCAGTGCATGTGACCCCTGTCCCTCGCGCCGGGACCGCGCGGCTGCACGGCGCGGATGATGAGGCCGATGTTGTTCGAGTCTCCGTTATGGATCAGCACGGCCGACAGTTCAACATCGACCGCGTGGCCGCGCTCGTTGCGCAGGCGGGTAGCGAGGCGCAGCGTGCCGCTCTGCCGCACCGCGGCGAGCAGTACGTTCAGCGCCTCACCGCCGTCAGACAGCCAGTCAGCCATCGAACGGCCGCGCAGCGAGGCCGCTTCGTTGCCCTGCACCAATTCAACGAAAGCCGGGTTGGCGCTCAGCAGCAGACCCTGTTCGTCGGTGAAGGCCACCGCGTCGGGCGTCAGGCGCACCAGCTCGGGCAGCATCGGATCGTCGGCGACCGGCGGGATCTGGCCGCCATCAGGCCAGGCGCGCATCAGCAGCAGCGTGCTGCCTTCGTCGCGGAACAGCGATACCCAGGCATGGATGCGACCGCCGGACGCCAGCTCGAACATCGCGTCGCCCGGGCGCTCGGACACGCGCACCGTGCCCAGCAGTTCTTCCAGCGCAGGCAGCGATGCCGGCGCCAGCGCGTAGCCGGCATGCCGGCCGGGCATGTCCTGCAGGGTGCCACCGAAAAGACGGCCGGCGGCCCGGTTCGCATCGACGATGCGCAGCGTGTCGGCATCGACCACCAGCACCGCGTCGGTGGCGATCTGGAACAGCAGCCGATAGCGTGTTTCCGCCTGCCGCATGCGCCAGTAGTCGCGTTCCATCGACTGCTGGGCATCGACCAGACGCTGCTGCATCGCGGACACCGCGCGCAGATCGCGTCCGACCACCAGCAGCGGGCCGCCGTGACCGAGGCGCACCGCGGTATAGGCCACCGGCAGGTCGCTGCCGGCCGGCGACGGGTGGTTGATGTGACGGGTACGCGACACCCCCGACTCGGCGGCCTCGCTCAGCAGGTCCTCGACCTTGCGGCGGGTGTCCGGCGTGACGGTGTCTATCCACTGGCGGCCCAGCCATTCGCCGGCGGCGGCGCTGACCGGCTCGGTGCCGCCCAGCGCGACGCTGCGGATGACGCCCTGGTCGTCGATCACCAGCGCGATGTCGCTGGCGACCGACACGAGCATGTCCGCCAACTCCGGGGCCACATCGGAGAAGGCGCTCAGGTCTCCTGGATCATTCGGTAGCTTGTTCACGGCATGGGCCTGGTAAGCGGGGCGGTATCGACCGACCTGCTGAGAATTTCGGGCCCGGCCTGGACCGGGACATGCGCTGCCGCGTAGAGGGGAAACCCCGGTGCGCTCTATTCAGGGGGGCAGGCCTGCGGAAGACCGGACTGCCAGCGGCGCGTTCGCGACAACGACCTCAATGGTCTGAGTTTAACGCGTCCTGCTGCGGCAAGTCGCGCGCCGGAACACGCAAACGGTATCAAAAGGCAGCGCGGATCAGGCGAAGGGTGCGTTCAGACGGACGATGGCCAGATTGAGCACGGCCGCAAACGCGACCCAGGCCGCATAGGGCAGCAGCAATGCTGCCGCGCGCGCGGACCACGGTCGCAGACGCACCATCAGGAACAGCACCGACAGCCACAGCAGCACGACTTCGGCCAGCGCCCAGTCGGGACGGCGCAGATGGAAGAACAGCGCGCTCCACAGCACGTTCAGGCCGCCGTTGGCGGCGAACATCGCCAGCAGCTGGCGGCGCCCCCGCGCGTCCGGCGCGTACCGCCAGCCGAGCACGCCGGCGGCGGCGGAAAGACCGAAAATCAGGGTCCAGGCCGGCCCGAAGGCCCAGTCCGGCGGCTGCCAGGCGGGCTTTGCGAGCGCGCGGTACCAGTCGCTCAGGTCGGTCATGGCGCCGCCCAGACCGGCCACCGCGAGCGCGGCCAACGCAGCGATGGCCACCGACTTCCAGCGCCCGGCCGGACGCGCGTTCATGGCGACACGATGCCGCAGAGGTGGGCAAGGTCCTTGAAAAAGATGCGCATGTGCGCGAGCGGCCGGGCGCGGACCAGACGCTTGTGCATGTAGGCCTGCCAGGTGAGGTGCTGCACGTCCGGGTCGCGGCAGATGCTGACGAAGCGCTCGCGCCGCCGGTCGCTGGCGTACCAGAAGCGCTGCATGATGCCGAGCACCATGAACACCCGGCCGTGCGCCTTCATGAAGCGCTTGCGCGCCAGGCCCAGCGCGCGCGCGTCGCCGGTGACCAGATAGGTGTCGACCGCCTCGGCCGCCAGCCGGCCGCCGCTGAGCGCGTAATAGATGCCCTCGCCCGAGGCCGGTGCGACAACGCCAGCCGCATCGCCGGCCAGCACGACGTCGCGTCCGTTGTCCCAGCGCCGGAGCGGCCGCATCGGGATCGGCGCGCCTTCGCGGCGCACGGTGCCGGCGCTGCCCAGGCCGGCACTGTCGCGCAGCGCGCTGACGCCACCGCGTATCGAGAAGCCCTTGCGCGCCGAGCCGACGCCCACGCTCACCGTGTCGCCATGCGGAAATACCCAGCCGTAGAAGTCCGGCGACAGCCGGCCCTGGTAATAGACATCGCAGCGGCTGCCGTCAAAGCCGGCCTGCGGCGCCCGCACGATCTCGTGGTAGGCGAACACGCAGGGCACTTCGTCGGCGCCGGGCACGCATTGCCGGCCCACTTCGGACAGCGCGCCATCGGCGCCGATGATGGCGCGGGCGCGCACGCAGCGCTCACCCTGCTCCCCGACCCGGTAATGGATGACCGCCGAGCCGGCACCGTCACGGCTCACCCGCAGGAAACGCCCGGTACGCCGGTGCGCGCCGGCCAGTTCGGCCCGCTCGCGCAGGTATTCGTCGAACTGCTCGCGATCCACCATGCCGACAAAACCGCCATCGATCGGCATGTCGACCTCGCGTCCGCTGGGCGACACCATGCGCGCGGAGCGGGCGCGGGCGACCAGCAGTTCGTCCGGAATGCGGAATTCCTCGATCGCCTTCGGCGGTATCGCGCCGCCGCAGGGCTTGATGCGCCCGCCGCGGTCGAGCAGCAGCACCGCGTATCCGCGGTGCGCCAGATCGGTCGCCGCCGTGGCGCCCGCCGGGCCGCCACCCACCACCACCACGTCGTAGCTTTCCATGGTCACGCCTCGCCTTCCACACGCGTCATCAGCGGCAGCGGCGCGGTCG
This sequence comes from Methyloversatilis universalis FAM5, assembly GCF_000214035.2. Classification (GTDB taxonomy): domain Bacteria; phylum Pseudomonadota; class Gammaproteobacteria; order Burkholderiales; family Rhodocyclaceae; genus Methyloversatilis; species Methyloversatilis universalis. The sequence goes on along the minus strand of NZ_AFHG01000059.1, from coordinate 343,952 downwards.
GCGCGTGCGCCGCCACGGTCACCGGCTGCAGGCCGGAAATCCGCGTCGCCATGCCGGCCGACACGACGAACAGCAGCGCCTCGCCGGCGAACACCAGCGCATAGGCGACGCCCGGTTCGGCGATCAGCGCGCGCGCCAGGTCGACCGCCACCGTGCCGGCGAATCCGCCCAGCGCGAAAGCGATCGCCTGCGCCGCGCCCCACAGCCCCATGCGCACGCCCTCGCGTCCGGCGCCGCCCCGTCCAGCCAGTCGCATCATCGACGCGATCGCCGCCACCGCGAACGCGCCATTGGAAACACCGAGCAGGAACACGGTTTCGCGCAAGGGCCAGCCCTGGCCGCTGAAGCCGGCGGCGGTCAGGCCCGCCAGCGCGCAGGCGGAGGCGATGCAGCCGCCGATGATCCACAGCCGCAGCGAGCCGATCTGCCGGCCGCCGAACACGGTGCCGGTCAGTGCCACCAGCAGCATGCCGGCGAACACGCCGCCGTGCTGCAGCCCGGACAGCTGGGTGGACTGCCCCGGCGAATAGCCGAACACGGTGCCGGCAAAGGGTTCGAGTATCAGATCCTGCGCGCTGTAGGCGAGCATGGACACGAATACGAACAGTGTAAAAAGCCGCGCATGCGACTCGCCCCAGACCTGGGCGAGTGCAGCGCGGAATGGGGTGCTCTGAGGGGTGCCCTTGGGAGGAGAGTGCGGCAGCCCCGTCGACACCGCGTTCGCGGCAGGGGCGCCACCCTCGACGCCGCGTACGGCGACGAGTGCAAGCATGAAGGCGCAGGCCGAGGTAGCGGCGACGACCTGCAGCAGCCGCTCGCCGGAAAACGGATCGAGCAGCCTGCCGGTGATGCCGGCGGTCAGCGCGAAGCCGAGAATCATCATCATCCAGACAATGGTGGCGGCGGCTGCGCGGCGACCGTCCTCCACGCGCTTGGCGAGCAGCACCAGCAGCGAGGTGCCGGCGGCGCCGACACCGACGCCGATCAGCGCGAACGCCAGCACCGCCAGCGCAACACCGGCGGCGAAGTGATCGGCCATCAGTACGGTGGCGACCGCAGCCAGCGTACCGCCGGCGGCCAGCAGCGCCATGCCGCCGATGATCCACGGTGTGCGTCGCCCGCCGAGATCGGAGCCGTGACCGAGCCGCGGCCGCAGCATCTGCACCGCGTAGTGCAGCGCGACCAGGATGCCGGGCAGCATGGCGGGCAGCGCCAGCTCGACCACCATGACGCGGTTCAGCGTCGAGGTGGTCAGCACCACGATGGCGCCAAGCGCGGTCTGTACCAGACCGAGACGGAAGATGCCGAGCCAGCCGAGCGGCGTGTTCATGTCAGTCACCTCCGAGTGCGCGCAGCGCAAAGGCGCTCACCAGCATGCCGACCACGTAGAGCGTGATGCCGGTGCCGTTGTACCAGGGCGCACGGCCGCGCGGATCGTCCAGCAGGCGCGACATCAGCATGAGCTGTACGCCGAGCAGCAGGCCGACCAGCGCGGCATGCACCGGTGCGCCCCAGTGCGCGAGCAGCGCAACGACCACGATCTGCGGCAGCGCCATCACCCAGCAGGCGACGCGGCCGGCACGTGCGACGCCCAGCTGCACCGGCAGCGAAGCGATGCCCATGCGGCGGTCGCCCTCGACCGACTTGAAATCGTTCAGCGTCATGATGCCGTGCGCACCGGCGCTGTACAGACCGGCCAGCAGCAGGCTGCGCAGATCGGGCATGCTGCCGCCGGCCATCACCGCCGCGCCGGTCACCCAGGCCAGCCCTTCGTAACAGAGCGCGCAGGCGCTGTTGCCCCACCAGCCGTTGGCCTTCAGCCGCAGCGGCGGCGCGCTGTAGGCCCAGGCCAGCAGCAGGCCGACCGCGGCCGCGGCAAAGCCCCAGGGACCGAGCGCAGTGGCCACCGCGAGCGACAGCGCGGTCCAGATGACCGCGATGTAGAGGCCCCAGTGGCCGGGCATGCGACCGGATGGAATCGGCCGCTGCGGTTCGTTGATCGCATCGACATGGCGGTCGAACCAGTCGTTCACCGCCTGACTGGTGGCGCAGACCAGCGGCCCCGCCAGCAGCACGCCGAGCAGCACCACCTGCCAGCGCTCGCCGGCCGGCAGGCCGGACGCCACGACGCCACAACCGAAAGCCCACATCGGCGGAAACCAGGTGATGGGCTTGAGCAGTTCGGCAACGGCAGAGAGAGCAGGACGTGTCATGAGCTAACAGTAGGCTTGACACACCAGAGCGTCAAGACAAACTTACACTCAATCAGTCTATTTTGATTTACATCTCGGCGCTTCAAGGGCGGTCTGGGCATTCAGGGGCAACACCCTCCGCCAGATCATCGCGAATGCACCACAGCGGGCGACGCCGGCCCGCCTCGAATGGCAGGGCCGGCCGCTCACCGCGTCACTCCTCGCCCGCGTCCTGCCCGCCCTCGTCGCCCTGATCGGCGTTGAGGTCGCCGATGCCGTAGCGGCGCAGCTTCACGTACAGGCTCTGCCGGCTCAGGCCGAGCATTTCAGCCGCCGAGGCACGGTTGTCGTTGGTCATGTCCAGCGCCGCCTCGATGCACAGCTTCTCGATCAGGTCGGTCGATTCGCGCACCAGATCCTTCAGCGACACCCGGCCGACCAGCCCGGTCAGCTGTTCGACCGAGCGCGGCATTTCGCGGCTGATGCGCGGTTCCGGTTCGATGCGGCGACTGACGCCCCGCACGGTGAACCCGATGCACGGGTGATCGCCACGGTCCACCGCGACCGCCGACACCTCGACGTCCACGTCCGAACCGTGCTCGCCGCGCAGCACCGTTGAAAACAGGCGGATCGAGCCGTGCTGACGCACATTCACCATCAGCACCTTGAAGTCGACCCCAGGGCGGCCGAGCCAGCGCTCCAGCGACTGCGTGCGCGCCTGTTCGATGGTCGCCAGCTGGGCAAGATCGACGAAAGCCTGGTTGGCGGTCAGGATGACGCCGTCCTCACCGGTCAGCACGAAGGCGTCCGGCACCATTTCGACCGCGTCCGTCACCGACATCCGTTCGCCGGATTCGGCGCCGGCGGCTCCGATCTGCGACAGGCGCACCAGATACAGCGAGGCCGCGTCCTGCCTGACCAGCGAGGCGGCCACCAGCCAGTCGCTGCCGCCCGGTCCGCGCACGCGCACGTCGTCCGAGCGGCCGTTGGCGCGCACTGCGGCGAACAGCCCCTGCACCGCCTGATTGCCGGCGTCGTCCAGCCCTTCGGGAAAATTGCGCCCGAGCACGCTGCGCGTGTCGTCCCCGAGCAGCCGGTTCGCGGCCGCGTTCGCCTCGACGATGCGCTGGCTGACCGTATCGACCACCAGCACCGCTTCCGACGTCATCTGGAACAGCAGGCGGTAGCGCGCCTCCAGCTGGCGCAGGCGGGCGTAGTCGCGCTCTATCGACTGCTGCGCGTCGACCAGCCGCTGCTGCAGCATGGACAGCGCGGTCAGGTCACGACCGAGCGCGACCACCGTACCGTCGTGGCCGATGCGCACGGTCGAGTAGAGCAGCGGCAGATCGCTGCCACCCGCCACCGGATGATTCACGTGCCGCGCACGGCGGCTGTCGCCGCTCGCCGCGTCCTGCAGCAGCGCCTCGACCTTGGGGCGGCTTTCCACCGTGACCACCTCGGTCCAGCGACGCCCCAGCCAGCGCGCGCCGGCCTCGGGCAGCAGCGCGCCGTCGTTGAATGCAAGGTCGCGGATGACGCCCTTGTCGTCGAGCAACAGCGCAACGTCGGAGGCGGCGGCAATGAGTCGTGCAGCCGACTCGGCGTCGACGCCATGTAGCAATCCCATCGGCGAATCAAAAGGCTTCACCGTCAACCTTCCCGCATCGGCGTCCATTTTCGCGATCTGATCGCGCCCCTGCTCCGAACCCAATCGATACCCTCCAGAAACTGATCACCCATGCGCGAATCGCACAGGCAGCAATGATTCGGCCATGTCGACCGCCGCGCTCGCGTCGCGGGCCGTGGCATCGGCGCCGACCAGCGGCACCCACTCAGGGCGGCTGACGAAGATCGGGCCACCGACCATCACCACGATGTCGCGCTGCAGCGATACGCGACGTGCCGCGACGATCCATTCGGCCAGTTCGTCGACCCGCGTTTCGCTGCCGAGCGACACGCCCACCAGATCGAAGCGCTCGGCGCGCAGCAGGCGCAGGGCCTCGCCGCGCGGTCCCGGCGTATCGAGCCGCACGTCCCAGCGGCGCTGGCGGAAGAAGTCGGCCACCATGGACATGCCAAAGGTGTGCTGCTCCCCGGGCAGGGTCGCAAGCAGCACGCGGCGGCCGCTTTCACCCGAATGCAGGTCGCTGCGGAAACTCGGGCTCACGTCGTGCAGCACCTGCTGTATCCGCCACAGGCCCAGCGTGACCTGGGTGAAATCGCACAGATCGGCTTCCCACAGTTCCCCGAGCCGCCGTGCCGCCGGCGCCAGCAGATCGAGGCAGAGCGCCTTGGGCCCGACACCGCGCGCGCGGATCGCCTGCACGCAGCGGCGCACGACGCCAGCATCCTGCGCCAGCACCAGATTGGCGAAATCGTGGATTTCGCGCGCCGAGATGCTCGCCGAGCCGATTGCGGCCTGCGGTGCATCGGCGACACCGCCATGCGCCAGCATCAGGCGCGGAATGATTTCGGCTTCTATCGTCTGCGCCAGATCACCCAGCCAGTCGGGGGCGGCGAACACCGGCGGCCCGATCGGCGGTCCGCCGAACTGACTGACCCCGCCCTGCTCCTGCGTGGATAGAGCCTCGCCCGACATCGGCACCCTGCGGGCGCCTCGCTGCGTCATCCCGGCCATCTTCCTGCCTCCTTGCGTCTTTTTTCTGTCGTGCCTCGACCGTGTCGGATGCGTCTTCGGCGGACGCAGCCTGGATGCGGACGGGCTGTACGGCTGCTGCGGGTCGTGAACCCAGTGTCCGTGGAGGCACTGATGACGAGGGTGAGCAAGTCTCTGGGCAGGAAGGCGGGTGTTCTGTCTGTCTGCAGAACTGGACGCCAACATTGTAGGAATAGAGCGCGCACCCCTGCACTGTCAAGTTAACTTGTCATTTTTGACCGCGCGGTCCGCCGGACGGGCGCCCGCTCCGCACGCATCGCCTCCGACCAATGTAATTTCGTCGTGACGTCAATTTACATTGACACTTTGTCCTCAGCCGTCTAGATTCGATTACGAGGACAGAGGAGACGCGACGATGCGCAACAAAGAGGCCTCACCGGCGACGCGGCACACGCCGCTCTACACGCCGGAAGAACGCCGCCGGCGTGACGATTCGCCCTGGACCCTGGTGCAGGGGGTGCTGGCGCCGGTGCAGTTCATCGCCTTCGCGATCAGCCTCGCGCTCGTGCTGCGCTATCTGTGGTCCGGCGAAGGCCTGACCGCCGCGACCTGGTCGGTGGTGATCAAGACCCTGCTGCTGTACGCCATCATGGTGACCGGCTCGATCTGGGAAAAGGCGGTGTTCGGCGTCTGGCTGTTCGCCCGCCCCTTCTTCTGGGAGGACGTGTTCAGCTTCGCGGTACTCGCGCTGCACACCGCCTACCTGGTCGCACTGGCGACCGGCAGCCTGGGCCCGGACGGCCTGATGTGGCTCGCGCTGGCCGCCTACTTCACCTATGTCATCAACGCCGGACAGTTCCTGCTCAAGCTGCGCGCCGCGCGGCTGGACGTGACCGGACCGGTCGCCTGCGAGCCCGCACCGGCGGTGCAGGCATGAGCAATCTGCACGACATTCCGGTCACCACCCGCAGCGGCTGCGGCGAACGCCCGGTGCTGCGCGAACGCGGCCAGCGGGAAGTGTTCTGCGGCCTGACCGGCATCGTCTGGCTGCACCGCAAGCTGCAGGACGCCTTCTTCCTGGTGGTCGGCTCGCGTACCTGCGCCCACCTGATCCAGTCCGCCGCCGGCGTCATGATCTTCGCCGAGCCGCGCTTCGGCACCGCCATCCTGACCGACCGCGACCTGGCCGGCATGGCCGACGCCAACGACGAACTCGACCGCCTGTGCGTCACGCTGCTCGAACGCCGGCCGGAAATCCGCACGCTGTTCCTGGTCGGGTCCTGCCCGTCGGAAGTGATCAAGCTCGACCTGGCACGCGCCGCCGAACGCCTCAATGCCCGGCTGCTGCCGCAGGTTCGGGTGCTGAGCTATTCCGGTTCCGGCATCGAAACCACCTTCACCCAGGGCGAGGACGCCGCGCTGCGCACCTTCGTGCCGCTGATGCCGCACACCGACGCGCGCCAGCTGATGGTGGTGGGCTGTCTGCCGGACGTGGTCGAGGACCAGTTCCGGCGCCAGTTCGAGCAGATGGGCATCGCAGACGTGGTGTTCCTGCCCGGCCGGCGCGCATCCGACGTGCCGGCGATCGGTCCGAACACCGACCTGCTGCCGGCCCAGCCCTTCAATGGCGACACCGTGCGCGCGCTGGTCGCCCGCGGCGCCCGCCTGCTGCACGCGCCCTACCCCTTCGGCGCCGAAGGCACGACCGCCTGGCTGGAAGCGGCCGCCCGCGCCTGGGGCGTGACACCGGCCGCCTTCGACGCGGTCACCGCGCCGGCGCGTGCGCGGGCTGAAACCGCACTCGCCCGGCAACGCCCGCTGCTGGCCGGACGCAGCCTGTTCATGCTGCCGGATTCGCAGCTCGAACCGTCGCTCGCACGCTTCCTGCATCGCGAACTGGGCATGCGGCTGATCGAGGTCGGCACGCCCTTTCTCGACCGCCAGATGGTGAGCGAAGAACTGGCACTGCTGCCGGAGGACGCCGTGCTCAGCGAAGGCCAGCACCTGGAGCGCCAGCTCGCCCGCGTGCGCGCCGCCCGTCCCGATCTCACCGTGTGCGGTCTCGGTCTGGCCAATCCGCTCGAGGCCGAAGGCCTGGCCACCAAGTGGTCGATCGAACTGGTGTTCTCGCCGATCCACGGCTACGACCAGGCGGGCGATCTGGCCGAACTGTTCGCCCGTCCGTTCGCGCGCCGCGCACGGCTGGCCGTCTGAGGGACGCACGATGCAGCTCACGCTCTGGACCTACGAAGGCCCGCCCCACATCGGCGCCATGCGCATCGCCACCTCGATGCGCGACCTGCACTACGTGCTGCACGCACCGCAGGGCGACACCTATGCCGACCTGCTGTTCACGATGATCGAGCGGCAGGACCACAGGCCGCCGGTCACCTACACCACCTTCCAGGCTCGCGACCTCGGTGGCAGCACCGCCGAACTGGTGAAGGCCGCGGTCGCCGAGGCCTGGGAACGCCATCGCCCCGCCGCACTGCTGGTCGGCGATTCCTGCACCGCCGAGCTGATCCAGGACCAGTCCGGCGCGCTGGCTGCCGGCATGCAGTTGCCGATACCGGTGGTACCGCTGGAACTGCCCGCCTACTCGAAGAAGGAGAACTGGGGCGCCGCCGAAACCTTTTACCACCTGGTGCGTGCCCTGCTCGCTGACCAGGTGCCGGCGCCCGGAAGCAGCCGCCCGCCGCGCGACCCGGCGCGCCGGCCGTGCGCCAACCTGCTCGGCCCGACCGTACTCGGCTTCCGCTGCCGTGACGACGTGATCGAGATCCGCCGCCTGCTCGACGCGCTCGGCATAGACGTCAACGTGGTGGCACCGCTCGGCGCCTCGGTCGACGACCTGCGCCGCCTGCCGGATGCCGACTTCAACATCGATCTCTACCCGGAGGTGTCGCGCACGCTGACCGGCTGGCTCGGCCGCAGCTTCGGCATGCCGGCCACGCGGACCATTCCGATGGGCGTCGGCGCCACGCGCGACTTCATCGCCGAAGTCGCCGCACTGGCCGGCGTCGATCCGTCACCGCTGCTGGCCAGTGAAACGCCGGGTGCAGCCGGACGCGGCACTTCGGCCTCGCGCCAGCCCTGGTATGCGCGCTCGGTCGACTCGACCTATCTGACCGGCAAGCGGGTATTCATCTTCGCCGACGCCACGCACGCGATCGCGGCCGCCCGCATCGCGACCGAAGAGATGGGCTTCACCGTGGTCGGCCTCGGCTGCTATGCCCGCGACTTCGCACGCGACGTGCGCGAGGCGGCGACGCGTTACGGCGTCGAGGCGCTGATCAGCGACGACTACCTCGAAGTCGAGAAGGCCATCGCCGCCGCCGCACCCGAACTGGTGCTCGGCACGCAGATGGAGCGTCATATCGCCAAGCGGCTCGGCATCGCCTGCGCCGTCATATCGAGCCCGATCCACGTGCAGGACGTGCCCGCCCGCTACAGCCCGGTGTACGGCTTCGAAGGCGCCAACGTGCTGTTCGACAGCTGGGTGCATCCGCTGGTGATGGGGCTGGAGGAGCACCTGCTGCAGATGTTCCGCGACGACTTCGAATTCAACGACGCCGCGCCCGCCTCGCACCTGCCTGCCGTCGCCGCACAGACGATGGCGGTGGCCGAACTCGGCAGCAGCGACGACGCGGACGACGCCCCCGCATGGACCGAGGACGGCGAGCGCGAACTGAAGAAGATTCCGTTCTTCGTCCGCGGCAAGGCGCGCCGCAATACCGAAAGCTACGCCCGCAGCCGCGGACTGAGCACCATCACGGTGGAGACGCTCTACGATGCCAAAGCTCACTTCGCGCGCTGAGCCCTCGACCGCCGATGCCACGCCGGTACGCGTGGTCATCGTCACGATGGACACCCACCTGGCCAGTGCCACCGAGCGCGCACGCAGCACGTTGCGGCGCGAACTGCCCGGTCTGGAACTCGAGGTGCACGCCGCCTCCGAATGGAGCGACCGGCCGGAGGCACTGGCGCGCTGCGAAGTAGCCATCGGCGCCGCCGACATCGTCATCGCCACCATGCTGTTCATGGAGGACCACTTCCGCCCGGTACTGCCGGCGCTGATCGCGCGCCGCGAGCACTGCGATGCCATGGTGTGCGCGATGTCGGCCAGTGAGGTCGCGCGGCTGACCCGCATCGGCCGTTTCGACATGAGCGCGCCGCCGAGCGGTCCGATGGCACTGCTCAAGCGGCTGCGCGGCAATGCCGGCAAGGGCGGCAGCAGTTCCGGCGAACGGCAGATGCGCATGCTGCGCCGCCTGCCCAAGCTGCTGCGCTTCATACCCGGCACCGCACAGGACGTGCGCGCCTACTTCCTGACGCTGCAGTACTGGCTGGCGGGCTCGCAGGACAACATCGCCAACATGGTGCGCTTCCTGATCGACCGCTACGCCGACGGCCCGCGCGCCCATCTGCGCGGCCGCATGAAAGCGGGCGCACCGTTCGACTACCCGGAGGTCGGCGTCTATCACCCGCGCATCGCCCAGCGCATCGGCGAACAGGTCGCTGCGCTGCCGACTGCGCCGGACGCGCGCGGCACGGTCGGCGTGCTGCTGATGCGTTCCTACCTGCTGGCCGGCAACGCCGCCCACTACGACGGCGTGATCGCCGCGCTGGAAGCGCGCGGCCTGTCGGTCATTCCCGCCTTCGCCACCGGTCTGGACGCGCGGCCGGCGGTCGAGCGCTTCTTCATCCGCGACGGCCGCGCCGTGGTCGACGCAGTGGTTTCGCTGACCGGCTTCTCGCTGGTCGGCGGGCCGGCCTACAACGACGCGAAAGCGGCGGAAGACCTGCTGGCGAAACTGGACGTGCCCTACCTCGCCGCCCACCCGGTGGAGTTCCAGACGCTGGAACAGTGGGGCGCCTCCGAGCGCGGCCTGCTGCCGGTCGAGAACACCATCATGGTCGCCATCCCGGAACTCGACGGCGCCACCAGTCCGATGGTGTTCGGCGGCCGCTCGGCCGGCGCCGGCGGTACCTGCGAAGGCTGCGCGCGCCGCTGCAGCTTCCCGCCCAGCGAGGGCGGGCGCGACATGCACGTGTGCGCCGAGCGCGCCGACATGCTTTCGGACAAGGTGGCGCGGCTGATCGCGCTGCGCCGCGCCGAACGGGCGCAGCGCCGGGTTGCGGTCGTGCTGTTCAACTTCCCGCCCAATGGCGGCGCGGTCGGCACCGCCGCCCACCTGTCGGTGTTCGCCTCGCTCTACCGCACGCTGGGCGCGCTGAAGCGCGAGGGCTACCAGATCGACATGCCTGCCAGCGAGTCGGCACTGCGCGACGCGCTGCTGACCGGCAATGCCGAGCGCTTCGGCGCACCGGCCAATGTGCATCACCGGATCCCGGCGGACGAACACGTGCGGCGGGAAACCTGGCTTCGCGAGATCGAGGCGCACTGGGGCCCGGCACCCGGCCGCGATCTGAGCGACGGCCGTCACCTGTTCGTGCTCGGCGCGCGCTTCGGCAACGTGTTCGTCGGCGTGCAGCCGTCCTTCGGCTACGAAGGCGACCCGATGCGCCTGCTGTTCGAACAGGGCTTCACGCCGACGCACGCCTTTTCCGCCTTCTACCGCTGGCTGCGCGAGGACTTCGCCGCCCACGCGGTGCTGCACTTCGGCACCCACGGTGCGCTCGAATTCATGCCGGGCAAGCAGGCCGGCCTGTCCGGCGCCTGCTGGCCGGACCGCCTGATCGGCGCGCTGCCCAACCTCTACCTGTACGCCTCGAACAACCCGTCCGAGGGCGCGCTGGCCAAGCGCCGCTCCGGCGCCACGCTGATCAGCTACATGACGCCACCGGTCACCCAGGCCGGCCTGTACGCCGGACTGGCCGAACTGAAGGTATCGGTCGAACGCTGGCGCGCACGCGAACCGGGCAGCGAGCGCGAGGCGCCGGCACTGGCTGCGCTGATCCAGGCGCAGGCGGCTGCGCTCGAACTGTGCGCGGCGACGCCGCCATGGGCCGACGCTGAAACCGCCATCACGACGCTGGGCCTGCAGATGCACGAACTGGAGCGCACGCTCATCCCCTGCGGTCTGCACGTGGTGGGCGAGGCGCCGACAGAAACCGAACGTGCCGACCTGCTGCACGCGGTCGCCCAGGCCGGTCACGGCATCGAATTGCCGCGCGCGATGATTGCCGCGGTCATGCGCGGCGACAGCCCGGAGCGCATCCGCAGCGCAGGCAACCTGGCCGACGATGACGGCACGCGCGCGCTGATCGAAGAACTGACGAAAACCAACCGCCTGCTGGCGAAGGACCACGAGGTCGATGCGCTGGTGCACGCACTGGACGGCCGCTTCGTCCGTCCTGCGCCCGGCGGGGACCTGCTGCGCACGCCGGCGGTTCTGCCGACCGGCCGCAACCTGCACGGCTTCGACCCCTTCCGCATCCCGAGCGCCTTCGCCGTGATCGATGGCGCGAAACAGGCGGCCCGGCTGCTCGCCCGCCATACCGACGACGGCCACCCCTTCCCGGAATCGATTGCCATGGTGCTGTGGGGCACCGACAACCTGAAGAGCGAGGGCGGGCCGATCGCGCAGGCGCTGGCGCTGATGGGCGCGCAGCCGCGCTTCGACAGCTACGGCCGCCTGGTCGGTGCGCAGCTGGTGCCGCTGGAAGAACTGGGCCGGCCGCGGGTCGATGTCGTGATCACGCTGTCCGGCATCTTCCGCGACCTGATGCCGCTGCAGATCCGCATGCTGGCCGAAGCCGCCTTCCTCGCCGCCAGCGCCGACGAGCCGCTGGCGCACAACTTCGTGCGCAAGCACGCACTGGCCTTCCAGGCGGCCAATGGCTGCGACCTCGAAACCGCCGCGCTGCGCGTGTTCGGCAATGCCGAAGGCGCTTACGGCTCGAACGTGAATCACCTGATCGAGAACAGCCGCTGGGACGACGAGGACGAACTGGCGGAAACCTATACCCGACGCAAGGGCCACGCCTACGGCCGCAGCGGCCGTCCGGTCGCCCGCAGCGCGCTGCTCGCCAGCGTGCTGGCCGACGTCGAACTGGCCTACCAGAACCTCGAATCGGTCGAACTGGGGGTGACCACGGTCGACACCTATTTCGACACGCTGGGCGGCATCTCCCGCGCGGTGCGCCGCGCCCGCGGCGCCGACGCCGCGGTGGCACCGGTCTATATCGGCGACCAGACCCTGGGCGAAGGATCGGTGCGCACGCTGGACGAACAGGTGGCGCTGGAAACGCGCACCCGCATGCTGAACCCGAAGTGGTACGAAGGCATGCTGGCGCACGGCTACGAAGGCGTGCGCCAGATCGAAGCGCACATCACCAACACCATGGGCTGGTCGGCCACCACCGGCCAGGTATCGCCCTGGGTGTACCAGCAGCTGACGCAGACCTTCGTGCTCGACGAGAAGATGCGCACCCGGCTGGCCGAACTGAATCCCACCGCCGCCGCCAAGCTCGCCAACCGGCTGATCGAGGCGCACGACCGACGTTACTGGCAGCCGGACGACAGCGTGCTCGCACGCCTGCGCGAGGCCGGTGACGAACTGGAAGACCGCCTCGAAGGCGTGTTCCAGCGGGCCAGCGCATGACGCACCTCACCCACTTCTCCAGGGCCGCACCGTGAATACAGTCACCACCACCCATGTCCCGCTGTCGTCGCTGAAGACGCGTCGCGGCACCTCGCAGGCGGACGGCGAAGGCAGCGTTCAGGTGCATCAGGACCCGACGCTGCGCATCGGCACCGCCAAGGTGTTCGCCGTCTATGGCAAGGGCGGCATCGGCAAGAGCACGACATCGTCCAATCTGTCGGTCGCCTTTTCCAAGCTCGGCAAGCGCGTGCTGCAGATCGGCTGCGATCCCAAGCACGACTCGACCTTCACGCTCACCAAGTCGCTGGTGCCGACGGTGATCGACATTCTCGAAACCGTCGATTTCCATTCGGAAGAACTGCGGCCGGAGGACTTCGTGTTCCCCGGCTACAACGGCGTCATGTGCGTCGAGGCGGGCGGCCCGCCGGCCGGTACCGGCTGCGGCGGCTACGTGGTCGGACAGACCGTGAAGCTGCTGAAGGAACACCACCTGCTCGACGAGACCGACGTGGTCATCTTCGACGTGCTCGGCGACGTGGTGTGCGGCGGTTTCGCCGCACCGCTGCAGCACGCCGACCGCGCGCTGGTGGTGACCGCCAACGACTTCGATTCCATCTTCGCGATGAACCGCATCGTCGCCGCCATCCAGGCCAAGTCGAAGAATTACAAGGTGAGACTGGGCGGCGTGATCGCCAACCGCAGCAATGCCACCGACCAGATCGACCGCTTCAACGAGCGGGTCGGCCTGAAGACCATGGCGCAGTTTCCGGACCTCGACGTGATCCGCCGCAGCCGGCTGAAGAAGGCCACGCTGTTCGAGATGGATCCGACGGTCGAGGTCGAGGCGGTGCAGCACGAATACCTGCGCCTGGCCGCCTCGCTGTGGGCCGGCGCCGATCCGCTGGAATGCGCGCCGATGAAGGACCGCGACATTTTCGACCTGCTGGGATTCGACTGATCATGGACAGCTCCTACCTCGAACGCCGTGGCGAGATCGCCACCTATTTCGACCGCACCGCGGTGGATGCCTGGAAGCGGCTCACCTCGGACGCACCGGTCGGGCGCATCCGCGCCACCGTGCGCGCCGGCCGCGACCGCATGCGCGCCACGCTGCTCGACTGGCTGCCGGAGGACATGCGCGGCCGCCGGCTGCTCGACGCCGGCTGCGGCACCGGCGCGCTGGCGGTCGAGGCGGCACGCCGTGGCGCGCATGTCGTCGCAATCGACCTGTCGCCGACCCTGGTCGGGCTGGCGCGCGAGCGCATGCCGCAGGGCCTGGCCGGCCACATCGACTTCCGCTCCGGCGACATGCTGGATCCGGCGCTCGGTCACTTCGACCACGTGGTGGCGATGGATTCGCTCATCCACTACCGGCCGCGCGACGCGGTGCGCGTGCTGTCCGGTCTGGCCGCACGGACCGCCGCCTCCATCCTGTTCACCTTCCCGCCCAGCACGCGCGCGCTCGACGCCATGCATTTCGTCGGCCGCCTGTTTCCGCGCGGCAACCGGGCACCGGCGATCGAACCGGTGCGCGCCGCGGTGCTCGGCCGCCTGATCGCCGAGGAGGACGGCCTGCGCGCGATGGCGCCGCTGCGCAGCGAACGCGTGGTCAGCGGCTTCTACACCTCGCAGGCGATGGAACTGGTGCGCACATGAACGCGCCGCGCAGAGGGCACGGACTGCCCGCACTGAACGCCCGTGCCGCACGGCTCTGGACCGGTGTCGGCGCGCGCTTCCTGCCCTTCGCCGACGCGGCCAGCGACGCGCTGCCGCTGGCCCGCCTGCTGCGCCTGTCGCTGTTCCAGGTGTCGGTCGGCATGGCCACCGTGCTGCTGATCGGCACGCTGAACCGGGTGATGATCGTCGAGATGGGCATGGCCGCCTGGCTGGTGGCCGCCATGGTGGCGCTGCCGCTGCTGTTCTCGCCCTTCCGCGCGCTGCTCGGCTACCGCTCGGACACTCACCGCTCGGCGCTCGGCTGGCGCCGCGTGCCCTATCTGTGGATGGGCACGCTGGTGCAGTTCGGCGGGTTGGCCATCATGCCCTTCTCGCTCATCCTGCTGTCCGGCGACACGCGCGGCCCGGAATGGGTGGGCCAGGCCGGCGCCGCGCTCGCCTTCCTGATGGTGGGCGCCGGCATGCAGACGGTACAGACCGCCGGCCTCGCGCTCGCCACCGACCTCGCACCGGCCGCGGCGCGCCCGCGCGTGGTGGCGCTGATGTACCTGATGCTGCTGGTCGGCATGGTGGGCAGCGGCATCGCATTCGGTCTGCTGCTGGCCGACTTCTCTCAGCTGCGGCTGATCCAGGTGATCCAGGGATCGGCCCTGCTCACCATGGCGCTGAACATCGCCGCGCTGTGGAAGCAGGAGGCGCGCAGCGCACGCGGCACCGACGCGCCGCGCCCGCCCTTCCGCACGATCTGGCAGCAGTTCGCGACGCACGCGCGCGCCACCCGCTACCTGCTGGCGCTGGGGCTCGGCAGTGCCGCCTTCAGCATGCAGGACATCATTCTCGAACCGTATGGCGCCGAGGTACTGGGCATGGGCGTCGGCGCGACCACCGCACTGACCGCGCTGATGGCCTGCGGCGCGCTGGCCGCCTTTGCCTTCGCGGCGCGCACGCTGGCGCGCGGCGTCGATGCCTGCCGCGTCGCCGCCTTCGGCGCGCTGATCGGCATCGTCGCCTTCTCGACCGTGGTGTTCGCCGAGCCGCTGCACTCGGCCGCGCTGTTCCGCGGCGGTGTCGGCCTGATCGGCTTCGGCGGCGGACTGTTCTCGGTCGGCATGCTGACCGCCGCCATGGGGCTGGACAGCGGCGGCCTGAACGGACTGGCGCTCGGCGCCTGGGGTGCGGTGCATGCCTGCAGCACCGGCCTGGCCATCGCCCTCGGCGGTGCGCTGCGCGACATGGTGTCCACGCTGGCCGCCGCCGGCACGCTGGGCCCGGCGCTCATCTCGCCGGCCACCGGCTACAGCTTCGTCTATCACTGCGAAATCTATCTGCTGTTCGCCAGCCTGGTCGCACTCGGGCCACTGGTGCGCAGCGCCCCGCACGCACCGGCTCCGGCCAGCGCGAAGTTCGGACTGGCCGATTTCCCCGGCTGACCATCCATCACACAGGAGAATGACCATGGAAACCGGCGCCATCACACAGTACATCGACGTCGCCCAGCTCGTGCTGTACGCGTTCTGGATCTTCTTTGCGGGGCTGATCTACCACCTGCACCAGGAGAGCAAACGTGAGGGCTACCCGCTGGAATCGGACCGCTCGGACAGCATCCGCGTGCAGGGCTATCCACCGATTCCCGACCCCAAGACCTTCCGCCTGCAGGACGGCCGCACGGTCACCGTACCCAATGACTTCAGGTCGCCGCAGACGCTGAAGGCCACGCCCAGCGGCAACTGGCCGGGCGCCCCGCTGGACCCGACCGGCAACCCGATGCTGGATGGCGTCGGTCCCGGCGCCTGGGCTGACCGCGCCGACCTGCCCGACCTCACCTTTGACGGCGCGCTGCGCATCGTTCCGCTGCGCGACGCGCCGGACTACGACGTCGCGCACCAGGACACCGACCCGCGCGGTCTGCCGGTGCTCGGCGCCGATGGCGCACGGGGCGGCGTGGTACGCGACCTCTGGGTGGACCGCTCGGAAGCGATCTTCCGCTACCTCGAACTGGACGTGCCGGCCGAAGGCGGCACGCGTCGCGTGCTGCTGCCGATGAACTTCTGCCGTGTCGGCGAACGCGCGGTCAGGGTGGCCTCCATCCTCGGCCACCAGTTCGCCAGCGTGCCCCAGCCCAGGGCGACTGATCGCATCACGCTGCTGGAAGAGGAAAAGGTGATGGCCTACTACGGCGGCGGCACGCTGTACGCCGAGGCGTCGCGCAAGGAACCTCTGCTGTGAGCGGCCTGCGCGCAGTCCGCCACGACGGCCACGAACACGAGTTCGAAGCTGCGCCTGGCCTGC
This sequence comes from Methyloversatilis universalis FAM5, assembly GCF_000214035.2. GTDB lineage: Bacteria > Pseudomonadota > Gammaproteobacteria > Burkholderiales > Rhodocyclaceae > Methyloversatilis > Methyloversatilis universalis. Next base: position 327,609 of record NZ_AFHG01000059.1, on the reverse strand, counting down.
CTGAACGGCTGCCGGCCGACGAAACCCTGCTCTGGCAGGGTGGCCCGGACTGGAAGCAACTGGCACGCGAGCGCTTCCACTTGCGCGCGCTGGCGCTCTACTTCGCAGTCATCCTCGCGCTGCGCGCCGGTTTCGTCGTCGCCGACGGCGGCAGCTTCGGCGACGCAGCCAGTGCCGTGCTGATGCTGCTGCCACTGGTGCTGGCCGCGCTCGGCATGATCACGCTGCTCGCCTGGCTGAGCGCGCGCACCACGGTCTACACGATCACCGACCGCCGCGTCGTGATGCGGGTCGGCATCGTGCTCAGCCTCACCTTCAACCTGCCGCTGAACCGCATCGAATCGGCCGGGCTGAAGCTCACGCGCGACGGGCACGGCAACATTCCGCTGCTGCTGGCCGCGCCCGACCGCATCGCGCTGCTGCACCTGTGGCCGCACGCGCGACCGTGGCGGGCCGCGCGGCCGGAGCCCATGCTGTGCTGCATCGCCGACGCCGCCCGCGTCGCCGGCCTGCTGACCGAAGCCTGGCAGACCGCGCACCGCGCAGGGCTGCAGCCGGCACGCGCGCAGGCCGCCGATGCGCCCGCACCGCGTGCCCGCCGCACCGCCGGCGCGCCGCAGCTGGCAACGCACTGAGGCCGACCGCATGAGCGCGCATTCCGCCCCCGCACTGCCGCGCTGGCCGCTGTTGGCCATCGGCCTGACGCTGGCAGGCGTGCTGGCCGCGGTGGCGCTGGTCCGTGTGTCCGGCACACCGATCGCCGCACCGGACGCGCCGGCGATCGCGGAGCGCGCGCTGCGCTTCGAGGACAGGCCGGACGGCAGCATCGCCGTGATCGACGCGCGGACCGGCACCCAGATCGACGCCTTCGTCGGCGAACAGGGCTTCGTGCGCGGCACGCTGCGCGGTCTGGTGCGCGAACGCCGCCGCCAGCAGATCGGGCCGGAGCAGCCGTTCTCGCTGGTCGCCCGCGCCGACGGCCGGCTCACGCTGATCGACCCGGGCACCGCACGCCGGGTCGACCTCGAATCCTTCGGCCCGGTGAACGCCGGCGCCTTCGGCCGGCTGCTCGACGCCGGCCGCCCCACCCTGCATGCATCGGGAGCACAGCCATGAGCACCGCCACACAGCCTGCGCCGCAGGCCGCCGTTTCCGTCGAGGCCACCGACAAGGCGCGCGTCAGCACCATGCTGAGCCCGCGCTTCTACACCACCGACTTCGACGCGATGAACCGGCTGGACGTGAGCCCGGTGCGCGCCGAGTGGGACGCGATGATGCTGGAGTACGAAGGCGACAACAATCACGACCACTTCCAGCGCAGCGCCGATTTCGGCGAACAGATCCGCGACCTGCCACCGGCCCTGCACCAGGAGTTCATGGACTTCCTGATCAGCTCGATCACCTCCGAGTTCTCCGGCTGCGTGCTGTACAACGAAATCAAGAAGAACGTCGACAACCCGGACATCAAGGCACTGATGGCCTACATGGCACGCGACGAGGCGCGCCATGCCAACTTCCTGAACATGTCGCTGAAGGACTACGGCCTCGGCGTCGATCTGGGCAGCCTGAAGCGCACCAAGCGCTATACCTTCTTCAAGCCGAAATACATCTTCTACGCCACCTATCTGTCGGAGAAGATCGGCTATGCACGCTACATCACCATCTACCGGCAGCTCGAACGTCATCCGGAACTGCGCTTCCATCCGATCTTTCGCTGGTTCGAGCGCTGGTGCAACGACGAATTCCGGCACGGCGAATCGTTTGCCCTCATCCTGCGCGCCCAGCCTCACCTGCTGCGCGGCGCCAATCTGCTGTGGGTGCGCTTCTTCCTGCTCGCGGTGTACGCCACGATGTACGTGCGCGACCACATGCGGCCGCAGCTGCACCAGGCCATGGGACTGGAGGCGGACAGCTACGACTACGCTGTATTCCGCATCACCTCGGACATCTCGAAACAGGTGTTCCCGCTGACACTGGACACCGACAGCCCGGCCTTCCGCGCCGGCCTCGAACGGCTGTTCGCGCTGGCCCAGGCGAACGAGTGGGCCAAGCAGCAGGGCGGCCTCACCGGTCTGCTCAAGCGCGGCGTCTGCGCAGTGGCCGCCTTCGGCACCTTCGCCCGTCTCTACCTGCACCCGGTCAAGCCGAACACGGTGCCGGACGACGTGCGCGTGTCGCCGGCCTGGTGAGCGCGATGGACGGCGCCCTGCCCGGCTGGGCGCTGCCCCTGCTCTACGCGCTGGCGCTGTGGTGGGCGGCGACCGGTGTCATCCTCTATCTGGACGGCCTGCCGCGACGCACCTTCCGCGTCAGCATGACGGTGGCCAGCGGGCTGGCGATCGCGGCGCTGATCGGCCTGCATCACAGCGCGCAGCTCGACAGCGCGCTCGGCAGCTACTGCGGATTCACCAGCGCGCTGGTGGTGTGGGGCTGGATGGAAATGAGCTTTCTGATGGGCTGGGTGACCGGCCCGCGCAAGCACGCCTGCGCCGCCGGCTGCGACGGCCTCGCGCATTTCCGGCACGCGACCGAAGCCATCATCCATCACGAACTGGCCATCGCCGGCGGCGCGCTGCTGATCCATCTGCTCACGCTGGACGCCGCCAACGCCACCGCGCTGCACAGCTATCTGCTGCTCTGGGGCATGCGGCTGTCGGCCAAGCTGAACCTGCACTTCGGCGTGCGCAACTTCAGCGAGGAATTCCTGCCGCCGCACCTGCTCTATCTGAAGAGCTTCTTCCGCCGGCGCCGCATGAACGCGCTGTGGCCGCTGTCCATCGTCGCTGGCGGCGCGCTGACCGGCGAACTGGTCGGCCACGCGGCCGCCGCAGCCCCGGGCAGCGCCGATGCGGTCGCCCTCACCCTGCTCGCCACGATGGCCGGCCTGGCGGTGCTCGAACACCTGTTCATGGTGCTGCCGCTGCCGCTGAACGCGATCTGGAACTGGGGTCTTAAATCGCGTGCTCGTGAGGGCGTGAAACCGCTCTGATACGACCGCGGTCAGGCACGTACTCCTTGCAGGAGCGACTTCTGGTCGCGATGCGACCTGCCGGGCCTTCGGCTTCGATACAGGCTGCATCGCGAGCAGGCCCGCGCCCACAAAAGCCGGCTCCGGTGGCGAACAGGGCGCAATCCTTGTGGGACCGAGCACGGGTCGCGATGCGGCCATTGCAGACCGCGAGCGCCGGCCGGTTCAGGCCGTAATCGCGGGCACGCGCGCCCCCGCAATGCCCGGCTCCGTCGACGGGGCGAGCGTGCTTCTCATGGGCGCGGCCCTGGCCGTGCCATCACCGCGCCAGCAGATCCAAGGGCACACCGGACCGGCCGGTATCAGCTGCCGACGCGCGCGAAGAACAGCCCGCGGTTGATGTCGCCGATGCTCACCATGCCCACCAGCTTGCCGTCACGGGTGACCGGCATGCGGCGGAAGTTCTTCACGCCCATCCAGGACGCGGCTTCGAGTACCGGTGTCTCCGGCGCCAGCGCCAGCGGATTGCGCGTCATCACCGCGTCGACGCGCATCGCCAGCACGGCGTCGTAGCCCTGCTCCATCGCGAGAAAATCGCGCGTACCGACGTTGTCGTGGATGTAGTCGCCGAGCTTGGGATACATCGGCAGCATGATGTCGCGCACCGACACGATGCCGACCAGGGTGCGGTCCGGCTCGATGACCGGAATGGCGCCACAGTGACGGCTGAGCATGTGGATGACGACCGATCTGACACTGTCGCCGGGGGCTGCGCTGAGCACGCCGGACGACATGACTTCGCTGACCTGCATGACTGTCTCCTCTGCGCGGAGTGCGGGAGGGGCCAGCCGACCCGGGCGCTGCGCGATGCGGGCGCACCGGGTGGCGCGCCCTGCCTGCGTGGTGTCCGGATCCGCTCCCGCAGAGGCGCTGTCTGGCCCAGCGCGGAGGAGAACTGCAGGAGCGGCCGAACGGGGTCAGGTCGGCGCACCGCAGCGCGCCGACCGCGGATCAGGGCTTGGCTGCCGCCGCCGGCTCTGCGGCCGGTGCCGGTGCCTCGGCCGCCGCGACAGGCGGCAGCGCGGCCTGTGCGCCGGGCGCGCTGAGCGCCAGATAGTCCTTCAGCATCGAGCTGCCGTAGAGCGGCTTGTAGGCGCCCTGGTGGCAGGTCGCGCAGTTCAGCTTGGCGACATCGCCTGTGGGGCCGCGCCGGTGCGCCGGGAAGGTTCCGGTCAGCGGCGTCATGTAGTCGTTGTTCAGGTCGCGCGCCATCCGTATGCCGTGCCAGGCGGTCTGCCGCTGCGGCGTGCTTTCGCTCCAGGGGGCGAAGGCGCGGCTGTTGTGGCAGTAGGTGCAGTTCACGCCGAGCGCATCCGACATGTGCATCATCAGACCGTAGGTGCCCTCGGTGTCCGCCAGCGAGCCGTGCGGCGCGGTCGGCAGCGCGCTCACCGCATTGACGCGGATCTGCTGGCCCTTCTGCAGATAGCGGCTGAAGGCATCGTAGGGCAGCGAGGCATAGGCAACCGCGGCATCCGGCGTGTTCTGCTGCATCTTCGATCCGGCCATGCGGGTCGCGTGTTTCTGCGGCGCCGGCTGGAACCATACCTCGGCCGGTACCGGCTGACCGCGGTGACAGGTGTAGCAGGTGACGCCGGTCTCGGCGACGTGCGCCTTCCAGTCGGCATTGATGTGCTGCGTCATCTGGATCATCCGCCGCGCCACCACCTTGGTGTACATCGAGTCGTCGGCCATGTTCTCCAGCTTGTGGCAGTAGGCGCAGCCCTTTTCCGGCGCGACCCAGGCGCTCATCGCCACCATCAGCCGGGTGAATTCGGCCACGCTGACGTCGCCCAGCACCTTCACGTTCTGGAACACCTCGGACGCCTTCTGCCCTTCGCGCGGCGCTGCCGGTATCGCGACCGGCACCACGTTCTTCGGCTGCTCGCCCTCGACGATGCGCGGGTTGTACACCTGGACCATGCCGGTGCCGCGCATGCCGCGCTGCACCGTGTCGATCGGCGGCTTCTCGCAGGCGGCGAACAGCAGCCCCGCCCCCAGCATCGCGACGACGCGCAGTATTGCCTTCAGCCTGTTCATGGTTGCACTCCTTGCACGGTGGCGGGATCGACGACGGTGCCGAACACCGCCGGATACATCGGTGCAACGTGATGCTTGACGGCCCACAGATACCAGTTGTCGACCACCGTGCCGGTCAGCAGGATGCCGATGCCGCCGGTCAGCGGGCACAGCACCGCGAACCACCAGGCCCAGCGGTGGATGGATTCCATCGACGCGTTGAAACCCATGGTCCAGCGCCAGAACAGCGCGGCGCGCTCGGACGCGGTCCCGCGATCGACGATCTGTTCGATCTCGCGCTCGCCACCGAAGCGGCTGACCGCAAGGATGGTGGCGCCGTGCATCGCGAACAGCAGGGTCGAGCCGTAGAGGAAGGCGATCGACAGCATGTGGAAGGGGTTGTAGAACAGGTTGCCGTAGCGGATCGAGAACGCGGCGGTCCAGTCCAGGTGCGGGAAGATGCCGAAGGGCACCGCTTCCGACCACGACCCCATCAGCACCGGGCGGATGAAGCCGAGCACCAGGTAGAGCCAGATCGCGGCCGCGAAGGCCCAGGCCACGTGGGTACCCATGCCGAGCGCGCGTGCCCTGCGGTACATGCGCACCCACCAGAGCAGGATGGAGGTGGTGAGGAAGAAGCCCGCCATCAGCCACCATCCGCCTTCGTTCAGCGGGGGTATCGACAGTCCGTAATGCGGCGCCGGTGGCTCCAGCGCGAGCCAGAACAGCTGGCGCACGAACTCGATCGGATCCCAGTTCACCGAGGCCATCATGTTCAGGCCGATGATCTCGAAGGCGATGAAGCCGCAGATCAGCGACGCCAGCCCGAACCAGCCGAGGTAGATGGGCCCGACCTGCGCGTCGCCAAGGCGACCGAACAGATGCACGTGGATCGGCGTGCCGGTGCGCTCGCGGTCGTCACGACCGACCGACACCCCGGGAAAGGACGGTGCATGCACCTGCACCTGCGTGAATAGATTCTGGTACTCGGCCATGATGGCACCCTCGCTTTCGTCTGTTATCGCCACACGGGAAGGTTGAGCCACCAGCTCCACCATTCAGGCCACCCGCGCGTCCAGAACGGACCGCTGATGACGATGCACACCGCGCTCCAGAAGCCGGCGGACAGCGCCAGGAACAGGCCCAGCCGGTGCACGCCCAGCGTGCCGATCGAATAGCCGATGGCGTCGCGGAAGAAGGTGTTCTCGTGGTCCGGTGTCTTGACCACGCCATCGCCCGGCGGATTGGTCGCCGACAGGATGAGCGCACCGTGCAGCGACAGCGCCAGCGTGGTGGCGAAGAAGCAGCTCACCGCCAGCATGTGCGCCGGGTTGTAGTGGAAGTGCAGATACTGGTAGCCGGTGTTCGACACCCAGTCGAGGTGGCTCATGATGCCGTACGGAAAGCCGTGGCCCCAGGCGCCGAGCAGCAGCGGCCGGAACACCACCAGGGTCACGTAGGCGAAGATGGCGAACGAGAAGGCCACCGGCACGTGATAGCCCATGCCGAGCTTGCGGCAGATCTCGACCTCGCGCAGCGCCCAGGACACGAAGGCGCCGATGGCGCACACCGTGATCAGTTGCCACAGCCCGCCTTCCATCAGCGGTGCCATGCCGAGGCCGTACTTCAGGTCGGGCGGCGCGATGCTGATCTGCCAGAGATTCCAGGTGCTGCCCTGCGAGGCGCCCCAGATGATGAGCAGTGTGCCCAGCAGCGCGAAGAACAGGCTGGTCACACCGAAGAAACCGACGTAGAAGGGGCCGACCCAGAAGTCGAACAGGTCTCCGCCGAGCAGCGTCCCGCCACGGATGCGGTATTTTTTTTCGAAACTGAGCATGGACATGCCAACCCCCTTATCCGGAAGCGCAATGCCTCCGCGGTAGAAACGCGCTGCAGCCCTCATGCGGGGCCGGGCAGGCCCGGTCCCCGCACTCCTGCCGTCAGTGCATTTACTGCGTGGTCCGCATCGCGACCGGAGCCGGCATTGCGCTCTGGGCCGTGGCTGCGGGCTTCTTGCTCGGGCCTTCGATCCAGTTGAAGCGATCGGTGCTGAGCAGGATGAAATGGATCAGGAGCGCCAGCACCATGAGGAAGGTGAACAGCGCGACCAGCGATCTGCGCGGATCGAAAAGCAACCAAATACGCCACATATCTGCGCTCCTATGCCTGGTAGATGTAAGGAATGACCGAGTAGGTCGCCGCCTTGACGCCTTCGATCAGCGACGCGTATCCCTCGGAACCCGGCAGCCACGGGCGCCAGTTCCAGACGAGGATGTGCGCGATGATCGCGACGACCAGAAAGACGATGAAACTGGTCATGAAAATGGCGTGGAATTCCCGCGCCTCGGAATCTGTCAGTCCTGACAGGGATCCGCTTCTAGTGCCATCAGCCATACCGATTACCTCCTGACGGGCCTTTCGGCCATTGCCGCGCAACGCCCGCGCGGCGGGGACTTCCGGGGCCGACTGCGCCCCGCAAGAGGGTGGACGGGCGCGTGCTGCGCCCGCTCCGGACGGTGGCCAGACCGGTCCTCATGTCGTTTCCAGCGCACGCTGCACGCGCGCTGCGGTGATGCGTTGTTCGTCGGCGCTGCGCGCCGCTTCCTCCGCCTTGTCGCGCAGCCGCTTGGCGGCCGAGATGCGCACCAGAAAGGGCTGCCGGTCGAGGTACTGATCGAGCAGGCGCTGGGCGTCGTCGTCCCAGGGGCGCGCGTCGGCGCGCGCCAGCCGCGACGGGGTGGCGTCGACCCGGTCCATGTCGCTGCCCAGCGGCAGGATGTGGAACAGCGCATCGAACAGCGCGTTGCACACCTCCTGCACCAGATAGGTGGCGCCGGCGTAGCCCATGAAGGGCGTGCCGGTGTGGCGGCGGATGATGGCGCCGGGAAATGAGGCGGGGATGTAGCTGCCGCGTGCACCGCACTCGGCCATGTACATGCGCTCGTTGTAGCTGCCGAACATGACCAGCGGCGCCTTGTCGCGCACCAGCGCGCGCACCGCGTCGTTGTCGGTCTTGGCGCCGGCCCGGCGCGACACCGCGAAGGCGCAGGGCAGGCCCATGTCCTGTTCGAGGAAGTGGCGGATGCCGCGAGCGTAGGTGTCGTTGGCGACCACGGCGAAGCTGGCGGTGCCGAAGAAATCCTGGGTCACCGAACGCCACAGATCCCACAGCGGCTTGATCGTCGTGTGCTTCTCGCGCTCGATGAAAGGCTCCGGATCGAGACCGGTCAGCTCGCCCAGCGCGCGCAGGAAGCGGGTGGTCGAGTGCAGGCCGATCGGCGCCTGCAGATAGGGCCGCTCCAGCGTTTCGCACAGCAGCCGGCCGTACTCGCGGTACATGCAGACATTGACGTCGGCATCGACCAGTTTCGGCACGTCGGCCAGATGGCTGCCGAGCGGGAAGCTGAGATTCACCTCGCAGCCGATGCCTTCGACCAGGCGCCGGATTTCCGCCAGATCGCTCGGCGTGTTGAAGCAGCCGTAGATCGGCCCGATGATGTTCACCCGCGGCTTCACGCCGTCGGCGCGCGGCTTGCGTTCCGGGATGCGCTTGGCACCGTACTGCGTCCACAGCCAGTTGATGGCGCGGTTGGCGCACTGCCACTGGTCCTCGTCTATCGTGCGCGGCAGGAAGCGCTGGATGTTGGTGCCTTCCGGCGTCACGCCACCGCCTATCATTTCGGCGATCGATCCGGTCACCACCACCGCCGGCTGGTCCGGGTCCAGCACCTGGTGCGCGCGGCGCATGCTGCCTTCGGTGCCTTCGCGGCCGAGCTGTTCCTCGGCCAGGCCGGTCACGACGATAGGCAGTTCGTGCGGCGGCAGGCCGTCGGTGTAGTGCAGCACCGACGTGACCGGCAGGTTCTCGCAGCCGACCGGGCCGTCGATCACCACCTGCAGACCCTTGATCGCGGTGAAGGTGTACACCGCACCCCAGTAGCCGCCCGCGCGGTCGTGGTCGAGGATCAGCATGTCGTCACCTGCTGGAGGGCGGATTGCCGAGTACTCATATCGCCTCCTCGACGCTGCGCGCGCGGGCCAGCTTGGCCATCTTCGCGCGGTAGGCGGCACGGTACTCCGGCCTGTCCTTCGGCACGTCCTGCCACACGCCGCCGGCGTGACCGCTGCCGACGCCGTCGAAGAACTCGCTCATCGTGTCGAAGCGCAACTTGTTGCCGATGGCGCCATTGATCACCTGCGCCAGCGAACCGGCGCCGGCCGGCCCCATCAGCGGTCGCGCCGAAATCAGGTTGGTGAAGTAGAGCGCCGGGATGCGCGCCTCCTTCGCCGCCTGCACCACCGGCGTCGTGCCGATGGCCAGGTCCGGACGGAATTCGCGCATCGCGGCGAGATCCTGTTCGAGCGAGGCGCGGTACTGCACATGCACGCCGCGCGCGCTCAGCCATTCGCGGTCGGCCGCGCTGTGCGGCGTCTGCGGGCAGGCGGTGCCGACATAGCGCAGGTCGGCGCCGCTCTCGACCAGCAGCCGCGCCACCAGCAATTCCGAGCCCTCGTAGCCGGACAGCGTGATGCGGCCCCTGATCGGGTTGGCGGCAAGCGCACCGCGTATCGCCGGCAGAAAGCGGTTCTTCGCGGCGTCGATCTGCGCCTGACCCACGTTGGCCGCACGACCGATGGCCTGCAGCCAGGCTTCGGTGCCGTCGTGACCGATCGGCGCCGAGCCTACGATGGGTCGACCGGCCGCTTCGAACTCGCGGAAGCTGGCGGTGTAGAAAGGATGGATGGCACCGACCACAGCGCAGTCGAGCGCGGCGTACAGCTCGCGCCATTCGCGTGTCGGCACCACCGGGCCGGCGGCCAGTCCCATCGGTTCGAGCAGCGAGCCGATGATGACCGGATCGACCGGGAACATTTCGCCCACCAGCGCCACCGTCGGCCGGTCGGCCACGCCGTTGCGCGGCGCCTGCACCGGCCCCTGCTCCGCCTCCTGGCGGGCATAGCGCAGCATCGCACCGGCCAGCACGTCCTTCGCCTCGGCATGCGTCGGCACGCCGAAGCCCGGCACGTCGATGCCGATGATGCGCACGCCGTCGATCTCTTTCGGCAGCAGCTGCAGCGGCACGCCGCTGGCCGTCGGCACGCACAGATTGATGATGACGATGGCGTCGTACTGCGCCGGGTCGGCCAGCTTGTACACCGCCTCGCGGATGTCCTCGAACAGCTTGCCGGTCACCAGCGTTTCGCTGTTGAAGGGCACGTAGCCGACGCTGCGGCGGGCGCCGTAGAAATGCGAGGTGAAGGTGAGGCCATAGACGCAGCAGGCGGAACCGGACAGCACGGTCGCGGTGCGGCGCATGCGCAGGCCGACGCGCAGCGAACCGAAAGCCGGGCACATGCTCTGCGGCTGGTCGTGCGGGCCCTTCGGATAGTCGGCGGCGTAGCGGTCCAGCGTTTCGCTCTTGCCGGCGGCGCGCGCCGCGCCCTCCAGCTGTTCGCGCCCGGCGTGGCAGCCGATGCCGTCACCGCCGGCCGGCTCCCGCTGCGCCTTCAGCGCGTCGGTGTTGATGACCTGTGTATGCGTTGTGTCGGTCATGGTGGCCACCTCAGACGGTGTCGTACACCACTTCGAGCGACGGCCGGGCGACGTCTTCCCGGCCCAGCATGTCGGCCACCGTGGCCGGCGTCATCACGTAATCGCGACCGGTCACGTCGGCGGCGAACAGGCCGAGCAGGCCGTCCTGGCTCATCGGCTTCGGCCGCACCGGGGGCGCTTCCGCCACGTTGGTGGCCAGTTCCTCGAACAGCGGCGCCCACTGCGAACCGGGGCGGCCGATGATTTCGTAGCTGGCGCTCTTGCGCCGGATGTCGTCGTTGGCCGGGATGGTGGCCAGCACCGGAATGCCGGCTGCATCGGCGAACCTCGCTGCCTCGCCGGTGCCGTCGTCGCGGTTGATCACCACACCCGCCACGCCGACGTTGCCGCCCAGCTTGCGGAAGTACTCGACCGCGCTGCACACGTTGTTGGCAACGTACAGGCTCTGCAGGTCGTTACTGGCGACCACGATCACCTTCTGGCACATGTCGCGGGCGATCGGCAGGCCGAAGCCGCCGCACACCACGTCGCCAAGGAAGTCGAGCAGCACGTAGTCGAAGCCCCAGTCGTGGAAACCGAGCTTCTCCAGCGTTTCGAAGCCGTGAATGATGCCGCGCCCGCCGCAGCCGCGGCCGACCTCGGGGCCACCCAGCTCCATCGCGAACACGCCGTCGCGGATGAAGCAGACGTCGCCGATGCCCACGTCCTCGCCGGCCAGCTTCTTCTTCGAACTGGTTTCGATGATGGTCGGGCAGGCCTTGCCGCCGAACAGCAGCGAGGTGGTGTCGCTCTTCGGGTCGCAGCCGATCAGCAGCACCTTCTTGCCCTGCTGCGCCATCATGTAGCTGAGGTTGGCCAGCGTGAAGCTCTTGCCGATGCCGCCCTTGCCGTAGATGGCGATGATCTGCGTCTGCTTGGTGATTTCGCCGTCCGCGACCGGATCGGGATCGATCGCCGCCTCGGCGCGCAGCACCTTGGTCAGGTCGAACTTGATAGTGCTGACGGCGCCGCCGCCACAGGCTTCGGTCATGACAGCTGTCTCCAGTCGAGGATCATCTTCAGGCAGGCGGGGTCACCGAATGCCGTGCGGTAGGCGAGGTCGGCGCGACTGGCCGCCTCGCGGTGCGTGATCAGGCCATCGAGCGACAGCCGGCCATCGGCCGCCATGTCGCGCACGCTGGCCAGATCGGCGTCCTGCCACTGGGCGGCGACGCGCAGCCGCGCCTCGCGCATGAAGGCCGGTGCGAAATGGAAGGACAGCGCGTCTTCGTAGAAGCCGGCCAGCACGATTTCGCCCTGCGGCGCCAGCCGTGCGATCAGCATGTCGAGCAGGGTGGCATCGCCGCTGACATCGCAGATGCAGCGGTAGTCGCGACGGCTGTCCAGCGCGGCCGGGATGACCGGATAACCGGTGCTGCCGGCGGCACGCATCGGATTCGTTTCCCACACCACCGGCTGTCCGCCGGCTGCCACGGTCAGCCGGGCGACCAGCCGGCCGAGCACGCCGTGACCGACGATGAGGTCGGGCAGCGTGGCGCCGCCCATCACCGCGTGCTGTGCGGTGGCGGCCAGCGCCAGCAGGATTCCGCGTTCGGCCAGGTCTTCGTCGATGGGCAGTGCCCGCGCGGCCGGCACCACCAGCCGCGAGGCGGCACCGCCGAACAGGCCGCGCACCTCGCCGAAACAGCGCGCACCCGGCACGAATACCCGCTCGCCGACACGCAGGCCGGCGTCGCGCCCGGCGGCGCTGACGCGGCCCACCGATTCGTAGCCGGGCACCAGCGGATAGCCCATGCCGGGAAAGGGGGGCATGCGACCGGACCACAGCAGGCGCTCGGTGCCGGTGCTGATGCCGCTCCACTCGACGTCGACGACGACGTCGGCGTCTCCTGCCGGCGCCAGATCCAGCCGCTTCACCACCAGCTGTTCCGGCTGCTGCAGCACTACGGCCATGCTGTCCATCGCGCCTCCCCGTTGAGGACGGTCGGCTGACGGTGTCAGCGCGGCCTGTCGCATAAGTGTCATTCTATGTTTACCATGACTTGTGTCAACATTTAATTACACCGTTCCTTACATCTCTCTTCATCCGGTGTCAGCGGTCGTGGACGCGCCACCATCACGCAGGTCTGCAGCGGGATGCGCGTCGGCAGACGACCGATCTGGCAGAAGCCGGCCGCGCGCAGCATGTCGGTGAGCCGCGCCTCGCTGCGCGGGCGGCCCCGCCCCATCGCCATCAGGTAGAAGCCGAAATAGGCGTCGCCCACCGGCTCCGCACCGGCCACGCCGGACATCGGTTCGGCGATCAGCAGCGTGCCGTCCGGCGGCAGCAGCGCGCGGATGGCGCGCAGCAGCTGCATCACGTCGTCGTCGTCGTGGTCGTGCAGCACGCGCACCACCGACACCAGGTCGGCACCGCGCGGTAAGGCATGGGTCTGGAAAGCACCGCCGAACACCTCGGCGCGGGCCGCCAGACCCGCTTCGGCAAAGCGCAGGCGCGCCTGCGCGGCCACCGCCGGCAGGTCGAACAGCTGCAGTTTCAGGTCCGGCGCGCGACGCGCCGCAGCGCGCAGGAAGCTGCCGTCGCCGCCGCCGACGTCGAGCAGGCAGCGATGCATGGCCACCGGATAGGTGTCGAGCACCTCGTCCGCCACCAGCGGCTGGGACGCCGCCATCAGCGCGGTGTAGTCGGCGGTACGGCCGTCGTCGAGGGCGGCGGCGTCGGCATTGCCGGCATAGGGCCAGTAGCCGGACAGCGCGGTGGCGCCGGACAGCCCGCGCAGCAGCGCCACCGGGTCTTCGAAATCGCGATAGACCCGGCCGTGGTGCTCGACCATGTCGGCGATGCCCGGATTGGCCACCATGGCCGCCCCCAGCATGCCCAGACCGTAGCGCCCGCCGGCCCGGCGCGACGCCAGACGCAGCGCCACCGCCGCGTCGAGCAGCCGCTCGGCGGCGTCGCGGCTGAGCCCGGTGCGCAGCGCCAGCTGCTGCGCGCTGAGCGGGCCGTCGGCCAGCAGCTCGAACAGTTTCAGCCGCACGCAGGCCAGCAGCACCTGGGAATAGACGAAACCGGCGCACAGATCGAACAGCGCACGCGCCTCGCGGCGCGCCTTGTGCCGGGTCAGCGGAAAGGCGGCCGCCCAGCGATGGAAACGCGGGCTGCTGAGCAGGCGCTCCGCCGCCTGGCGGATGCGCTCGATCACCCCTTCGTGCGGCGTCATCGCCGACGGCCGCAGCGTGTCGGGCATCTCCACGACCCGACCCTCAGGTGGCGCAGGCGGCGATGTCCGCCGGCAGGAAGCGCTGCGCCTCCATCGCGATCACCGCACGCAGGCCGTCGGCGCCGGAGCAGGCCGGCACCGCGTCCATCGCGTCGCTGACCAGCTGCCGCAGCCGTTTCACTGCGCCCGGAATGCCCAGTTCGCGCGCCGCACTCGGACGGCCCAGTGCGGCATCGCGGCCGATCGGCTTGCCGATGCGCTCCTGGGTGGAGGCCACGTCGAGAATGTCGTCGGCGACCTGGAAGGCTTCGCCCATGCAGTCGCCGAGCGCACGCCACGGGCCGGGGTCGGCCCCGGCCGCGGCGGCACCGGCCATGGTGGCCGCCGCGAACAGCGCGCCGGTCTTGGCCTGCTGGTACTGGCGCAGGTTCACGTCGGTTTCGCATTCGAGCGCCTGACCGGCGACGATGCCCGACGGCACGCCGACACCGCGGCCGATGATGGACAGCAGCGGCAGCAGCCGGTACGGCGCCTGCGCCGCGCCGCGCGCCATGGTCTGAAAGGCGAGCACGATGAGCGCGTCGCCGGTCAGCACCGCGATGCGCTCGCCGAAGGCACTGTGCACCGACGGCTTGCCGCGGCGCATCGGCGCATCGTCGAAACAGGGAAGATCGTCATGGACCAGCGACGCGCAGTGCAGCAGTTCGATCGCCGCGGCGGCGTGGTCGGCGATCGAAGTGTCGTCCTCGTCGCAGGCGCAGGCCGCCGCCAGGCAGAGCCGCGGCCGGATGCGCGCGCCGCCCGGAAACACCGCGTGGCGGATGGCCGCCGCCAGCAGCGGCGGGCAGCCGGGGCCGTCGGCATGCGACAGCGCGGCCACCAGCGATTGTTCGACCGCCATCCCCAGGGCCTGCTCAATGCGCTTCATTCCATCCATGGCCTGTTCCCCCGCATGTGTCGGTGTGCTGCCCTGTCCGACGAGTTGTCGCGCCTACTGTCAACCTTGATTGTCAGGCACTGGTGTAATGTAATGTAGACATGACAGATCGCAACGTCAATGAAGGTTTACAGGAACCGGCATGAACAGACAGGACGTGGTGGTGATCGGCGCTGGCGTGGCGGGCCTGGTGGCCGCGCTCGAACTGGCGCGCCGCGGTCTGGCGGTGACGCTGACCGAACGCGCGGACACGCCGGGCGGCAAGCTGCGCGAAGTGGCGGTGGCCGGTCAGCGTCTGGACGCCGGCCCGACCGTGTTCACGCTGCGTGAGGTGTTCGAGGACATCTTCGACGCCGCCGGCAGCGACTTCGCCAGCCAGGTCGGCACGCGCAGGGTGGACGTGCTGGCGCGCCACGCCTGGTCGGCCGGACAGCGTCTGGACCTGCACGCCGGCATCGAGCGCAGCGCCGAAGCCATCGGCGACTTCGCCGGCGCCGCCGAGGCGCGGCGCTTCGTCCGCTTCACCCGCGACGCGCAGACCATCTACCGCACGCTGGACGCCTCCTTCATGCGCGCCCAGCGGCCGGGGCCGCTCGAACTGGCACGCCGCGCCGGCCCCGGCATCCTGCGCATCCGCCCCTTCGCGACGATGTGGCGGGCGCTCGGCAGCCATTTCCGCGACCCGCGGCTGCGCCAGCTGTTCGGCCGCTATGCCACCTACTGCGGCTCGTCGCCGTTCGACGCGCCGGCCACGCTGATGCTGGTGGCCCATGTTGAACAGCGCGGCGTCTGGCTGATCGAGGGCGGCATGTACCGGCTGGCCGAAGCACTGGCCGCGCTGTGCGTGCGCCACGGCGTGCAGTTCCGCTACGGCGCGCACGTCAGCGAGATCACGCTGCAGGGTGATCGCGTGTCCGGCGTGCGGCTGGCCTCGGGCGAATGGCTGGCGGCGCGCGCCGTCGTCGCCAACGCCGATGTCGCCGCGCTGCCGGCCGGCCACTTCGGTGACAGCGTGCGCCACGCGGCGACGGCGGTCGAACCGGCCACCCGTTCCCTGTCGGCGGTGACCTGGAATCTGGTGGCGACGACCCAGGGCTTTCCGCTGCTGCGCCACAACGTGTTCTTTTCCGCCGACTACCGCGCGGAATTCGACGACCTGCAGCGCCATCGCAGGCTGCCGCGCGCGCCCACCGTATACGTCTGCGCACAGGATCGCGGCGACACGGCGCCGGCCTCGCCGCTGCCGGCGGAACGGCTGCTGTGCCTGATCAACGCGCCGGCCGACGGCGACCAGCGGCTGGCGCGGCCGGGCGAAATCGAGCGCTGCGCGCATCTCGCCTTCCGCCAGCTCGCGCACTGCGGCCTGAAGGTAGACCGGCGCGCCAGCGCCTGCGTCACCACCACGCCGGAGGATTTCAACCGGCTGTTTCCGGCCACCGGCGGCGCACTGTACGGCGAGGCCTCGCATGGCTGGCGGGCCGCCTTCCGCCGACCCGGCGCGCGCAGCCGCGTGCCCGGCCTCTATCTGGCCGGCGGCAGCGCCCACCCCGGCCCCGGTCTGCCGATGGCCGCGCTGTCCGGCCGGCTGGCCGCCGACTGCGTGCTGCTCGACCGGCAGGCGGCCGCCTCATGAACGCGCGCGACTTCAGCGCGCCGGTGCCGCCCGGTGGCTACCGCTGGTGGTATGTCGACGCCACCAGCGATGACGGTCGCTACGGACTGACGGTGATCGCCTTCATCGGCAGCGTGTTCTCGCCGTATTACGCACTGGCCCGCCGCCGTCGCCCGGGTGCCGCCGACCCGCACGCGCACTGCGCGGTCAATGTCGCGCTCTATGGCGACAAGCGCCGCTGGGCCATGACCGAACGCGGCGCCAGCGCGCTGCAGCGTGACGCGCGGAACCTGCGCATCGGCCCGAGCCGGCTGCACTGGGACGGAGATGCACTCACCATCGAGCTCGACGAGATCGGTGCGCCGCTGCCGCTGCGGGTGCGCGGCAGCGTGCGCCTGCACGCGCCCACGTTCGCACAGGACGCCTTCGCGCTCGACGCCGACCGGCGTCATCTGTGGCTGCCGATCGCGCCCTGCGCCCGGGTCGAGGTCCGGCTCAGCGAACCCGCGCTGCAATGGCACGGCGATGCCTATGCCGACAGCAATGCCGGCAGCCGTGCGCTGGAGCAGGACTTCACCCGCTGGCACTGGTCGCGCAGCAGCCTGCGCGGCGGCGACACCGCGGTGCTGTACGACGTGCAGCGACGCGACGGCACGCCGCATTCGCTGGCGCTGCATTTCGACGCCGACGGCGGCTGCCGCCACTTTGCCGCGCCGGCCGAACGCACGCTGCCCGGCACCCGCTGGGGCATCGCCCGCGCCACGCGCAGCGAAGCCGACACCTCGCCGCAGGTCCGCACGCTGGAGGACACGCCCTTCTACGCCCGCTCGCTGCTGGACACCCGGCTGCTCGGCGAACCGGTGCATGGCGTGCACGAAAGCCTGGATCTCGAACGTTTCAGCAGCGGCTGGGTGCAGATGCTGCTGCCCTTCCGCATGCCGCGGCGCAGCGCATGGGCGACCTGAGAAGCCCGGATCCGCGCCCGGCTCAGCGCTCAGGCTTATCGTCCTGGCGATCGCCCTCGCGTTTCTGCAGGCGGCGCACCGATACCAGCTGGTACACGGCGAACACCAGCACGCCGCCGAATATCAGCACCGCCTCGACGATGACCAGCGTGGTCGGACTCATTGCACGCGCTCCTGTATGGTTGCATCGACTGCCCTGACCCGGCCGTGAACAGGCCTGCCTCCATGCCCGCAACCGAAAGTCTCGACTGGCTGCGCGACGGCGCCGACTGGCCCCATCGCGACGCGAGCCGCTTCGTCGTCGCGGGCGGCGTGCGCTGGCACGTGCAGATCGCCGGTGACGGACCTCCGCTGCTGCTGCTGCACGGCAGCGGCGCCTCGACCCATTCCTGGCGCGACCTGCTGCCGCTGCTGGCCCGCACGCATACCGTGATCGCGCCCGACCTGCCCGGTCACGCCTTCACCTCGACCCCGCCCGCCCACACGCTGTCGCTGCCGGGCATGGCGCACGCGGTCGCCGCGCTGATGGACACGCTGCGGATCGCACCGGCCGCGGTGGCCGGACATTCCGCGGGCGCCGCGATCGCGCTGCGCATGCAGCTTGACGGCCTGCTGCCCGGACGCCATCTGGTCAGCCTCAATGGCGCCCTGCTGCCGCTGCCCGGTCTGGCCGGCCTGCTGTTCCCGCCGGCCGCCCGCCTGCTGTCACTGACACCGTTCGCCGCCGCCCTGTTCGCGCGCAGTGCGGCGCGCAGCGGCGCGGTCGAACGGTTGATCGCCAGCACCGGTTCGCACATCGACGCACGCGGCGTGGCGCTGTACGCGCGGCTGGTGCGCTGTCGCGCCCATGTGACCGGGGTGCTCGGCATGATGGCGAACTGGGACATCGCGCCGCTGGCGCGCGACCTGCCACGGCTGGACGCCGCGCTCACGCTGATCGCGGCGCGCGGCGACCGCACGGTGCCGGCCGAATGTTCGCGCAGGGTGGCGCGCATCGTCCGCGGCGCACGCCTGATCGAGCTCGACGGGCTGGGCCATCTGGCGCACGAGGAGGCGCCGCAGCGGCTGGCCGCGCTGATCGACGAGGCGGTGCGGTAGGCCACCGGCGTCAGCCGCCCTGCGCGCGCGCCCTGTCCTGCCGCTCCAGCCGCTCGAACAGGTCGATCAGCCACTCCAGCCGCTGACGCGGCGTCCGCGACGGCAGGCGATCGAGCCGGCCCCGTAGCGCCTGCGGCAGCGGTGCGGCGGTGACCGCATCGACCAGCATCGACACCTCCTCCAGCTCGTTGTAGCGCGCATGCGCCGGCGGCAGCGTGGCGCTCAGCGAACCGGCCAGCAGCACGGTCTTGCGCCAGGACGACACGACCGAGCGCTGCGACACCGAATCGTGGCCGTTGGCCACCACGCCGCGGCCGATGTCGCGGTAGATGGCGCGCGCCGCGCGGATGCCCGGCCGGCAGGCCGGCGGCAGCTGTTCGATGCCGACCGCGGCACGCGCGTACAGCAGATCGGCGATGCTCAGCAGGCGATCGAGCACCGGCACCAGACGCGCATCGAACACCGGCTGCGCCAGCCAGGCGTCCGGGTCGATGCCGGCCACGCGCAGCCAGCCGCGCGGCAGGTAGAGGCGGCCGCGCCGCGCGTCCTCGCCGATGTCGCGGGCGATGTTGGTGAGCTGCATCGCCAGCCCGAGGTCGCAGGCGCGCGCCGCCTGTTCGCGGTCGCGCACGCCCATCAGCATGGCCATCATGGCGCCCACCGTGGCGGCGACGCGGGCGCAGTATTCATACAGTTCGGCCAGCGTTTCGTACTGCCGGCCGCGCGCATCCCAGGCGAAGCCTTCGATCAGCGCGTGCAGCAGCGCCGGCGGTATCGAGAACTGCACCACCACCCGCGACAGCATGCGGTCGACCGGATCGTCCTGCGGCCGGCCGGCGCAGGCGGCGTCCACCCGCCGGCGCAGCGCGGCCACGGTGGCTTCATCGGCCGCGCTGTCATCGACCAGATCGTCGGCGATGCGGCAGAAGGCGTACAGCGCACAGGCCGGCTCGCGTACCGCACGCGGCAGCAGCAGCGAGGCGGCGAAGAAGGAGCGCGAGCCGTCGCGCAGCAGGCGGCGGCAGGCCGCCATGTCCTGGGCGGCGTCGTGCTCAGACATGACAGGGATCCGGCACCAGCCGGTCGAGCACGCGCGCCGACGACAGCACGCCGGGCAGACCGGCGCCCGGGTGCGTGCCGGCGCCGACCAGATAGAGCCGTTCAAGCTCCTCGCTGCGGTTGTGCGGACGGAACCAGGCGCTCTGGGTCAGCACCGGCTCCAGCCCGAAAGCCGCGCCCTTGAGCGACAGCAGACGGTCGCGGAAATCGATCGGCGTGGTGACGCGCGAGGTGACGATGCGTTCGGCCAGCCCCGGGAGCAGCGTCTCCGACAGACGGTCCGCTATCGCCTGGCGGTAGCGCTCCGCCTCGATCGTCCAGTCGGTGCCGCTGTCCAGGTGGGGCACCGGCGACAGCACGTAGAAGGCGTCGCAGCCGTCCGGCGCCAGCGACGGATCGGTCGCGGTCGGCCGATGCAGGTAGAGGCTGAAATCGTCGGCCAGCAGCTTGCGCTCGAAGATGTCGTGCAGCAGCGCCCGGTAGCGCGGGCCGAGCAGTATCGTGTGGTGCGGCACCGCGTCGTAGCGACCGCGCGTGCCGAAGTACCAGACGAACAGGCTCATCGAATAGCGCGCGTCGTCGAGGCGGCGATCGGTCCAGCGCTTGCGCCGGGTGGTCGGCAGCAGGTGCTTGTAGGTATAGGCGGCGTCGGCGTTCGACACCACGACATCGGCCGCCAGCGTTTCGCCGCTGCGCAGCCGTACGCCGGTGGCGCGGCCATTGTGCGCGGTGATCTCGACCACTTCAGCGTCGCAGCGCACGCGGTTGCCCTGCCCCTCGATCAGACCGACCAGCCCGCTGACCAGACTGCCGGTGCCGCCCATCGCGAAGTGCACGCCCCACTGCCGCTCCAGATGCGCGATCAGTCCGTAGATCGACGTGACGGTGAACGGGTTGCCGCCAACGAACAGCGGATGAAAGCTCAGCACGAAGCGCAGCCGCTCGTCGCGCACATGACTGGACACCAGGCTGTACAGGCTGCGGTAGCTCTGCAGCTTCACCATCGCCGGCAGCACGCGCGCCATGTCTATCCAGCGGTCGAAGGGCACGTGGCCCAGCTGTTCGAAACCGACCCGGAAGGTGGCTTCGCTGGCCTGCATGAAGCGCTCGTAGCCGGCCACGTCGTCCGGGGCCAGCCGCGCCACCTCGCGTCGCATCGCCTCGGAGTCGCCGGAGCAGTCGAAGGTTTCGCCGTCGTCGAAGCGGATGCGGTAGAAGGGCGACAGCGGTCGCAGATCGACGTCGTCGGCCATCCGCCGGCCGCACAGCTGCCACAGTTCCTCGAACAGGAAGGGCGCGGTGACGATGGTCGGGCCGGCGTCGAAGGTGAAGCCGTCCTGCCGGTGCACGTAGGCGCGTCCGCCCGGCGCGTCGAGCCGCTCGAGCACGGTGACGCGGTAGCCGCGCGCACCGAGCCGGACCGCCGCGGCCAGCCCGCCGAAGCCGCTGCCGATCACCACCGCGTGCGGTGCGCTGCGGCCCACGCCGGTCACCGCCGGCGGCAGATCGTTCATCGAAGTCATCGCCGGGTACCGGTCATGTTCATCGGCTCTGGCCGGCGGACGCTGCGCCCGCCTGCTTCACCAGCTGGGAAATGCCCTGTGCATCGGCGGCAGACAGCGGTGCATACAGCGCGCCCATGCCGGCCGCCAGCGACTGCGCGGACGGATGCGGCCGCGGCGAGGTGTCGATGAACAGCGTGCGCAGCGCCGACGCGCGCACCCGCCGTGCCGCCGCCTGCGCGTCCTGCTCGGCCTGGGCGCGACCGCCCTGGCCGTCGCGCGCGACATTGCCGCGGCCGTCGGTCAGCAGCACCAGGGTGGGCGTTTCGCCCTGCCGGCGCAGCGCGTCCGCCAGGCTCCAGCCGGCTTCGATGCCGGCCGCCAGCGGCGTGCCGCCGCCCCCGGGCAGACCGGCCAGGCTGCGCTTGGCGCGCACCAGGGAACGGGTCGGCGGCAGCAGCAGTTCGGCACGGGTGCCGCGGAAGGCGATCACCGCCACCCGGTCGCGCCGCACATAGCAGTCGGCCAGCAGCAGTTCGACTGCGCCCTTGGCTTCGCCCAGCCGGTGCAGCGCCGACGAACCGGAGGCATCGACGACGAATATGGTGGTGGTCTGGGTGCGCTGCCGGTAACGGACGACGCGGAAGTCTTCCGGCCGGACCGCCACCCGCGTCGCGGGCGCGCTCTGGCGCCGGCGCAGCGCCTGCCACGGTGCCGCCGCGCGCAGCGTGTCGATGACGCTGAGCCGCAGCCCGGCGACCGGTCGCCCCTTGCGCACGCCCACCGGTCGGCCGCGCTGACCGCTGCCGCGCAGCGCACCCGACCGCCCGGCGCTGCGCGCCCGCGGCAGGCGACCGCCGGCCAGCCGGATGCGGGCCAGCAGATCGGGGCTGAGCACTGCGCGCACGGCGTCGAGCACGCGGTCCTCGAGCGGCTGTTGCAGGTCGGCCGGCCGCTCGTCCTTCGGCTCGTCGGCCGCGTCTACCGGCGGTGGCGCGGCCTCGGCCGGCGTGCTGTCCGGGGTCCGGTCGGGCGCCGCGGCATCGGGTGTCATCTCGGGCTGCACGTCGGGCTGCACATCGGCCGGCGCCTCGGCGGCGCTCACCGGACACTGCGTCGCACGCGGCGCCAGCACCAGCTGGGCAGCCAGCGTCACGTCCGGCTCGCCCACCTGATCGCGCCCGTCCAGCGCGGCGGCGGCGCGGGCGGTGCGCACCGCGAGCATGAAGGCGCGCAGCGAATCGACGCCGAAGGCCTGTGCCGCGGCGCCGAGCGACTGTATCGCCACGGCCGACACGCTGACCGTCGGCAGCAGCGCCCGCGCGGCGGCGATGTGTCCGGCATCGAAAGGCAGTTGCGGGCAGTCGCCGGCACGCAGACCTTCGAGCTCGACGATGCAGGCGAGGCGGTCGCACAGCGCGGCCGGCAGGTTCTCATCGTCGCCCTGCGCCTCGTCCAGCGCGATGACGCCGAACTCGGCGGCCTCGCGTGTTTCCAGCCCGTCGCGCAGCATGGCCACGACGCCCTCGTCCATCACCGCGGTCAGCCTTGCCGCCGCCGCCGAACTGATGCGCTCGGCCATGGCCAGCAGCACGACGCCGCCGTGCGCCTCGACCAGCAGGCCGCGCTCGGCCACCGGTCGGCCGGCACGCAGCGTGGCCGCGAGATCCAGCCCGCCGAGCAGACGGGCATCCGGTGCGTCGAGCGGAATGCGGCGCAGCGGCGTGCCCGGCGGCAGCAGCGCGCGCAGTTGCGTCAGCCAGGCGTCGCGCGCCGGGCCGGCCTGGGCGCGCAGCCTTACACCGCCGCAGCCGGCCGGATCGAGCGCGCACAGCGCGGCCGGCAGCAGTGCGCGCAGCCAGCGCGCGGTCGTTTCGTGCGTCTGCATCGGCCCCCCGTTCATGCCGGCAGCAGTTCATCGATCGCGCGCGCTACGCGCACGCCGGAGCCGGATTCGTCCAGCGGATCGCGGCGCAGCCGGTGACGCAGCGCCGACGGCGCGATGCGCCGCAGGTGCGCGTCGCCAACCTCGGCGTCGCCGTCGTAGGCCGCCAGCGCCCGCGCCGCGCGCACCAGCGTCAGTTCGCCGCGCAGGCCGTCGGTGCCGAGCTGCATGCACAGCCGGGCCGCCTGTTCGAGCGCCGCGTCCGGCACCCGCACGGCGGGCAGGCGCTCACGCGCACTGACGATGCGCCGCCGCAGCCGGGCGTCGTGTCCGGCCCACTGGGCGCAGAAGCCGGCGCGGTCACGCTCGAAGGCGTCGCGCCGTTTCACCACATCGACGCGGGTGGGCAGGTCGGTCGGCGTGCTCACCTCGACCGACAGGCCGAAGCGGTCCAGCAGCTGCGGCCGCAGTTCGCCCTCTTCCGGGTTGCCGCTGCCGACGAGCACAAAGCGCGCCGGGTGGCGCACGCTGAGGCCTTCACGCTCGACCACGTTCTCGCCGGAGGCGGCCACGTCGATCAGCAGATCGACCAGGTGGTCTTCCAGCAGATTGACCTCATCCACATAGAGGAAACCGCGGTGGGCACGCGCCAGCAGTCCGGGCTCGAAGGCTTTCTCACCGCGGGTGAGCGCGCGTTCGAGATCGAGCGCGCCGACCACGCGGTCCTCGGTGGCGCCCAGCGGCAGATCGACCACCGGCACCGGCACCCGGCGCGCGCGGCGCGACGCCGCAGCCGCAGAACAGATGGGGCAGACCGAGGCGGCCTCATCCGGGTCGCACTGATAGGCACAGCCCTCGACCGCGCGCATCTTGGGCAGCAGCGCGGCCAGCGCGCGCACCGCGGTCGACTTGCCGGTGCCGCGGTCGCCGAACACCAGCACGCCGCCGATGGACGGATCGACCGCCGACAGCAGGATGGCCTGCTTCATTTCGTCCTGACCGACGATGGCCGAAAACGGGAAGGCTTGCGACATGGCGCACCTCGCGCGGAAGTCGGGCGCCATGGAAGATCGATGGCACAGCCGATAGTGTCACTTTATGCTGACACTTCGAATGTGTCTACAGATTGACGATTGAGCGCGCCGCTCAGCTTTCGTCGCGCTGCCAGCGCGGCACCGTCCAGCCGGTGAGCACCGCCGCCAGCCGCAGGCCGGCAATCAGCGCCACCGACACCGCGAGCGACAGCAGCGGCGGAAGCTGCACCGCCTCCATCGCCAGATAGACCCAGGCGCCGGCAAAGGCGCACAGCGCGTACGGGCGGTGGTCGTGGAACACGTACGGCACTTCGTTGCAGATCACGTCGCGCATGACCCCGCCGAACACACCGGTGATGACGCCCATCATGACCGACACGACCGCCGGCATGTCGGCCGCGCTGGCCAGGCTGACGCCGGTGACCGAGAACAGCCCCAGGCCCAGCGCATCCGGCAGCATCATGGCGCGCTCGGTGAAACGCTCGCGCCGGCGGTGCAGCCAGGGCGCCGCCACCACGGCCAGTCCGAACACCAGCCACACATAGCCCGGATGCTCCACCCAGAAGAAGGGACGGCGGTCGAGCAGCACGTCGCGCACGGTGCCGCCGCCGAAGGCGGTGATGAAGGCCACCGCGAAAATGCCCACCACGTCCATGCGCCGGCGGGCAGCCTCGATCAGTCCGGACACGGCAAAGGCGAGCGTGGCGGCGAATTCGATCGCCGCGATGATGAGCTGGAATCTGGGCATGCGGCGATTCTAGGGCGTCCGCCCCGTTCCGCGCCGCGCCGGTTCAGCGTGCGACCGCCTCGAACACGTGCCGGCCGGCGGGCGTCACCACCGGTTCGAGGAAGCGGATGCGCCGGCGGTCGGCCGCGTCCGGCGGCTCGGACCGGCAGGGCGCCAGCGTGAACGGGCGGTAGTGATAGACCGACAGTTCGGCCGATTCGAAATGCACCCGCAGGGAGGACATGCGGCGCGGGTCGATCTCTTCCGGCAGCGCGATCTCGGCCACCAGCGTGTAGGCGATCAGCCGGTCGCGCCAGGCCATATTGACCAGCCGGTCGTGCAGGATTTCGTACTGCAGGTAATGCGGCAGCGCGTAATTGGCCGGATCGGATTCGAGCGGATGAACGTAGCCGGACGGGCAGACATAGGCGCCGAAAGGCCATACGCTGCCGAAGCGGCGCAGCCGGTCGCGGGCCTGGCGGTCGGCTCGGTCGAGCAGCTGCAGCAGCTCGACTTCCGCCAGCATGGATTCGGGATTGAACAGCGGCAGGGCCATGATGCGGAATGGGGCGCTTTCGGCAGCCGGCGCCCGGAATGTGCGACGAGCCAGTCTATTCTGCAGCCGACTGCACAAATGCCTACTGCATCACGGTTCCGGCGTCGCCCGCAGCGGGCGTGGAAATCGCCGTCGCACGCTCTCCGGCCGGCTGCCGGATTAGTGCTTTCGGCTGATTGCTGCCTGTGAAAGCGGCTGCGTATAAGGGCCGCTGCCCCGATTCATCCGCCTTCCCATCGTGTCCGCCACCGCTCCGCTCGCCGCCCAGCTCCGTCTACGCCTCGCCGTCCGCGCGGCGGCCGGTCTGGGCCTGCTCGCTGCGCTGAGCGTCGCCTGCGCGCTGATGTCGGTGCGTACGCTTGCACCGCTGGACACGCTGTCCGCCCTGCCGCACCTGCTGGCGGCCGGCCTGCTGGCTACGGTCGCGCTGCGCACGCTGTACTGGCTGTGGGTGCCGCCGTCCCGCGGCGCCGGCATCCTGCTGCCGGACGCCCGGGTGCCCGGTCTGCGCCGGCGGGTGGACCGGCTGTGCGCCCAGCTCGGCGCACGGAGGATAGATCACATCGTGGTCACGCCGGACATGAACGCCGCGGTGCTCTGCCGCCCGGCTCTCGGGCTGTGCGGCCCGATGCGCACCACGCTGCTGCTCGGCATCCCGCTCGCCCACAGCCTGACCGCCCGCCAGCTGTCGGCGGTGCTTGCGCACGAACTGGCCCACCTGTCGGCCCAGCTCGACCGCGCCGGCGCCTGGTCGGCCCATCTGCGCACCTGGTGGCTGCGCTGCGTGGATCGCATCGACGGCGACCGCAGCATGACGGCGCGCCTGCTGCTGTGGCTGCTGGCGCCGGTGGTGCGACTGGACCTGGAACAGTCGGTGGCGCTGTCACGGCTCGATGAATTCGAGGCCGACGCGGTCGCCTCGCGCGCGGTCGGCTCACCGGCACTGGCCGGCGCGCTGATCGAACTGGCGATGAAGGATCGTTTCCTGCACGACGATTACTGGGTGCGGGTGATGGACCAGGCGGAGGACCGGCGCCGGCCGCGGATGCGCCCCTTCCGGGAAATGGGGCTGGGCGTGCAGGTCGGCTTCGTGCGCCGCGAGGCGCTGGCCGGGCTGGATCACCTGTTGCGCTCCGACGGCGGCAGTCTGGACACCCATCCCTCGCTGCCCGAAAGGCTGGACGCGCTGCGCATCGGCCGGCTCGGCGGACTGCCGGTCGCGGCCGAAGGTCCGAGCGCGGCCGAACACTATTTCGCCGGCCTGCTGCCGACGCTGTCCCTGGCTTTCGACCGCATGTGGTGGCAGGCCTCGGCCGACGACTGGCGTCAGCGCTACCGGCAGGCGCGCGGCCACAGACGGCTGCAGCGCCGCACGCTGCTGTAACGGTCGGCACGACCGCACAGTGCCCGAGCGGTACAGCCGCGGTCCGTTGTGCAGCGCAAGAGCGCGCGTACACTGCGGAGCCGACTTCAGTCCGCCCCGCCCACCGCATGTCCGCCTCCCCTTCCCGGACGCCCGGCTATCTGGCCGCCGCCGGCACGGTCGCCCTCTGGACCGGCTTCATCCTGCTGTCCCGGCTGGCCGGCCGCAGCCCGCTGACCGCCTGGGACACGCTGGCGCTGCGCCTGGGCACCGCCGCGCTGCTGCTGCTCCCCTTTTCCGGCGACCTGATCCGCACCGCCTGGCGTGACCGCCGGCTCTGGATACTGGCGCTGCTCGGCGGGCTCATCTACGGCGTATTCGTGTTCGCCGCCTTCAAGTACGCACCCGCCGCCCACGCCGCCATCCTGCTGCCCGGCATGCAGCCCTTTCTGGTCGCACTGGCCGCGGCAGTCATCCTGGGCTCGCGACCGGACGGCCGGCGCATGCTCGCGCTGTGCTTCATCGCGCTCGGCATCGTGTTCGCCGGGGTGCACGAGTTTCATGCCCATGGCGGCCCCAGTCCGGACACGCTGACCGGCGATCTGCTGCTGCTCGGTGGCTCGCTGGCCTGGGCGGTGTACAGCGTGCTGGCCCGCAAATGGCAGCAGGCGGGGCAGCGTGACGCGCAGTCACCGGTGACCTACGACGCGTGGACGCTCACCCGCTTCGTCGCGCTCGCCTCGACCGCGCTCTATCTGCCGGTCTATCTGCTGTGGCTGCCCAAGGCGCTGGACCAGGTACCGCCGGTCATGCTCGCGGTACACGGCCTCTACCAGGGCGCCGGGGTCACCATCGTGGCCATGATGTTCTTCCTGAAGGCGGTGCAGGTGCTGGGGGCGGAGCGCACCGGCGCGCTGGTGGCGCTGGTGCCGGTGCTGGCCGGCGTCGCCGCCGCGCCGCTGCTGGGCGAAGCGCTGTCGCCCTGGCTGGTGGCCGGTCTTTTCTGCGTGTCCGGCGGCGCCTTCATGGCGGCCGGCCGCGCGACACCGCGATCGCAATGATCGGGTGCATTGATCGCACAGGCGCGCTTCATTCCGGTGCGTGACGGGCGGATAAACCCCTGCTTTGAAAAGGGTTTTTCCGGCTGTTCCGGATGGGCTGCCGGCGCCGGCAGCAGCCTGTGCGCTGCTTGATCGCATCTTGATCGCATCACCCTGACCGGGGTGTGGCACGCGGTATGCGAAAGGAAAGACGAGTGCGGGGGCATCGACCCCGGCACCGTCTTCCTGAACGCATCACCCACCGGAGATTGCCATGCCCAAAGTCACCCGCCCCGCGAACGAGAAAGGCGAATTCCTCGTCGATTACGAAGAGAAGGTGTTCGAGGACGTGAAGGCCGAGCCGGGCGAAAAGGCCCTGGTCACCTTCCACACCGTCGCCTTCGAAGGCTCGATCGGCTTCGTCAATCTGCTGCAGGCCACCCGCCTCAAGCGCAAGGGCTTCGACACCTCGGTGCTGCTGTACGGCCCGGGCGTCACGCTGGGCGTGAAGCGCGGCTTCCCGACGCTGGGTGACGAAGCCTTCCCGGGTCACCAGAACTTCAACAAGCAGATCGAGAAGTTCATCGAGGAAGGCGGCAAGGTCTACGCCTGCCGCTTCGCACTGCAGGCGCTGTACGGCCACGGCGAAGGCGCGCTGATCGAGGGCATCCGGCCGATCAATCCGCTCGACGTGCTGGATCTGATCCTGCTGCACCGCAAGTCCAACGCCTTCATCCTCGATACCTGGACGCTCTGAGATGACGGCCCCCACGCTCACTCCGTTCGCTGCCCCCCGTGGGGGCTGCGCTCGCCCTTGGGGCGGCCCTGCGGGCGGCGCGGGCTACCCGTTCGCCGGCAACCGGGCGCCTGGGCTGATGAACGGGCCCCCTTGCGCCCCGGCGAACATCCTGATGGAGCACCGGTCATGAGCGCGCCGCGCATCGTGCGCGCCGCGGCCATCCAGATCGCGCCCGATCTCGAATCCGCCGACGGCACGCTGGCCCGCGTGCTGGCGGCGATCGACGAGGCGGCGGACCGCGGCGCGCAGCTCGCGGTGTTCCCGGAAACCTTCGTGCCCTACTACCCCTACTTCTCCTTCGTGCAGCCGGCGGTGCGCATGGGCGCCGACCACCTGAAGCTGTACGAACGGGCGGTGACGGTGCCGGGCCCGGTCACGCAGGCGGTGGCCGAGCGCGCGAAGGCGCGCGGCATGGTCGTGGTGCTGGGCGTGAACGAGCGCGACCACGGCAGCCTGTACAACACCCAGCTGGTGTTCGACGCCGACGGCCGGCTCACGCTGAAGCGCCGCAAGATCACGCCGACCTATCACGAGCGCATGGTGTGGGGTCAGGGCGACGCCGCCGGGCTGAAGGTGGTCGATACCGCCATCGGCCGGCTCGGCGCGCTCGCCTGCTGGGAGCACTACAACCCGCTGGCGCGCTATGCGCTGATGACCCAGCACGAAGAGATCCACTGCGCCCAGTTTCCGGGCTCGATGGTCGGTCAGATCTTCGCCGATCAGATGGACGTGACCATCCGCCACCACGCGCTGGAATCCGGCTGTTTCGTCGTCAATGCCACCGGCTGGCTCAGCGACGAACAGATCCAGTCCATCACGCCCGACGCGACGCTGCAGCGCGCGCTGCGCGGCGGCTGCCACACCGCCATCGTGTCGCCGGAAGGCGTGCATCTGGCGCCGCCGCTGACCGAGGGCGAAGGCATGGTAGTGGCCGATCTCGACATGGCGCTGGTGACCAAGCGCAAACGCATGATGGATTCGGTCGGCCACTACGCGCGTCCGGAACTGCTGAGCCTGGCCATCAACGACCGGCCGGCCACGACGACCGTCGCCCTGCATGACACCTCACCCCGGAGCACTGCCGATGAGCACGATCACGCCCCCCGACGCCTCCAGCCGGCAACTGATGACGGAGCTGCAGTCGTACGGCTTGCGACTGGCTGACCCGAAGGCCGGTGCGCCCAGCCGGCGCGGCGGCGCCGGCCCGTCCGACCACAAGGCGGTCACGGTCGATGGCGTCACCATCATGGTGCCGGTGCATACCGGCAGCGCCTTCGAATCGCCGTTCAGCGCCGACGCGCCGGACGCCGACGGCCGCGTGCAGATCCGCCGCGGCCATATTCCGATCGCGCTGGCGAGCTTTCCGAAGCAGCCGCGCTTCTACGCGCTGCAGACCCTGGACGGCGTGCCGTACTCGCACATCGCGACGCTGCACGGCGCCGACGTGCTGGCGACCACGGTGCTGCAGACCTGCATCCGCTATGAAAGCCGGCGCAAGGCCTGCAAGTTCTGTTCGATCGGCCAGTCGCTAGCGGCCGGCCGCACCATCGCACACAAGACGCCGGAACAGCTGGCCGAGGTGGCACGCGCCGCAGTGCTGCTCGACGGCGTCAGGCACATGGTCATGACCACCGGCACGCCGGCCACGCCCGACCGCGGCGCGCAGGTGCTGTGCGATTCGGCGTTCGCGGTGCGCGCTGCGGTCGACCTGCCGATACAGGGCCAGTGCGAGCCGCCGGACGATGACCGCTGGTTCGCGCGCATGAAGGCGGCCGGCATCGACACCCTGGGCATGCACCTCGAAGTGGTGACGCCGGCGCTGCGCGAACAGATCATGCCGGGCAAGGCCACCGTACCGCTCGCCCGCTACATGGAGGCGTTCGCCGCGGCGGTCGAGGTGTTCGGCCGCGGTCAGGTGAGCAGCTACATCCTGGCCGGGCTGGGCGACACGAAGGACGCCATTCTCGACATGAGCGCGCAACTCATCGCGCTCGGCGTCTATCCCTTCGTCGTGCCCTTCGTGCCGATCAGCGGCACGCCGCTGGAAGACCATCCGGCGCCGTCGCCCGAATTCATGCGCTCGATACTGGCGCCGCTCGGCGAAATGGTGTCTGCCGCCGGCCTGCGTTCGGCCGACATCAAGGCCGGTTGCGGCAAGTGCGGCGCCTGCTCGTCGCTGTCCTCGTTCGAACGCGCGGAGGCGGCCCATGCTGTCGGCTGACGCGAAGGACCTGTGCGAACTGGCACCGCGCTTCGCGCCCTGCGAGTTCCGCATCAAGTGGGCGCACGGTGACTGGGAGCACGACCAGGCGATGCGGCTGCGCCGCGCGGTGTTCTGCGTCGAACAGGGCGTGTTCCCGGGCGACGACCGCGATGCCATCGACGAGCACGCGCAGACCATCGTCGCGCTCGCCTGCGTCGGCGGCATGCCGGACCAGGTGGTCGGTACCGTGCGCATCCACGAAGACCGCGCGAGCGATCCCGGCCTGTGGTGGGGCTCGCGTCTCGCGGTGCACCCGGCCTTCCGCAGCCAGGGGCGGCTCGGCGCGACGCTGATCCGCCTCGCGGTCACCAGCGCGCACGCGCGCGGCTGCCACACCTTCCTCGCCCACGTGCAGGCGCAGAACCTGCCGCTGTTCCGCCGCCTGCACTGGACGCCGCTGCAGGCGGAAACGCTGCACGGCCGGCCGCACTGGCTGATGCAGGCCCAGCTCGACCACTACCCGCCGTGCTACGACGTCTACACCGGCTTCGTGACGCGGGCGCAAGGGGCCACCGCATGACGCAGTCCGCCATGACGCTGGTGGAGCTGGCCGACGCACTGCGCGGCAGCCCGGGCTTCGCGCACAAGCGCGACATCGCCGACGTGATGGCCCGGCTCGGCGCCGCCCTGCCCGGCGGCACCGCTGCGATGACGCAGGCGGTGGCGGTGGGCGACGACTGCGCGGCGATACCGGACCCCGCTGGCGACGGCTGGCTGCTGTTCGCGATCGAAGGGCTGGTCGAGGAATTCGTCGCCCGCATGCCCTGGTTCGCCGGCTACTGCGGCGTCATGGTGAATGTGAGCGACATCTGCGCGATGGGCGGCCGGCCGATCGCGGTGGTCGATGCGCTGTGGAGCGACGGTGCCGACAGTTCCGAGCCGGTGCTCGACGGCCTTGCCGCGGCGTCGGCGCGCTACGGCGTGCCCATCGTCGGCGGCCACAGCAACCACCGCGCCGCGCGTGGCCAGCTGGCGGTGGCGGTGCTGGGCCGCGCGCGCAAGCTCATCACCAGCTTCGACGCGCAGCCGGACGACGATCTCATCCTCGCGGTCGATCTGCGCGGCGCCTTCGAGGAGCCGTATCCGTACTGGAATGCGTCCACCCGCGCGCCGGCCGAGCGGCTGCGCGGCGACATCGAAATCCTGCCGCGCCTGGCCGAAGACGGCCTGTGCGACGCCGGCAAGGACGTGAGCATGGCAGGCGCCATCGGCAGTGCGCTGATGCTGCTCGAATGCTCGGGTGTGGGCGCGCAGATCGACCTCGACACCGTGCCGCGCCCGGAGGGCGTGCCGCTGCTGCGCTGGCTGCTCTCCTTCCCCAGCTTCGGCTATGTGCTGTCGGTGCGCCCGCAGCAGCGGCTGCGCGTGCTCGAACGCTTCGCCGCGCGCGGTATCGCGGCCGCGCGCATCGGCCGCGTCACCGCATCACCGGAAGTGTGGCTGGAACGCAGCGGCGAACGCGTGCGACTGTGGGACGTCGCCCGTCAGCCCTTCATCCGCGCACCGCAGGAATCCGTCCATGGCTGACCGTCTGCGCATCGGCCTGCTCACCCACTCGGTCAATCCGCGCGGTGGCGTGGTGCACACGGTGGAACTGGCGCAGGCGCTGCACGCGCTGGGGCACGACGTGACCGTGTTCGCGCCGGCCGGCCCGGGCCAGACCCTGTTCCGGCCGCTGGCCTGTCATTTCGAGCCGGTGCCGGTGAGCGGCGACACCGACGGCGTGGCTGGCATGGCGGCGCAGCGCATCGACGCCTTCGTGCGCCATCTGGCGCCACGCGTCGCGGAAAACCCCTTCGATCTGCTGCACGCGCAGGACGGCCTCGGCGCGAACGCGCTGGCCACGCTGGAAGAGCGCGGCCTGATCGCCGGCTTCGTGCGCACCGTGCATCACCTCGATCCCTACACCGACGAACGCCTCGCCGCCTGGCAGCTGCGCGGCGTGCTGCGCGCACGGGCAGTGCTGTGCGTGAGCGACCTGTGGCAGCGCATCCTGCGCGACGAATACGGTGTGGCCGCCGGCCGCGTGAACAACGGCGTCGATCTCGAACGCTGGACCGCACGACCGGACGCACGCGACGCCACGCTGGCCGCTCGCCTCGGCATTCCGCCCGGGCCGCTGCTGCTGGCGGTGGGCGGCATCGAGGAACGCAAGAACACGGTGCGCGTGCTGCAGGCCTTCGCCGCACTGCGGTCCGCACTGCCGCAGGCACGGCTCGTGATCGCCGGCGGCGCC
This sequence comes from Methyloversatilis universalis FAM5, assembly GCF_000214035.2. Lineage (GTDB taxonomy): Bacteria > Pseudomonadota > Gammaproteobacteria > Burkholderiales > Rhodocyclaceae > Methyloversatilis > Methyloversatilis universalis. The sequence goes on along the minus strand of NZ_AFHG01000059.1, from coordinate 294,711 downwards.
AGCCTGCTGAACCACGACCGCTACCGCCAGACCTTCGACCGCGCGCTGCAGGCAAGCGGCCTGCACGCCGGCGAGGACGTGATCGTCACCGGCCGCGTGGACGACGCCGACATGCCGTCGCTGTTCCGTCTCGCCGACGCACTGGTGATGGCGTCGACCCGCGAAGGCTTCGGCCTGGTGGTGCTGGAGGCGCTGGCCTGCGGTACGCCGGTGGTCGCCTCGCGCATCGCCCCCTTCACCGAATACCTGGACGACGACAGCGCGAGCTGGGCCGACCCGCTCGACATCGCGTCGATCGCGCAGGCCATGGAGCACGCGCTCGATCCGTCCCGCGCCGCGCTGCTGCGCACGCCGCCAGCGGTGTGCCACCGCTACGGCTGGGCGGCCAGCGCCGCCCGCCACCTCGAGCTTTACCGCGCCTCCGGCCTGCTGCCGGCGCGCCAACCCGAAACCGTCTGAGGAACGCAGATGCCCGCCATGCACTTCACCGTCCGCTGGCCGGACGCGACCGAAACCCGCTGCTACTCGCCGTCGCTGGTGATCAAGGACTACTTCGCGCCGGGCAGCCGTTACCCGCTGCCCGATTTCATGCGCTCGGTGCGCGAGGCGCTGCACATCGCCTCCGAGCGGGTGCGCGCGAAGTACGGCTTCGCCTGTTCGGCCGCGATGGACCAGCTGGCCGATCTCGAACAGCGCGCCGCCCGCTGGGGCGACGACCCGCAGCAGCACATCGATCTGGTCAGTTTCGACGAATGATCGCCGCAAGGAGAACGCCATGAGCACCCCCGAATCCATTCCCCACCTCCCGGTCATCATCGTCGGCGGCGGCCAGGCCGGCCTGTCGATGAGCGCCTGCCTGCAGCAGCGCGGCATCAACCATCTGGTGCTGGAGAAGCACAGCGCGCTGCACGTATGGCGCACCCGGCGCTGGGACAACTTCTGCCTGGTCACGCCGAACTGGCAGTGCGCGCTGCCCGGCCACCCGTACGACGGCCCCGAGCCGCACGGCTTCATGAAGAAGGACGAAATCAATGCCTGGCTCGACGCCTTCCGCCGCAAGGTGAATCCGCCGCTGCGCGAAGGCGTGACCGTGCACCGCGTGACGCCGCGGCCGGACGGTGGATTCCACGTATCGACCTCGGACGGCGAATGGACCGCCGACCAGGTGGTGGTGGCCAGCGGCGGCTATCACCTGCCCATCGTGCCGCGCATGGCCGAGCGGCTGCCGGCCGGCATCGTGCAGCTGCATTCCGAGCAGTACCGCAACGCCGGTGCGCTGCCGCCGGGCGCGGTGCTGGTGGTCGGTTCCGGCCAGTCCGGCGCGCAGATCGCGGAAGACCTGCATCTGGCCGGACGCACCGTGCATCTCGCGGTGGGCGACGCGCCGCGCTGCGCCCGCTTCTACCGCGGCCGCGACGTGGTCGACTGGCTGGCCGACATGGGCTACTACGACATGCCGGTCACCGCCCATCCGCTGCGCGAAGGCGTACGCGACAACACCAATCACTACGTGACCGGCCGCGACGGCGGGCGCGACATCGACCTGCGCCGCTTCGCGCTCGAAGGCATGCAGCTGTACGGCCTGATGCAGGACTACCGCGACGGCCAGCTCCGCTTCGCGCCCGGCCTGCGCGACGCGCTGGACAACGCCGACCGCATCTACAACGGCATCAACGCCGCCATCGACAAACACATCGCCGACCGCGGCATCGCCGCGCCGCCGCCTTCGGTCTATGAGCCGGTGTGGCAGCCGGACGCGGAATGCGCCGAGCTTGATCCGGTCGCCGCAGGCATCACCAGCATCATCTGGTGCATCGGTTTTTCGCCTGACTTCCGCTGGGTGGATGCGCCGGTGTTCAACGGCCGCGGCGATCCGGTGCATGTGCGTGGCGTCGCGCAGCAGGCCGGCCTCTACTTCCTCGGCCTGCCCTGGCTGCACACCTGGGGCTCCGGCCGCTTTTCCGGCATCGCGCGCGACGCCGGCTTCCTCGCCGAGCGCATCGCCGCGCGACAGTCACAGCCGCAGGACGAACGGGTGCTGTCATGCTGATGGACCGCGCCGAACGGCTGCGCCCGGCCAGCGCGCTGCAGCAGCACTACCGCGCCGGCATGCCGCAGCTCGGCCTGTACGGCCTGTCGGAAAACTGGCTGCTGAAGGAATGCGGCCACCTGCACTGGCTGGCGATCGCGCAGGCGCACGGCCGGGCACTGCCGGAATTCGCGGACGAGGCCGGGCACAAGAGCTATGCCGCGCTGACCGCGCTGCATCTGCACGAGGCGCAGCTGGACGCGGTCACCGAGAACGCGACGTTCTCGCTGGCGGTGCGCGCCACCTCGCCCGGCCGCGCCCAGCACTTCAGCACCCAGACCCTGCGCACCGGCACGCTGCGTGGCGCGCGCGTCGAACTGCTGTCCGCCTTCATACGTCGCGCAGCCGGCAGCAACCGCAGCATCGTGCGCGCCCCGGTCGGCGGCGACAGCACGGCGGTCGAGGACCGCACGCTGTCCGACGCCGCGCTGTCGCTGCAGGCGCGCGCCCGCGTATTCCGCACCGGCGGCGGCGTCGGCCGCCTGGGCCTGCAGCCCGCACACGGCGGCGCACTGCGCAGCGCGGTCTTCACGCCCTGCCCGCACAACGATTTCAACGGTGCCGGCCTGCTCTACTTCGCCAGCTTCCAGGCGCTGGCCGACCGCGCCGAACTGGCGTGGCACGGCCTGCGGCCGGCGCTCACGGTCGAGCGCGAACTGTATTTCTACGGCAACATCGATCCGGGCGAGTCGGTGCGCGCCGAACTGCTGGCCGAGCGTGAGGACGGCGACGAGTACGCGCACTGGATACGCCTGAGCCGCTGCGCCGACGGTGTACGCATCGCCGACGCCCTCACCCGCAAACGACGAGTGGCCTGATGGACAAGACCGCCCAGCACTGGCTCAAGCGCATCCGTGCGAGCAACAAGCCGGCCTATCTGCTGATCGCCGACCTCATCGCAGAGGACGTGCGCAGCGGCCGGCTGAGCCCGCGCGACCGCCTGCCCGCGCTGCGCGATCTGGCCGACGCGCTCGAACTGAACTACACCACGGTGGCGCGCGGGTACGCCGAAGCGCGCAAGCGCGGCCTGATCGACGCGCGCGCCGGCATGGGCTCCTTTGTCCGCGGCAGCACGCCCGGCCTGGCGCTGCGCGGCGGCAGCGCGGCGGAAATGACGATGAACCTGCCGCCCGAGCCGCAGGATCCGGCGCTGCTCGCCCATCTGCGCGACAGCGCGGCCGAGGTGATGGCGCAGTCAGACTGGAACGATCTGCTGCGCTACCAGGACTTCGGCGGCTCACGCGAGGACCGTGCGGCCGGCGTGCACTGGCTGCGCCAGCGTCTGCCGCTGTGCGCCGCCGAGCGGGTGCTGGTGTGCCCGGGCATCCACAGCGCGCTGACTGCGCTGGTGTCGCTGCTGGCGCGGCCGGGCGAGACGATCTGCGTCGAATCGCTGACCTATCCGGGCATCAAGGCCATCGCCACCCAGCTCGGCGTGCAGCTGCACGCGCTGCCGCTGGACGACGACGGCCCCAGCGCGGAAGCCTTCGAGCAGGCCTGCCGCACGCTGAAGCCGCGCGCGCTGTACTGCAACCCGACGCTGCTGAATCCGACCACCGGCACGGTCACCCGGGCACGGCGCGAAGCGCTGGTCGATGTCGCGCTGCGCTACGCCATCCCCATCATCGAGGACGACGCCTACGCCATGCTGCCGCGCGAGGTGCCGCCGCCGCTGGCCACGCTGGCCCCGGCGCTCACCTATTACATCGGCGGCCTGTCGAAGTGCTTCGGCGCCGGGCTGCGCACCGCCTACGTGCATGCCCCGGGGCCGCGTCAGGCCGAGCGGCTGGCCGGTGCGCTGAGAGCCACCACCGTCATGTGCTCACCGGTCACCAGCGCGCTGGCCACGCGCTGGATCACCGACGGCACTGCGGACACGATGCTGGACGCCATCCGCTCGGAATCCGCCGCACGCCAGGCCATCGCAGCACGACTGCTCGGCCGGCACCGGCTGCGCGCGCAGCCGGAAAGCTTCCACCTGTGGCTGCCGCTGGATGGCGAAACCTCCATCGTCGAATTCGCCTCCGGCCTGCGTGCTCGCGGCGCGGCGGTGGTGGCCAGCGCCGCCTTCAGCACCGACGGGCTGCCGCCGGACGCGGTAAGGGTCTGCCTCGGCGGACCGAGCTCGCGCGCCGACTGCGAAATGGCGCTCGGCCTGATCGCCGATGCGCTGGAGCACCCGCTGCGTCCGCACGTCGGCGTGATGTAAGGGCCACTGCGGCCCGCTCACGGCAGCAGGAAGCGGCTGTCCGCGAACGCGGCCGCCGTCGCGTCATCGGTCCGCGCCACCGTGATGCGCACAGGGCGGGCGCCGCGCTCGCCCTCATCCGCTGCCGATACCGTCAGCTGCAGGCTGGCGAGCCGGTTGGCCGGTACGCGCAGCCGGTCCGGCCCGGCCACGCGGACGCCGGGCAGACCGTCGACCGTCACCACGACATCCGCCTCGTCCCCGGCCAGATTGGCCACCTTGAGCAGATACACGTTCTCGATCCGGCCATCCGCCGCCTCACGCGCCAGCACGCTGCGGTCGCGCAGCACGTCCACCCGCAGCGCCGGCCGGTTCGCCAGCAGCCACAGCGCCGCACCGGCGCACAGCGCGATCAGCGCCGCATAGACGGCGACCCGGATTCGCGGGCGGCGCAGGTCGCGACCCGCGAGCTGATGTTCAGAGGCGAACCGGATCAGCCCGCGCGCACGGCCCACCCTGTCCATCACGGTGTCGCAGGCATCGATGCACAGACCGCAGTTGATGCAGGCGTACTGCACGCCGTTGCGGATGTCGATGCCGGTCGGGCACACCTGCACGCAGATCGTGCAGTCCACGCAGTCGCCGGCGCCCTGGCTGCGCGCCGATGCGCGCGGCTCGCCGCGCCGCCGGTCGTAGCCGACCTGGCGGGTATGCGCGTCGGTCATCACGCCCTGGAAGCGCGAATAGGGGCACATGTGCTGGCACACCGATTCGCGCGCAAAGCCCGCCTGCAGACAGGTGAAGGCGGCGTAGAACACCAGCCAGAAGCCTTCCCACATGCCGACGTCCCAGGCGGTGAGGCGCGGCAGCAGATCGCGTATCGGGCTGAAGTAGCCGACGAAGGTGATCGCGGTCCATGCCGCCAGCGCCCACCACAGCGCGTGCTTGACGCCCTTCAGCGCGATCTTGCGCGGCCCCCACGGTGCCGCGTCCAGCGCGCGTCGCGCCGCCGGCCTGCCTTCGATGCGCGCCTCGATCCAGGTGAACATCATCGTGTACACCGTCTGCGGACAGGCGAAGCCGCAGAACAGCCGGCCGGCCAGCGCGGTCACGAAGAACAGCGCCAGCGCCGCGACGATGAGCACGAAAGCGAACAGCAGCGCGTCCTGCGGCCACAGCACCCGGTCGAACAGGTAGAGCCGCTCGTGCGGAATGTCCATCCACAGCGCCGGCCGCACCGTGTCGCCGTCGCGCCAGGGCAGCCACACGCCGCCGTAGAAAACGAGCTGGGTGAGCCAAACCATGGCCCAGCGCCAGGTGTTGAAGCGCCCGGACACCGCGCGCGCATGCACCGTGCCCGGGCGGGGGTGAAAGGTGAGCGGCACGGCGCGGACCACGCCCGCGCCGCCCGCCAGCGTCGTATCGGTGTTCATCTGCAGGCTCCGGAAAGGGATGCCGGCAGTACACCCGCCGCGGGCGGACAGGAACAGATTCAGCGGAGTTGATTCACTTCAGGCACAGATGCGGAGTGCAGGTTCGGGCCGTGGATCAGCTCGTCGCCGCCAGCGGATGCGGGATGCCCTGGTCGCCATAGGTGCGCACCACCTGAGCGATCACCACCTGATAGCCCTTGAGCCAGCGCGCCTGCAGCTGCTTGGCCCGGATGTGCTCCGGGTGCTGCATCAGCGCCTGCAGCGCCTCCATCGAGTCCCAGTAATAGACGTTCGAGATCAGCCCGGTTTCAGCGTTTTCCCAGGCTTCCTCACCGAGATAGCCGGGAATGGCGCGGGCGACCCCGGCGATGACCGCGTCCAGTGCGTGAAACGCATCGTCGTACTGGCCTTTGGCGAAGGTGAAGGTGGAGGTGAACATGTCGTCGAAAGATGAATGAGGGCAGCAGCAAGGGGGCCGCCGGGCAGCGGTCATGACAGGTGAACGGAATCCGGCACCGAACGTATCACGACCGGGCCGTGCGGTCGGCTTCGGTCATCCAGTCCTGCTGGCGCCGCCGGATGACCGGCTGGCAGGCGATGCTGCGAACGCTGGGCGCAGTCACCCCTGCAGTGCGATCAGCCGCCCCAGCTCGCGCACTGCCGCCCTCCTCGCCTCCGTATCCGGATGCCCGAAGTTCAGCCGCACGAAATTCCGGAACTCCCGCTGCGCCGAGAACATCGGTCCGGGTGCGATGCTGATGCCTCGGGCCAGTGCTTCGCGGTGCAGCGCCAGCGTGTCGCAGTCCCCCGGCAGTTCCAGCCACAGGAAGTAGCCGCCTTCCGGTTCGGCCATGCGGGTGCCGGCCGGGAAGTGGGCTTCGACGTCGGCCACCAGTGCGGTGAGCTGGGTGCGCAGCGCGGCGCGCAGGGTGCGCAGGTGACGGTCGTAGCCGGCCTGCTTCAGGTAGTCGGCCAGCGCGTGCTGCAGCGCGACCGGCGTGGCGAGGCTGAATGACAGCTTCTGCCGGCGGATGGCGTCGGCGTAGCGGCCGGCGGCGACCCAGCCGATGCGGAAGCCGGGCGCCAGGCATTTCGAGAACGACGATACGTGCATCACCCGGCCGTCGCGGTCCAGCGCCTTGCTGCACAGCGGCGGCTGTTCGCCGTGGTGCAGTTCGGCATACACGTCGTCCTCGATCAGCGGCAGATCGTGGCGCTCGAGCAGCGCCATCAGCGCGCGCCGGCTGTCGTCGGGCACACAGGCGCCGGTCGGGTTGGCGTAGTTCAGCATGAACAGGCAGGCGCGCACCGGGTGGGCGTCGAGCACCTGTTCGAGCGCGGCAAGGTTCACGCCTTCGCGCGGATGGCTGGGCACTTCAACCACCTTGAGCCCGAGCCGCTCGGCCGCCTGCAGGCCGGCGTAGAAGGTGGGCGATTCGACCGCGATCAGGTCGCCCGGCCGGGTGACCGCCTGCAGGCAGAGGTTGAGCGCTTCCATCGCGCCATGGGTGACGATGATGTCGTCCGGCGACACCCGTGCGCCCTGGCCAAGGTAGCGCAGCGCGATCAGCCGGCGCAGTTCCGGATGGCCCGGCGGCAGGTCGGTCAGCGTGTCCTGCGGCTTCATGCGGCGGGCGGCGGCGGCCAGACAGCGGCCGAGCCGGTCGAGCGGAAACAGTTCGGGCGCCGGAAAGCTGGAGCCGAGCGGCACCACTGCCGGATCGCGCACGCTGTCGAGGATTTCGAAGATGAAATCGCTCACCTGCAGCGCACTCGAACGCCGGCCCGGCGCGCTCATGGCCGGTTCGGGCAGCGCGCGGCCGAGGCGGGCGCGCACGAAGTAGCCGGAACGCGGCCGCGCCTCGATCAGGCCACGGCTTTCCAGCAGCGCGTAGGCCTGGGTGACGGTGATCGGGCTCAGGCCGTTGGCCTGGCAGGCCTGACGCACCGACGGCAGCCGGTCGCCCGGGCGCAGCACGCCGTCGGCGATCTGCCGGGCGGTGCGGTCGGCGAGGTCTTCGTAGAGGGTCATCGCAAATGAAAACGGCGCCCGCAGGCGCCGTTCGCGTTCAGGTGACGATCAGAACGGAATGTCGTCGTCCATGCCGCCGAAACCGCCACCGGACGATGCCGGCGGTGCGGACGGCGCGCTCTGCGGGCGGCTGGGCGCCTGACGCGGGGCCGACTGGCGCTGCGGCGGGGCCTGATCGAAATCGTCGCCACCGCCGTAACCGCCACCACCACCGCCGTATCCGCCACCGCTGCCGCCGCCTTCACCGCCGGCGCCCTGACGGCTGCCCAGCATCTGCATCTGTTCGGCGCGGATTTCGGTGGTGTAGCGGTCCTGGCCTTCCTTGTCCTGCCACTTGCGGGTGCGCAGCGAACCTTCGACATACACCGGCGAGCCCTTGCGCAGGTACTGACCGGCGATTTCGGCCAGCCGGCCGTAGAAGCTGACGCGGTGCCACTCGGTCTGTTCCTTGCGCTCGCCGGTCTGCTTGTCCTTCCAGCTGTCGGTAGTCGCCACCGTGATGTTGCAGATGGCGTCGCCGTTGGGCGCGTAGCGGGTTTCCGGATCGCGGCCCAGGTTGCCGACGATGATGACCTTGTTCACTGAAGCCATGATTTTCCTCCCGCGAGATGCGTGAATTTGGTTTCTGACAGCGGCGCCGGGCACCGGAAAGGCGCCGCACCATTATTCCATATGAATCTCAGGCAGCCGCCGGCGCGTCCAGCAGCCGGCGTACGCCCTCTTCGTCCCACAGTTCCAGATTCACCTTCAGATACGCCATCCGGCGATCCCGTTCAACACTGGCTTCGCGGACGCCCGGCAGTTCGAGCAGGCGCTCGCGCAGCCACTCGATATCGACATGATCGCCGACCGCGTATTCGCGCAGGGCCACCACCGGCGGCGGCTGCATGCTGCGCGCCCACAGCCACCAGGCGATCGCCAGCGCGATGCAGAAGCCGAACACGCCGCTGGCGCCGAAACGCAGCGCGATCGCGCCGCCGATGGCGCTGCCGGTGGCGGCGCCGACCGACTGCGCGGTATTGAACACGCCGAGCGCAGCGCCCTTGGCGGCCGGCGGCGCGATGCGTGACACCAGCGAAGGCAGCAGCGCCTCAAGCAGGTTGAAGGCGATGAAGAACACGAACAGGCCGCCCACCAGCACCCACATCAGGCCCACCTGCGCCAGGAAGACGAACTGCGAGGCGATCAGCGTGACGATGGCCGCCAGGAAGACGGTTTTGACCCGCGCGCGCTTTTCCGCCCACACGATGGCCGGCACCATGACGACGAAACTGGCCAGCACGATGGGCAGGTAGAGCGTCCAGTGCTCGGCCACCGGCATCCCCATTACCTCGACCAGCGCCAGCGGCACCATCAGGAACATGGCCATCTGGACCATGTGCACCGTGAACATGCCGAAGTTGAGCCGCATCAGCTGCCGGTCGGCGATCACCCGCGCGAACGGCGTGGGCTTCACCTCGGGCGCGTGATCCGGGTCGGGCACCACCTTCAGCAGCAGCGGAATCGCGGTCAGCGCCAGCACCGCGATGAACAGGAACATGCCGTCCATGCCCACCCAGCCGTACAGCGCCGGCGACAGCACCAGCGAACCGGCGAACACGAGGCCGATGGTCGATCCGATCATCGCCATCACCTTGGTGCGGTGCTGGTCGCGCACCAGATCGGCGGCGAGCGCGGTCACCGCGGCGGAAATCGCGCCGGTGCCCTGCAGGATGCGGGCGGCGATCATCCAGTGGATGTCCGGCGCCCACATCGCCAGCAGGCTGCCCGCCGCATACAGCAGCAGACCGATGACGATGACCGGCTTGCGGCCGAAGCGGTCGGAAGCGATGCCGAACGGAATCTGCATGAAGGCCTGAGCGAGACCGAACACGCCGAAAGCCAGACCGGCCATGAAGATGTTGTCGCCGCCGGGCAGCGTCCGCGCGAACACCGAGAACACCGGCAGCACGAGGAAAAGGCCGAGCATGCGCAGCGCAAGAATGAAGGCCAGCGTGACGCCCGCACGCCATTCGGTGCGGGTCATGCGGTCTTTGATCGGGGGAGTCATGGCTTGCAGGGAAAGAGGCAGCCCGGATTCTAGCAAGCGGCAGGGGCCTGCGCACCGCGGGCGCGCACCGCGACGCTCGCCTTTCCTGGCGAAATGGGTTTTCATAGCCGGTTCGCTGTGAACCGGGCTGGCTGATGGACTGGATACGCATACGCGGTGCGCGCACCCACAATCTGAAGAACGTCAATATCGACATTCCGCGCGACCGTCTGACGGTGATTACCGGGCTGTCCGGCTCCGGCAAGAGCTCGCTCGCCTTCGACACGCTGTACGCCGAAGGCCAGCGCCGCTACGTCGAATCGCTGTCCGCCTACGCGCGCCAGTTCCTGCAGCTGATGGAAAAGCCGGACGTGGACCTGATCGAGGGCCTGTCGCCGGCGATCTCGATCGAACAGAAGGCCACCAGCCACAATCCGCGCTCCACCGTGGGCACGGTGACCGAAATCCACGATTACCTGCGCCTGCTGTTCGCCCGTGTCGGCACGCCGCACTGCCCGGAACACGGCGCGCCGCTGGCCGCGCAGAGCGTGTCGCAGATGGTGGATGCGGTGCTCGCCATGCCGGAAGAAAGCCGCGTGGCCATCCTTGCGCCGGTGGTGAGCGAGCGCAAGGGCGAACAGACCGAACTGATCGCCGACCTGCGATCGCGCGGCTTCGTGCGGGTACGGCTGGACGGCAAGCTGATGGACATCGACCAGCTGCCCAAGCTGGACAAGAACATCAAGCACTCGATCGACGTGGTGGTCGACCGCCTGAAAGTGCGCGCCGATGCGCGGCAGCGGCTGGCGGAATCGATCGAAACCGCGCTGCAGCAGGCGGAAGGCCGGGCCATCGCGCTGGACATGGACAGCGGCGCCGAACAGCTCTTTTCCGCCCGCTTCGCCTGCCCGGTGTGCGGCCACAGCGTGGCCGAGCTGGAGCCGCGCCTGTTCTCGTTCAACAACCCGGCCGGCGCCTGTCACAGCTGCGACGGCCTGGGCATGGTCACCTTCTTCGACCCGGCGCGCATCGTCGCCCATCCGCACCTGTCGCTGGCCTCAGGCGCGATCCGCGGCTGGGACCGGCGCAACCAGTTCTACTTCCAGCTGCTGGCCAGTCTGGCCACCTTCTACAGATTCGACGTCGATACGCCCTGGGACCAGCTGGACCCGAAGCTGCAGCACACGGTGCTGAACGGCTCCGGCCAGGAGCGCATTCCCTTCCGCTACCTGTCGGAATCCGGCCGCACCACGGTGCGCGAACACGCCTTCGAAGGCGTGGTGCCCAATCTGGAGCGGCGCTACCGTGAAACCGATTCGGTGGTGGTGCGCGAGGAACTGGGCAAGTACCGCAATACAAAGGTGTGCCCGGACTGCCAGGGCACGCGGCTGCGCTCGGACGCGCGCCATGTGAAGGTGGGCGGCCACACGCTGCCGCAGCTGGCGGCGCTGCCGCTGCGCGCCTGCCAGCAGGTGTTCGAGGGACTGGAACTGGATGGCGCGCGCGCTGCCATCGCCGCCCGCATCATGCGCGAGATCGCGGCGCGGCTCGGCTTCCTGATCGACGTCGGGCTCGACTACCTGAGCCTGGACCGCTCGGCCGAAACGCTGTCCGGCGGCGAGGCGCAGCGCATCCGTCTGGCCAGCCAGATCGGCTCCGGCCTGACCGGCGTCATGTACGTACTCGACGAGCCGTCGATCGGCCTGCACCAGCGCGACAACGCGCGCCTGCTGGGCACACTGAACACGCTGCGCGACCTCGGCAATACCGTGGTGGTGGTCGAGCACGACCAGGAAGCGATCGAAATGGCCGACCACGTGGTGGACATGGGCCCGGGCGCCGGCCAGCACGGCGGCCAGGTGATCGCCCAGGGCACGCCGGCCGACATCGAGGCGTCGGAAGACAGCCTGACAGGCGCCTACCTGTCCGGCCGCAAACAGATCGAGGTGCCGAAGAAGCGCACCCAGCCGGGGGAGGCCTGGCTGCACGTGCGCGGCGCGCGCGGCAACAATCTGCGCGGCGCCGACGCGTCGATTCCGCTCGGCCTGATCACCTGCGTGACCGGCGTGTCCGGCTCCGGCAAGTCCACGCTGATCAATGACACGCTGTACACCGCGGCCGCCCACCATCTTTATGGCTCGGCCGCGCTGCCGGCGGCGCATGACGCGATCGAGGGGCTGGAACAGTTCGACAAGGTGATCAATGTCGACCAGTCGCCGATCGGCCGCACGCCGCGCTCGAACCCGGCCACTTACACCGGCCTGCTGACGCCGATACGCGAGCTGTTCGCCGGCACGCCGGAAGCGCGCTCGCGCGGCTACGGCCCGGGCCGCTTCTCGTTCAACGTGAAGGGCGGCCGCTGCGAAGCCTGCCAGGGCGACGGTCTGGTGCGGGTCGAAATGCACTTCCTGCCCGACGTGTTCGTGCCCTGCGACGTGTGCAACGGCAAGCGCTACAACCGCGAAACGCTGGACATCCGCTACAAGGGCAAAACCATCCACGAAGTGCTGGGCATGACGGTGAACGAGGCGCGCGAGTTCTTCGACGCGGTGCCCACGGTCGCGCGCAAGCTGGAGACGCTGGTCGAGGTCGGCCTGGGCTACATCGGTCTGGGCCAGAGCGCCACCACGCTGTCCGGTGGCGAGGCGCAGCGGGTGAAGCTGGCGCTGGAACTGAGCAAGCGCGACACTGGCCGCACGCTGTACATCCTGGACGAACCGACCACCGGCCTGCATTTCCACGACGTGGACATGCTGCTCGGCGTGCTCTACCGGCTGCGCGACGCCGGCAACACCATCGTCGTGATCGAGCACAATCTGGACGTGATCAAGACCGCCGACTGGATCATCGACCTCGGCCCGGAAGGCGGCGCCGGCGGCGGAGAGATCATCGCCAGCGGCACACCGGAACAGGTGGCCGCGGTCGAGCGCTCGCACACCGGCCACTACCTGGCGCCGCTGCTCAAGCCGCGCAAGGCGACGACGCGACGGAAGTAAGCGGACCGGCGCCTGCCGCGATTACGGCCCGGGCATGGAGACAGCGTCTGATCGGACGCCCCATCGCGGCGAGGCGCCGCTCCCACGGGTCTCGGGCAACGACCCGGGCGAGTTTTTCGTGGGGGCGGCGCCCCCGCCGCGATTGCTGCCCAGGCATGGAGACAGCATCTGATCAGACGCCCGATCGCGACGAGGCGCCGCGCCCACGGGTCTCGGGCAACGAACCGGGCGAGTTTTTCGTGGGAGCGGCGCCCCCGCCGCGATTGCAGCCCGGGCATGGAGACAGCATCTGATCAGACGCCCGATCGCGGCGGGGCGCCGCTCCCACAGCCCCCCCCGGCCACCGACTGCGCGAGCTTGTGGTGAGCGCGGCGATGCAACGCGCTCAGTCAATCAGCCCGAGCTGCCGCGCCGCGTGCATGAGTTCGATATCGGTCGACACGCCGAGCTTGGACTTGATCTGGTAGTGGATGTTGAGCACGGTCTTCAGGCTGAGGTGCAGCGTGTCCGCGATGTCCTCGCGCGACCTGGCGGCCACCAGCATGCGCAGGATTTCGAATTCGCGTGCGCTCAGCGCGGCCAGTGCATTGCGACCCGAAATGCCGGCGCGGCGCAGCGCCGCCAGTTCTTCCTGCACGTCCGGGCTCAGCGTCTGCCGGCGCGCATGCACCGCGCGTATCGCCTGCACCAGCAGATCCGGCGGCGAGCTTTTGGTGACATAGCCAAGCGCGCCGGATTCCAGCGCCTTTTCGACGAAGGTGGCGTCGCGGTGCATGGTGAACACCAGCACCCGCGCATCGCGGTCGCGCGCCAGGATGCGCTGCAGCGTCTGTATGCCGCTGGCGCCGGGCAGCGTGATGTCCATCACCACCAGATCCGGCGCGAGTTCGGTGTACAGGCGGTAGGCCTCCTCGCCGGACCCGGCTTCGGCCACGATGTGCAGCGGCGGGTGACGTTCGATCAGCCGGCGGTAGCCTTCGCGCACCACGGCGTGGTCATCCACCAGCAGGATGCCGACCGGCGCGTCGACCAGCGGTGCGAATCCGTTCATGCTGCCTCCACCTGCGTGCCCAGTCGCCACGGCACTTCGATATCCACCACCAGTCCCTGCGGTTCGCGCGCCGACAGCAGCACGCGGCCGCCCAGCGCCACCACGCGCTCATTCACGCCGATCAGGCCGAAGCCGCCGGATTCCGGCTGCTTCACCGCCAGCACCGGGCCGCGCACCACGCCGTCATCGATCACCCGCAGCCGGATGTCGTCGCGCACCGGCCGCCGCTCCAGCCTGACCTCGACCACCGTGGCCCCGGAGTGCTTGGCCGCGTTGGTCAGACATTCCTGCACGATGCGGTAGAGATTGATCGCGATGTCGTCCGGCAGGTCGGCGAAATCGCCCTCGACCTCCAGCGAGTAGCGGCAGCGGCCGCGCGCCTGCGCGTCCCACATGCGGACCATGCGGTCCAGCCCGGCGATCAGGCCGTATTCGTCCAGACCGACCGGGCGCAGCTGGCGCAGAATGCCGTGCAGCGATTCCATCATGCGGCTCACCGTGCGCATCACGGTCTGACCGCTGTCGCGCAGCGCCTCCGGCTGCGGCGCGGGCCGGTCGGCCTCGTTCACGACGCAGGCCGCTTCGGCGCTGATCGACGCCAGGCTCTGTCCGAATTCGTCGTGCAGTTCGCGCGCCAGCCGGCGCCGCTCGCCCTCCTGCACCGTGAGCAGCATCTGCGCCAGCCGCTGCTGTTCGCGTGTCTTCTGTTTCAGGTTTTCCGCCATCGTGTTGAACACCGAACCGATGCGGTCGAATTCCGCCAGTTCGAAGGCCGGCAGCCGCGCATCCAGATCGCCGCGCTCCAGCTTGCCGAGGCCGTCCAGCACCGCGGACGCCGGCCGCAGCGCGCGGCTGATCGACAGGTAGATGAGCAGGTTGAACGCCAGCACCGCCACCGCGGCGCCCGCGAGCAGGCGCAGGATTTCCTGCCACACCGCGCCGCTTTCGCGGTCGGCATCGACCCGGATCAGCACTTCGCCCATCTTGAGGCCGGGCGCACGGCCCACGTCCAGACCGACGCCATAGGGCTGGTACCACAGCACCCGGCGCCCGACGCGCACCCCCGGCTCGCCGGCCACGTCCTGCTCGATGGCGGCGCCGCGCTCGATGCGGCGGTTCAGCATGTAGCGGATCAGTTCGCGGAACCACTCGGGCGCGTACTCGCCGGGCCGCGTGCCGTCCGCGGTGCAGCTGTTGGCCGACAGCCGGCCTTCGAGATCGAAGTACTGCACGCACAGCCGGGTCACTTCGGAAAACTCGGCAAAGCGCGACAGGTCGGGCTTGCCGATATTCAGTTCGAGGCCACTCAGCTGGCGCGACATCTGATCGCTGACGAGCCGCGACACCAGATCGGCATTGCGCTCAGCCTCGGCCTGCAGCCGCGATGTGGTGCGCCAGATCAGCGCAGCCGACGCCAGCACGCCGATCACCACCGCGAGCAGCGTGATGCGCACCATGAGGGTGAGTTTGAGGTTGGTGCCGCGCTTCATGCTCCGGATTCTATCCGCGCGCGCGGGGCAACTTGCCCGATCTGTGCCGGTCTGACCGGACACCGTCTGTCACTGTGCCGGCGAGCCGTCGCGCGCTACGGTGTCAGCCTGCACAAGGAGGTCTTCATCATGGCACCCGTCCATCCCACCCCCGCCCGTCCGACGCCGTGGCGCGTCGCCACCACGGTGTTCTGGAGCTTTTTCGGCGTACGCAAGCGCAGTGGCCACGACCAGGACACGGTGCAGCTCACGCCGCTGCAGATCGCCTGCGGTGCGGTGATCGGCGCCGCGCTGTTCGTCGGCACGCTGCTCACCGCGGTGCACTTCATCACCCGCTGAGCGGCAGGTCGAACAGGCGCGCCGCAATGCGCGCGGCCGCGCGTTCCATGCGGGCGCGGCAGTCGGCGCGCCCCGCCTCATCCAGCCAGGCACTGATGAAGGTGGTGCCGACGCCCGCCACCGGATAGCCGGCGGCGTCGCACAGCGGCACGCCCATACCGCCGGTGCTGCGGTCCAGCACCATGCCGTCGAAACAGCTCCAGCCCTCGCGCAGCGCACGCGCGATCGCCTCGCGGTGCCGCAGTTCGTCATAGCGTTCGACCCGGTGGTAGCGCGGCAGATTGATGCGCACCACCTCCCACACCTCGTCCTCGGGCAGCCGCGACATCATGGCGATGCAGCTCTGGGTGACGCCGAAGGCGGTGCGCAGGCCGACGTCGCCGCGACCGATCTGTATGTCGGAGCGCGGGTCGTAGCGGCCGATGCACACGCTGTCCAGCCCGCTGCGCAGGTTCAGGAACACCACCTGTCCGAGCGCCTCCGCCAGCGCGCTCAGTTCGGTCGCCGCCGCCCGCTCCACCGGCTGCCGGCTGATCGCCGAATAGCCGAGCGCGGCGAGGTCGCGCCCGAGGTTGAAGCGCTGGGTCACCGGATCGCGCTCGACCCAGCCCATGTCCATCAGCATGTCGAGCACGCGATGGATAGTCGCCCGCGGCAGGCCGGTGCGCGCCACCAGTTCGGTCAGCGCGCTGCCGCGGCGCGAACCGCGCGCGATCGTGGTGACCAGCAGGCGCGCGCGGTGCAGGCTGCCGGCCGGCACCTCGCCCGCATCCGCATGCTGCGCGCCGCGTCCCTGCTTCGTCCGGTTGTCCGCCTCCGCCATGCCCCGTGCTCCGTGCGCTCTGCGTCGCAAGCGGGTGTCCGCTATCCGGACACCTATGTATCCCCGGCCTGTTGCCGCTCACAGACATGAACACTAGCATCCTGTTCAAACAACAAGAGCATGAACAAACCGCTTGTCCGACCTTCGGACAGCTTTCGTGACTCAGGAGGAGACATGAGCCAGCTCTACGGGGCGCAGCATCGCGCGCTGCAGGATGACTTCGACATGCAGCCGCTGGCCGACCGGGTGGCCGAATTCATCGTGCATCCGGCGATACAGCCGGAACACCGCGCCTTCATCGAATCGCGCGACTTCTTCTTCCTCACCACCATCGACCACCGCGGCTACCCGACGGTGTCGCACAAGGGCGGCGCGCCCGGCTTCGTGCGGGTGATCGACGACAGCACGCTCGCTTTCCCGAGCTTCGACGGCAACGGCATGTTCCTGTCCATGGGCAACATCACCGCCCACCCGAAGATCGGCCTGCTGTTCATCGATTTCGAAACGCCGCACCGGGTGCGGGTGCATGGTGACGCCACGGTGAGCCGCGACGACCCGCTGCTGGAGGGCAGTTCGCCCGCCTTCCACGGTGCCGAATTCGTGGTGCGGGTGAAGCTGGCGGAAATCTTCATCAACTGCCCGCGCTACATCCACCGCTACCGCCGTGTGGAGGACGCGAAGCACGTGCCGCAGCCCGGCTGCCCGACGCCGCCGGCGCAGTGGAAACGCATCGACGGGCTGCAGGACGTACTGCCCGAGCGCGACCGCCACATCGCGGACGAACTGGGCGTGCTCTCGCCGGACGCCTACGCCGAACTGGTGCAGCAGGGCCGCACCTGAACCGCGGCGGCACCCGTCGCCGCCCTTTCCGCACGTCACCGCATGCAGCCCGTCCGGGCCGCAGGGGCCGGCGCGCGCCCACCGAAGGAGTCCGCACATGAAACCCCTCGCCGCACTGGTCTGCGCCAACGTGATGCTGGCGGTCGCAATGACCTTCTCGATGCAGTCCGCACCGCTGCCGATGTGGCCCATGGTGATCGCATGGGCCGCCTTCTTCCATCTGGGCGGCATGCAGCACGCGCCGTCGGCGCTGCTGGCGGTGCTGGCGCACGCGGTGTTCGGCGTAGCGGTCGGCTGGCTGGCCGCGCTCGCCATCCTCGCCAATCCGACCGCGCTGCCCGGCAGCGTCTGGGTACCGCTGGTGGTCGGCGCCGCAGTCGGGCTGATGAGTGCGGCGTCCGGCTGGTCGCGGCTGGCGGTGCTGCCGGTGTGCGTCTACGGCTTCGCGGCGAACTGGGCCTTCCTCGACGTGCCCGGCCGCTTCGACCCGGCGGTGCTGACCGCGCTGCGCGCCGACAACGTGATGATCGCGCTGCCGCCGGCGCTGCTGATCGGCGGCCTGTTCGGCTGGGCCAATGTCCGGCTGATCGCGCGGCTGTCCGCGCCCGCCGCCGACAGCGGACGGTCCGCGTGAGCGCGCGCATGCAGGGCAACTTGCCCGTGCGCGACTGCCTAGACTGCGCGACAGCCCGCAGCCGGCGCTTCAGCGCCGCACACGCACATCGATTCCATACCGGGGAGACAGCATGAGCAGTCAGGAGCAACTGCAGGACTGGCGCGACGCCGCGCTGCGCATCGAGAACGAGGTCCGCAAGGCCGTGATCGGCCAGGACGGCATCGTGCGGCTGATCAATGTCGCGCTGTTCGCCCGCGGCCACGTGCTGCTCGAAGGCGATGTCGGCGTCGGCAAGACCACGGTGCTGCGCGCCTTCGCGCGCGCCATCGGCGGTGACTTCGAACGCGTCGAGGGCACGGTGGACCTGATGCCGAACGATCTCGTCTATCACACCTATGTCGATGCCGACGGCAAGCCGCGCATCGAGCCTGGCCCGCTGCTGCGCCACGGCGAACGGCTCACCACCTTCTTCTTCAACGAAATCAACCGCGCCCGGCCGCAGGTGCAGTCGCTGCTGCTGCGCGCGATGGCCGAGCGCACGGTGTCGGCTTTCAACCGCGACTACCGCTTCCCGCACATGACGGTGTTCGCCGACCGCAACAAGGTCGAGAAGGAAGAAACCTTCGAGCTGGCTTCGGCCGCGCGCGACCGCTTCATGTTCGAACTGCGCATGGAAACGCCGCGCGATCCGTCGGTGCGCCGCGCGCTGGTGTTCGACACCGCCTATCACGACGTGGACGCGCTGATCGACACCGTGTCGCCCGGCCTGATCGACGCCTTCCAGCTCAATGCCATCGCCGCCCACATCCAGCGCAGCGTGAGCGCCAGCGAAGCGATGGAACGCTATGTAATGGACCTGTGGGACGCGAGCCAGAACCCGGCCGCCTTCGACATCCGCATCGACGGCGTGGACATGAAACGCCTCATCCTCGCAGGCGCCAGCCCGCGCGGCATGAGCGCGCTGCTGCGCGCCGCGCGCGTGGTGGCCTGGCTGGACGGCCGCAGCCACCTGCAGCCGGACGACGTGCGCGCCATCCTGCCCTCCACGCTGGGTCACCGCGTGTTCTTCACCCCGGTCTACGAGATGCGGCGCGCGCAGATCGCCGACGCGCTGATCGCGCAGATCATCGACAAGATCGCCACGCCGCGATGACGCACGCGGAGCAGGTGCAGGAATTCCACTACCGGCTGCCGCACCGCAGCGCCGGCGCGCGGCCGGGTTCGCACCCGGGCAGCAGTCTGGGCGCGGGCCAGGAATTCGTGTCGCACATGAATCTGCACGACCGCCCGGACCCGCGCCGGCTCGATCTGCGCGCCAGCCTGCGCAGCATCACCGGCGAATGGCTGGTGCGGGTGAACAGGCAGCGGGTGGGGGTCGCCGTGCAGGCGCTGGTCGACGTATCGGCGTCGATGGCCTTCGGCGCTCGACGGCGCAAGATCGACCTCGCCGCCGATTTCGTCGAATCGCTGGCGCACAGCGCCTTCCGTGTCGGTGACGCGCTCGGCCTGCGCGCCTTCGACCACGCGGAACGTGCCGACCTCACGATACCAGCCACGCTCAGCCGCGGCCTCGGCAGCGTGATGGCGGACAGCCTGCGCCACTGCGACACAGCACCCGGCGGCATCGAAGGGCTGGAGGACGTGGTGCAGCAGATGGTAGGGCGCGAGGCGCTGGTGTTCATCGTGAGCGACTTCCACTGGCCGCTGGACCGCCTGGGCGCGGCGCTCGACCTGCTGTCGCACGCCTTCGTCGTGCCCATGGTGCTGTGGGATGCCGCCGAAACCGAGCCGCCGCACAGCGACGCGATCGCGCCGCTGCGCGATGCCGAAACCAATGTCCGGCGCACGCTGCTGCTGCGGCCGAAACTGCGCAGCCAGTGGCGCGACGCGGTGGCCGACCGGCGCGAGGCGCTGAACGCGCTGTTCGCCGCGCACGACCTGCGGCCGTTCTGGCTGACCGGCCGCTTCGACGCCGACGCCCTGTCCGACTACTTCATGGAGGCGTGCGCATGACGACGTCCCGCGCACGCCGCACTGCAGATCCACGTCATGGAATGCCTGTCGTCATGAAACCGCTGATCCGCGCACTGCTGTGCGCCAGTCTGCTGCAGCTGACCCCGCTCGCAAACGCAGAACAAACGGCCGAACAGGCGGCCGCGCCGGCTGAAGGCACCACCACGCCCACCCCCTCCGCGACCGAAACGCCGGCCGACAGCGCTGGCAAGGCACCGGAAGCGGACGGCGCCACGCCAGCGCCGGAGGCCACCGCTGAAGCGCCCGCCGCACCGGCCGGGCCGGTCGCCCAGGTGCTGCAGCCGCGCGCCTGGGGCCACAGCGTCGGCGACCTGCTCACGCAGCGCGTGCTGCTGGCGATCGACGGTCGCGCCACCGGCCTGCCCAAGCTGCCGGACCCGGGACGCATCGGCGTGTGGCTGGAGCGCCGCCCGGCGCGCCTGGACACCGATGCCGACGGCCGCCGCTGGCTGGTGCTGGATTACCAGCTCATCAACGCACCGCAGACGCTGACCGCGATCACGGTGCCCGCCTTCGAACTGCGCACCGACGACGGGCCGCTGCAGGTGCCGGCCTGGACTTTCAGCGCAGCGCCGCTCACGCCGCGCACCGCCTTCGCCGGCAACGGGCTGGACGCGCTGCAGCCTGACCGCGGCGCGCCCGCGGTCGACACCGCGCCGCTGCGTCACCGGCTGCTGCTGTGGAGCGGCCTCACCGGCGCGCTGCTGCTGGCCTGGGGCGGCTGGCTGGTCTGGCGCAATGTGCGCAGCGCCCGCGCCCAGCCCTTCGCCCAGGCCCAGCGCACGCTGCGCGGGCTGAAGGACGATGCGCCGGATGCGTGGCAGGCGCTGCACCGCGCCTTCGACCGCACCGCCGGCGCCAGCCTGCAGCCCGCCTCGCTGCACCGGCTGTTCGAACGCGCGCCGCACTTCGCGCCGCTGCGCGCCGACATCGAGCGCTTCTATGCCGACTCGGCCGCGCGCTTCTTCGGTGACGGCGGCGCTGCCGCAAGTTCGCCACGCGCACTGGTACGTGCGCTCGCCCGCATCGAACGGCGGCACGAATCATGACCTTCGCCGGTGTCGACTTCGCCCAGCCCTGGGCACTGCTGCTGTTGCCGCTCGCGGTGCTGCCGCTGCTGCGCCGCCGCCGTGACACGCTGGCCTTCCCGACGCTGGACTGGCTGCCGGCCGACCGCGCCGGCCGCATCGCCGGCTTTGCCGGGCGCGCGCTGGCGGTGCTGGCCATCGCCGCCACGGTGCTGGCGCTGGCCGGGCCCGGAACCCCTGAAACCACGGTCATGCGCACCGGCCGCGGCGCCGAAATCATGATCCTGATGGACCGCAGCCGCAGCATGGACGCCAAGATGAAGCCGAGCGACTGGCGCACCATCGATCCGCACTCGCTGCTCTATCAGGTGGATTCGCGTGGCGAACCGAAGTCCGCGGTGGCGCGCGACCTGCTGTCGGCCTTCGTCGGCCGGCGGCCGGACGACCGCTTCTCGCTCATGTTCTTCAGCGCCGGCCCGATGCACGTGGTGCCCTTCACCCAGCATGACGAGGTGGTGCAGGCCGGCATCCGCGCCGGCGGCATGGGCCGCGGTCTGTCCGACACCAATGTCGGCCGTGCGCTCACTGGCGCGATCGACAGTTTCGAACAGCGCGCCTACACCGGCAGCCGCATCATCCTGCTGGTGACCGACGGCGGCGCCCACCTCGACGAGCCCACCCGCAAGCACATCCGCGAGGGGCTGAAGGCGCATCGCATCGCGCTGCACTGGCTCTATCTGCGCACGCTCAACGCGCCGGAACTGGGTGCCGAGGAAAGCGCGCCGCCACCGGCGGCAGACGGCGACAGCCCCGAGGCGATCGAGACGCGCAACGCCTACTACGCGCAGGAATCGGTGCCCGAAGTGTCGCTGCACCGCTTCTTCCAGTCGCTGCCGGTGACCTACCGCCTCTATCAGGCGGACAACCCGGACGACCTCGCGAAGGCGGTGGCCGAAGTCGGCCGCCAGCAGAACTTCCCGCTCGACTACGACGAGCGCATTCCGCGGCAGGATCACAGCCGCGCCGTGTTCGCGGTGGCTGCGCTGTGCTGCGCGCTGCTGCTGGTCCATCGATCCCTGCTGTTGCGGAGCTGGCTGTGAAAAGACTGACCCTGCATGCCCTGTTCGGCGGTACCGCGCTGGTGTGCGCCGCGTTCGCCCTGCACTCACTGAATGCGCTGCAGGAGGCCGAGCGCGTGAATGCCGCCATCGCCTCCGGCGGCGCGCCGGAAGCCGCACTGCCCGAAGCGCGCTTCGCGCATGCGCTGTCACTGAACCGCGGCGGCGACAGCGAAGCCGCCACCCGCGCCTGGAAGGCGCTGATCGCCGGCGAGCGGGCCGACCTGCGGCAGGCGGCGCGCTACAACCTCGGCAACCTGCACCTGCGCGAAGCGCTGGCGCAGGGCGAGAACAATGTGTCGGACGCGCTGCCGCTGATCGAACTGGCCAAGCAGCGCTACCGCGACGCGCTGCGCGACCGGCCGGACGACTGGGACGCGCGCTACAACCTGGAACGCGCGCTGTGGCTGGCACCGGAGATCGAATCTGCAGCGGTGGCCGAGGACGAGGACGCCCAGGCGCCGCGCGAACGGGTGGTCACCACGCTGCAGGGCGTGCGGCTGGATCTGCCGTGAGGGCCGCGCAATGAGGATGGCCACCTTCCTGCGCCGGCTGCTCGCCAGCCTGGCAGAGCGCGAGGCGCGCACGCTGGTGCTGGCGGCGGTGCTGCTGCTGACCGCCGCGCTGCTGCCACCGCTGGACCTGAAGCGCGACAGCTGGGACACGGTGGTGGTGTTCGACCTGACCCAGAGCATGAATGTCGAGGACTACGACGTGAACGGCCAGCCGGTCAGCCGGCTCGCCTTCGCGCGCGAAGCCGCGAAGCGTGCGCTGCGCGAACTGCCCTGCGGCTCGCGAGTAGGCTGGGCCGGCTTCGCCGAATACCGCACCCTGCTGCTGCTCGCACCGGTCGAGGTATGCGCCTACTACGGCGATCTGGTCGCCGCGCTCGACAACATCGACGGCCGCATGCGCTGGGGCAATTCCAGCGAGGTCGCGAAAGGCGTGTTCTGGTCGGTGCGCGCCGCGAAGGAACTGGGCGAAGGCACGCAGGTGGTGTTCATCAGCGACGGCCAGGAGGCGCCGCCGCTGCGCGACGGCGACCGGCCGGGCTTCGAGGACATCAAGCCGGGCGAGGTGCGCGGCTGGATACTGGGTGCGGGCGGCGATGCGCCCCAGCCCATCCCGAAGAGCGACGAGGACGGACGCACCATCGGCGTGTGGAAGGCCGGCGAGGTGATACAGCGCGACGCGATGCTGCCGGACGGTCGCCGCGTGCCGGGTACCGAACACCTGTCGTCACGGCGCGAACCGCACCTGCGCGCACTCGCCCAGCAGGTGGGCTTCGACTACGCCACGCTGGACGATGCCGCCGTGCTCGCCCGCGCCATGAAGCACGACGGCGCCGCACTGCGCCGCCCGGTGCCGACAGACCTGAACTGGCTGCCGGCCCTGCTCGCACTGGCGCTGCTGCTGTTCCGCTTCAGGCCGGAGCGGCCTGCGCGCGGGCTTTCCGCCACGCCTGTCAGCGAACGCTGACACACCCCTCGCACCGACGCGGCGTCGTCTATCCTTGCGCCGCGCCGGCTGCGGCCGTCGCGTCCAGCACACCGCTCGTGCGCCGCGCCACTGCCGGCGGCGCATCCGTCCCATCAGGAAGGGCTGAGGACGCCTGCAGGGTTTTCATGCAGGCCGTCCACCCTCTGCACGGAGCCTGCACCGATGAGCCACGCACCTGCGCCTGCGGCGCGCGACCTGCGCGTCGACTTCTTCCGCGGCATCGCACTGGTCTGCATGTTCTGGGACCACCTGCCGGGCAATCCGCTCGGCTACGCCACCTTGCGCAATGTCGGCCTGAGCGACGCGGCCGAACTGTTCGTGTTTCTCGCCGGCTACGGCGCCATGCTGGCCTACGGCCGGCGCTACGAACTCGACGGCTTCTTCCCGGCCGCGGTGCGCGTGCTGCGCCGCGCCTGGGTGCTGTACGTGGCCCACGTATTCCTGCTGGCCCAGCTGATGGCGCTGGTGTTCGTCGCCAACGAGCATGTGGAAACCCGCGACTTCATTACCGAGATGGGGCTGGGCTATTTTCTCGACCAGCCGCAGTCGGCGCTGCTGGCCGGCATCCTGATGCAGTTCAAGCCGGTGCTGATGGACCCGCTGCCGCTGTACGTGGTGCTGATGACGCTGATGGCCGGCCTGCTGCCGCTGCTGGTGCGCCGGCCGCTGTGGGTGCTGATTCCGTCCGGGCTGCTGTGGCTGCTGGAAAAGCATACCGGCCTCAATCTGCCGGCCGCGCCCGAGGGCGTGTGGTTCTTCAATCCGCTGGCCTGGCAGTTCCTGTTCGTGATCGGCGCCTGCTGCGCACGGCCGCGCTCGCTGCTGCGGCTGAGGCCGCTGGAGCGGCGCATCGGCCGCAACATCGTGATGCCGGTGGCGCTCGGCTTCCTCGCCGCCTGCTTCCTGCTCAGCCTGTCCTGGCGCTGGCCGGACATCCACGACGCGGTGGTGCCGCAGTCGGTGGCCACGCTCATCTATCCGATCAGCAAAACCGACCTCGACCTGCTGCGGGTCGCCCACTTTCTGGTGCTGGCCTGGGTGACCACCACGCTGCTGCGTCCGGGGCGCTGGCTGGAGGCGGCGCCCGCACGCGCGCTGCGCTGCATGGGCCGGCATTCGCTGGAGGTGTTCTGCCTCAGCGTACTGCTCGCGCCGCTGGCCGATGCGGCCAGCGCACTCGCCTTCGACCTGCCGCTGGTGCAGCTGGGCGCCGGCATGACCGGCGCGCTGCTGATGCTGGCCCTGGCCGGGTGGCTGGACGCGGTGCGCAACCCGCAGCGCACCCTGCCGCAGCAGCGCGGCGCGCCGGCGCCGGTCCGGGTCTAGGGACGACGCCCGGCCTCATGGCCGCCGCCGCATCGCGGCGAAGGCGCCGCTCCCACGGGTCCCTGGCAGCGGACTGCGCGAGGTTCTTGTGGGAGCGGCGCCCCGCCGCGATGCGGCCTTGAACAGATGACGCGCAATCAGAACGCGCTCTTCACCGTGCCGCCGTCCACCCGCAGCGCGGCCCCGGTGGTGGCCGATGCCAGCGGGCTGCACAGATAGGTCACCATGGCGGCGACCTCTTCGGTCGTCGCGAAACGCTTGATCAGCGAAGTCGGGCGCACCTTCTCGAAGAACTCCTGCTCGAACTGCTCGAAGGTCTGGCCGCTGTCGCCGGCCAGCGCCTGCACAAAATCCTCGACGCCGCGCGAGCGGGTCGGGCCGGGCAGCACGCTGTTCACGGTGATGCCGCTGCCGGCCACGGTTTCGGCGATGCCGCGAGCGATGGCGATCTGGGCCGACTTGGTCATGCCGTAATGCACCATCTCGGCCGGAATCTGCAGGCCGCTCTCGCTCGAAATGAACACGATGCGGCCCCAGTTGCGCCGCTTCATGCCGGGCAGCACCAGCCGCGCCAGACGCGCGCCACTCAGCACGTTCACTTCGAAGAAGCGCATCCAGTCGGCATCCGGAATGTCCTCGAAGGCCTTGGGTTCGAAAATGCCGAGGTTGTTCACCAGGATGTCGATGTCCGGGTAGGCCGCGGCCAGCTTCTCGGCCGCCGCCGCGGTGGCCAGGTCGCCGGCAAAGCCGATGGCGCCCGCGCCCAGCTTCGCCACCGCGGCGTCGACCGAAGCCTGCGAGCGGCCATTGACGATGACGCGCGCGCCTTCGCGCAGCAGCGCTTCGGCGATGGAATAGCCGATGCCGGCAGTACTGCCGGACACCAGCGCGAGACGGTTGTTCAGTTGCAGGTCCATCATGACTCCTTCGAATGAGCGGCGCCCTGTGGGCGCCTTCAAGATACAAGACTCAAGATTCAAGGCGCACGGGCCAGGGATACGGATGCAGGGTTCGGAGCGAGGTTCTGCCTTTCCCTGAAACCTGAAGAGCCTGACTTGCGTCTGCCCTTCACCCGCGCGGCGCGAACAGGATGATGGCCATGCCGGCCAGCGCCACCGACACGCCGACGATGTCCCACAGGTGCGGGCGTTCGCCATCGACCAGCCACAGCCACAGCACCGCCACGCCGACATACACGCCCCCATAGGCCGCATACACCCGTCCGGCTGCGGTCGGATGCAGCGACAGCAGCCACACGAAAGCCACCAGCGAAGCGGCCGCCGGCAACAGCACCCATGCGGGCGCGCGGTCCTTCATCCACAGCCAGGGCAGATAGCAGCCGACGATTTCGGCCACCGCGGTCGCTGCAAACAGTGCGGTCGTCGTGACGAAATTCAAGATGCGGTACCCGGGCTGTACGGTTCAGTCGGCAAGGTACAAGAAAAGCCGGACGAAACTGCACCGCACAGTGGATTTCGCGCACGGCGCAATTCCTTGTAACGTGCGGCGGTGTTCCCTGAACGGTGTTCGCTGCACCCCGTCGTCCGATGCCTGCTGCCCTGTCCGCCGTGCTGTGCGCCGCCCTGCTGCTGATGGTCAGCATGGGCGTGCGCCAGTCCACCGGCCTCTTCATTTCGCCGATCAACACCAGCACAGGGCTGGGCGTGGTCAGTCTGAGCTTCGCGCTGGCCATCGGCCAGTTCATGTGGGGCGCCATACAGCCGGTCGCCGGCGCGGTGGCCGACCGCTGGGGGCCGGGCCGCGTACTGGCCATCGGCCTGCTGGTGCTGGCCGCCGGCTGCGCGCTCACGCCTTTCGTCGACAGCCGCTTCGGCATGACCGTCACGCTGGGCGTGCTGGCCGCGGCCGGATCAGGCGCCGGCAGCTTTTCGGTGCTGATCGGCGCGGTGTCGCGCCGGCTCGACAGCGCACAGCGCGGTCAGGCCGCGGGCATCATCAATGCCGGCGGTTCGCTCGGCCAGTTCGTGTTCGCACCGCTCGCGCAGAAGCTCATCACCACCGTCGGCTGGATGGGCGCGATGTACGCGATGGCCGCCGCCGCGCTGGCCGCGCTGCCGCTAGCGCGCGCGCTGCGCGCACGCGAACCGCATCCGCAGCACGCCGACAGCGCGGCCGACGGCGGCGTGCGCCGCGCGATTTCCGACGCAATGCGCGACCGCAGCTATCTGCTGCTGCACGCCGGCTTCTTCACCTGCGGCTTCCATATCGCTTTCCTGATCACCCATCTGCCGGGCGAAGTCGGCCTGTGCGGCCTGCCGGCTGAAGTGGCCAGCGGCGCGCTGGCGCTGATCGGCCTGTCCAACATCTTCGGCAGCCTGTTCGCCGGCTGGGCCACCGGCCGCTGGCGCAGCAAGATGATCCTGTTCTGGATGTACGCCTCGCGCGCGGTGCTGGTGCTCATCTACCTCGCATCGCCGCGCACCGACCTCACCTTCTACCTGTTCGCGATCGGCCTCGGCGTGACCTGGCTGGCCACCGTGCCGCCGACCGCCGGCGTGGTCGGCAAGCTGTTCGGCACCCGCTATCTGGCGACGCTGTTCGGCCTCACGCTGCTGTCGCATCAGACCGGCGGCTTCTTCGGCGCCTGGCTGGGCGGTCTGGCGCTGGAGCACAGCGGCAGCTATCAGTGGATGTGGTACGCCGACGCCGCGCTTGCGGCCGCCGCCGCGCTGGTGAACCTGCCGATACGCGAAGCGCCGGTGGTGCGCGCCGCGCCCGCCGCCGCGTAGGACAGCGCCGGTGGCGCGCTGTGTCGCGCCGGGTGACAATGGCGTTGCCATCCCGACAGGAGACAACGATGAGAACACTGGGCGCACTGGGCATTCTGGTACTCGGCCTGCTGGCCGCATTCGTCATTGCCAACTGGCATGTGCTCGCCATGCCGGTCGAGGTGTCACTGCTGGTGGCCACCATCCAGGCGCCGGCCGGCATCATCCTGCTCGGCGGCACCGCGCTGCTGCTGGTGCTGCTCGCCGCCTACACGCTGAGCCTGCACACGTCCACCCTGCTCGAATCGCGTCGCCACGCGAAGGAACTGCGCGAACAGCGTCTGCTCGCCGATCAGGCCGAAGCGTCGCGCTTCACCGAACTGAGCAGCGCCATGCACAAGGAATTCGCCGACCTGCGGGTCGAGCTGCAGAAGGTGTCGAACGAATCGTCGAACTCGCTGGCGGCCGCCATCGGCGAAGTGGAAGACAAGCTGGATCGCGCGCTGGGCACGCCGGGCGAACGGCGCGTGGTGCAGTAGGCTTCAGGCCTCAGGGTTCGTCCGCGAAGAGGGAGAAGGAGAAGTCCTCCAGCCGCGGCGCATCGATGCGCGCCTTGCGCTTGTTCACGGCCACCGCCCTGCCCTGACGCCAGGTGGTGACCACCACCTGCCCGGTCAGCAGATTGGCCGAATAGGTCCGGGCGCGGAAATTCACGTCGCAACTCTGCACGTCAGGATCTTCGCGGTCATAGCCGGATACGCGCCACTGCCCGGACACGCGGTAGAAGCGGAAAGTCTCTACCCGTACCCCGCAGGCCGAGTGCGCAGCGACGTCCATCGAAAACCGTCCCCTGCCGTTGTGCTCGACGACTTCAAGGTCATAGCCGGTGCCGAAATCGTTGCGGAAGGGCGCGCTGGCCGCCTCGACCTCGTAGCGCCCGGCGGCGTTCCTGCGCAGCACCAGCACCCGGCCCGACTCGCGACCCAGCACCGCGCCCAGCACGAGATCGCCGTCCGGCGTGCTCGCATGGAACACCCGGGGCTGCGCGCCGACCGCGGCGCGCTCGCTGAGCACCTGATCGACCGTGACCTCCGCCGCCGCAAACCGGCCGCACGACGCCGCGCACACCAGCAGCGCGAGCCGGCGCATCAAGCCATGGTTCAGCATCCAACACCGCCGTGGCAGCCCGCCAGCCGGACCGGCACGCCGGCTGGCGCGCCGGAAGAAAGGTAAAGACACACGCCGCCCCGGTTGTAGCCGCTATAGGAAAACAGCAGATCGAGCCGGCCGTCGCGGTCCAGATCGCCCGCCCACAGCAGCGACGCAGCGTCCTCACTGTCCGGCCGCGCGGCGGCAAGATCGGGCAGCACGACGCGCATCCCACCTGTACGCACCTCGATGCCCGCCTTCCGGCCCTCGATCACGTACTCGTCCGATCTGAACTGCAGCTTCAGCGGCGCCTCACCGAGCGAAATGAGCCGGGCACCGCCGCTGAACTTCAAAGCCGGCGTATCGACCTTGCCCGGCTGCAGATCCGGAAGACGCAGCAGCACGAGGGTGTCGCTGCGGTTGGAGGTCAGCGCGATGCCGGTCCGGTCGCCCTCCGCATCCAGCACCGGGTCATGCACCCGCGTCGCCCGCACGATCGCGGGTTCGAGCCGCCACACCCCACCGACCGGAACCAGCGCCAGCCACCCCGGCCCGGGTCGCGCCGGCGCTTCGTCGCCGTGGTATTCGCCGGGGACCAGCACGCGCCAGTCGGTGACCGGCGGCTCTGCGGAAACGCTGGTTGCGGCCAGCAAGACTGCACTGAGAAGAAGTGTGCGCATCGGGTAGTCGAATCTGCCGGTGTTCGGCGACGCTGAAGGAAAGACGATCGATAAGCGAAGCAGGAAACCGCCTCAAACTTTGACCTGGGACGGGGCTGACGGCGCAGCAACTTTCTTCCGCGGAGAGGGCCCTTTGGCCAATTGCTCCGCCATGCGTGTCTGCCAGCCCGGGCCGGTTGCACGCCAGCGTTCGATCACCTCAGGCGGCAGACGAAGGCTGATGAGCTGACGCGGACGGGCCGACCTGGGACGCCCGCCCTTATTGACGACGGCGCGCGCCAGCATGTCATCGGTCAGTTCCGGCAGCTCCTTGTACTCGTGCGGCTTGATGACATGGCTGTCCACGCGCTTGAGGTCAGAGCCCGAGGTAGGGCGCGAGGCGGGTTTGCTCACGATGATTGGCCTTTCGCATGCTGAAAACGTGACGGGCCGCGCCACGCGGGGTGTAACCGACCACAACGACCCGCCCGTGCAGCAGGCCGTAGCAGACGATGCGGCGTTCCCCATAGTCCCGCCGGTCGTCTTCAACCTCGACCGTTGTGCCCGAGAAAACCCGCAAGGCGTCCTCAAAATCGAGCCCACGCTCAGCGAGCGTCTTCTCGCGCTTGGCGGGATCGTAGGTAATGCGCACAGGGTTATTGTATTTACAAAAACACGGAGGAACAACTCAGCATCTCATTGTTCAGACCGTAATCGGGCGTCTTGAATCGCGGCATCGCGGGGCTCCGGAGAGGCGATAACTACGGCATGGGAACGGGGGCGGAGTGGGAGGGGCTTTTCTACAGCCTCAACGTTCGCGCTCAGCGGGCGGCGAAGCCGTCCGCTGGAGCAATGGGTTGGGCCTCATCGACCGGCTCCATTGGGAAGAACACATGCCCCTTGTTGGGCGCGAGGAGCCACTGGCGAAATGATGAGGAGCTTGACTCAGACACTGCGAGCGAGAGTTGCTCCGCCGTTGGTTGGTCAGCGCAATCGCCGCGCGTCCAAACATCCCGCACGTTCCGCAGTGCCTTGGCCTCGGCGGCTTTCAAATCGCCAGCCCATACGACTCGGGAAGTGAAGAAGCCAACGATCGGAGGCTGATCCTCCTCCCCCGCTATGTAGAGGTTCGTACCTTCGATGAGCACATGGAAGAACGGCATAGGCGGGTGGCAGCGTTTATGAAGCCCAACGTGAGGTGGACGACATATTCGTCCAATAAGTCGGACGCTGTTCGGGTAAGCGAACAAACCGGACAACGGATTTCATATGCATCTCAACGTGCTCCGTTCGACACGACGTTGCTCACGTTACGAAAAAAACACTGAAACCGAACACCCGGCAACCTGCGCCCGCGGCCCAGAAAATTCCATTCAATTATGCACTGAACGGACAGGCGCGCGATCGCAGCTCAGACGTCTTACTTGAACGAAAACACGTACCGCACATCCACCGCCTGCTCGGTGCCGGTGCTGCCGATCAGCGCGAGGTGGCGGGTGAGGTTCCAGGTGAGCTTGACGATGCTGGTGGCGCCGGCCACGCCCTGTTCGTAGGTGAGCAGGGCGTTCGATGACAGGCGCTTGCCGACGCTGACGACCTGGCCGCCGACGGTGCTGGTGCTGCTGGACGAACTGACCACCTGGCTGCGCGGGCCGGTGCTGGTGCTGCTCTGGGTGAGCGCGATCTGGTCCAGGCCGAGGGCCTGGGCGAGCGAGCCGGTGACGCCTTCGCCCTCGCCGCCGAGCAGGGCGCTGGCGGCGGTGGCGAGCAGCGACAGGTCGGAGCCGCCGGCGCGGTCCTGACCGCGGCCGAGCACGATCCACGACAGCTTTTCGCTGTCCGGCATGGCGGTGTCGGACACCAGCCGCACGCGCGGCTTCTGCACGGTGCCGCTGACCTCGACGCCGGCCTGCACCGGCAGGTTGGGACGGATGGCGCGCACGTTCAGGCCGGGATTGGACACCGAGCCCTGGAAGCTGATGATGCCGCGCTCGATCACCAGGTCCTGCCCGTAGGCGCGGTAGCGGCCGTCGGCGGTGCGGATGTTGCCGGTGGCGCGCAGGCCGCGGCCTTCGTCGCGCAGGGCGAGCTGGCCGGCGAGCCGAGTGTCGAGCCCGCGCCCCTTGAAATAGAGCCGCTCGCCGAGGTCGATGTCGATGGCCAAGCCGAGCGGCGGGCCGGCCGGCTCGTCGACCGTGCGGCCCTTGACCACCACGTCATCTCCCAGCGCGGGGGCTGACTGTTCGGGCACGGTAAAGAGGCCGGCGTCGGCCTTGAGCCCGAGTTGCAGCTTCAGCCCGTCTTTCGCCGAGCCGCGCAGCCGGCCGTCGCCGGACAGCATGAGCCACTGTTCGCCGCCCTGCAGCGGCACGAAGCGGCGAATGTCCAGTTCGATGTCGGCGGCGGTGGTGGCGAGCGCGACACTGCCCCGCGCCGTCAGCCGGCCGGGCTCGCGGCTGAGCGCGTTGCCGCCCAGACGCGCGTCCGGCGGCGGGCGGCGGTTGTCGCTTTCGAAACTGAGCGACTGCAGCGTGAGCCGGTCGCCCTCGAACTGCGCGCGCAGGCTGCCGCGCTCCAGCCGCACGCCGGCATCGACCAGCGCGAAGGCAAGCGCGTCGCCATCGACCCGGCCGGACAGGCGCGGTGTGCGCAGCGTGCCGGCCAGCGTGACGTCGCCATTCATGCGGCCGGCGGTGCTCATGTCCAGCCGCAGCGTGCGGCCTATCCAGGCGAGCGAAGGCACGGCCAGCGTGGCCTTGCCGCCCACCGGCGCGTCGAGGTCGGGCAGCCACAGGCTGCCTTCACGGCGCAGCGGCAACGCGATTTCCGCCTTCATTTCGCCGATATCCGGCCCGGCCAGCACCGCCTGCGCATTCGCACTGCGACCGGCCAGCCGTGCATCGACCCGTGCCGCCGACAGCGCCAGTTCCGCCCGGGTGTCGCCGGACACCACCACGTCACCCGCCTCACGGAACAGCGCCAGCGTGCCCTCCACCCGCTCGTCGCCGGCCAGCAGCGCGGACAGCGACCAGTCTGCGCCCAGCTTCAGCGGCGCACGCACCGCGATGCCGGCGGCGCGGTCGCGCCACACCAGCCGCAGCGGCACGCCGCGCGCGCGGCCGGCGGCTTCGATGCGCTCGGGCGTCCAGGCGGTGCGCGCCAGCGTCAGTTCGCCGCCGCCGGTGAGCGCAAAGCCGGCGCCTTCCAGCGTGACCGCCTGCGGCGACGCCGCCAGCCGCGCCGGTGCGCCCAGCGTGGCGCTCAGTTCGGACGACAGCACCAGCGCCAGCCGGTCCAGCGTGCCTGACCACGCCGGGCCGGCGGCGTCGCTGCCTGCAGACAGCCCGCCGCGGGCGGCGAGCTTCAGCGAGGGCTTGACCGGCGTGTCGCCGCGCTCGGCCGGCGGGGCGGCGGCCAGCACATCCAGCGTGAGCGCATGGGCGGCGCGGGTGCCGGTGAGCTCGGCCTTCAGGCGCTCGACCGGCTGCGGCAGCTGCGGCGCGCGCAGATCGGCCGCGTCGAGCGACAGCGTCATGCGGCCGTCGGCGCCCGGCGCCAGTTCGGCGGCCAGGTCTGCGCTGGCCACACTGCCGAGGCTGCCCAGCGAAAGCGCGCGCGCGGCCAGCGTCATGCGGCCATTGGGTGCGGCCAGCGTGCCTTCGAGCCGGCCGCTGCCGCTCAGGCTGCCGGCCAGCGTCTGCCCGGTGAATGATTTCAGCGCGCCGAGGCGGCGGGCATCCAGCGCCCAGTCCAGCACGTCAGACGACTTGCTTCCCCCGAACGCGCCCTGCGCGGTCAGCGTGTTGCCGCCCCAGTCCAGCGCGATATCGACGCCGGACAGGCGCTGCCCCTGCAGCCGTGCTCGGGCGCGGCCGGCCAGCGGCTCGCCAGCCAGCACGCTGGGTTCGATGTCGACCGCGGCCTGCAGATCGGGCTGCGGGCGCAGCCGGCCAGCGGCGTCGAAGCGGGCCGACAGCTTCGCGGCCGGCGCCTTCACGAAGGCGGACGGATCGAACTGCTGCAGCCGGCCTTCGGCCTTGAACTCCAGCGTGTCGTCCAGCGCCAGCGTGCCGCGCAGCGTCGCTTCGGCGCCACGGGCCGCCAGCCGGGCCGACGCCAGCGTGAGCTGGCTGCCGTCCACCGCACCGTCGGCCTTCAGCGCGAGCCGGCTGCTGCCGCGGTCGTCCAGCGCGATGTCGAACTGCTGCCGAGTGTCCGAGGCATGCACTGCCACCGTGCCGCCTATGCGGGTGCGCACGCCCTGACGGTGAAGCGCGGCGGTGTCGATGTCGTGCAGCGTGAGCAGCGCTTCGAGCGGCAGCGCGCCGGCGCGCCGCCAGCCCACATCACCCCGGATGCTGCCCCCGCCGGCGAGCGCGATCGCCAGTCCGCGCAGGTCGACCGCCTCCGGTGCGGCTTCGATGTCGGCGGCGATCGAGGTGACCGGCGCCCTGCCCTGGTCGATGCGGCCGGGCTCGGCGTTGCGCGCCTCGATGCGGCCGACCAGCGGCGTGGGCGTGTCGCCGCGCGGCGCGAGCTCGGCATTCACCGTCCAGCGGCCGGCCGGCGCCGCCGGATGCAGGGTGTGCGGGTCGAAGGCGTCGAGCGCCAGCGCAGCCGACTGCAGCGGCTGCACGGCAAAGGGCCGGGCCGCCACCCGGGCGCTGCCGCTCAGACCGTGGCCCTGCGCGGTGAGCGCGATATCGGTGCGCTCGGCCAGCGTGCCACCCAGCACCGCGTCGACCGCGTACTGCTCGGCCTTCAGCGCCAGCCGGCCCTGCAGCGGGAAGGGCGCGCTGCCCTTCAGGCCGGCTTCGCCGCTCAGTGCGCCCCAGGGCGTGGCCAGCGACAGCGCGCCGACACGGTGGGCGCTGCCGTCGGAATCGACGGTGAGCTGCAGCGGGCCCAGCGTCAGCGCCTCAGAGGCCGGTGCGTCATGGCTGCCGAACTCGATGCGGCCGACCTCTACCCGGGCCTGCAGCGCCAGCGGCAGTTCGAGGCTGGCCGGCGTGGTCGGTGGTTCGTCGCTGGGCGATGTGGCGACGCGCAGCGCGTCCGCCGCCAGCCGGTCGATCACCAGCCGGCCGCGCAGCAGTGCGGACGGTTGCCAGTCCAGCGCCAGCGCGCTCAGTTCGATGCGGGTGCTGCCGTCGTCATGCAGCACGCGCGACAGGCGCGGCGATGACAGCAGGCTGCCGGAGGCGACCTCGATCTGCAGGCCGCTCACCGCGCGCCCGGCCAGCGCCGCCACCGTACGCAGACCGGTTTCGGTGGCGAGCAGTCCCCAGCCCGCGACAAAGGGCAGCGCGAGCAGCGCCAGATCGGTCAGCGCCAGCCCGAACAGCCGGGGCCGCCGGCGCCTGGCGACGACCGGCTGCGCGGCGGATGCATCGGCAGACGCGTCTGCAGAGGATCCGGCGGGCGGTTCGGGCGGTGAGGTGGGCGGAAGCGGTTCAGTCATCGGTCATGCACGGTGAGTGCCGGAGCATACCCGGAGGCTGACAGCCTCCGGAGCGCCCGGTTCGCCGCATCAACTTTCGCGCATCGAACGGCGGGTGACGTTGATGACCGGATCGAGCAGGTAGTCGAGCATGCCGCGCTCGCGGGTGCGCAGGAAGGCTTCGACCGGCATGCCCGGCTCCACCCGTTCGACCGGCTTGCGATCGAGCTGCACGTGCACGACGTAATAGGGCATGCCACGAGCGGAATCGACCAGCCGGTCGGCCGACACGTAGATGACCCGGCCAGGCATGAGCGGCGTGGTGCGCGCGTTGTAGGCCGACAGCCGCACTTCGGCCGGCTGGCCGGCATGCACCTCTTCCACGTCCTGCGGCGACACGCGCACCTCGACGATGAGGGCGCCGGCTTCCGGCACGATGTCCACGATGGGTTCGCCCGGCCTGACCACACCGCCGACCGTATGCACCTGCAGATTCACCGCGCGGCCGGCCACCGGCGCCACCACCTCCTTGCGCCGCTGGCTGTCCTGCGCCGGGCGCAGGCGCGCCTGCAGGTCGAGCAGCTTGCGGCCGGACAGCTGGGCTTCGTCGGTGGCGCGCTGCACGAATTCGGCGCGCACCTGGGTGCGGCGCAGGCGGAAGTCGCCGATGTTCTGGCGCGTGCGTGACAGCATGGCCTGATGCTCGGCCATGTCGGCTTCGCGCACCGCGAGGTTGCTGCGCAGTTCGAGCAGCCGGGTGTGCTGGATGAATTTCTGCTCGGCCAGCTTTTCCGACGCCTGCAGCTGTTCGCGCAGCGCGGCCACCGCGCGCTGGTCGGCCTCGACCTGGCGCTGTACCTCGCCCGCTTCGCGCTCGGCTTCGCCGGCCTGGGCTTCGAGCAGCGACAGCTGTTCGCGCAGATTGTTGCGGCGGGTCTGGAACAGCCGCTGTTCGCCCTCGATCAGGCTGCTGTAGCGCGGCGATGCTGCCTGCGCGGTGAGATCCTGCGGCAGCGCGAGTGCGGGCAGTTCGCGCTTTTCCGATTCCAGCCGCGCCAGCGTCAGGCGCTCGGCCACGATTTCGTTCTGCAGCGCATCGACCGAGGCATCGACCCGGGCGTCGCCCAGCACCAGCAGCACCTGACCGGCCTGCACCACGTCGCCGTCGGCCACCTTCAGTTCGGCCACGATGCCGCCTTCGAGGTGCTGGACGGTCTTGCGCTCGCCCGACACCCTCACCTCGCCGGCCGCCACCACCGCCCCGGACACCGGCGCCAGTTCGGCCCAGGCCAGCATGGCGGCCAGCGTGCCGGCGATCACCCACAGCCCGGCGCGCACCACGCGCTCACGCGCCAGGCCCGGCAGACCCGCATCAAGCTCGCTGGCCATGGCCGCCTCCTCCGATCTGGGCCGTCCGCTCGCCCACCGCGGCGACCTTGGGGCCGCGGGCGAAGCGGGCGGCGATGTCGGCGTAGTCGCCGAACTGTTCGACCACGCCCTCGCGCAGCACCAGCAGCTTGTCCATGCCCTGCAGCATGCGCGGCCGGTGTGCGACCACCACCACGGTGAGGCCGCGCTCGCGCAGCCGCGCCAGCATGTCGACCAGCGCGTCCTCGCCTTCGGCGTCGAGGTTGGCGTTCGGTTCGTCCAGCAGCACCAGCGCCGGCTGGCCGTACAGCGCGCGGGCGATGCCCACCCGGGCGCGCTGGCCGGCGGACAGCTGTGCGCCGCCCTCGCCCACCTCGGTGTCGTAGCCCTGCGGCAGACGCAGGATGAGATCGTGCGCGCCGCACAGCTGGGCGGCGGCGATCACCGCGTCGGCGTCCGGCTGCGGCTGCATGCGCGCGATGTTCTCGGCCACCGTGCCCGGGAACAGCTCGACGTTCTGCGGCAGGTAGCCGATGGCGGCACCCAGCGTGTCGGCCGGATAGTCCTGCAGCCGCGCGCCGTCGAGCCGGACCGCGCCGCCGGCCGGTGTCCAGATGCCGGCCAGCAGCCGCAGCAGCGCGGTCTTGCCGGCCCCGCTGGGGCCGATCACCGCCATCTGCTGGCCGGGCAGCAGCGCGAAATTCACGCCGCGCAGCAGCACGCGCGGACCGGCGGTCATGGACAGCGCCTCGACCTCCAGCCGGCCGGTCGGCCGGGGCAGCGGATGCGGCTCGCGCACCTGATCGCTGCCGTCGAGCAGCGCGGACAGGCGGTCCACCGCCTCGATGAATTCGAACAGCCCGCGCCAGCTCGACACGATGGCTTCGACCGGCGCCAGCGCGCGCGCCAGCACCAGGGTGCCGGCCATCATGACGCCGGAGCCGAGGTCGCCGGTCACCACCAGCCAGGCGCCGCAGCCCAGCATGAGCACCTGCAGGTACTGCCGCACGAAACGGGTAAGGCCGGTCCAGGGCGCGCCGGCCGCCTGCGAAGCAGCTGCGGTGCGCAGCACCTGGTCGTTCAGCGCGCTCCAGCGGCGGCCGAGGTCGGCCGACATGCCCATGGCGCGCACCGCGTCGGCATTGCGCACCGAGGCATCCATGAACTGCGACGACGCGCGGCCGGCCCGCGCAGACACCTCGTTGTAGTGGCGGGTGACCCGGCTGTTGAGCCAGGCGCAGGCCAGCAGCACCAGCGCGCCGGCGGTGGCCAGCACGCCCAGCAGCGGGTGGAACACGAAGATGAGCAGCAGGAAAAGCGGTGCCCAGGGCGCATCGAACAGCGCGATGACGCCGGGGCCGGTGAGGAAGCCGCGCACCGTGGCGACGTCGCGGATGCACTGGGTCTGCGCCGCGTGGCCGGGCGAACCGGCCACCGCGAACAGCCGGGTCACCACCTGCGGACCGAGCGCGCGGTCCAGCCCGAAGGCGCAGGACATGAGCAGGCGCGCCCGCACCTGGTCGAGCAGGGTCATGCCGACCAGCGCGATGGTGGTGACCAGCGTGAGCATGACCAGTGTCGGCACGCTGTGGCTCGCAAACACGCGGTCGAACACCTCCAGCGTGTAGAAGGGCAGCGCCAGCACGAGCACGTTCAGCACCAGACTGAACACGGCGGCCCAGAACAGGTGACGGCGGCAGGCCTGAATGAAGGCGTTCATGCGGTGATCTCGGGCATGTCGCGTAAGGCGGACCGGCAGGCGCCGCCGCTCGGGTATCCAGGGGGCTGCCATCTTCGCACTGCTTGCCTGCCTTGCATTAAGCAATCCGTCCCGAAGCCGGTGCAAAAGCGGGGCAAGGACGATGCATGCGGACTCATCAACGGGCTCAGAACGCGATCGACAGCGAAAAATGCGGCCGCCACTGGCGTTCGCGTTCGCCGTAGGCCAGATCGAAGGCGATCGGGCCGGCCGGCGAGCGCCAGCGCACGCCGGCGCCGACGCCGTAGGCCGGATTGAAATCCTTGCGGCTGTCAGCGGCGTCGCCGGCATCGATGAAAAAGGCGGCGCCCCACTGGTCCCAGCCCCAGTGCACGTATTCGACGCTGGCCACGCCGAGCGCCCGGCCGCCGACGATGGCGCTGCCCTGACGCACGCCGAGCGACAGATAGTCGTAGCCGCGCACCGTGGTCGAACCGCCGGTGCGGAACAGGAAGTCCTGCGGCAGTGCGTCGGTCTGGCCGCCGGTCAGGCCGGCTTCGCCGCGCAGGATGAGCTGGTCGCGCCGGCCGACCGGAATGAACCACTGCGCCTTCAGATAGCCGCGCAGGAAGTTGGCGTCGGACAGCACGCCCTTGAGGCCGCCGCCGACCTGGGCGTTGAGCACCCAGCCGTCGCGCGGATTGAACAGGTCGTCCACCCGCCGCCAGGTCCAGGAGGTGTTGGCGGCCAGCGACTGCTGGGTGCTCTGCACCAGTCCGTCGATCTCGCGCTGCTCGCGCTGCAGCGACAGCGAGTGGCGGATTTCGATGTCGCCGCGCAGCCGCGCGCGCACCACGCCGACGCCGACGCGCTTGGTGATCAGGTCCTGGATGTCGGCGTTCTCGGCCAGTACGCCGAAGCTGTCGCGGTAGCCATCCTCGTGCGGCGGCAGCATCACGTCGGCGAAGGCGATCTGGCGCAGCTGTTCCAGGCGCACTGCGCTGTTCAGCAGCCAGGACTGGCCGAACAGATTGTTGTCGGACCAGCCGACCTCGCCGCGATAGCCGGTGTTGCTGCTCAGACCGGCGCCGAAGGACAGCCGGCGCGACGGCGCTTCGGTCACCGCCACCCGCACCGGCGTGGCGGCGGCGCGCGCCGGGTCCGGGTCGGCGAGGATCTGCACCGAGCTGAAATAGGGCGAGGCCAGCAGCGCACGCTCGAAGGCCAGCACCGCTTCGGTCGAATACGGATCGCCGGCCTTGATCGTCGAATAGCGCTTCACCAGGTCGAGGTCGTGCAGCGCCAGCCCAGTGGCTTCGATGTCGCCGAAACGAAAGGCCGGGCCGCTGTCCAGCGCCACCGTCAGGTCGGCGCGGGCGCTGTCCGGATCGATGTCGGCCCGGCTGTCGGCGATCACGCCGGCGGCGTAGTCGCGTGCGGTCAGCTCTTCCAGCAGCGCCTGCTTGGCGGCGGACCAGTCGGCCTGACGGAAGGGCTCGCCGGCCGGCAGCCGCCAAGCGGCGCGCAGCGCCTCGCGCCGTTCGGCCTGTTCGCGTCGCTCGCCCGCCAGTTCGCCGCTGAATTCGATATTCACCGCGGCGATGGTGGTGCGCACGCCCGGCTCGATGCGCAGCGTGGGCGGGCTGCCGACGATGTCGAACTGCGGGCTGAACCAGCCTTCGGTCGCCAGCAGATCGGTGATTTCGCGGCGTACCCGGCGCAGTGTGCGCCGCTCGGCGCGCTCGTCGTCCAGCGGCTCGCGCAGCTGCAGCGAACGGGCATGCCGTTCCAGCATTTCAAGCACCGGACCGGGCAGGCCCGGTGCCTCGATCACCAGCCGGCCGTGATCGACCGCCAGCGGCGCCTCCGGCAGCGGCAGATCGCTGCTGTCGGCCGCCTCGGGGGCGTCTTCAGCGTCGACGGCGTCCTGGCCGAGCGCCGGCATTCCGGCGCCCAGCAGCAGGCATGCAAGCAGGAGAGAAAGCAGCGTCGGGCGCAATCAGCCCGCGCTCAGCAGCTCGACCTCGAACACCAGCGTGGCGTTGGGCGGGATGACGCCGCCGGCGCCGCGACGGCCGTAACCGAGGTGGGCAGGAATGGTGAGCTTGCGCACGCCGCCTTCCTTCATGCCGGCCACACCTTCGTCCCAGCCGCGGATGACCTGACCGGCACCGAGGTGGAAGCTGAAGGGCTGCTTGCGGTCCTTGCTCGAATCGAACTTGCGACCATCGGTCAGCCAGCCGGTGTAGTGCACGGTGACGCGCTGGCCCGGCTGCGCTTCCTTGCCGGTGCCCGGAGTCAGCTCCTCGATCACCAGTTCGCCTTCGTTGCGCACCACGGCCAGCAGTTCGACCTCGAACACCAGCGTGGCATTCGGCGGAATGACACCGCCGGCACCGCGCTCGCCATAACCCAGCTGCGGCGGAATGGTGAGCTTGCGCACGCCGCCTTCCTTCATGCCGGCCACGCCTTCGTCCCAGCCGCGGATCACCTGACCGGCGCCGAGCTGGAAGCTGAAGGGGTCGTTGCGGTCCTTGCTCGAATCGAACTTGCGGCCGTCGGTCAGCCAGCCGGTGTAATGCACGCTGACTTCCTGGCCCGCGGCCGCTTCATGGCCGGTGCCCGGGGTGGTGTCTTCGTAGACGAGGCCGCTTTCGGTGGTGATGGCAGTCATGGTGGGGGCCTGAGTGTGTGAAAAGCCGGCAGTTTACCCAGCGAACAGCGATCTGGACGGTCCTGTAGGACAAACAGCGCGCCGGACCGCCGGAAAGCAGGCGCGGCCACGGGCATTTTCCACGCGCGGCTGCGGTGCGCCTGCGCTCGCGGGGTGGCGTGGGCACAGTACATTCCGATGCGCCGGACAGGGCCGATGGCGCCGACTGCGCGTCGCGGCGCGGGGCGCGCCGGCAGGTCATGTCGTCAGGATAGCCGGGGGCATCCCTGAAGGCCCTCGGCAATGAGACAGATGACTCGCAGTGCAGCATGCAGGCGGGACGCAAACCTTGTATCTTGCGACGCGTTTTCCCGTCCCATAAACCGTGCCGGAATCTTCGCTAATGCTCTCCCAGGAAGCCCTCCAGGACTGGCGCAGCCTCGCGCTGCGCGTGGAAGAAGAAGTGCGCCGCGCCGTCGTCGGTCAGGACGACACGCTGCGCCTGATCAACGTCGCGCTGTTCGCCCGCGGCCACGTGCTGCTCGAAGGCGATGTCGGCGTCGGCAAGACCACGGTGCTGCGCGCCTTCGCGCGCGCCATCGGCGGTGACTTCGAGCGCGTCGAAGGCACGGTGGACCTGATGCCGAATGACCTCGTCTATCACACCTATGTGGACAGCGAGGGCAAGCCGCGCATCGAACCGGGCCCGCTGCTGCGCCACGGCGAACGGCTCACCACCTTCTTCTTCAACGAAATCAACCGCGCCCGGCCGCAGGTGCAGTCGCTGCTGCTGCGCGCGATGGCCGAACGCACGCTGTCCGCCTTCAACCGCGAATACAGCTTCCCGCACATGACGGTGTTCGCCGACCGCAACCGGGTGGAGAAGGAAGAAACCTTCGAACTCGCCTCGGCCGCGCGCGACCGCTTCATGTTCGAACTGCGCATGCTGACCCCCGCGGACGACGACACCCGGCGCGCGCTGGTGTTCGACCCGCGCTTCCACGACACCGACGCGCTGATCGACACCGTGACGCCGGGCGTGGTGGATTGGATGCAGATGAACACCATCGGCGCCGGCATCCAGCGCGCGGTCAGCGCCTCGGACGCGCTGCAGCGCTACGCGATGGACATCTGGGCTGCCACCAGCAATCCGGTGAAGTACGGCCTGCAGATCGAGGGCGTGGACATGTCGCGCCTCATTCTGGCCGGCGCCAGCCCGCGCGGCATGGGCATGCTGATGCGCGCCGCGCGCGTGGTGGCCTGGTTCGGCGGCCGCGACTACCTGACGCCGGAAGACATCCGCGCGGTGCTGCCCTCGACCCTGGTGCATCGCGTGTTCTTCACGCCGGTCTACGAACTGCGCCGCGCCGAACTGGCCGACGCGCTGATCGAACAGATGCTGGAGCGGGTCGCCACGCCCTGAACACGGCTGCCGCCATGAGTTTCCAGCGCGATTTCCATTACCGCATCCCGATGCGGGTCGGCGGGCAGCGCCCGGGTGCCCACCGCAGCACCACGACCGGCAGCGGCCAGGAATTCATCGCCCACCAGACGCTGTTCGACCGGCCGGACCCGCGCCGGCTGGACCTGCGCGCCAGCATCCGCGACCCTGAGGGCCGCTGGCTGGTGCGGGTGAACAGGCAGCGCGCCGGCATTCCGGTCTATCTGGTGGCTGACGTGTCGGCCTCCATGGCTTTCGGTTCTTCCGAAACCAAGCTGGCGCGGCTGGCGCAGTTCGCGCTGTCGCTTGGCGATTCGGTGTTCCGCACCGGCGACGCACTCGGCATGCTGGGCTACGACAGCAGGGAGCGCACCGACCTCATGCTCGCCCCCATGCATTCACGGGGCGCCGGCGTCATGATGTCCGAGGCGCTCGGCCGCGTCCGCGCCGACCAGGGATCGACTGACGGCGTTCTGGAAGCCTGTGCCCGCATCGCCGGCAAGCAGGCGCTGGTGTTCCTCGCCTCCGACTTCCACGCACCGCTGGCCCAGACTGCGGCCGCGCTCGACCTGCTGTCCCACGCCTACGTCGTACCCATGGTGATCTGGGACGAAGCCGAACCGCGCGC
This sequence comes from Methyloversatilis universalis FAM5, assembly GCF_000214035.2. GTDB lineage: Bacteria > Pseudomonadota > Gammaproteobacteria > Burkholderiales > Rhodocyclaceae > Methyloversatilis > Methyloversatilis universalis. Next base: position 252,013 of record NZ_AFHG01000059.1, on the reverse strand, counting down.
ACCCGACGGCGAAGGCCTGCTGGCGCTGCGCGACATCGAGACCGGCCGCCGGCGCGGGCTGTGGCTGCGGCCGCAGATCCGCCGCCGCTGGGAGGACGCGTTCGCGCAACGGCGCGAAGCGCTGGACAAGATGTTTTCGGCGCGTGGCACCCGCCCCTTCTACATGACCGGCCGCTTCGATGCCGACGCGCTGTCACGCTATTTTTTCGAGGCTGTCTGACATGAAACCGCTGCCCGCACTCCGGCTTCTGGGCACGCTGCTGGCGCTGACCTGCACGCTGCCGGCCGGCGCCCAGGACACCAAACCGGCCGACGCCACCGCTGCGCCGGAGGCACCGCCCAAGCCCACCGGCGCGGTGATTCCGCCCACCATGGACCTCAGCCGCCCTGCAGGGTCGACCGACGAGGCCGCACCGGCCGAAGCCCCCGCCGCCCAGGCACCGGCCGCCCAGGATGCGCCGGTCGCACCGGCGGCCCCGGTGCTGGCGGCCATCACGCCCGAGGTGGAGGCGCCCCGCCCCTTCGGCTACGTGATCGGTGACATGGTGGTGCAGCGCATCGCGCTGGACCATGACGGCGCGCGGATCGAGCCGGCCAAGCTGCCACCGCTAGAGCGTGCCGACAACTGGTTCGAGCGGCGTGACGCCCGCATCGAACAGGACGCCGCCGGCCGCCGCTGGCTGGTGATCGACTACCAGATCATCAATGTGCCGGACGAGCTGCGCGCGCTCGAACTGCCAGCGCTCGACCTTGAACTGACCGACGGCAAGCGCCGGCTGCAGACCACACCGCTGCCGATCACGGTCGCGCCGCTCACGCCGGAAGTGGTGCTGGCACGCGCCGGGCTGGAAGCGATGCGCCCCGATCTGCCGGCGCCCCACATCGACCCCGCGCCCTTCGAACGCGGCCTGCACGCGGCGCTGAGCGCCGGCGCGGCGCTGGTCGGTCTGTGGCTGCTGATGGCGCTGCTGCGGCAGGTGGCCGCCCGCCGCCGCCTGCCGTTCTCGCGCGCCCAGCGCGAACTCGGCCGCCTGGACAGCGGCTCGCCCGACAGCTGGCGGCGGCTGCATCGCGCACTCGATGACACCGCCGGCCAGGTGGTGCGTGACGGCAACCTGGATGTACTGCTGGCGCGCGCACCCTGGCTCACGCCGCTCGAGGCCGACCTGCGCCGCTTCTTCGAGGCCTCGCAGGCCCGCTTCTTCGCCGACCGGCCTGCCGGCGACGTGGATCCGCGCACGCTGTGCGCCCGCGCCGCGAAACTGGAACGCCGGGCGCTTGCATGAAAAAGGCCCCCACGCTCACTGCGTTCGCTCGGGAGGGGTGGCTTTGCACAGCCACCCCGTTCAGCCGGCGCAGCGCATGCGCTGCGAAACCCCGGCTTCACCCCCACCAAGCGGGCTGCACTCGCCCTTGGGACGGCCCGGCGGAGGTCGCGACGTGAACGGGTTCACTCTGAATCTGTGGCCGGGCGCGCTGGAGCTGGGCGCGCCGGGGTGGCTGCTGCTGCTGCCGCTGGCACTGCTGCCGCTGTGGCCGCGCCGGCGCAATGCGCTGGACTACGCCTGCCTGGACTGGCTGCCGTCCGATCCGCTGGGCAATGCGCTGCTGCGCGCCGGCCGCATCGCGGCGGCGCTGGCCATCGCGGCCGCGGTGTTCGGGCTGGCCGGGCTGGCACAGCCGGTGACCGAGGTGCAGCGCACCGGCCGCGGTGCGGAAATCGTGATCGCGCTCGACCGCAGCCGCAGCATGGACGAGGCGCTGCTGCCCAAGGGCCGCCAGCCGTCGATCGATACCACGGCCGAAGCCAAGGGCAAGGTGGCGCGGCGCCTGCTCGCCGATTTCGCCGAACGGCGGCCGGACGACCGCTATTCGCTGCTGCTGTTCAGTTCGGCGCCGATGCCGGTGGTGCCGTTCACCCAGCACGGCGACGTGGTGCAGGCCGGCATCCAGGCAGGCGGCATCGGCCGTGGCCTGTCGGAAACCGACATCGGCCGTGCGCTGCTGGCCGGCGCGGAACAGTTCGACCGCCGGGCCTACTCCGGCAGCCGCATCCTGCTGCTGGTGTCGGACGGCGGCGCGCAGATCGACGAGGCGATGCGCGACAAGATACGCCGCGCGCTGCAGCGCAACCGCATCGCGGTGTACTGGATCTTCATCCGCTCGGCGCTCAGCCCCGGACTCAAGGCGGATGCGGGCGACGGCAACATTCCGGAAGTGGCGCTGAACCAGTTCCTGAAGTCGGCCGGCGTGCCCTACCAGGCTTTCGAGGCGGAAGACCCGGAGGCGGTGAAGGAAGCGGTGGCCGAGGTGGATCGCCAGCAGAACCTGCCGCTGGACTATGTGGAACAGATTCCCCGCCGGGACTTTTCCGGCTGGTGTTACGCGCTGGCCCTGCTTGCGGGCGCGGCGGCGCTGGCCTGTCGCCTGATTACGCGGCCGGCCTGGAAGGAGGAAGTGCAGTCATGAGGATGCGCAGTCTGTCGTCGCTGATCGCGGCGGGCATTGCAGTCAGCATTGCGGTCGCCGGCTGGGAGGGCTACCGGCTGTCCAGCGCCCGCGATTTCAACCGCCTGGTCGACAGCGGTGTCGATGCGGCGGCCACCCAGGGCAGCCCGGAAGCGGAATTCGCGCGCGCGCTGTCGCTCGCGGCGCACAACGACTACGAGGGCGCGGTGCGCGCCTACAAGGAACTGTCGCGCAATACCGACGGCCCGCTGCTGCAGGCGGTGCTGTACAACCTCGGCAACCTGCATCTGCGCGAGGCGCTGCAGTTCGGGCCGGAAAGCATCGGCAAGTCGCTGCCGCTGGCCGAACTGTCCAAGACCAGCTATCGCGAGCTGCTGCGCCTGAATCCGCAGCACTGGGACGCCAAGTACAACCTTGAACGGGCGCTGCGGCTGGCGCCCGAACGGGAGGCGTCGGACGAGGAGGCACCGCCGCTGCCGCAGAACAGCGAACGGGCGGTGACCACGATGAAGGCCTTCACGCTGGGTCTGCCATGATCGCGACCACGCGCCAGCTGCTGGCCCGTGCGCGCAGCCCGCAGACGCGCCCGCTGGCCATCGCGGCCGGGCTGTTCGCGCTGGCGGCGGTGCTGCCGCCGCTGCCGCTGCCCGGCCGCAGCTACACCCACATGATCGTGCTCGACATCACCCAAAGCATGAACACGCTGGACTATGAACTGGACGGCAAGCCGGTCGACCGGCTGACCTACGCCAAGCACAGCCTCGGGCAGGCGCTGCGCAGCCTGCCCTGCGGCTCCAGCGTCGGCTGGGGCGTGTTTTCGGAATACCGGCTGCTGGCGCTGATGACGCCGGTCGAGGTGTGCGGCAATTACCACGAGCTGCTGGCCACGCTGTCCAACATTGATGGCCAGATGTCGTGGGCCGGCGCCAGCGAGGTGTCGAAAGGGCTGTTCTCGTCCATTCGCGCGCTGAAGGACCTCGACCAGAAGCCGTCGCTCATCTTCGTGACCGACGGCCACGAAGCGCCGCCGCTGCACCCCAAGCTGCGCCCGTCCTTCGACGGCGAGCCGGGGGTGGTGAAAGGCCTCATCGTCGGTACCGGCGGCCCGACGCTGAGCCCGATTCCGAAGTTCGACCCGGACGGACGGCCGCTGGGCTTCTGGCGGGCGGACGAGGTGGCGCAGATCGACACCGCGACGCAGGGCCGCGCCGGTTCGGCCGGCAACGGCGAAGCCATGGTCGATGAGAACGGCAACCGGGTGGCTCAGGTCCAGAGCGCAGGCACCGAACACCTGTCCAGCCTCAAATCGACCCATCTGCGCGACCTCGCGTCGCAGACCGGCATGAGCTACCTCACGCTGGCCGACACCGAGGCGCTGGCCAAGGCCATGACTCATCCGGATTTCGCCCGGACCCAGTCGGTACCGACCCGGGTAAGCTGGCTGCCTGCGCTGCTGGGCGTGCTCTCCCTCGCCTGGGCCTTCCGGCCCGACCGCCGGCCGGCGTCGATAGACCGTCTGCGCAGCCTGTTCTCCCGCCCCCGCACAGCGCGCTGAACCCGCACGCCGCACCTCCCCCAGGGATGGTGCGGCGCAGCGAACACCCTCCTTTCCGCACGACCCACCTCTCGCCCGGCCCGATCAGGGAAGCCCTCCCGAAACCGCCGGGATTGCCACCCGACTGCGGGGCATCACGGCGTCAGACCGAGGGATTCCGTCCCGACGTTGCATTTTGCGATGTATAAAACCCATAACCCGCTCGAATGAAGCCACTTATGGACAGCGGGCTGCTGGCTCCGTTGCACTGCGACACGGACCCGTCCTACAAGCACAGAGGAGAATGCACATGTCGATGAAGAGAAACACCCTTCCGCTGTGGCTCGCCGCGCTCGCACTGCCGGGCGCCGCAATGGCCAACGCCGATCTGGCGAAACTGATCAAGGATCCGAAGAACTGGGCCATGCAGGCCGGCAACTTCGAGAACCAGCGTTACAGCACGCTGAACCAGATCAACAAGTCGAACGTGAAGAACATGAAGGTGGCGTGGACCTTCTCGACCGGCGTGCTGCGCGGTCACGAAGGCGGCCCGCTGGTGATCGGCGGCATGCTGTTCGTGCATACGCCCTTCCCCAACAAGGTGTTCGCGATCGACCTGGAAACCCAGAAGATCGTCTGGAAGTACGAGCCCAAGCAGGACCCCACCGTGATTCCGGTCATGTGCTGCGACACCGTGAACCGCGGCCTGGCCTACGCCGAGGGCAAGATCCTGCTGCAGCAGGCCGATACCGTGCTGGTCGCGCTGGACGCCAAGACCGGCAAGAAGCTGTGGGACGTGAAGAACGGCGATCCGAAGATCGGCGAAACCAATACCCAGGCGCCGCACGTGTTCAAGGACAAGGTGATCACCGGGATTTCCGGCGGCGAGTTCGGCGTGCGCGGTCGGGTGACCGCCTATGACCTGAACACCGGCAAGATGGTGTGGAAGGGCTACTCGACCGGCCCCGACGCTGAAATGCTGATGGATCCGGAAAAGACCATGACCTGGACCAACGGCAAGATGGCGCCGGTGGGCAAGGATTCGTCGCTGAAGACCTGGCAGGGCGACCAGTGGAAGATCGGCGGCGGTTCAACCTGGGGCTGGTACTCGTACGACCCGCAGGAAAACCTGATGTATTACGGCACCGGCAACCCCTCGACCTGGAACCCGTCGCAGCGTCCGGGCGACAACAAGTGGTCCATGACCCTGTGGGCGCGTGACGTCGATACCGGCAAGGTGCGCTGGGTCTACCAGATGACTCCGCACGACGAGTGGGATTTCGACGGCGTGAACGAAGTCATCCTTGCCGACATCGACGTCAAGGGCAAGAAGCGCAAGGTTGCGGTGCACTTCGACCGTAACGGCTTCGCCTACACGCTGGACCGCGTGACCGGCGAACTGCTGGTGGCCGAGAAATTCGACCCCAAGGTGAACTGGGCGACCCACGTCGACATGAACACCGGCCGTCCGCAAGTCGTGGCCAAGTACTCGACCCGCCAGAACGGCGAGGACGTGAACACCAAGGGCATCTGCCCGGCGGCGCTTGGCTCCAAGGACCAGCAGCCGGCGTCATTCAACCCGAAGAACGGCCTGTTCTACGTGCCGACCAACCATGTCTGCATGGACTACGAGCCGTTCCGTGTCGAGTACACCGCCGGCCAGCCCTACGTCGGCGCCACCCTGTCGATGTTCCCGGCCCCGGGCAGCCACGGCGGCATGGGCAACTTCATCACCTGGGACGCCGGCAAGGGCAAGATCGTCCAGTCCAAGCCGGAGAAGTTCTCGGTGTGGTCGGGCACGCTGGTCACCGCCGGCGGCATCGCCTGCTACGGCACGCTCGAGGGCTACCTCAAGTGCGTCGACGCTGACGACATCAAGAAGGAACTGTTCAAGTTCAAGACCCCGTCCGGCATCATCGGCAACGTGACCACCTGGGAATTCAAGGGCAAGCAGTACATCGGGATCCTCTCGGGCATCGGGGGCTGGGCCGGTATCGGTCTGGCAGCCGGCCTCGAAAAATCCACCGACGGTCTGGGTGCCGTGGGCGGCTACGCCGAACTGGCCAACTACACCGAACTCGGTGGCGTGATGACGGTGTTCGCGCTGCCGTAAGCGACCGACTCCACCCGCAGCATAACCGCCCCGCCCCCGGGGCGGCATCCGCGGCGCCCGGGCCCTCCGGAGCGCCGTTTTTTTTCGTCCGGACTGCCTCATTTTTAAGCAGCGCCGAGTGTTCCGTTCCGGAACGCCCGGGTGGTACACCCTGCCCGCCAGCGCGTTGCGCGCTGCAACATCTGGCGATTTCATCCATGTTGCAGCGCGCCACAACCACCCCCTCCAGCAGCACCGGAAAGCCGACGGAAAAACAGAGAGCGGAAAATCAAAAATCCGTCAAGTTTAAAATTTTAAGAAGTTGAAGGGAAAACTTCCCGCTGTTCAAAAATCGTGTGCTATATCTTCATTACCTCGACGCCCGGGGGCACTTATGGGCGTCGTAGGGCAACAGCGGCCGGAGCCTACGACATGGGGTGTCCGGTCACATTTTGGTAGCAATGAGGAGGAGCCTATGTCTAGCAAGATGAAACAACTGCCCCTGTGGGTCGCCGCCCTGGCCATCCCGGGTACTGCACTGGCCAACGCCGACGTCGCCAAGCTGATCAAAGACCCGAAAAACTGGGCAATGCAAGCTGGTAACTTCGAAAACCAGCGCTACAGCAACCTGAACCAGATCAATAAGAGCAACGTTAAGAACATGAAGGTGGCCTGGACCTTCTCGACCGGCGTTCTGCGCGGTCACGAAGGCGGCCCGCTGGTGATCGGTGACACCCTGTTCGTGCACTCGCCCTTCCCCAACAAGGTTTTCGCAATCGACCTGGAAACCCAGAAGATCAAGTGGAAGTACGAGCCGAAGCAGGATCCGTCCGTGATCCCGGTGATGTGCTGCGACACGGTTAACCGTGGTCTGGCCTACGCCGAAGGCAAGGTGTTCCTGCAGCAGGCAGACACCACCCTGGTTGCACTGGATGCCAAGACCGGCAAGAAGCTGTGGGACGTCAAGAACGGCGACCCGAAGGTCGGCGGCACCAACACGAACGCGCCGCACATCTTCAAGGATAAGGTCATCACCGGCATCTCCGGCGGTGAATTCGGTATCCGCGGCTACGTGGCTGCCTACGACATCAACACCGGCAAGCAAGTGTGGAAGGGCTACTCGACGGGCCCCGACGCCGAAATGCTGATGGATCCGGAAAAGACGATGACCTGGACCAACGGCAAGATGGCGCCGGTGGGCAAGGATTCGTCGCTGAAGACCTGGCAGGGCGACCAATGGAAGATCGGTGGCGGCACGACCTGGGGCTGGTACTCGTACGATCCGCAAGAGAACCTGATGTACTACGGTTCGGGCAACCCCTCGACCTGGAACCCGTCGCAGCGTCCGGGCGACAACAAGTGGTCCATGACCCTGTGGGCGCGTGACGTCGATACCGGCAAGGCTCGCTGGGTCTACCAGATGACCCCGCACGACGAGTGGGACTTTGACGGCATCAACGAAGTCATCCTGGCCGACGTCGATGTCAAGGGCAAGAAGCGCAAGGTTGCGGTGCACTTCGACCGCAACGGCTTCGCCTACACGATGGACCGCGTGAGCGGCGAGCTGCTGGTGGCCGAGAAGTACGATCCGAAGGTGAACTGGGCGACCCACGTCGACATGAACACCGGCCGTCCGCAAGTCGTGGCCAAGTACTCGACCCGTCAGAACGGTGAAGACGTGAACACCAAGGGCGTGTGCCCGGCAGCGCTGGGTACCAAGGACCAGCAGCCGGCTGCGTTCAGCCCGAAGAACGGCCTGTTCTACGTGCCGACCAACCACGTCTGCATGGACTACGAGCCGTTCCGCGTTGAGTACACCGCTGGCCAGCCGTACGTCGGCGCCACCCTGTCGATGTTCCCGGCCCCGGGCAGCCACGGCGGCATGGGCAACTTCATCACCTGGGACGCTGGCAAGGGCAAGATCGTCCAGTCCAAGCCGGAGAAGTTCTCGGTGTGGTCGGGCGCCCTGGTCACCGCCGGTGGCATCGCCTGCTACGGCACGCTCGAGGGCTACCTCAAGTGCGTCGATGCTGACGACATCAACAAGGAACTGTTCAAGTTCAAGACCCCGTCCGGCATCATCGGCAACGTGAACACCTGGGAACACAAGGGCAAGCAGTACATCGGCGTGCTGTCGGGTATTGGTGGCTGGGCCGGTATCGGTCTGGCAGCCGGTCTCGAAAAGCCGACCGACGGTCTGGGTGCCGTGGGTGGTTACGCCGAACTGGCCAACTACACCGAACTCGGTGGCGTGATGACGGTGTTCGCACTGCCGTAATCGGCGAGCGAACGAGAAGGGCGCCTGCAGCGCCCTTCCGCAGCACACTGAACGGGCACTTCGCGGCAACGCAGGTGCCCGTTTTTTCATCCTCCCGCGCGCCGCCGGGAAAGCGACACTTTCACGATTTTCTCAAAACAAAATCCCTGTTCGCGGTGTCAGACTGTCGGCTCGGGATTCAGCCTGCGTGCGCTTCCCGCTACAACAACATGAGCCCTGCCACCCGAGGAGAAACCCCACGATGAAGCTTCGACTGTCCGCCGCCGTTCTCGGCCTCGCCGCCACTTTCGGCCTTCCGTCGGCCTACGCCCAGGAAAGCGTGACCGGCGACGACAAGGTGCTGCGTGTCTGCGCCGATCCGAACAACCTGCCGCTCTCGAACGAAAAGGGTGAGGGCTACGAGAACAAGATCGCCGAACTGCTGGCCAAGGATCTCGGCTACAAGCTCGAATACGCCTTCTTCCCGCACCGCATGGGCTTCGTGCGGATGACGCTGAAGGCCAAGCACCCGGAAATTCCGGGCAAGTTCCGCTGCGATCTCATCGTCGGCGTACCGGTGGGTTTCGACCTGGGCGCGACGATCAAGCCCTACTACCGCTCCACTTATGCGATGGTGTTCAGACAGGGCCGCGGCTTCGACAGCGTGAAAACCCCGGACGACCTGCTGAAGCTGCCGCCGGAAAAGCTTTCCAAGGTGCGCTTCGGCGTGTTCCAGCAGACCCCGCCGGTCGACTGGCTGCTGCGCAACAAGCTGTTCGATCAGGCCATTTCCTATCAGCGTCAGTCCGGTGACCCGGGCGCCTATCCGGGCGAGATCGTCGAGAAGGACCTGGTCAGCGACAAGCTGGACATCGCCATGGCCTGGGGCCCGATCGCCGGCTATTTCAGCAAGAACTCGGGCGCCAAGGATCTGGTGACCGTCGCCTTCCCGCCGGAGAACGACATCAAGTTCGACTACGCGATCACGATGGCGGTCCGCTTCGGAGAAAAGGACTGGAAGAACAAGATCGAAGAGACGGTTCAGCGCAACCTGCCGGCCATCCAGGGCATCCTGAAGTCCTACGGTGTGCCACTGGTCGATGAATCGCAGGCCAGCCATACCGCTGCCGACCGCTGAGGACTGGCCGGTGCGCCTGCCCGCTCCCCTGCTCGGCACCCTGCTCGTCTGCGCGCTGCCGTTTCCGGCACGCGCGCTCGACGAACGCGACATCGCCGCGCTGATCAGCCTGCGCCCCAGCGTGCTCAAGGTCGAGGCCTCGGACGCCCGCGGCAATGTCGGCGTAGGCACCGGCGTGGCGGTGGCGCCCGGCGTCATCGCCACCGCCTGTCATGTGACCGCCCACGCCACCACGCTGCGCGTGGTGTCCAACGGCGAGCGGATGCAGGTGAGCAACCAGCGCGCGGAGGTCGCGCGTGACCTGTGCCTGCTGGACGTGCCCGGCGCTTCGCAGGTGCCGCCGGTGCCTCTGCGCGATACGCCGCTGAAGCCGGGCGAGGAGCTGGTGGCGCTGGGCTACATCCTCGGCGCGGCACCGAGAGTGAGCAACGGCACGGTGCTGCGGCTGCACGACTACGATGGCGGCAAGGTGATACAGAGCACCACGCCGTTCACGTCGGGCGCCAGCGGCGGCGGCATGTTCGATCGCGAGGGCCGTCTGGTCGGACTGATGACCTTCAAGTTCCGGGCGGGGACCGACAACCAGTTCTCGGTTCCGGTCGCCTGGATCAGCGAAGCGCTGCGCCTGCCGACCGGACCGGAGGTAGCGCCACTGAGCGGGCGCGCCTTCTGGGATGCGCCGGAGGCCGGCCTGCCGCCCTTCCTGCAGACGCTGAGGATGGAGGCGGAACGGCGCTGGTCGGACCTCGAAGCACTCGCTCGGCAGTGGATCGCCGGCAATCCGGACAGCGCATCGGCCTGGCATGCACTCGGGCGGGCCCAGGCCGCGGGCGGCCGCGGCAGTGAGGCACTGCAGTCGTTCGCGCGCGCGGACGCGCTCGAACACGGCAATCCGGTCTTTCTGAGCGATCTCGCGCTGGCGCACTACCGCCAGCACGATGATCAGGGCTACGCCCGTACCCGGGCCGAACTCGAACGCATCGCCCCGTCCGCGCTGTCCACGCTGGATGCACGTGCCGGCGCCTGCACACCCGATATTCCCCAACCCTGCTGAATTCAACAACGGGCACAGACCCGGCATCACGAGAGGAGTCGTCATGAAGTTCCGCACCACCCTGCCCGCCCTGCTGTGCGCACTGCTGTTCCACGCCGGCATGGCCCAGGCCGAACCGAGCCAGGAAATCACCGAAGCCGAAAAGCAGCTGTTCATGAATGACCAGCTGTCCAGCCTGAAGGCGCCCACCACGCTGAGCTACTCGTTCAAGCGCACCGGCACGCAGGAAGTGCCGTTCCAGGACACGGTGGAAGTGCGCATCAGCGAGGACAAGGGCACCCGCAAGGTGAGCACCAGCTGTCTGAGCGGTACCCGCAAGACCGAAATCCCGGAAATCGACTCGGCCCAGAGCAACCCGGCGCTGATGTGCTTCCTCGAGCGCGACATCCGTGAAATGGAGCGCCTGACCGGCGGCAAGTCCAACTACTTCCGCAAGCGCATCCGTCTGGCGCTGTCCGAAGGCCCGAAGGGCACGCCGATCAAGGTGAGCTTCAACGGCAAGACCGTAGACGCGAAGGAATACCGGATCACGCCCTACACCGATGATCCGAACAAGCAGAAATTCCCGAAGTATCTGGGCAAGACCTACATCTTCGTGCTGTCTGACGCGGTACCCGGCGGCCTGTACCGGGTCGACACCGTGGTGCCTGACAGCGGCAAGGACGGCAAGTCCGCGCTGATCGACGAGGACATGGTGCTGGCCAGCGTGTCGGCCAAGAACTGAAGCCCGCACGGGCCGGCGGTCCGCGGCGACGCGGACCGCTTCACTCCCGCCGCAGCACGCCCTCCCGCAGCAGCCCGGCGAATACGTCGGCGGGCTGCGGCCGGGAATACAGATAGCCCTGCATCAGGCCGCAGCGCCGGCTGCGCAGGAAGTCGCGCTGCGCCAGGGTTTCCACCCCCTCCGCCACCACGCCCAGACCAAGCGCGTGTGCCAGCGCGAGAATGGCTTCGACGATGGACGCACCGCTGGCATCGTCCGGCAGGTCGCGCACGAAGCTGCGGTCGATCTTGAGCAGGTCGATCGGAAACTGCTTCAGCGTGGACAGCGACGAATAGCCGGTGCCGAAATCGTCGATCGACAGCATCAGCCCCAGCGACTTCAGCGCGCCCAGCGTGGCCATGGCCTGTTCCGGCTCCTGCATGACCGCGCTTTCGGTCAGTTCCACGTGCAGATAGCGTGACGGCAGGCCGGTACTTTCCAGCGCATAGGCGATCGACGTAAGCAGCGAATCGGAGCGGAAATTGTGGGCCGAAAGATTCACCGCGACCGGCACCACCGGCAGGCCCTCGGCCAGCCATACCGCCATCTGGCGGCAGGCTTCCATCACCACCCACTCGCCGAGCGGCACGATGAGGCCGGTTTCCTCGGCCACCGGAATGAACTGCACCGGCGACACCATGCCGCGCAGCGGATGTTCCCAGCGCAGCAGGGCTTCGGCCGACACGATGCGGCCGGTGGCTGCGTCGACCTGCGGCTGGTAGTGCAGCACGAACTGCGACTGCTCGACCGCACGCACCAGGTCCTGCTCCAGCGACAGCCGCTCGACCGCCTGCAGCTGCATCGTTTCGGTGAAGAATTCGTAGGTGTTGCGACCGCGCTGCTTGGCGGCGTACATGGCCATGTCGGCGTGGCGCAGCAGCGTTTCCGGGTCTTCGCCATTGTCCGGGAACACCGCGATGCCGATCGAGGCCGTAACCGCCAGCTCGATGTGCGCCACCTGCAGCGGCGCGCTCAGTTCCTCGCAGATGCGGGCGGCCACTCGGGCGGCATCGTCGACCCGGGCCAGATCGGTCAGCAGCACGGTGAATTCGTCGCCGCCGAGCCGCGCCACCACCTCTTCCGCCGACTGGTCTTCGCGCGCGACGATGTCGGCGGTACGGATGGAGCCGACGATGCGGGTCGCCACTTCGCGCAGGATCTGGTCGCCCAGCGTGTGACCGAAGCTGTCATTGATGCGCTTGAGCCGGTCCAGATCGAGATAGAGCAGCGCGCAGCGCGAGCCGATGCGCTGCGAGCGTGCCAGCGTGTGGTCCAGCATTTCGCGGAACATCTGGCGGTTGGCCAGCCCGGTCAGGCTGTCGTGATAGGCCAGGAAGCGGATGCGCCGCTCCGCCTGTTCGCGCTCGGTCACGTCCTGGGTCACGCCTTCGATGCGCACCACCCGGCCGAACTCGTCGCGCTCGGGCACCGCGTGTTCGTGCAGCGACACGATGATGCCGTCAGCCCGCTGCACCCGGAAACTCATCTGGTAGGGCTCACCCTGGCGGGCACGCTCCATCGCCTCGCGCAGATGCTGGCGGTCCGGGCTGAGCACCCGGGCCAGCAGGCCGAAGGGCTCGGTATGCAGAGCGGCCGGCACATCGCCCCACAGCTGCAGGCAGATCGGGCTGCGCTCGCAGCGGTCCTCATCGACATGCCATATCCAGCCGCCCAGCCGCGCCACACGCTGGGCCACCGCCAACCGGCGCTCGGAAGACTGCAGCTCGCTCATCGTGCGGGCCGCCCGCAGCGCGTACCGGATGCGATAGACCAGCAGCGTCCAGTTCAGCGGCTTGGTCACGAAATCGGTCGCGCCCATCGCGTACGCGCTGTCGATGGAGCCGGTGTCGTCCATGCCGGTCAGCATGATGATGGGCAGCGTGCGGCCGTGCGGGTGGGCGCGCAGGCGTCGGCACACCTCGAAGCCGTCGATGCCGCCCAGGCTCACGTCGAGCAGCACCAGCGAGAACTCGTGCCGCTCGAACAGCTCCAGCGCGCTTTCCCCGTCCGCCGCCTCCATCACCTCGAAACCGGAGGCGATCAGCGCTTCGGCTGCAAGCAGCCGCACCATCACATCGTCATCGACCAGCAATATCACGTGCGTGCTCCCGGAGTCTGCGCGTCGCCGGCCAGCCGGTCGAGCGCGTCGAAAGTGTGCAGCAGAATGCCTTCCAGATCACGCTGCGCCTGTGCATCGAAACGCGCATGTCCTTCGCGGGCGGCCGTTTCGATGCCGCGCGCGCATTCGAAGGCGCGACGCGCGCCGAGCGCGCCGCTCGAGCTCTTGAGCCGGTGCGCGGCTTCGCGCAACGCGTCGGCATCACCGGCGGCCGCGGCCGCCTTCATGCGCTCCAGACTGGCGCCGGCCTCGCGCCGGTAGAGCATGGCCATACGGGTCAGCAGCCTGCTGTCCGGATTGCGCATGCCCGGCACGCTGAACAGCTGCTTTTCGTCGATCAGCGCGACATCGGCCGACGGCGCCGGCTGCACCGGCGACGGACCGGCCGACCGCCGCGCGCACTGTTCGATCACCCGCGCCAGTTCGCGCAAGGGAATGGGCTTGGGCAGGTAGTCGTCCATGCCGGCCGCGAGACAGCGCTCACGGTCGCCGCTGAGCGCATTGGCGGTCAGCGCGACGATGGGCACCGGCGGCCGCGACAGCTCGTGCTCCAGCGCGCGGATGCGCCGGCTGGCCTCGAAACCGTCCATCACCGGCATCTGGCAGTCCATCAGCACCAGATCGAACGGTTCGCGTGACACCGCACCCAGTGCGATCAGTCCGTTCTCCGCCGCATGCACGCGGCAGCCCAGTTCGGTCAGCATGTCGAGCGCGATTTCGCGATTCACCGGATGGTCCTCGACCAGCAGCACCTTGATCGACGGCTTCGCCGGCGCCTCGATGCGCGTCAGCGCGCTTGCCGGCCCCGGCCTGCGCGCATCGCCCAGCAGCAGTGCGAGCTCGCCGCGCAGCACCGGCTTGCGGATGACCGGCAGCGAAATCCGCGCCAGATCGGGGTCCGCACTGCCCTGCATGCAGATCAGCCGCGGCGGACTGCCGAAGCGCTCGGCCAGCATGCGCGCCAGTTCGACCGCACCGGCATCGGCCAGCTGCTGCGCGCACAGCACGGTGTCGAAAGGCAGGCCGCACAGCTCGCCGCGCATCAGCGCCATCATCGCCTCGGCCGCGGTCTCGCAGTGCAGGCACTCGATGCCGCCATCCGTCAGCAGGGTGAGCAGGTTCTGCGCGCTGCGCAGCGACGGATCGACCACCAGCGCGCGCTGCGTGCCGCCGGCCTGCAGGCCGGGCGCCACGGTGCCCGCGCGGTCGAACGGCAGGCTGAAATGGAAGTGCGAGCCGTAGCCCGGCACGCTGCTGAAGTCCAGCGTGCCGCCCTGGGCGGTAATCAGTTCGCGGGTTATGGCCAGGCCCAGGCCGGTGCCGCCGAAACGCCGGGTGGTCGAACTGTCGGCCTGGGCAAAGGCGTCGAACACCCGGGCGGCGGCATCGGCGGAAATGCCGGAACCCGTGTCGACGACCGCAGCCTCCAGCCACACCTGCGCCGGTGCACCGTCGACGGCGACGGCCTGTACGTCGACCAGCACTTCGCCGGCGGCGGTGAACTTGAGCGCGTTCGACACCAGATTGATCAGCACCTGCCGCAGCCGGTGCGGGTCGCCGACCAGCCCGTGCGGCAGTGAGGGCGCAATACGCAGCGACAGCTCGATGCCCTTGCTGCGGGCCGGGTCCGCGAACAGCAGCACCACGTCCTCGAACACCTGCTGCGGCTCGAACACGACGCGCTCGAACTGCAGCTTGCCGGCCTCGATCTTGGAGAAATCGAGCACATCGTTGATCACCCGCAGCAGCGATTCGGCCGAGCCGCTGATGGCGTCCAGATAGCGGCGCTGGCGCTCGTCCAGCGGCGTGCGTTCGAGCAGGCCGGCCATGCCGATCACACCGTTCATCGGCGTGCGGATCTCATGGCTCATATTGGCCAGGAAGCGGCTTTTCGCCTGGTTGGCCGATTCCGCCTGTTCCTTCGCCTCGCGCAGTTCGCGGGTACGAGCCTCGACCTCGCTTTCCAGCCGGTCACGGTGCGCGCGCAGTTCGCCGTCGCGCAGCGCGATCTCGCGCAGCATTTCGTTGAAACGGTCGGTGAGCTGGCCGATTTCGTCATTGCCCGGCCGCGGTACGGTCACGTCATAGCGCCGTTCATCGATCACCGCGCGCGCCGATTCGATCAGCGCCTGCACCGGATCGGTGATGCGCCGCTGCAGCCGGGTGGACAGCCGGTAGGCCAGCGCGAATGAGAGCGCGGTAAACAGCGCATTGAGCAGCAGGATGAAAGCGGTGCGCTGCCACAGAGGAAGCAG
This sequence comes from Methyloversatilis universalis FAM5, assembly GCF_000214035.2. GTDB lineage: Bacteria > Pseudomonadota > Gammaproteobacteria > Burkholderiales > Rhodocyclaceae > Methyloversatilis > Methyloversatilis universalis. Next base: position 236,332 of record NZ_AFHG01000059.1, on the reverse strand, counting down.
ATCGGCCTGCAGCACGATGATGCCGGAACGCTGGCCCTCCTCCACCAGCGGACGGGCCAGCAGCAGGTCGGAAGACCAGGGCGCGCCGATCACCGACAGGCCGCCCGGCCCGCCGACGTCAGCGGGCGGCAGCGCCGGCGCATCGTCCGGGTGCGCGGCAAAGGGCGAGCCGTCGCTGAGCAGGATCCAGGCGCGCACCACGGCCGGCACGCTGGACACCGCTGCCAGCGTGGCGCGGGCCGAATCCGGATCACTGAACGCGAGCGCGGAGGCGCTGTTGGCACCGATGATGCGGGCGATCGCATCGAGCTGATCGATCAGCCGCTCGCGTTCGTTGTACAGGCCGTTCAGCGAATACACCGCGAAATTCAGCGCCAGCGCCGCCGCCAGGCAGAGCAGCAGGATGCGCTGCAGCTTGATGCGCAGCGGCAGGTCGACCAGTTCGCCCAGAAAGCGCTCGACCCGCTTCATCGTGTCCGCCCGCCCAGATTGCGCGCCAGTTTCAGCAGCTGCGAACTGGCGCGCAGCCCGGCCCGCTGCAGCGCAGGCTGGTTGATGTCGAACTGCAGCCGGTCACCGCTGCGCACCAGCCCTATCATGCCGCCTTCATCGATGAAACCTTCGCCGTCGCCCACCGTCAGCACGCCCTGGGCCGGCAGCTGCCTGAGCCAGGCGGCGCTCCGCCGCACCGCGGACTCGGCCACCACCACCAGATGACAGCCGGCTGCCCCGGCAGGCGTGGCGAGGCGCTGCACCTGGAAGCTGCGTCCCGCCACCATGCGGCCGTCGAACTGCGACAGCGCAGCGGCCAGACCGTCGCCGCTCGCCACGCAGGCGACCAGCGGGCCGTTGCCCGACGCGCTTTCCGGCCATTCGACGTACTTGGCGAAATTGAACACGAAGGCCGCCTTCAGCGGGTCCTCCAGCACGTCGCTCTGCGCCTGGATCAGGCCGCACGCGCACAGTGCGCACAGCGCGCACAGCATCCGCAGCAGCGTCATGCGAAATCCGGAGCGCATGTCAGAAGGACCACACCGCTTTCAGATAGGCGGCCCGCTCTATGGCCAGTGACGACGAAGGCAGCGTGTCCGCCACGTACTGCGCGCGGCGGGCATGCAGCAGGTTCTGGCCGACCAGCGACAGTTCGAGATCCCGCCTGACCTGCCAGGCCAGCCGGAGGTCGACGTCGGTATAGCCGCCGATGCCGCTCGGCTCGACGCTGCTCACGCTGCGCAGCCAGGCGTCCAGCTGCCAGTCCGGCGCCAGGTTCCACGACGAACGCAGCGAAAGCCGGTGCCGGGCATCGGCGGAATAGATGAAGAAGGACGTGAGCGGAAGCTGGGTCGGAAAACGCCGGTCCAGCGCGGTCGAATCGGTATAGGTATAGGCGGCGTGCAGGCTCCAGTCGGCGCTGTAGCGGTAATCCGCGGCCAGTTCGAAGCCGTAGGCGCGGCTGTCGTCGGTGGTGCGCACCTCGATGTCGGTCACCCGGGTCAGCGCCGGCAGCGCGACCACGCCGTCGAAGGTGACCACGTATTCGGCCTGGCGCCGGTAGCGGGTGGCGAAGGCGGCGGCATCGAAGGTGAAGCTGCCCTGGCGATAGCGATAGCCCAGTTCGACCGTGCTGGCGGTTTCACTGCGCATGTCGTCGCCCTGACCGGTGCTGCGGACCAGCCAGCCGCCGGCCAGCGGCGCCGGCAGCGGGAAGGGGCCGATGCGGGCGCCAAAGTCGCGCAGTGCGCGCGAGGGCTGGCGGGTGGTGCGTGACAGCGCGGCCCAATAACTGTGCGGACCTTCCGGCGTGTACATCAGCCGCGCGGTCGGCTGTATTTCGGTGCGGCCCGGGCTGCTGCCCTCGACCCGCGCGCCGAGCACCAGATTGAGCCGCTCCGGCAGCAGCGAAATGTCGTCCTGCACGAATACGCTGGTCCAGGTCTGGGTGCGCCGCGAGGGCTGTATCGAACCGCCGATCAGCTGCACGTTCAGATCGTCCCGCGAGTGGCGGTAGCCCAGCCCCCACACGATGTCGTGCCGACCCGCGCCGCGTGCTTCCCGCCGCTGGAAGTCGATGTCCAGCGTGCTGCGCTCATCGTCGATCGGTCCGACCGGATTGACGATGGCGAAGCCGCTGCTGGCATACGAGGTCTGCAGCGAATAATCGGCGCCGTCCGCGGTCTGGCCGCCATAGCGCGCCATCAGATGGCTTTCGCGGGTTTCGATGCGGCCCGGCACCGGCGCGTTGCCGAACAGGAAGCGGGTGAGGTCCAGCTCCTCGCCATGGTGGGCAGCGGTAATGCCGCCGCTCAGCGACAGCGTGCTGCCACCGGACAGGCGCATGTCCCAGTTGAAGCCGCCGGAGCTGGCGTGGCCGCCGTCATAGCCGGCGCTGCCGTCCGGACGGTCGCTGGCATCCATCACGCGCCGCTTGCCCCAGATGCGCGCGCTCTGGTCCTCGCCCGGCTGGAAGCCGTAGCGCACCGCGAGCCAGCCCTTCTGTTCGGTGCCGATGCCGGTGCTGACCAGCGTGCCCTGAGTGTCGGCAGGGCGACGGGTGATGATGTTCACTACCCCGTTCATCGCGTTGCTGCCCCACAGCGCACCGCCCGGCCCGCGGACCACCTCGATGCGCTCGATGTCGGCCAGCACGAAGTCGCGGTCTTCCCAGACCGTGCCGGAAAACAGCGGCGTATAGACGCTGCGGCCATCGACCAGCACCTGCAGCTTGTTGGCGAAGCGGCCGTTGGCGCCGCGCAGCGAAATGGCCCAGGTACCGGACGAAATGCGGCCCACCTGAACGCCGGGCGCCATCTGCAGCGCCTCCGGCACCGAGGTGGCACCGGAGCGTTCGATGTCCTCGCGCGTGATCACGAACACTGCGGCCGGCGTTTCACGCACCGACTGCGGCTTGCGGGCAGCGGTGGTGATCTTGAGCTGCAGCAGGTCCTCCAGCTCCAGACCGCCCAGATCCGGCGCATCCGCCGCCCACGCCTGTGACGCGGCACACATGAGAGCGGCACTCAGCAGCGGGCGCAGGGAATCAATCGGGATCCGGAACGGTCTTCTCATGGCTCGGCGCATTCGGCAGATTCAGGGCCGGCGGATCGGTGCTGCAGTCGCAGCACGGCCCGACGTGTAACGCTTGCTTTCGGCATGTTAATGCCCAACTTGAGCAGGCAGATGGCCGAGGCCAGCTAGAATCTGCCGGGCGCACGCCCCGGGCTGCATCCACGGCCCGCCCGGCCCACCTCCACACGGACACCGCCAGACTGATCATGAACACGAACCCGCTGCTCGACTTCTCCGGCCTGCCCCGTTTCGACACGGTGCAGCCCGAACACGTGGCGCCGGCCATCGGCGAACTGCTCACCCGCTACCAGGCCCTGATCGACGACCTGACCGCCCGCCCGGACGCCCCCACCTGGGACAGCTTCGCCGCCCCGATCACCGACATGGGCGAGCAGGTGAACCGCGCCTGGGGCATCGTCGGCCACCTGCACGGCGTCAATGACGTGCCGGCCTGGCGCGAGGCCTATAACGCCACGCTGCCCGACATCACCCGCTTCTACAGCGCACTCGGCCAGAACCTTGCGCTGTTCGCCAAGTACAAGGCGCTGCGCGAATCCGCGGAGTACGCGACCCTGTCGCCGGCGCGCCAGCGCATCCTCGACAACGAAGTGCGCGATTTCCGCCTGTCCGGCGCCGAGCTGGCCGAAGACCAGAAGCCGCGCTTCAAGGAAATCCAGGAAGAACTGGCCGCGCTGTCGGCCAAGTTCAGCGAAAACCTGCTCGACGCCACCAACGCCTTCGCCGAATACGTGACCGACGAAGCGCTGCTGGCCGGCCTGCCGGAAGACAGCATCGAGGCCGCCCGCGAAGCCGCCCAGCGCGACGAACGCGACGGCTGGAAGTTCACGCTGCACATGCCGTCCTACCTGCCGGTCATGCAGTACGCCGACAGCCGCGACCTGCGCGCCCGCATGTACCGCGCCTACGCCACCCGGGCATCCGAGTTCGGCGAAGCCGAACGCGACAACACGCCGCTGATCGCCCGCATCCTGGCGCTGCGCGTGGAGGAATCGAAGATGCTGGGCTTCGCCAGCTTCGCCGAACTGTCGCTGGTGCCCAAGATGGCGGACACGCCGGAACAGGTGATGGACTTCCTGCGCGACCTGGCCAGGCGCGCCCGCCCGCACGCCCAGCGCGACCTCGACGAACTGCGCGCCTTCGCCCGCAACGAATTCGGTCTCGACGAACTGCAGCCCTGGGACATGGCCTGGGTGTCGGAAAAGCTGCGCGTGCAGCGCTACGACTTTTCGGAACAGGAAGTGAAGCAGTACTTCCCGGAGCACAAGGTGCTGGAAGGCCTGTTCCGCGTGGTCGAGGGGCTCTATGGCGTCACCATCCGGCCGGATACCGCGCCGGTGTGGCACCCGGACGTACGTTTCTTCCGCATCGAGCGCGCCGGTGGCGCCGGCAGTGAACTCGTCGGCCAGTTCTACCTCGACCTGTACGCGCGCGAAACCAAGCGTGGCGGCGCCTGGATGGACGAAGCCATCACCCGCCGCGCAGTCAGCGGTGGCGTGCAGACGCCGGTGGCCTACCTGAACTGCAACTTCCCGTCGCCGGTCGGTGGCAAGCCCGCCACCTTCACCCATGACGACGTGATCACGCTGTTCCACGAAACCGGACACGGCCTGCACCACCTGCTCACCCGGGTCGAAGACCTGCCGGTGTCCGGCATTCACGGCGTCGAGTGGGACGCGGTCGAACTGCCCAGCCAGTTCATGGAGAACTTCTGCTGGGAGTGGGACGTGCTGACCGGCATGACCGCCCATGTCGACTCGGGCGAACCGCTGCCGCGCGCGCTGTACGACAAGATGATCGCCGCGAAGAACTTCCAGAGCGGCATGCAGACGCTGCGCCAGATCGAGTTTTCGCTGTTCGATCTGCGCCTGCACCACGACTTCGTGCCCGGCGGCGACCGCACGCTGCTGCAGCTGCTGGAAGAAGTGCGCGACGAAGTGTCGGTGGTGCGCCCGCCGGAGTGGAACCGCTTCGCCAACAGCTTCAGCCACATCTTCGCCGGCGGCTACGCGGCCGGCTACTACAGCTACAAGTGGGCCGAAGTGCTGTCGGCCGACGCTTTCGAGGCCTTCGAGGAAGCGCGCGGCGCTGCCGGCACCGTGCTCGACACAGCCACCGGCCGCCGCTTCTGGGACGAAATCCTGGCGGTGGGCGGCTCGCGTCCGGCGCTGGAATCGTTCAAGGCCTTCCGCGGCCGCGAACCGCGCCCCGATGCGCTGCTGCGCCACAGCGGCATGGCCGAAGCCGCCTGACACGCCCCGCGCCCGCTGACCCGCGGCGGCCTCACGCCGCGGGTCAGCGGGCATGGGTAGAATCGGGGCCTCACTGAGCGGCCGTCACCGAGGAGAGCGCGCATGAAGCTGCACCGACTGATCTGCATCGTGCTGGCCGGCGCCCTGTGCGCAGGCACCGCCGTCGCCCAGACCTACAAGTGGAAGGACGCGCAGGGCCGCACCCACTACACCGACACCCCGCCGCCGCCAGACGCACGCTCGGTCACCGAGAAAAAGCTGCAGCCCAGCGTGGTCGAACAGGGCGCGAGCTACGCCGAGCGCGAAGCGATGAAGAACGCACCGGTCACCGTGTGGTTCGGCAACGAGTGCGACAAGCTGTGCGAGTCCGCCCAGGCGCTGCTGCGCGATCGGGCCATCGCCTACACCGAACAGCGCATCACCACCGAAGAACAGAAAGCCGCCTTCACCGCCCGCTTCAAGGTAAAGGAAGCCCGCGTGCCGGCCATCGCCGCCGGCGCCGATCAGCTCATGGGCTACAGCGCCGACGCCTGGAACCGGCTGCTCGACCGTGCCGGCTACCCGGCCAAGGGCAGCGCCAAGCCGCCGGCGCCCAAGCCCGTGACGGGCGAGCCGGCTGACGGCGCAGCAAAACAGTAACGGAGCCGTCTCTTTTGAAAATCGCCTGCTGGAACGTCAATTCGCTGAAAGTCCGCCTGCCCCACCTCACCGACTGGCTCGCCGCCGAACAGCCGGACGTGGTGTGCCTGCAGGAAACCAAGACCGAAGACGCCACCTACCCGCGCGCCGAACTTGAAGCCGCCGGCTATCACAGCGCCATCAGCGGCCAGAAAACCTACAACGGCGTGGCCATCCTGTCGAAGTCACCCGCCAGCGACGTGCAGATCGGCATTCCCGGTTTCGAGGACGAACAGAAGCGGGTGATCGCCGCCACGGTCGATGGCGTGCGCATCGTATGCACCTATTTCCCGAACGGGCAGGCGGTCGGCTCTGAGAAGTTCGAATACAAGATGCGCTGGCTGGCCGCCCTCACCGGCTGGCTGCGCGACGAACTCACCCGTCATCCGCAGCTCGCGCTGCTCGGCGACTACAACATCGCGCCCGAAGACCGCGACGCCCACCCGGACTGGAAGGACGACATCCACGTGTCGCCGCCGGAGCGCGCCGCCTTCGCCGACCTGATCGCGCTCGGCCTGACCGATGCCTTCCGCATGTTCGACCAGCCGGAAAAGAGCTGGTCGTGGTGGGACTACCGGGCCGGCGCCTTCCGCCGCAACTTCGGCCTGCGCATCGACCACATCCTGCTGTCCGCGCCGCTGGCCGCCCGCTGCACCGCCTGCACCGTGGACAAGGCCCCGCGCAAGCTGGAACGCCCCTCCGATCACGCCCCGGTCATCGCCACCCTGTCATGAACGGTCACGCCGACGCCCTCACCGCCATCTATCCGCTGCTGTCCGGCCTGTCGCCGGCGGCCCGCGCCCTCATCGAGAAGGAAGGCCGGATGATGGAGGTGCCGGCCGGCACCCACCTGTTCGACGAGTACCAGCCCTGCGGCGGCTTCCCCTTCGTGCTCGAAGGTCAGGTCAAGGTGGCGAAGTCATCCGCCAACGGCCGCGAACTGCCGCTGTACCGGGTGCATGCCGGTGAAACCTGCGTCATATCCAGCGCCTGCCTGCTCGGCCACATCGAATACAACGCGCACGCCGTGGCCGAAACGCCGGCCAGGCTGCTGGTGCTGCCCACCGCACTCTTCGACCGCCTGCTGTCCGAACCCGCCTTCCGCACCTTCGTGTTCAGCCTGTTCGCCGAGCGGGTCGCCGAACTGATGCAACTGGTCGAAGCCATCGCCTTCCAGCGCCTCGACCAGCGCCTGGCCAGTCTGCTGCTCGGCCACGGCCAGACCCTGCACACCACCCACCAGCAGCTCGCCGACGAACTGGGCAGCGTGCGCGAAATCGTCAGCCGTCTGCTGAAGAGTTTTGCCGAACAGGGGTTGGTGGCGCTAGGGCGCAACCAGATCGACATACTGGATCCGGCGGGACTGAGGGCGCTGGCGGCGGAGGGCAGATAAGGTCAATAATCAGAAGCGGATCGGCTTCCACCACAAGAACTCTCCGGAACGAAAATCCAACTCCAGATAGATCTCGCCAACTGACTCTACCCAAGCGGAGACGCCAAACTTTCCAGCTTGTCCGGTTGCAGGGTCAGCATAAGGGCCATCGATACTACGAAACCACCTTTCGACTGTATCGGATACGTCGTGCCCGAGAAGTTTCATGGGCACAGCCAATCTTCTGACTTCACGGCCATGACCATCCAACAGGAGACAGTTGTCTGGATGTAATTCCTGTTCGAATGCAATGAAACCTGATTCATCTGGGAGCACTTTGATACTGAGTCGGCTATCTGGATCAGATAGCCCTTGCGGTTCGCCGTCGAAGCACCACGAATAAGCGACGACTGGGCCGAAGGTTTGAAACCCTCCTTCTGTCTCGGACCGATATCGAGTCAAATCGCGGTCAAGCAAAACCTCCCCTCTGTTGTTATGCAAAGAGAAACATTCAACCTTTTGCTTAATCATCTTAGCTCTCGGTGACCGATAACTTTGAACACTGTTGATCGCTCGGAGGGAGACAACACGAAATGCACTTGGTTGCCGCCTCCGAGGGCTCCGGATTGAGCGCCGACAATACCGATGTGCGCACTAACCGGACGATTGATCTCTAATTCAACAACGTGCCGAACATCAGCCTTCATGCCTTCAGTAATTGCGAGCGCATCCCGCGCGTACCGCTGATCGGGAACACTGTCGAAAGTGGCCCACCCCCCGTAGGCTCTATCTGTTTTTCCTGCTTGTATTGCAGCGTAGCTCATCTCATCTATCACCATACTCACTCGCGTTCCCGGTGCTAGAACGGCCTCCACAACGGTGGTGCCTGGCTGCCACGCCGGTTGCCAGTCAGCCACCTTGACCATGGCTGCGTTCACATCCTCAGCTGTCTTGAACGCAGTGATGCTCCCTCCTCGATCCCTCAGAGAAGATAGCCAATGCGATTCGACCGTCTGACTAAGACGCTGACCAACTACGCCCAGCACATTGCCAGATCCTGTCTTCGCGGCCTCCAGACTTCCAAGAATCCTCTGCCCACCTTTCGCAGCAACTGCACCGGTCCCAGTGATCAGTAGTAGCCCGTCAGTGACCAACGCGGCTCGCATTTGCTGAGCGGCATCTGTCTGCCCGCTCGCTTCAAGACGATCCGCCTCATCTAGTCTGGCCTTGATGGCAAATTCGATCGTATCTGCAGGCGCGGAGAGAAACTGTCCGGCTGCTCTTGCGATCTGACTAAGTACTGCACGCGCTTCGGGGTCCCCTGGCGCGCTGACGATCAGCACACCGAGCTGAATAGTCCCTGCAAGGCTAGAGACAACAGCCTGCGCTGCACCGTTAGTCGCGTTGTATGCAAGCGCATTCGTCATCCTCGCCCTGTACATCACCTCCTGCGCACGTATGCCCGACAGCTCCCGATCCGCCACAGAACCCGGTTCGATGCGCTGGCCCTGATAACTGGCGACCGCTCGGGCGAGGTCGAGATAGGCAGACTGGCAGGCGGTACTCGATGGCGCGCTGCAGGCAGATTGCAGAGCCTGATCGCGACTGCGATCAAGGCCGCCCAGCCGCTGCATTTCGGCGTGGTCTTCTTCGGTGCATCGGCTCGCGATGGCGCACTTCTGCCGGAGACGTTCGAGCGACTGCGATTCGGCGTGCGTCAGGTAGTTGAACAAGGTGACGTTCTGCGCCGCCAGGCCGCCGGATACCGGATTACCGCCGGCGGACTCGGCCACGGCGCCGCCAGCGAGCATGGAAAGTGCTGTGAGCAGAGCGTTGCCGCCTGTGCTGCCGCTGAGGCCGAACGCTGCATCCAGAGGCTGTTCGACCAGTACGGCAGTCATGGCGCCGAGCGCGCCGGCCATCGGATCGCCGCCCCGCGCGGCTTCGGACAGGGCGCCCAGTGCGGCATGCGCCAGCAGATGCCCGGGGGTGCCGGCCTGGCCGAAGATGCCGTCGCCGATGCGGCCGGATCCAAGGGCAGCGGCCTGATTGACCGCGGCGTTCAGCATGGCGGTGTCGAAGCTGCCGCCGGTCACTTCGCCGATCACACCGGCGGCCAGCGTGCGCGCCATGAAGCGCTCGAACGGTAGGTCGAACGCCGTGTTTGCCCACTGCGCCGATCCGGCGCTCAGACCGCCGCTCAGCCCGGCGCCGAGTGCCTGGCTGAAGTCGAGGCCGCGTCCGGACACTACCTGGCCGACCGACGAAGCGACGGTCTGGGACAGGAAAGCGCTGGCCATGGTGTTACCGAGCCCGGCGCTACCGAGCGCCGAGGCACCGGCAAAGGTAGAACCGGACGACGCCATGCCGCCGATGAAGGACGAGATTTCCGGACCGATCATCGACGCGACCACGAAGCTGGCGGCCATGCCGAGCAGATCGCCAAAACCGGAATCCTTCTCGAAGCGGTAATGCAGATCGTCGCGCGCCACACCGCGCACATAGTCGTCGCCGAGCTGTTCGACCAACCGTGCTTCGAAGGCGGCGGTCTCGGTGGCCGACTGTTCGTTCGACGCCGCGAGCACACGGAACTCGCCGGACAGCGACTCGATGCGATTGACATCCATCGACAGGCGGGCCGCCTGCATGAAGCCGCCTGGCTGGACCTGACTGCCTTCGACAATGAGGGTGCCACCGCTGACGTCGAATTCCTCGTAGTAGTAGGCAGAGCGCTTGCGATTCCTGAGCGTGTCCGCACTGACCGACAGCCCGCCGTCACTGAGGATGAAGCCGGTGTTGTCGATCACCTCGCCGTTCAGCACGATGTCGACGTCGCCGGCCATCAGGCCTCCGGGCACGATGGCCAGCTGTTGCTGCCAGGACAAAGGAATGTGCAGTTGAGGGCGCAGCAGTCCGCCCCGCTCGATGTACCAGAGCATGGGGACCTCCAGCGACGACAGCTGGCTGGCGCGCAGTGTCGTGCCCAACGCGATGCCGTGTTCGAGCGCGAAGGCCATGCCGTTGGCGGCCAGCAGCGCACGCTGCTGTGCGTCCGGCGACAACCCGGTGACCGGATCCCAGGCGAGACCGGGAATGATCCAGGCACGGTGGGTGGCGGCAAGCAGCGAGTCGCGCAGCGCGACGATTTCCTGCTCAGGGGTATAGGCGAACGGCGCCGGGCTGCGCAGCGCCGCAGGCAGCGCGCTCATCAGCTGCGGGCCTGTATAGGTCCCGGCCTGGCGCATCCCGGCGTCCGTGCTGTAAGTGCCCGTTATGTCGATCAGCGCCGGCGGCATCACGAGCGGTGCGGTCAGGTGGCCAAAGTCGGCAGCGACATCGAATCCGTTGCGGATGGACTGGGCATGCACCGCCACCGAGGCCGCGTGCAGTTCGCCGGTGTTCACGAAGCGAGAAGGCAGCGGGGCATCGCCAACCTGGCCGGCGGGCGGAGGGGTCGGGCCCGGATCGGCGGGACCGGCACCGAAGCGGCCACCGGCCTGGATGATGGCCGGCAGTACGCCGAGCTCGACCGATCCCGAGGCGCTGCGCCGCCACTCGATCGGATCCTTGCAGACATCACCGCCCTGCCCGCCGCAGGACGCGCCGCCGTCTGAGGCGAGACGTGGATCCACCAGCGAGTAGTTCGACTGCCAGGTCGCCCCGTAACGACGATCCTCGTTCAGTACATCCGGTGCACGCAGCGCGATGTCTCGCCCTGCCAGCACCCGCGCCCCGCGGTTCTCGAATGCGCTGGACCGAACCGACAGATCACGCCCGGCCACCATGGAGGCCGGCGCGCCAGGCTGCTCGATGCGCACGCTGCACTGCCCGTCGTACTCTGTCCGGCAGCCTTCGTAGTATTCGTAATCGACCGTACGCTGCACCAAGTCGATACGGGTAGCATTGCTGACCTTCTGCGCGACGATGTCGATGTCGCGCTGCGCTTCCACGGTCGCCGCGTTATCGAAGGCGCCTCCGGTACGCACCCTGAAATCACGCCCGGCGAACAGGACATCGCGGTTCAGGTGATCGCGGGTCGCCTCCGCAGACTCGGCATTCACGAGCGCCAGCAGGGTCGCGGGCAGTTCATCGCGCGCGAGTCTCTTGTCCGGTGCAGGCAGCAGCAGAAGATCCTGGGCGGCCCGGAAGGTACGGCCGCCGCTCTGTGGCGGAGAGGCTGCCTGGTCCGGCTTCGGCAGGAACAGGTACAGATCTCGACCGGCCTGGGCACGGCCACCGCTATCCGACGCATCCGGTGCCCACCAGAGCATCAGGTCCCGACCGGCTTCGATGTCGCCAATCTGCGCCCCGGCGAGATCGAGCAGGCCGTCCTGTCCGATCCGGATCCGGCCGCTGTTGTGCAGCCGCGCCGGTTCGCCCGATGACGTACCTCCACGACGCGCTTCGCTTCCCGGAAGGCCACGGTGCGCATCCGGCGCGGTCACTTCTCCGGCCGCCGCGTCCATGCGGCCACCGGCGCGGATCAGCCCGCGATTCCACGCTTCGACCGCACCGGACAGCGCCAGGTCACCGCCCGCCTCGATGCGCCCGTCGTTGGTCAGCGCAGACCAGCGGTCACTGTTGTCGGGCACCAGATCCATGCCCAGCCGGCCATCCGCCACGAGCGCGCCTTCGGCGCTCACGGTCAGCACGGTGGCGATCACGGTGAGGTCGCGTCCGGCCTTCACCTGAGCGTCTACGCGGGTATCCGAAGCACCCGAAGTGTACAGGGCGATATCCCGGCCGGCCGACACCTCACCGCGCAGTTCGACCGGTCGCGTGGTCGCGATCAGCAGATCACGCGCCGCATGCAGCGGAGCGGTGGTCCGCACGCCGATGTCACCGCCCAGCGCGATGAGCTGGATGCTGTCCGCGGCCACCGTCTGTCCGATGTCGATGGCCAGCGGCACATCGCCCGCCTCTGCACCGGTCGGGAAAGCGTCCGAGCCTGGCGGACGCAGCGTGTCGGCCTCGACCTGCACCGCGCCGGCCAGCATGCGCAGTTCTCCGCCGGCGCGTATGTCGCCGCGGCTGCGCAGCGTCTGCGCCAGCAGATCCAGCCTGCTGGCCAGTGCGGTCAGGCCACCCGGCCCGATGTCGATATGCCCGCCGGACACGTCAAAGCCCAGACCGGCACTGTCTTCGATCAGGCGGCCGGTGGTGAGCTGCACGTGCGGCGTTCCGATGAAGCCGCAGCCATCGCAGTAGATGCCGTTCGGATTCGCGATGATGACTCGGGCCGGCGTACCGGCGACCTCGACCAGACCCTGCAGCGTGCTCGCACTGCCGCCGCTGACCTCGTTCACGATCAGCGTGGCGGCGGTGCCACCCAGCCGGAGGTTGGCCTCGATATCGCCCGCCAGCACGCTGCGGGTGCGACTCACCGCGTTGTTCAGTACCAGTCCGCCCGCGCTGACGTCGAAGCGGTTCCAGATATTGTGCGAACGCCCGGATGCGTCGGGGCGCGCGATGTCGACAAGCGTGGTCGCGCCAGCATTGCCCACGACAGGCCGTCTGTCCGCAGGCGCCGCCATATCGGGCTCGGCCCCGGCGACCGCCGCGCTCTGCAACGTGATGACGGCCGCCATCAGACTGGCCAGAGAGCGATGCAAAGCGCGCGGGCGCAGCGCCTTCATTGCGCAGCACCGGTGGGCAAGCCTGCATCCAGCCGAACGGCCGCCGACAGCGCGGCCGCCTTCTGCTGCATCTGTTCGATCAGCATGAGCCGTCTGAGCACCGGACGAGCTCGCTCGAAATCCGGCACGTCGGCCGACCGTCTGTCCTCGAGCTTCATCAACAGCCAGACGCCGCCGAGCCGGATCGGATCGCCCACCTCGCCCGCCACCATACGCGTCAGCTGCTCAGCCACTTCGCGCGGTAGGCCCTGAGTGCAGCCTTCGCGTACCGGCAGCGGAAAGCTCACCCAGCCCAGATCGCCGCCGCGCGCGGCGGACGGCGCCTGCGAATGCAGACGCGCCAGCGCGGCAAAGTCCGCACCGGCAGCCAGCTGGCGCAGCGCGCCGTCGATCACCTCGCGATCGCGATGCAGCAGCATGCGCAGGTGGTACTCCTCGTCACCGAGGCCGGACAGAACGTCCTGGTAGCGCGCACGCAGGGCATCATCGGTCGGTTCGACCGGCGTGATCTGGCGGGCGACATAGGCTTCGATGGCCGCCCGGTGGCGGGCGTCGTCCGCCGCGGTCGTCACGGTCGGAGACCGGTCATCCCCCGCTGCCTGTGCGCGGCGCCACAGCACCGCTTCGATCCGGGCATGCGTCGCCGCATCATCCCCGGCGGGCGCCCCCTGTGCCCGGGACACGGACGTCAAGGGGCAGAACAGCATGCATGCGGACACGATCAGAGGACGTGTTTTCATGGACTCACCTCTTTCGGGGGCAGACGCGACGCGCTACAGCAGATAGCCGACCGATACATGCAGACGCCACCCGGAGGACAGCGCGTCCGGATGACTGAGAGGGGCGCTGAGCGCGGTATCCAGTGTCCAGCCGCCGGCCTGTGCTCGCACGCCAACGCCGGCGCTGGTCAGCGTGATATCGGATCCGCCGATCTGCCGCACGCTGCCGCCATCCAGATGGACGAAGGGCAGCAGTCGCAGCGCACCGTCAAAGCGCGACAGCGCATGTCTCAGTTCCATCCGCAACAGGTGACCGCGATCGCCGAAGGTCAGGTTCTCGGCGTAGCCGCGAATCGAGCCCATGCCACCGAGATAGAGCTGTTCGGCGCCCGGCAGCGCGTTGCGCGCGTACTGTCCGGTGTACTGCAGGGCCAGTTCGGTCGCTTCCGACAGAGGCAACGCCGCGCCTGCATTCAGCGTCAGACGGGAGAACTGGTAGTGGGTGTGATCCGGCGCCAGGTCGGCCGTGTCACGGACCGCGCCGAACAGCCGCAGACCACGAGACAGCGCCGGTTCGATGAAGTACTGGCCGTAACCGGTGCGTCCGGTATGGACCCAGGACACCCGCAGCACGCTGCTGCGCCGGGTCAGCAGATCGACGCCGCCGATGTCACGCGCGATCCGCGCGTGAGACAGGCTGACATCGAGCGCATGCCGGGCCTGCGCCGACAGCGACAGCACCCGCTGCCAGCCCAGCTGCAGCGTCTGCGCATCGCTGCCGAAGCGCAGGCCGGCGAGGGTGCTGTCTGACTTCGACGCCGACGCGGTCACCGACCACAGCGACCAGCCCGCCGGTACCGAAAGCGAGGCCAGCAGCGCTTCGCTGTCGGCGCTTCGCAAGGTGAGGAGCTGAAAGTCCTCATACAGGCCCAAGGCATGAACGCAGCGGTACGCGATGCGCTGGCGCGCACTGCCGGTCTGTTCGCTGCCCTGGTTGTCAGCGCCGAAGGCCAGAGACCACAGCCGTTCGTCGCCGTGCAGTGTCAGGTCCAGCACGCTGTAGCCGGGCTGCGACCCCGGCAGCACCTTCACCTGGGCCTGCATCAGCCGCAGGCGGTTGATCTGCTGGACCCCCTGCTCCAGCGCCGCCTGACTCAGGACGTCCTCCGGCACCAAGGGCAGGACCCGGTCAGCCACACCGAGCGGCGAGATCGACGCTACCCGGCCCGGCACCACCTCGATCTCGACCACGCCCGAAACCGGATCAAGTGCGGCGACGCGTGATCGGCTGGTGATCCAGCGGGCTTCGATCAGCGCCGCATCGATCCGCCGGATCAGCAGCGACAGCCGTTGAATGCCCAGCGGCTGAGCCGCGAAGACGAGACGGAGCCACTCGAGCGTGGCGGCATCCAGCAGCCCGCGCGCATGGATGCGGATGTCCGGCGCCGCTAGTGCTTCGCCCGGCTCATCCAGATCGGCCGGTGAACGCGCCAGGGCGGGTGCGTCGGTCGGCCCCGCAGCCGGCGAAGGCAATGCATCGGACCGCAGCCGCGAACGAGCCTGCTCGGTACGCTGTTCGTCGATCAGACGCTCAGCCGGCTCCAGCGCCCGGGCAGGAAACGTCGGCGAGGCCGTGACGGCAATCAGTGCGGTAATCAGGACAGGACGTTTCAACGGCGGCACTCCTGGAAGCGCATCCGGCGGAATATCCATTTGTCATTTATTGATGTCAAGCACCCCGCGATAACCGGCAATCGGATGATGTGTAACCTGGGTCACTGAGCCGGCCCCGCCGTCGCAGCACCATGTGGCCACGGATCACTTCAAGGGAGAACCATCATGAAAAGCAATGTGGGCGGCATCGACAAGATCCTGCGCATCGTCGTCGGCCTCGCGCTGATCGCCATGGCGGCAACCGGCACCATCAGTGCGTGGGGCTATCTGGGTGTGGTGCCGCTGCTGACCGGGCTGTTCAATTTCTGCCCGGCCTATCCGCTGCTGGGCATCAGCACCTGCAGCGTGAAAAAGGACGCCTGACGGCGCACTTCAGCCGCACACGGTCCGGATGTGAAGGCATCCAGGCGAACGCCGGTCGAGGCTGAAGCTGAGGCTGTTCAGCCGCGCGCGGCGCAGTGGTTGGCGATGCGCACGTAGTCGGCGACTTCGAGCGTTTCGCCGCGGCGTGAGGGGTCGATGCCCAGCGCGGCCCAGTCGGCCACGTCGAGGTGTTCGCGCAGGGTGTTGCGCAGCGTCTTGCGGCGCTGGCCGAAGGCGGCCTTGACGATGGCGGACATCCGCAGCGGGTCGCGCGCGGTGAGCTGCTCGACCGGGCGCGGCTTCAGATGGACGATGGCCGACATCACCTTGGGCGCCGGCCTGAAGGCGCCGGGCGGCACGTCGAACAGGTGGGCGCACTCGAAGCGGTACTGCAGCATGACCGACAGCCGGCCGTACTCGTCGGTGTCGGGCGCGGCGACGATGCGGTCGACCACTTCCTTCTGCAGCATGAAGGTCATGTCGCGGATGCGCTCGGCGTGCTCCGCGAGGTGAAACAGCAGCGGGCTGGAAATGTTGTACGGCAGATTGCCGATCACCCGCAGGTCGGGACCGAGCGTGCCGAAGTCGAACTTCAGCGCATCGGTTTCGTGAATCTCCAGCTTGGGCGCCAGGTCGCCTTCGCGCAGCCGCTGCGCGAGGTCGCGGTCGATCTCGACCACGTGCAGGCGGTCGAGCTTTTCGCTGACTGGCCGGGTCATGGCGCCCAGACCGGGGCCGATTTCCACGATCACCTGATCCGGCTTCGGATCGATGGCGGCGACGATCTTGCGGATGATGTTGCCGTCGACCAGGAAGTTCTGGCCGAAGCGCTTGCGTGCGCGGTGACCTTCCATGTCAGTGCGTCCGGCGCGCGCGCGCCATCGAGATCGCGGCGTCGACCGCCTCGATCAGGCTGCCGGTGTCGGCACGGCCGGTGCCGGCCAGATCGAGCGCGGTGCCATGATCGACCGAGGTACGGATCAGCGGCAGACCCAGCGTGATGTTGATGCCGTGGCCGAAGGTGGCGTACTTGAGCACCGGCAGGCCCTGGTCATGGAACATGGCGAGCACCGCATCGGCGCCGTCGAGATGGCGCGGTACGAACAGCGTATCCGCCGGCAGCGGGCCTTCGAGGTCGAGGCCGTCGGCACGCAGCGCGTCGAGCACCGGCGCGATCACGTCCAGCTCCTCCCGCCCCATGTGGCCGCCTTCGCCGGCGTGCGGATTCAGACCGGCCACCACGATGTGCGGCCGGGCAATGCCGAAATGGGCGCGCAGGTCATGGTCAAGGATGCGCAGCGTGCGCGCCAGCGATTCACGGTTGATGGCGGCCGGCACCGCGGACAGCGGCAGATGGGTGGTGGCCAGCGCCACGCGCAGCCAGGGACCATCGGCCGTTGTCCGGGCGTCTGCACCGGTGCGGCCGGCCAGCATCATCACCACCTGAGGCGTGCCGGTGGTGTCGGCGAGGTATTCGGTGTGGCCGGTGAAGGCGATGCCCGCATCGTTGATCACACCCTTGTGCAGCGGTGCGGTGACCATGGCGGCAAACTCGCCGCGCATGCAGCCGTCGCGTGCGCGGTCCAGCAGGGCAAGCACATAGCGCGCGTTGGCCGGGTCGACCCGGCCTGCGACCGCCGGCGCCGCCAGCGGCACGTGCAGCACTTCGAGTTCGTCCGCTCCCTCGGTGTCCGGCCGCGAGGCGTCGTACGGGCGCAGTGCGAGATCGATGCCGCAGACGCGGGCGCGCTCGGCGATCAGCCCGGCATCGCCGATCAGCACCAGCCGGGCGTCGAAGCGGCGGCCGGCCAGCGCGGCGCACAGTTCCGGGCCGATGCCGGCCGGCTCTCCGGTGGTGAGGGCGATGCGCGGACGGCTCACCGCTCGTCGTTCAGCCGGATTTCGACATAGGCGCGGTCGCGCAGCTGGCGCACCCAGTCCTGATACACCTCTTCCGCCTTGCGCTCGCGCAGCGCCATGCGGGCGGCGGCGCGCTGGCGCTCGGTCGACACGTCCTCGACCCGGCGCTCGACCACCTGGATCAGGTGCCAGCCGAACGGGGACTGCACCGGTTCGCTGACCTGACCCGGCTGCAGCGCGTTCATCACCTTCTCGAATTCGGGCACGGTATCGCCCGGATACAGCCAGCCCAGATCGCCGCCCTTGGCGGCCGACAGGTCCTGCGAATTGGAGCGCGCCAGTTCCTCGAAGCTGCCGCCGTTGTCCAGGCGTTCCTTCAGCGAAGTGAGCCGGCGGCGCGCTTCGGCGTCGCTCATCACTTCGGAGGTCTTGATCAGGATGTGACGGGCACGGGTCTGGCTGACGCGACCGTCACCGCCACCCACGCCGCCGCGCTTGTCGACCACCTTCATGATGTGGAAGCCGGCCGGGCTGCGCATGACGTCGCTCACCTCACCCACCTTGAGCTTGGGCAGCATGTCCGCGAACAGCTGCGGCATGCGGTCGACCGGGCGCCACCCCAGGCTGCCGCCGGACAGCGCGTCCTGCGCTTCGGAATAGGACGCGGCCACGCGCGCGAAGTCCTCGCCGCGCCTGATCGCGTCGAGCGCGGCATCGGCGCGGGCCTTCAGCCGCAGCAGCGTTTCCGGGCTCGCGCCTTCCGGCACCCGCAGCAGGATGTGGGAAATGTTGTATTCCTCCGGCTGCTCCGCCTTGCGCTGCGGGCTGGCGAGGTAATTGTCGATCTCGCCTTCGGTCACCACGACCCGGCTTTCGACTTCGCGGTCACGCAGCCGGCTCAGGATGATTTCCTTGCGGATGTCGTCGCGGAAACTGGACCACGAAATGCCATCGCGTTCCACTGCGGAGCGCAGCTGGGTCGCATTCATGTTGTTGCTTTCGGCGATGCGGCCCAGTGCGGCTTCGAGCATGCGGTCATCGACGCGCATCTGCGTCTCTTCCGCATGCTGCAGCTGGACCTTCTCGTAAATCATGCGCTCGAGTACCTGCCGCTCGAAATCCTCACGCGGCGGGGGCGTTACGTTGCGGCCGCGCAGCTGGGCCATCGCCTGGTCGGTGCGCGCGCGCAGTTCGTACAGCGTGATGGCGTCGCTGTTGACCACCGCGACGATGCGATCGACCTCGACCACGTCGGCGGGCGCGTTCCGGCCGGCCTGGGCATGTACACCGGCGACATGGAACAGCGCGCAGGCGCTCAGCAGCAGGGCGAAAAACCGAGTGTTCAGCATGGGGGTGTTCCGTCGGAAATCTGGGCGGTCAGTAGTCGCCGCCGAAGATCGGATCGGCAGTGCTCTGGTTGATCTGGCCATAGCCCGGGATGCTGCGCTTGAGCGCATCCAGCGGGTTGGAACCGATGCGCGAAAAGTCATTCAGCTCGAGCTGGAAGAACAGCGCGGTGCGGGTGCGCTGGACGTTGGTCGCGATACGCTGGAACACGAAACGACCGACCCAGCAGCCGCCGTTGTATTCGAAGCCGGCGAGGCCTTCGACCAGCCGGCGGTCGGCGATCGAATAGTTGTGGCGGGCCAGCGCATACCAGCGGTTGGTCAGCGGCCACTGCGCCGACAGGTCGAGGTCGCGTACCTCGGCCGTGGTCACGCCCTCGCGGCGGAAGCGGTAAGAGGTGTTGAACACCTGCGCCTCGCGCGGATTCCAGCGCGCGGTGATGCTGTAGCGCTCGGTCTGCGAAAGGTCGGTGTTGTACTGGACGGCGGCATCGATCCAGGTCTTGTCCATCAGCTCGCCGGACACCGCGGCCAGCGTGCTGGCGATATTGCCGGTGCGCGGCGTACCACCGGGCAGCACCACGTTCTGGTCAGCGAAGTAGAAGCGCTGACCCAGCGCCAGACGGGCGCGCTCGGCGCCGGTCTGCGGGTCGATGAAGCGCGAGATCGCGGCTGCGGTGACCTGGTTGCTGTCGGCGATGCGGTCCTGACCGACGTAGACGTTCTCCGAGAAGATCTGCGCGAAGTTGAAGTCGGCCAGCGCGCTGTCGAAGACCGGGAAGCGGTTCTGGTTCTTGTAGCTCGACAGCACGTAGTACATGCGCGGCTCGAAGGTCTGGATGTAACCCTGGCCGAACAGGTCGGAATCGCGCTCGAACACGGTACCGGCGTCGAGGCTGAAAATCGGTATCGAGCGCGACAGCGAGGTCGGCTGGCCAGCGTTGTTGGTGCCGCGGTCGATCTGGTAATTGGTCAGATGCACGCCGAACTTGGGCGTCACGAAGAAGTACGGGTTGCGCATCGGCAGCGACAGCTGCGGATACAGCACCGCCCGGCGCCCCTGGTCGCGCCGCACGTCGTCGATCGCGAAGTCGGTGTAGTTCGCCATCGTGCTGAACACCAGTCCGCCGGGCAGATCGGACTTCAGCGCATTGAAGGTGACCGACGGCATCTGGCGGTAGATTTCCGGCCGGTTGGCCAGCGCCTGGTACTCGGTCGCCTTGGCGTTCACCCGCCACCAGTCGCCGTTGTAGGACAGCGTACCCTCACGCGGCAGATAGCTGAGCGAGGTGATGGCCAGGCGGGAACCCAGGTCGGTGTAGTAGTCGCGGTCGGACACCGAATTGATGTTCAGCGTGCCGCTCAGCCGTTCGTTCAGCTGGTGTTCGTGCTGGAAGCTGAAGGCGTAGCGGTTGCGGTTGGCGATGCTGTCGTTCGGCAGGTAGTCCAGCCGCAGCTTGCCGGCGTAGTCTTCCTGCAGGTAGCGGAACTCGTTGCTGAGCATCAGGCCGCGCGTGCCGAGGAAGCGCAGCGCGACCGTGGCGTCCATGTTCGGCGCGATGTTCCAGTAGTACGGCATCAGGAAATCGATACCGGTACGGTTGGTCACGCCGAAGGTGGGCGTCAGGAAGCCGGACTTGCGGCGGTTGTTCAGCGAGAAGTCCAGCCAGGGCGAATACAGCACCGGCACGCCCTTGAACACGATCTTGCCGTTGCGCCCCTCGCCGACCTCGGAATCGAAATCGAGGTTCAGCGTATCGACCTGGGCGTACCAGTCCGGGCTGTCCGGGCTGCAGGTCGAATAGGTGGCCTTGTCCATGCGCACCCGGCTGTCGCTCAGGAATTCCATCTGCTCGGCTTCGCCGCGACCGGTGGTGGTGCGCAGGTTTTCGCCGGTCTGCAGATTGCGCCGTATCGTGTAGCGCGGCTTCTCGAACACGCCCTCGCCCCGCTCCAGCCGATAGCGCAGCGACGGCCCTTCGACCACGTCCTCGCCGCGCACCAGGCGCACATTGCCGTCGGCCTGCAGTTCGTCGGTCGGCGGCGCGTAGGTGATGGCGTCTGCGGTCAGCGAGGTGCCCGGGCGGCGCAGTTCGGCCGCGCCGACCGCGCGCATGATTTCGTCGGTGGTGCCGTCGAGCTGGTCGGCGGCGATCAGCGTGGCGCGCGATTCCGGGTGTTTCTCGACGTATTCGGACAGCGTGATCGCGCCGCGCAGCATCCTGCTTTCATCGTCCTCGGGCACGGCGGGCGGCAGCGCGCCGGTATCGGCCGCCGGGGCGTTGCCGGCGAGCTGGGTCACCGCGGCCCCGGCCGGCAGTTCGGACGGCGAACGGCGGCGCGCCACCGGCGGCGTGCCGAGCAGCGCGCGATCCACCTTGAGCGGCGGCATGTTGCGCGCGGTGGTCACGTTGCGATAGGCCGGCGGCTCGTCGACCGATGCGGGCCCGCCCTGAGCAGCGACCGCTGCACCGGCCGCACGCGACGGCGGATTGCGCACCAGCGAACGATCGACCTTGAGCGGCGGCATGTTGCGCGCCGTCATGCTGTCGGCGATCGGCGTGCGTCCGGCACGGCTTTCGTCCGGCACCCGGACCGGCGCCGCGGCAGCGGGCGCCGCCGCAGCGGGGGCCGTCCTGGCCGGCTGAGGGGCTGCGACGGCAGCCGGAGCGGCCGCAGGCGCAGCCGCCGGGGTTTCGCCGGGCGCCGCCACCGGGAAGGTTTCGGCGGTCTGCGGAGCGGACTGCGCGGCCGCGGGCCCCTGATTCTGATCCGGGGCGTGTTCGGCCGTCTTGCCGGTCGCGGCAGGCTTGGCAGCGCCCTGCTTTGCGTCGGACTGCTTTGCGTCGGCCTGTTTCGCCGGGCGCTGCGACGGCGGCAGCAGGCCAGGATCGACCTTGAGCGACGGCATCGCATCGGCCGCCTGCGCAGTGCAGGACATCCAGGCGAGAGAAAGGATGACGGAACGCCGGAGCACGGATGAAAGGGCTGGAAGCGGGCTGATCGCGGGTTGCACACCGGCCTTCGTCCGGCGCCGACAGGTCGGCGGTCCGTGCGCGGCCGCGTTATAGAATCGCGCATCTTATCAAACGGCACCCGCATCCCGGCCGGCGACGGCAACTATTTGCAAGCGGGCGCCCCGGACACCCCCGACCATGACCCAAGACCTGCGCCTCGATGCGCTTACCGCCTGGCTGCACGCACAGTTCCCGGGCCAGCCCCTGGATATCCGCCCGGCTTCGGCCGACGCGAGCTTCCGCCGCTACTTCCGCGTCACGCTGCCGGACGGCAGCACCCATATCGCGATGGACGCCCCGCCCCCGCAGGAGGACTGCCGGCCCTTCGTCGCGGTGCAGGCCCTGTTCGAGGCGGCCGGCGCCCACGTGCCGGCGCTGCGCGCGCAGGACGTCGAACAGGGCTTCCTGCTGCTGTCCGACCTCGGCAGCACCACCTATCTGCAGGTGCTGGACGCCGAAAACGCGCCCGCGCTGTATTTCGACGCGACCACCGCGCTGATTTCGATGCAGAAGGCCAGCCGCCCGGGCGTGCTGCCGGAATACGACCGCGACCGCCTGCTGGCCGAGATGGAACTGTTCCCTGTGTGGTACGTCGGCCGCCACCTGAAGGCCGAACTGAGCGAGGCGGAAACGACTGCGCTGTACGAGGTGTTCGACCGCATCCTGGACGTGAATCTGGCCGAGCCGCAGGTGTTCGTACACCGCGACTATCACAGCCGCAATCTGATGGTGACCGCCCCGAACCCGGGCGTGATCGACTTCCAGGACGCGGTGTACGGCCCGATCAGCTACGACCTGGTCAGCCTGTTCAAGGACGCCTACATCGACTGGGACGAGGAACAGGTGCTGGACTGGCTGATCCGCTACTGGCAGGACGCGAAGCGCGCCGGCCTGCCGGTGCGCGAAGACTTCGCCGAATTCCATCGCGAATACGAATTCATGGGCGTGCAGCGTCACCTCAAGGTGCTGGGCATCTTTGCGCGGCTGTACCACCGCGACGGCAAGGACGGCTATCTGAAGGACATGCCGCGGGTGATGAACTACCTGCGCGCCGCCGCGATGCGCTACCGCGATCTGGCGCCGCTGGCCCGGCTGCTGAACCGCCTCGAAGGCATCACGCCGCAGGCCGGCTACACCTTCTGACACCGGCCCGCTCCGCGATGAAAGCGATGATCCTCGCCGCCGGCCGCGGCGAGCGCATGCGCCCGCTGACCGACCATCTGCCCAAGCCGCTGCTGGCGGTGGGCGGCAGGCCGCTCATCGTGTGGCACATCGAAGCGCTGCGCGCCGCCGGCATCACCGATCTGGTGATCAACCATGCCCATCTCGGTCACACGCTGGTCGAGGCGCTCGGTGACGGCAGCGCACTGGGTGTGCGCATCGCGTGGTCGGCCGAGCCGGAAGGTGCGCTTGAAACCGCGGGCGGCATCGCCCACGCCCGCCACCTGCTCGGTGAGGCGCCCTTCATCGTGGTCAATGGCGACATCTGGTGCGATGCCGATTTCAGCGCGCTCGCCGCTGCGGCCACGGCGCTGTCGGCCGACGGCGACCTTGCACGGCTGCTGCTGGTGGATAACCCGCCGCACAACCCCGGGGGTGACTTCGTGCTGCGCGACGGCCGGGTGTTCGACGAAGCGGACGGACGGCTCACCTTTTCCGGCATCGGCGCCTACCATCCGGCCCTGTTCGACGGTGTCGATCCGGATGCCCCGGCGAAGCTGGCGCCCCGACTGCGCGCGGCCATGCGCGAAGGCCGGGTATCCGGCGCCCGTCACCGCGGCCACTGGCACGATGTCGGCACGCCGCAGCGGCTGGCGGAGGTCGACGCGCTGGCGCGCGGCGGACGCTGAAACCGCCTCAGTCCGGCGCGAGCGGCAGACGCAGTTCGACCCGCAGACCGCCGCCCTCGGCTTCGCCCAGCGCGATCTGTCCGCCCAGGTATTCCACCACCTCGCGTACGATGGCCAGACCGAGGCCGGAGCCGCTGCCGGCCGAGCCCGGAATGCGGAAGTAGGGCTCGAACACCCGTTCGCGCAGGTCCTGCGGAATGCCGGGGCCGGCATCACTCACCACCAGCCGCGCCTGGTCTCCGTCACGCTGGAGTTCCAGCCGTATCGCCGTACCGGCCGGCGCATAGCGCTGCGCGTTGTCGATCAGGTTGCCGACCATGCTGGACAGGCTGTTGGCGTCACCGATCACGGTCAGCGGCTCTTCACCCGCCTGCAGTTCCAGCGCATGTCCGCTGGCTTCGCACGACAGATGGCGCTGCGCCACCGCGTCGCGCACCACCTCGCGCAGCGACAGCGGAATGTCCTGCGTGCCGCGACCGGCCCGGCTGTGGGCGAGCATCTGTTCGGCCAGATGCACGGTACGGGCCACGCCTTCGAGCAGGCTGTCGAGCGATCTGTTGAGCCGGGCCGGATCTTCGGCGCGGCGCGCGTTCTGGGCATGGATGCGCAGCGCGGCAAGCGGCGTGCGCAGTTCGTGCGCGGCGGCGTCGATGAAGCGCCGCTCGCGCGCCAGCGCATCGCGCACGCGGCCGAACAGCGCGTTGAGCGCGCTGAGCACCGGCGCCATCTCCGCCGGCACCCAGGTCAGCGTGAGCGGCTGATCGTCGCGCGGCGAGCGGTGAGCGATGCGCTCGGCCAGATCCGACAGCGGCGCCAGACCGTAGCCGATCAGCAGGCCGTTGAGCAGCAGCAGCACGCCCAGACCGATCAGCAGCGGCGCGCCGGTCGCCCAGCCCAGCTTGGCCGACAGCTCCTCGCGCGCATCGACCCGTTCGCCCACCTGTATCCACACGTCGCCGGAATGCAGCACGAACACCCGCCACAGGCTGCCCGCCAGATCGTGGTCGCTGAAGCCGGCGCGCATCGGTGCCATCGGCATGGACGGGGCCGAGGACGACCGGGCCAGCAGCCGGAAGCCGTCGCTGCCGAAGTTCTCGTAATCGCTCCAGATCTGGTACGCGATGTGGGTTTCGTATTCGTGACCGAGCGGGGTTTCGATGTCGTGGTGACCGAACAGCCAGTCCTGCAGCACCGCTGCCCATGACAGCTGCTGCGGGCTGCCCAGCTGACGGTCGCGTTCGCCCGCTTCGAGCTCCAGTGGCACCGGCAGCGACATGACCAGCGGCGCATTGATGGTGGCGTGCTCGACCTGGCGCGCCATCAGGCTTTCCAGCACGCGGGCGGAGGTGGCGAGCCGGGCGTCGAACAGCTCGTCCGCCTCGTCCTGGCCGGCACGCACCGCCAGCAGGGCGGAGGTGCCCAGCACGAACAGAAGGATGAAGGCGCTGCCGGCCAGCAGCAGCACCCGCAAGGACACGCCCTGCAGCGCGCGCATCAGTCCTGCCGCGCCACGGGCAGCGGGTCGATCACGTAACCGACCCCGCGCACGGTGCGGATGAGCTCCGGATAGAACTTCTTGCGCAGGTTGTGGATGTGCACGTCCAGCGCATTGCTTTCCAGTTCGCTGTCCCAGCCGTAGATGTTCTCGACCAGCTGCTGCCGGCTCATCACGTGGCCGATGTTTTCCAGCAGCCGGCGCAGCACCATGAATTCGCGGCGCTGCAGCTCGACCGGGCGCTCTTCGTGGCTGACGGTCAGGCCCGAGGTGTCGAGCGCGATGTGGCCGTAACGGATGAGATTGGACACCGAACCGCGGGTGCGCCGCTCCAGCACCCGCAGCCGGGCCAGCAGCTCATCGAGGTCAAAGGGCTTGACCAGATAGTCGTCGGCGCCGGCGTCGAGGCCGCCGATGCGCTGTGCCGTGGTGTCGCGCGCGCTGAGCACCAGCACCGGCGTGACCACACCGGCCTCGCGCGCGCGGCGCAGCACATCCATGCCGTCCAGCCGGGGCAGACCGAGGTCGAGCACCGCAATGTCTATGCCGCCGCCGCGCAGCGCGGTCAGCGCCTGCACGCCGTCGCGCACCCATTCCACCGTGTAGCGGGCACGCTCCAGCGCGTCGAGTATGCCGGCGCCCAGCAGTTCGTCGTCTTCGACCAGCAGTACCTTCATCGGTCGGTTTATGTCGTAACGGAATGCCGTCATTCTGACTCCGACCGCGAACAATTGCACCGGCAGGGCATGCTCACCTGCCGTTCCATGGACAGGCGCACGGCTTACTTCAGCTTCTCGCGTACCTTGACCAGCAGCGCCTCGATCTCCTTGCGACGCCCTTCGTCCGCCAGCGGGCGGGTCGGGCGCGGCGGCGCCTGCAGGGCTGCTTCGAGCGATGCGCGCGCCTTTTCGTACTCGCCGTTGCGGAACAGGAAGTCGCCCATGAAGTAATTGCTGTCCATGCCCTTGGGGTTGATCGCCAGCGCCTTGGTCAG
This sequence comes from Methyloversatilis universalis FAM5, assembly GCF_000214035.2. Taxonomy (GTDB): domain Bacteria; phylum Pseudomonadota; class Gammaproteobacteria; order Burkholderiales; family Rhodocyclaceae; genus Methyloversatilis; species Methyloversatilis universalis. The sequence continues at coordinate 209,992 of NZ_AFHG01000059.1, read as the reverse complement.
CAGCTCGCGCGCCTTGTCCTTGTCACCGAAGCCGATCGGCCAGCCCGGCACCTGATAGTAGAGCGAGCCGAGACTGGTGTAGGCGGAGCCATCCAGTGCATTCGGATTCTTGGTCAGCGCCTTTTCCAGCGCTGCGCGGGCCTCCTTGGCCAGCGACAGCGCGCCCAGCCCGCCCTTGGCGCCGGCGTGACTGGCGACGATGATGGCGTACCAGATGTCGGCTTCCGCACGGTCCGGGAATTCGGCCCGCACCGCCGCGGCGTCCTTGCTCAGGTGTTCGAAAGCCTGTTCCTGCTTGTCCGCCGGCTGGCGGTACTTGATCTGTTCCCACTCGGACTGCAGGCGGGCCACCGATTCATCGACGCCGGCGAAGGCCGGCCCGATCAGCAGTGCGGCGAACAGCGCGCACGAGGCGCGGAGGAATGCGTTCACGGTTTGACTCCCTGTTGTGCGTGACGACGGATGACGGGAAGCTGCTTCGCGAGACTGGAGTCGACCAGCGCGGGCAGCATGCGGTTGATGCGGACGAACAGCTTTTCCGGCCAGCCCAGATGGCGCTCGGCGCGCGGCCCGTCGAGCAGCTTCAGCAGCTCGGCGGCGACCGATTCAGGCGTATCGCTTGCCACGCCCAGTTCGCTGTTCAGCGCGTTCTGGGCGTCGCTGTTCAGCGCGGTGCGGGTGGCGCGCGGCGCGAGGTACTGCAGCTGTACCCGGCTGCCCGCCAGTTCCCGGCGCAGCGCTTCGGTGAAACCGCGCAGCGCGAACTTGCTGGCGCAGTAGGCGACGCTGCCCGGGTGACCGATGTCACCCAGGATGGAGCCGATATTGACCACCCGCGCCTGGGTTTGACGATGCAGCTGCGGCAGCAGCGCGCGGGTGAGCAGCATCGGCGCGACCAGATTGGTCTGCACGATGCGTTCGATCTGCGCGTCCGACTGGTCCTCGAACCAGGCCAGTTCGCTGACGCCGGCGTTGTTCACCAGCAGATTGGGGCCGCCAGGCAGCGCTTCCGCCGCCTGCACGATGGCGGCACGGCCGGCCGCAGTATTCAGGTCGGCGGTCACGGTGCGGATCTGCACGTCGGGCGCCTTGCGCACCAGTTCGTCAGCCAGTGCGGCCAGCCGGGTGGCATCGCGCCCGACCAGCAGCAGCGCGCTGGCGCGGCTGGCAAGCGCACCGGCGAGGGCGCGGCCGATGCCACCGGCGGCGCCGGTAATGACTGCACGCAGACCGCTCTTCATGCCGCGAGCGCCTGATCGCTGGCCGGCAGCGCGCGGAACAGGTCGCCGTACAGGCGATACATGACGCGCGCCACGTGAATCACCGCCAGTCTGTCCTCTTCGTCCGCCAGGCCGTCCATCAGCGTGGCGAAGAACAGCACGTGGTCCTGGTCCAGGCTGCCGTGCGAATTGAGATAGCTGAAGGCCGCCGGCGGCAGGTGCAGGGTCTGGGCGATGCGTTCGGCGGCGGTCGTTGCGATCTGCACGCTGGTGCCTTCGAGCACATGCACCATGCCGAAGAAGCCGACCGGGTTCTTGCGCGCGATCCAGTCGTAGGCGTAGGACACCATCAGTTCGGCCTCGAGGCCCGGTGCGGAGCGGCGCGCGGTTTCGCGGTCGCCGCCGCAGGCGACGATGTCGTCGAGTATCCACTCCTCGTGGCCGATCTCTTCCTCGATGTATTCGGCCACCGCGCGGCGCAGCGACTCGTGGGTCGCCGGCAGGCGCGCGCCGCAGGCCATGAGCAGCGGCACCGTGTGCCGCACGTGGTGGAAGGCCTGTTCGAGAAAGGCGCGGTACTGGGTCAGCGTGACCCGACCGGACAGCGCGTCCTGGATGACCGGTGCGGACAGCAGATGGGCACGTTCGGCAGCGGTTTCACGCTGCAGGCGTTCATGAAACGACATGTTCGGGCACTCCGTAGGCATGTGCGTACAGCACGGCGAGTCGTTCGCCGTAATGGGCCCACACCGCATCACGGCGTACGCGGCCGTTGTCGGTCGCCAGACCGTTTGCGGGTGAGAAGGGTGCGTCGGCGCGCAGGCGGATGCCGATGCGCGCGTAGTCGGGCAGGCGGGCGTTGGCCGCGTCCACCGCGGCATCCAGCGCAGCGTCGCTGATGTCGCCGCGCGGCACGATGACCGCGGACAGCGCCGGCTGCGCTTCGCCGAACACCACCACCTGGGCGATTTCCGGCGCGGCCAGCAGTTCGGCTTCCGGCCATTCCGGCGACACGTTGCGGCCAAAGCTGGTGATGATCTGGTGCTTGAGCCGTCCGGTCACATGCAGTCGGCCTTCGGCGTCGAGGTGGCCGATGTCGCCGGTCGGGAAAGGCGCATCCGGCAGTGCCGGGGCGCCGAGATAGCCCGGCAGGCGGGGGCCGTCGACCAGGATTTCACCGCGGGCCGACAGCGATACCGTCAGATGGGGCAACACGCGGCCGACCGCGCCCGGCGGATCGTCCGGCAGATTGAGCGCGACCACCGAACCGGCTTCCGACAGGCCGTAGCCTTCGCAGGCCGGAATGCCCAGTGCGCGGGCACGGGTGATCAGGTCGGGCGACACCCGGGCGCCGCCGACCGCGACCAGCTTCAGACCGCGCGGTGCCGGCAGGCCGGCATCGACCGCCGCCACCAGCGCGGTCAGCATCTGCGGCAGCAGGATCAGGCTGTCCGGCTGCCAGCGTTCGATCGCCCCCAGCGCCACCCGCACGTCGAAGCGGCTGGAACCGGTCAGTCCGACCTCGGCCAGCGGCGGCACGATGCATTGGGCACCGGCCAGCCAGGCGGTGTCGGCGCCGGCCACGTTCTCCAGCAGCACCGCCAGCGGCAGCATGCACAGATGGCGCCGTATGCCGAGTGTGCGGGCGATGCCGGCCAGCGAGCCGCTGACCGCCGCCAGCTGATTGGCGCTCAGGCACACGCCCTTGGGCTGTCCGGTGGTGCCGGAGGTGAAGGTGATCTTGGCGGTGGCCGGCGGCAGCGACCGGGCCGGCTGCGCCGGCCCGCGGAACAGCGTGAGCCGGCCGGACGTGAGCAGGCTGTCCTCGTCACGCCCGAGGCGGTGAGCCCGCAGCGGGTCGTCGGTCATCAGCAGGCTGACACCGGCGGCATGCAGCGCGTGCCGACACTGGTCGTCGGTGAAGAAGGTGGGCAGCGGCAGCAGCACCGCGCCGACCTGACGCACCGCGCGGTCCGCGATCAGCCAGTCCTTGCCGTTGTCGGCCAGCAGCGCGATCACGGCACCGGCGCAGGCACCGTCCTCGATGCATTCCTGCATGCGCGAAGCCAGCGCGTCGACCCGGCGGCGCACCGCGCTGGCGTCGAATTCTCCCTGCGGGCCGATCAGCGACGGCAGCCCGGTATGTACGCTCATGCCGCCTCCACCCCCACGGTGTGCAGACCGCTGGCGATGCGTCCGACCATCACCGTCGGCGTATTGCGGTAATAGCTGCCCCAGCGCGCCTCGCCATCGCGCAGCCGCGCCGGATCCGCCGGCGCCACCGAAAAGATGGGAATGCCGAGGCGAACGAAGGAATTGGCCAGCGCACGGGTGGCGGTGAACACCACGTAATCGAGGCCGCGCGCATACAGGTGACGGGTCGCCAGCGCGATCAGCGCCCGGCCCATGCCGGCGGACGTGGCCGCCATATTGCCCACCTCGGCCAGCGCACCACGCGACACCGGTTCGCGCAGCACCTGCGACAGCGCCTGCTCGAGCGGCTGGTCCAGATACTGTTCGACGAACACTTCCGGCCGCGAGGCCGGCAGCGAATAGCCGAGCGCCGCCTGCCATGCGCCGTCCGGGCCGCGCACGCCGAGCAGCGTGTCGGCGAAATGGGAAATCACCGCACCGTAGGTGCGCAGGAAGCAGCCGGCGATATAGCGTTCGATCGACGCCCTTGCCGGATGTCCGTGGCCGATCACCTCCAGTTCAGGGGCGCTGTCCTCGACCCGGACGCCGATCACGCAGGCCTGCAGCGCGGACGTGCTGCCGGCGACGGCGTGGCGGGGGGTCAGTGCAATCAGTGCGGCGGTGTGCGGCATCGGATGCCTCCTTTTCGATGGAGGCATGCTCGGCGGCGAAGATTAAGCCGGACTTAAGCCGACCGGAGCGGATGCAACAGAACGTTTCGACCGGAGAAGGCCCTAAACTTCCGACCTGACCGAAAGCCGGAACCCGACATGCACCCCTATTCCGAACGCCGTGCCCGCCTGATCGAACGCATGGGATCGGGCGTGGCCGTCATCGCCACCGCACCGGAACGCGCACGCAACCGCGACACCCACTACGGCTACCGCCACGACAGCTATTTCTATTACCTGACCGGTTTCGCCGAGCCGGAAGCGGTGCTGGTGCTGGTCGCCGGCGACACGCCGCGCAGCATCCTGTTCTGCCGCGAAAAGAACGAGGAGAGGGAAATCTGGGACGGCTGGCGCCACGGCCCGGACGCCGCGCGCGAGAAATTCGGCTTCGATGAAGCGTACATCTACGGCGAACTGGACGCGAAACTGCCGGAACTGATCGCCAACCAGCCGCGGCTGCACTACGTGATCGGCGAGGACGCTGGCTGGGACCAGCGCATGATGGCCGCGCTGAACGTGGTACGCGCCCAGGTGCGCGCCGGACGCCAGGCGCCGTCCGAACTGCTGGACATCCGTCAGCCGCTGGACGACATGCGGCTGATCAAGGATCTGCACGAACAGACGCTGATGCGGCAGGCGGCCGACATTTCGGCCCGCGCCCATCGGCGCGCCATGCAGGCCACGCGGCCGGGCGCGATGGAGTACGAGATCGAGGCCGAAATCCTGCACGAATTCCGCCGCGCCGGTTCGGAAGCGCCGGCCTACGGCTCCATCGTCGCCGGCGGTGCCAACGCCTGCGTGCTGCATTACGTGTCGAACGATGCCGCGCTGCGCGACGGCGACCTGCTGCTGATCGACGCCGGCTGCGAACTGCGCGGCTACGCATCGGACATCACCCGCACCTGGCCGGTCAATGGCCGCTTCAGCGCCGCGCAGCGCGACGTCTACCAGCTGGTGCTGGACGCGCAGGACGCCGCCTTCGCCGAAGTGAAGCCGGGCGCGCGCTTCATCGACTACCACGACGCCGCGGTGAAGGTGCTGGCCCAGGGCCTGATCGACCTCGGCCTGCTCAAGGGCACGCTGGACGACGTGATCGAGAAGGGCGACTACCGCCGCTTCTACATGCACCGCACCGGCCACTGGCTGGGCATGGACGTGCACGACGCCGGCGAGTACCGGCCGCGCGGCGGCGGCCCCAACGAATGGCGGCCGCTCGAGCCCGGCATGGTGCTCACGGTCGAGCCCGGCTGCTACATCCGGCCGGCCGACGACGTGCCGGAGGCGTTCTGGAACATCGGCATCCGCATCGAGGACGACGTGATCGTGACCGCGGACGGCTGTGACATCTACACCGCCGCCGCGCCCAAGACGATTGCCGAGGTCGAGGCGGTGATGGCGGAGGTGCGCGGATGAACGACGCGGCCACCCCGCCGGTGCTCGACGCCTTCATCGTCGGCGCCGGCCCGGTCGGTCTGGCCACCGGCTGTGCGCTGCGCGCCGCCGGCCTGACCGTGCAGGTGGCCGACGCCGGCAGCGCCGGGCGCGCGCTCGAGGACAGCCGTGTGATCGCGCTGTCGGCCGGCTCGCGCGACATCCTGCGTACGCTGCAGGCCTGGCCGGCGGCCGACGCCACGCCGATCGGCACCATACACATTTCGCAGCGCGGCCATTTCGGCCGCACCGAACTGCGCGCCGCCGATTTCGGTCTGGACGCGCTCGGCCATGTGGCCCGCGCAGGCAGTCTGGTGCGCGCGCTGCGCACCCGCGCCGCCGCGCTGGATCTGGACATCCGCTACGGGCTCGCGGTCACCGGCGCGCGCGAGGACGGTGACGCGATCGAGGTATCCACCGCCGACGGCCTGGTACGGGCGCGCGTGCTGCTGTGGTGCGAAGGCCGGGTCGCCGATGACGAGGCGCTGGCGCGCAGCCGCGACTACGGCCAGCACGCGGTGATCGCGCTGGCCACCCCGGCCTCGCCGCACGGCCACGTCGCCTACGAGCGCTTCACGCCGCACGGCCCGGTGGCGCTGCTGCCCTGCGGCCGCGACTACGCGGTGGTCTATACCTGCGACGCCGCCGAGGCAGAAGCGCTGCGCGACGAGACCGACGCCCGCTTCATGCAGCGGCTGAGCGACGCGGTCGGCGGCCGGGTGCGCTTCACCGCGCTCGGACCGCGGGGCGCCTGGCCACTGGCGCTGCGCATGCGCGCCGACATCGTGCGCGGCCGTCAGGTCTGGCTGGGCAACGCGGCGCAGACCCTGCACCCGGTGGCCGGCCAGGGCCTGAACCTCGCACTGCGCGACGTCGGCCAGCTGGCTGAATGCCTGCTGCCCTCCCTCGCCCGCCAGGACGGTGCCCTGGACGAGGCGCTCGCCCGCTACGCCCGGCTGCGCCGCACCGACCGCGCCGCCACCGGCGGTTTCACCGATTTCCTTGCCCGCGTCTTCACGCTGGGTGCCGGCGCCCCGCTGCTCGGCCCGCTCGCCGGCCACGCCCGCGGCGCTGCGCTGGCGCTGCTGGACGCTTTCCCGCCGGCCCGGCAGTTCGTAGGCCGGCGCATGATGTTCGGTGCCCGCGGCTGGTAGCCCGTCGCGATGACAGTGACACAGTTGCGCGCCGGCACGGGGGCGGCTGCCTAGAATGCGTCGCACCCCACGCCGGCACCGCGCATGCTGTTCAATTCCTACGCCTTTCTGTTCGCCTTCCTGCCGGTCGCGCTGGCCGGCTACGTCCTGCTCGGACGGCGTTCGGTCACGCTGGCGGCCGGCTGGCTGACGCTCGCTTCGCTGTTCTTCTACGGCTGGTGGGACGCACGCTACCTGCCGCTGCTGCTGGGCTCCATCCTGTTCAACTACGCGACCGGGCGTGCCATCGCCGCCCGTACCGGCCGGCCCGCCGCCGGCCGCCTGCTCGCGCTGGGCATCGGGGCCGATCTGGCGCTGCTGGTGGTGTACAAATACAGCGCGCTGTTCATCGACAGCGCCAACCGTCTGGCCGGCCTCGGCCTGCCGGTGCCCGAACTGATCCTGCCGCTGGGCATTTCCTTCTTCACCTTCACCCAGATCGCCTTCCTGGTCGATGCCTGGGCCGGCAAGGTGCACGAAACGCGGCTGGTCCATTACGCGCTGTTCGTCACCTACTTCCCGCACCTGATCGCCGGCCCGGTGCTGCATCACGGCGAAATGATGTCGCAGTTCGAACAGGCGCGGAATTACCGGCTGCGGCTCAACAACGTCCTGATCGGCAGCAGCATTTTCGTGTTCGGCCTGGCCAAGAAGGTGCTGCTGGCCGACAACCTGGCACCGCTCGCCGGTGCGGTGTTCGAGGGTGACGCACATCCCGGGCTGCTGACCGCATGGGGCGGCGTGCTGGCCTATACCTTCCAGCTCTACTTCGACTTCTCCGGCTATTCCGACATGGCGATCGGCCTGTCGCGGCTGTTCGGCGTGAAGCTGCCGCTGAACTTCGATTCGCCCTACAAGGCGGCGACGATTTCCGACTTCTGGCGGCGCTGGCACATGACGCTGTCGCGCTTCCTGCGCGACTACCTCTACATCCCGCTCGGCGGCAACAAGCACGGACCGGTGCGGCGCTACGCCAACCTGATGACCACCATGCTGCTCGGCGGCCTCTGGCACGGCGCAGGCTGGAACTTCCTGCTGTGGGGCGGACTGCACGGCGCCTATCTGTGCGTGCAGCACGCCTGGTCCGCCCGTTTCCGGCTGCCGCGACCGCTGGCGGTGGCGCTGACCTTCGCCGCGGTGGTGGTGGCCTGGGTGTTTTTCCGGGCCACCACGCTGCACGGCGCACTCGACCTGCTTGCCGGCATGGCCGGCCTGCACGGCGTGGCGCTGCCCGAGGCGGTGGGACGGCTGACCGGCGGTGCCGCCCCGATGCTGGCGGCCGCCGGTGTCCGCTTCCATCCGGGCGGCGGCGAGCAGTTCATCGCCACCTGGGGCTGGGTGACAGTGGCCGCACTGATCGCCTTCCTGTGCCCGAACACCCAGCAGATCCACGCCAGGCTGCGTCCGGCCATCGAACGCGTGGCACCGTCCGGCGGCCTGCGTTTCCGGCTGAGCAGACGGTGGGCAGTCGGCCTGGGCCTGGCCAGCACGGTGTGCGTGCTGTCGCTGTCGCGACCGTCCGAATTCCTCTACTTCCAGTTCTGAGTGATGGCGCCACGCACGCGATTCGCCCGCATCTGGCTGCTCACGCTGCTGCTGGCCATGGGGCTGGCGGTGGCCTTCAACCGCCTGATCGATCCCTGGGGCCTGCACGACGGCCCGCGCTTCGAGGGCGTGAACGCGGTCAAGATCCGGCCCGAACGCCTTCTCGGCGAACTGAAGCTGTCGCGTGCGCTGCGCCGGGCGCCGGACGCGCTCATCCTCGGCAATTCACGCGCGGACATCGGTCTTGACCCGTCCGACCCGGCACTGACGGCACTCGCTGCGCGGCCCTTCAACATGGCGGAGCCAGGCGCTGCGCTGACCAGCCAGGTGCGCTATCTGGAAACGCTGCTGGAAGCCGGCATCCGGCCGCGGCTGCTGGTGGTGGGGGTGGAACTGTTCGACGCGCTGAATCCGCCGGACGGCGATGGAAAGTGGTATCCGCGCACCGATGCCTGGCAGCGCCAGCGCACGGTGATGACGCAGAGCCTGATCACGCTGGCCGCCACCACCGACAGCGTACGCACGCTTTACGCGCAGCGCGACCGCTTTGCCGCCACGCTGCGCGACGACGGCTTCAATCCGCTGCACGACTATGTCGCGCTGGCCGCCCGTGATGGCTACCGGGCGCTGTTCCGCCAGCGGGCGGCAGAGAACGTGAAGCGCATCCGTGGCCGTCACTGGCCGCAGGATCTGCCGGCGACCGAGGATTTCGTGGCCCTGCGGCGCCTGCTCGACATCGCCGGCGAGCACGGCATGCGGGTCGAGGTCATGACCTACCCCTATCACATGCACATCCTCGGCGCGCTGGCGCGCGAGCGGATGGATCGCGAAGTGAGCGACTGGAAGCGGGTGGTGGCCGACACCGTGGCCGCCGCGGCGGCGCGCGGCGTACAGGTGCGTGCCTGGGACTTCTCGCTGCCGGGTGCGGACCGAGCGGAAGCAGTGCCGGCTGCCGGCGACCGACGCACCATCACCCGCGGCTACTGGGAAGGCGGCCATTTCAAGGCCACGCTCGGTGCGCGCATGCTGGCCCGGGCACTGGCGCCGGTCACGCCGCCGGATGACGACTTCGGCCGCCTGCTCACGCCAGCCGCCGCGGCCGCCGACTGGGCCGGTGAAACACGTCGCGTGCTGGCCGCGCGGCCGGATCTGCAGCGTGACCTGGACACCGCCTTCGGCGTCCCCGCCACGGAATGAGTGACAGGCCGCACGCCCGATGGCGCGACATTTCGCCGCGCCGCCGCATCGCGGTAGAATCCCGCCCTTGCCCGTTTGTCCACCGCCCCGTCCAAGCATGCAGTTCGTCGGCTTCAATCTGCGAAACAATCTGTTCGTCGCGCCCATGGCCGGCGTGACCGACCGCCCCTTCCGCCAGCTGTGCAAGAAGCTGGGCGCCGGACTCGCAGTGTCCGAAATGGTCACCTCCAACTCGCTGCTGTACGGCAGCGCGAAGACCCAGCGTCGGGCGAACCACGACGGCGAGGTGGCACCGATCTCGGTGCAGATCGCCGGCGCCGACCCGAAGATGATGGCCGACGCCGCCCGCCACAACGTGGACCGCGGCGCCCAGATCATCGACATCAACATGGGCTGTCCGGCCAAGAAGATCTGCAACGTGATGGCCGGCTCCGCGCTGATGCAGGACGAACCGCTGGTCGCGCGCATCCTGGAGGCGGTGGTGCAGGCGGTGCCGGACACGCCGGTCACGCTGAAGATGCGCACCGGCTGGAACCGCGCGAACAAGAACGCGCCGATGCTGGCGCGCATGGCCGAACAGTGCGGCATCCGCGCGCTGGCCATCCACGGCCGTACCCGGGCCGACCAGTACACCGGCCACGCCGAGTACGACACCATCCGCACCGTGAAGGCGGCGGTCAGCATTCCGGTGATCGCCAACGGCGACATCACCACGCCGCAGAAGGCACGCGAAGTGCTGGACATCAGCGGCGCTGACGGCGTCATGGTCGGCCGCGCCGCCCAGGGCCGCCCCTGGATATTCCGCGAGATCGAGCACTTCCTGGCCACCGGCGAACTGCTGGCGCCGCCCGAGGTGAGCGAAATCCACCGCGTGTGCCGCGAGCACGTTGAAGACCTGTACGGTTTTTACGGCGCCGAGAGCGGCCTGCGCATCGCCCGCAAGCACATCTCCTGGTACACCAAGGGACTGGTCGGATCGGCCGCCTTCCGCCACGCGATGAACCGTCTGGAAACGACGGACGCGCAGATGGCGGCGATCGACGAGTTCTTCGGCCGCATGGCGGCCGACAACGACAGGCTCGCCTACGAGCCGGATGCCGACGACGACGCGCAGGAACTGGCCGCCTGAACGCCCGACCGGGCGCACTCAGCACCGACCATCAGGGAGACGCCGCCATGAGCGGACGCAGTGACATTGCCGAGTGCGTAAGACACTCGCTGGAACGATATTTCCGTGATCTGGACGGGGAACCGCCGAGCGGCCTCTATGACATGGTGCTGCGCCAGATGGAGCGCCCGATGCTCGAGGTGGTCATGCGTGAAGCCGAAGGCAACCAGACCCGCGCCGCCGACATGCTGGGCATGAACCGCAATACGCTGCGTCGCAAGCTCACCGACCACGGCATGCTCTGACGCCCGCCGTCCAGAGTCCTGACCCCATTCCTCAACTTCCCACCGGAATAGCGCATGAAAGTACAGCGTGCATTGATCAGCGTGTCCGACAAGACCGGCATCGTTGAATTCGCCACCGCCCTGACCGGGCTCGGCATCGAACTGCTGTCCACCGGCGGCACCGCACAACTGCTGGCCAACGCCGGCCTGAAGGTGACCGAGGTGGCCGACCACACCGGCTTCCCGGAAATGCTGGATGGCCGCGTGAAGACGCTGCACCCGCGCATCCACGGCGGCCTGCTCGCCCGGCGTGAAGTCGAGGCCCACATGCAGGCGCTGGCGGAACACGACATTCCGACCATCGATCTGCTGGTGGTGAATCTGTACCCGTTCGAGGCGACCGTGGCCAAGGCCGGCTGCACGCTGGAAGACGCGATCGAGAACATCGACATCGGCGGCCCGGCCATGGTGCGCTCCGCCGCCAAGAACTGGCGTGGTGTCGGCGTGCTGACCGACGCCTCGCAGTACGCCGGCGTGCTCGACGAACTGCGCGCGACCGGCGCGCTGTCCGACGCCACCCGCTTCGCGCTGTCGGTGGCCGCGTTCAACCGCATTTCGAACTACGACGCGGCGATCAGCGACTACCTGTCGGCGCTGAACGCCGACGGCACGCGCAGCGAGTTCCCGGCGCAGTCGAACGGCCGCTTCGTCAAGATCCAGGACCTGCGCTACGGCGAAAACCCGCACCAGCGCGCCGCCTTCTACCGCGACCTCTACCCGGCGCCGGGTTCGCTGGTCAGCGCGAAACAGCTGCAGGGCAAGGAACTGTCGTACAACAACATCGCCGACGGCGACGCCGCCTGGGAATGCGTCAAGAGCTTCGACACCGGCGCCTGCGTCATCGTCAAGCACGCCAATCCCTGTGGCGTGGCGCTCGGCGCCACCCCGCTTGAGGCCTATCGCAAGGCCTTCGCCACCGATCCGACCTCGGCCTTCGGCGGCATCATCGCCTTCAACACCCCGGTCGACGCCGCCACCGCCGAAGCGGTCAGCGGCCAGTTCGTCGAAGTGCTGATGGCGCCGGCCTTCACCGCCGACGCGCTGAAACTGCTGGCCGCCAAGGCCAATGTGCGCGTGCTGGAAATTCCGCTCGACGGCGTCGATCCGAAGGGCGCGACCGCCTGGGCGCGCGGCCGCAACCTGCATGACGTGAAGCGGGTCGGCTCCGGCCTGCTGATCCAGACCGCGGACGAACCGGAATCGCTGGAAGGTCGCCTCAAGGTGGTCACGAAGCGCGCGCCGACCGCACAGGAAATGACTGACCTCACCTTCGCCTGGCGCGTCGCCATGTACGTGAAGTCGAACGCCATCGTGTATTGCCGCGACGGCGCAACGGTCGGTGTCGGCGCCGGCCAGATGAGCCGCGTTGACTCGACGCGCATCGCACGGATCAAGGCGGAACACGCCGGCCTGACCATCGCCGGTTCGGTGGTGGCGTCCGACGCCTTCTTCCCGTTCCGCGATGGTGTGGACGTGCTGGCCGAAGCCGGCGCGAAAGCCATCATCCAGCCGGGCGGCAGCATGCGCGACGAGGAAGTGATCGCCGCCGCCGACGAGCATGGTCTGGCCATGGTATTCACCGGCACCCGCCACTTCCGTCACTGAGCTGTACCCGCGCACGATTGAGGAAGGACGCGACATGAAACTGCTGGTCATCGGTTCGGGCGGCCGCGAACACGCCATCGCCTGGAAACTCGCGCAGAGCCCGCGCGTGCAGAAGGTCTATGTGGCGCCGGGCAATGCCGGCACCGCACTCGAACCCAATATCGAGAATCTGCCGATCACCGATTTCGCCGAGCTGATCAGCTTCGTCGAGAACGAGAACATCGCCTTCACCGTGGTCGGCCCGGAAGCGCCGCTGGCCGCTGGCGTCGTGGACTGTTTCCGGGTGCGCGGCCTGAAGGTGTTCGGCCCGACCCGCAAGGCGGCCCAGCTGGAAAGCTCCAAGGACTTCGCCAAGCAGTTCATGGTGCGCAACAACATCCCGACCGCCTGGTACCAGACCTTCACCGACGCGGCCGCGGCGCGCGCCTATGTCGACGAGAAGGGTGCGCCCATCGTGATCAAGGCCGACGGCCTGGCCGCCGGCAAGGGCGTGGTGGTGGCGATGACGCTGACCGAGGCGCACGCTGCCATCGGCGCCATGCTGCCGGGCGACGACGGTGGCAAGTCGCGGGTGGTGATCGAGGAGTTCCTGCACGGCGAGGAAGCCAGCTTCATCGTCATGTGCGACGGCCAGAGCGCGCTGCCGCTGGCCACCAGCCAGGACCACAAGCGCCTGCTCGACGGCGACGCCGGCCCGAACACCGGCGGCATGGGCGCCTATTCCCCGGCACCGGTGGTCACGCCGGAAATCCATGCACGCGTGATGCGCGAGGTGATCCAGCCTGTGCTCACCGGCATGGCGCTGGACGGCCTGCCCTACACCGGCTTCCTGTACGCCGGCCTGATGATTTCGCCGGAGGGCGACATCAAGGTGCTGGAATTCAACTGTCGCATGGGCGACCCGGAAACCCAGCCCATCATGATGCGGCTGAAGACCGATCTGGTCGATCTGGTCGAGGCGGCGCTGGAGTATCGCCTGTCCGAAGCCAGCACCGACTGGGACCGCCGGGTGGCGCTCGGCGTCGTGATGGCGTCGGCCGGCTATCCGGAAGCGCCGCGCAAGGGTGACGTCATCACCGGACTGCCGGCCGCCACCGAGGACAGCCACGTGTTCCACGCCGGCACCGCAAATCAGGATGAAGCGGTGGTCACCAGCGGCGGCCGCGTGCTGTGCGTGACCGCACTCGGCGACACGGTGAAACAGGCGCAACGCGCCGCCTACGCGCTGTGCGACCAGATCCAGTTCGACGGCGCCCAGTTCCGCCGCGACATCGGCCACCGGGCGGTGCGGCGATGAGTACGCGGGCGGAACAGGTCCGCGCCTGGCTGCTGGATCTCCAGGATCGCATCATCGCCGGCCTTGAAACGGCCGACGGCTCGCCCTTCCTGACCGACGGCTGGGTGCGCGGCCCGGAAGAGCGCCTGCAGGGCGACGGCCGTACCCGGCTGATCGAGGAAGGCAAGCTGTTCGAGCGCGGCGGCTGCAATTTCTCGCATGTGCGCGGCGACCGCCTGCCGCCGTCCGCCTCCGCCCACCGCGCCGATCTGGCCGGTGCATCGTTCGAGGCGATGGGCGTGTCGCTGGTGCTGCACCCGCGCAACCCCTATGTGCCGACCGTGCATCTGAACGTGCGCTTCTTCACCGCCCAGCCGCAGGACGGCGACGCGGTGTGGTGGTTTGGCGGCGGCATGGATCTGACGCCCTACTACGGTTTCGAGGAGGACGCGGCGCACTTCCACCGCACCTGCCGCGATGCGCTTGCGCCCTACGGCAGCGACACCTGGGCGCGCTACAAGCAGTGGTGCGACGAGTATTTCCATCTCAAGCACCGCAAGGAGGCACGCGGCATCGGCGGCGTGTTCTTCGACGATCTGGGTGCCGACGGCACGGTGGAATTCGATCAGGCCTACGGCCTGACGCAGGCGGTCGGCGAGGCCTTCCTCGAGGCCTATCTGCCCATCGTGCAGCGCCGTCGCGACCTGCCCTACGGCGAACGCGAACGCGACTTCCAGGCCTACCGCCGCGGCCGCTATGTCGAATTCAATCTGGTGTTCGACCGCGGCACGCTGTTCGGCCTGCAGTCGGGCGGCCGCACCGAATCCATCCTGATGTCGATGCCGCCGGTGGTGAAGTGGCGCTACGACTGGCATCCGGAAGACGGCTCGCCGGAAGCGAAGCTCTACACCGACTACCTGCCGCCGCGCGACTGGCTCGCCTGAAGGCGCTGCCCGCAAGGGCAGGCAGCGCTCGCCGCGATGAGGCCGGTTGAGGCCTTGCCCGCCATGGCGGCGGGGGCCGCAGCAGCGGCCCCCGCTACCAGCCCGAACATCCCGATCCGATCAGCCAAAAAAATGGGCACCCAATGGGTGCCCGAACCGGGACTGCAGGAAGAACTGCTGAGCGGCCCGCCGGCTTTCGGGCTTGTGACCCTGGGCCGACGGACCTGCTCGAACTCAGAAGCGGTAACCGATACCGACCGAATACAGCATCGGGTCGATGTTCAGCGAAGTCACCTTGGCGCCGGTACCCTTCACGAAAATGTCGGTATCGATACTCACGTACTTCACATCGACGTTGAAGAACCACTTCGGCGCGATCTGGAAGTCGGCGCCCACCTGGGCGGCCCAGCCGAAGCTGCTGCGGTCGATGCGCAGCGGCACGCTGCCGCCGAGCACGCTGCCGGCGTCGAGATCCACGCTGCTGAAACGGGTGTAGTTCAGACCCAGGCCGGCGTACGGACGGATGGTGCCTTCCGGATTGAAGTGGTACTGCAGGGTCAGCGTCGGCGGCAGATGCTTGATCGAGCCGATGCCCACGCCGCCCAGTTCGACGTCATGTTTCTGCGGGTAGGTCAGGATCAGTTCGGCCGCGATGTTCTTGGTGAAGAAATAGGTGATGTCGATTTCCGGGAAGGTCTTGTTCTCGGCCTTCACGTCGATCGGCAGGTTCAGGCCGCCGGAATTGTCATTGTCCGGATTCATGTACAGCGCGCGGGCGCGCACCATCCAGTTGCCTTCGTCAGCCGCATTTGCCACGCCGGCCACGGCTGCCAGCGCAGCCACTCCCACCCACTTGATCGCCTTCATTGTTGTGCACTCCAGAGAAAGTGAAATCGCATTCAGTGGTGTGCAGTATTCCGAAGGGCTGATATCCCTGCGTTGACCAAGGTCAATCGGCGCTCAGAACGCGTTGCGATGCAACACGCGAGGCCCGAAGGCCCGGATCGACCGTACCGGCGAGCACGCCGGCCCGGGTCAGGCGCGGCCGCGCAGCCGCTCGATGCGCTGTGCGCTGTCCGGGTGGCTGTCCAGCCAGCCAGCGCCGTTCTTGCGGCCACGGCCTGCGGATTCGGACAGGCGCTGCAGCATGTCCGCCAGCAGCGCGGGCGAGCGCCCCTGGGCGCGCAGCGCCGCGGCGGCATAGTCGTCCGCCTCGCGCTCCATGTCGCGCGAATAGCCGGACTGGATGAGCGCGGTCGGCGCCATCGCGATCACGCTGCTGACGTCGCCGGCATACCAGGTCATGAACAGCGCCACCGCCGAGCCCTGCAGCAGCATGCGCATGCCATGCCTCAGTTCGACATGACCCAGCTCGTGCATCAGCACCGCCATCACGCGTTCGTCATCGCCAGCCAGGGCGACCAGTTCGTCGGTCACCACCAGCGTGCCGTCCGGCAACGCGAAGGCATTGGCGCCCACCTCGCCGCCGTGGCGGAACACCAGCGCATGCGGCAGCGTCGTGCGATCGGCCAGCACGCCGCGCAGCCGCGACTGTTCGTCTTCCGACAGCCGGCTCGGCGTGAGCATGTGTTCGTCGATCAGTTCCAGGGTCTGGCGCGACAGACCGGCCACCACCGCCTCTGGCACGCGCGGTGCGGCGATTTCCGCTGCCCACTGCAGACCGTAGCGCGCCGCGCCCCACAGCACGACGACGAGCAGCGCGAGCGCACCGGCCACCATGCGCAGATCGAAGGCGCTGCGCACGGTCAGCCGGTCGCGCTGTCCGGTGGCGCCGAGCAGGCGCGCGAGCGCGGCGTGATCCCTCACTTCGGCATGGGCACCGTCTTCGAAGGTGATCAGCCGGGGCGCCGCCCCCATCGGTTCCGACAGCCGCAGGTTGGCCAGCGGCGCCCGGCGGCTCAGCCCTTCCGCAGCCAGCAGCAGCGCGTCACCGTCCAGCGACAGCGTGGCCGGCCATGCGCGCGCGCTGTGGCCATCGAAGTACAGCGCCGCAACCGTCAGCGGTTCAGAGGGCGATGTCGACATCGAAAATATCTGCAGTCTCTTCGCCGGTGGCCGACACCGCCTGCTTCTGTCCGGCCACGAAATCATCCAGCGGACCGGCACTGACCAGCGTCACGCTTTCGATCCGGTAGCGCGCGGTGCGGATGGCGGCGAACGGCGCGAAGAAGCCCAGCGTGCACACGATGGCGATCAGATTGGTGAGCGTGATCGCGTACAGCGTACGCGCCCGCGCGTGTGACTCGAAGCGGTGGGCGCCGAGCCGGGTGCTGTTCCACACCAGGTTCTGCAGGCGCGCGGTCAGATAGGGCTGGATCAGCAGGAACAGGGCCACCCAGCCCGCAAGCACGGCCATCGGCACGAGCACCGCCAGCTCGCGACGCCCTTCAACGGCCTCGATCATGAGCAGCACCATGCCGCCGATCACCGCCATGCCCAGCAGCAGCAGAAGCAGCAACACGCCGTACATGCGGTAGAACGCCGACACCGGTGCGGTGAACCGGAAACGGGTGGCGCCGAAGCGCGCGTTGTCCAGCTGGTAGCGCTTCATGCGCTGGTGCCACATCGGCGCCAGCAGATAGAGCGTGAAGAGCGACAGCAGCGGCCACATCAGGAAGGCCCGGTAGGCCCCCTTCGGGTCGCCGTCGAAACCGAAGCGCAGGCCGCGCCAGCTGGTATTGAGCGCGCGGAAGCGCAGCGAACGCATCAGCAGCAACGGCATCACTGCCGCGAGCAGCCCGAGCACCAGCATGCCGAGCAGCGGCGACACCTCGAACGAAATGTTGTAGCCGAGCAGCAGCAGGAAACCGATCACCCGGCCCTTGAGGATGGCGCGCGGGTCGCCGTGGTAGTCGAAGGCGGCGCCGCCCAGCGTGGTGTGGCGATGGAAGTACTGCAGCCGCCGGACCTTGGCCCAGGCGGAATAGATGCCCAGCGTGAGCACGGTGAGCAGCAGGTTGACGATCCAGATGCCGAAGTACTCGCCGCCCCGGCCGGAAAACACCAGCGCCTCGGAGCGCGGTGCGGTGTCGACCGCGAACGGGCTGGCGAAGGGGTCCGCGGGGGCGGACGGCGGCGTGTTCTCGAAAGGATTGTTCATGCGGGATCCGGGCGGAAGAACATGCCCTGATCATGACACAGCCGCGCTGCG
This sequence comes from Methyloversatilis universalis FAM5, assembly GCF_000214035.2. Lineage (GTDB taxonomy): Bacteria > Pseudomonadota > Gammaproteobacteria > Burkholderiales > Rhodocyclaceae > Methyloversatilis > Methyloversatilis universalis. Next base: position 192,093 of record NZ_AFHG01000059.1, on the reverse strand, counting down.
CGCGTTCAGCGCATCAGTGCGGCCGCGCGGAAATGGGCCTGCGCCTTTTCCGGTCGTTCGAGGTGTTCGGCCAGCAGCGCCAGTTCGACATGCACGACACGCGAGGGCTGCACCGCCAGCGCCGCTTCGAGATAGCTCTGCGCCTTGCCCCACAGCTGCTGGGTACGGCACAGCCGGCCCAGCGCCAGCAGCAGTTCGGCGTCGTCCGGGTGATCGCGCAGCCAGGCCTCGGCCTTTGCGATGCGGCCGAGCGCGTCGCCACCGTCGGTGTGGGCATACAGGGCCAGCAGCGAGGACTCCCAGCCCTGCTCCAGCCGCGATTCGATCAGCTTGCGTGCCTGCGCGGTCTGGCCGGCGGCCACCAGCGCCTCGGCCATTGCGCGCACCACCTGCGCGTCCTCGCGCTCGGCGGCCGGCAGCGCCTTCCAGTAGGCGTCCAGCTCGGCCGGATCGAGATCGTGCAGTGCCCCCAGATGCGCCTGGCGGCGCACCGGCGCCGCCTGTTCCGGCGTCAGCGCGCGGTGCTTCTGCAGCAGGCGCACCACCCGCAGCAGGCCGCTCCAGTCGGCCAGACCGCGGCGCGCCCGCATCGCCAGACGCAGCGCGGCGACATGGCGCTGGCCGCCGGACTGCAGCACGTCGATGCGCTCCAGCGCCTCGCTGAATTCGCGCCGGTCGGTCAGGATGTCGGCTTCGGTCATCAGCCGCGCGGTTTTCAGTTCGTCGAAGCGCTCGGCCTGACGCAGCCACTCGTCAGCCTGCGTCTGTTCGCGCATCGCATGCGCGGCGCGGGCACCGATCAGCGCGGCCAGGCCGGGCGATTCGCCGCCCTCGACCGCCACCCGGGCGCTGCGCTGGGCATGGCCGTAGCGGCCTTCGAAATACAGGCGGGCGGCGTCGCGCAGCGCGGTCACCGCGCGGCGGCGGCGCTGGCGCGCGCGGTAGCGGGCCGCACGCGCCGGCATGCGCATCAGACCGTCGATGAAATGGAACACGCTGTACAGCAGCGCCACGCCGAGCAGCAGCGACACGATGAACAGGTTGAGCGACAGTTCGATGCGCCAGGGCGACCACTGGATGAGCACGAAACCGTCGTTCTGACGGGCCGCGATCACCAGCCCCACGGCCAGCGCGCACAGGCCGAGCAGCCACAGCAGCAGGCGCACCATCAGCGCTTCTCCTCGCGCTGCACGGTGGGCCGCTGGCGCTGGGCCTTGAGCTGGGCCAGCGCGCTCATCGATTCGTTGAGGCCGGGCAGACCTTCGCCCGGATCGACGCTGGCGAGCTGGCGCAGCGTGGCCAGCGCGTTGTCGGTCTGGCGGGCGCGGGTGTCGAAATAGCGCTCCACCCACTCGCGCGCCAGCCGCATGTCCTCGCGCCACACTGCGCCATTGCGCTGGAGCAGCGCGATGCGGGCGTTGATCAGCCGCAGCTTCAGGTTCTCGCGCAGGAAGAAGCTGTGTTCCGGCGACAGCAGGGCCGGGTCCGGCCGGTCCAGCCGTTCGATGCGCACCAGCTGGCGCACTTCGGCCCACACCTCTTCCGCCAGCCGCTCGACCAGGGTCGGTTCGGCCGCAGCCGCCACCTTGGCGGGCGCCGGAGAGCCGGCACGCGAAGGCGAGCGGTCGAACGCCAGCGGCAGGCTGTCGATCGAACCGAGCAGCGTATCGATGCGCAGCGCCTGACCGGACAGATCGGCCATCGGCGCGCGGCGCAGGCGCTCCATGTCGTTGGCCATCGCGCGGCGCAGCGGCAGGAAGCGGCCGGTATCCACCCGCGCCAGACGGGCTTCGGCGGTCGACAGCGCGCTGAGCGCCAGCTTGGCATCGCCGGCCAGCTGCAGCTGCTGCTGACCCAGCACCAGCGCGTGCTCGACCTCGGCCAGCACCCGCTCGTCGTAACTGCGCACCAGGTCGTCCGCCAGATATTCATAGGCTTCGATGCGCGCCCGCAGTTCGGCCAGCTGCACTTCCTGGCTGCCGAGGCGGTTGCCGTAGGTGGCGATGCCGGCGGCTTCCTGTTCGGACGCGTCGCGCGCCTGCGCCGCCTGTTCGCCCACCACCTCGACCCGGCGGTGCAGCTCGGCTTCGAGCGTACGCATGCGGGTGAGCATGAAGAAGCTGGCCACGCCCAGTGCCACCAGCAGCAGCACGGCCAGCCCGAGCGCCCACAGCGGCACCACGCCTTCGCGTTTCGCGGGCGGCACCGGTGTCACGGCAGGCGTGGCGGCAGGGGTGGGCGTCGGAATCTGTTCACTCATGTCGTTCGCTTCGGGTCGCACGGATGCGATGAAAAGTAGTCAGTCAGTCCGGCCAGCAGACCGGTGTCGGCCGGAGCGGTTTCGATCACGCGGCGGAAGCCGCGTTCGCGCGCCTGTTCGGCGATGCGGGCATGCGGCGCGAACAGCGGCAGTGCCTGCAGCGCGTCCAGACAGTCCAGCCCGGGCAGCGCCGCCAGATTGCGCAGCGATTCGGACGAGGTGATGGTGAGCGCATGCAGCCGGCCGGCGCGCAGCGCGGCGCACAGCGGCGCGCCGTCGCCGGGCGGCAGGCGGCGGTAGCAGGTGATGAACTCGACCGTCGCGCCGCGCGCGCGCAGCGTGTCGCCCAGCAGTTCGCGTCCGCCGTCACCGCGGAAGATGAGCACCCGCCGGCCGGCCAGTGCGGCGGCCGACAGTTCGGGCAGTTCGAGCAGCGCCTCGGAATCGTAGCGGTGCTGCGGCGTGATGACGCGGGCGATGCCGCGCGTGCGCAGCGCCTGCGCCGACTGTTCGCCCACCGTGGCGGCCGGCAGCGCGGCCGGCCAGTCGCGCAGCGGCAGGATGGTGTCCAGCGCGTGGCGCACCGCGTTGGCGCTCACGAATACCGCCAGCGCCGCACCATCCAGATCGGCCGCGGCGACAGCCGACATGTCGGCCAGCGCTTCGATGTCGATCAGCGGAAATTCGAACGGTTCGCCACCGGCTGCGCGCAGGGCGTCCGCCAGCGCCGCCGCCTGCGCGCGCGGCCGGCTGACCAGCACGCCGCATCCGGCCAGCGCACCGCGATCCTTCATGGGTGGGCGAGGTCGTCGAGAATGGCCTGCGCGCCGTCGGCCCGCAGAGCCTCCACGCAGTCCGCGGCCAGCGCTTCCGGCTGGGCGACGTTGCCGCGCACCTCGGCGGCGGCGATGCGGCTGCCATCCGGCATGGCCACCCGGGCACGCAGCCACAGTGCACCGCCCTCCACCACGCAGTAGGCGGCCAGCGGCACTTCGCAGGAGCCGGCCAGCGCGCGCGACACCGCGCGCTCGGCACGGACGCAGGCTTCGGTGACCGGACAGACCAGCGGTGACAGCCAGGCCGCCACTTCGGGACGCGAGGCCAGCGCCTCGATGCCCAGCGCACCCTGACCCGCCGCCGGCAGCGACAGTTCGACCGGCAGCAGCGCGCGGATGCGGTCGCCCAGCCCCAGCCGCTTCAGGCCGGCCGCCGCCAGGATGATGGCGTCGTACTGCCCCTCATCGAGCTTGCGCAGCCGGGTGTCGAGATTGCCGCGCAGGCTGCTCACCGTCAGATACGGGAACTGGGCGCGCAGCTGCGATTCGCGCCGCAGGCTGGAGGTGCCGACCACCGCGCCCGGCGGCAGGTCGTCCAGGCTGGCGTAGCGGGACGACACGAAGGCGTCCTGCGGCAGTTCGCGCTCCATCGTCGCCACCAGCGCGAATTCGTCGGCCAGGGTCATCGGCACGTCCTTCATCGAATGCACGGCCAGGTCGGCGCGGCCTTCGAGCAGGGCGGTTTCGAGTTCCTTCACGAACAGCCCCTTGCCGCCCACCTTGGCAAGCGGGCGGTCCAGGATCTGGTCGCCGCGGGTGGTCATGCCGAGGATGTCCACGGTCGCGGAGGGGTACAGCGAGGACAGTCTGTCACGCACATGTTCCGCCTGCCACATGGCGAGGCGGGACTCGCGCGACGCGATCACGATGCGCGTGGGCTTCGGGTAAGCTTGGTGCTCCTGCTGCGGGACCGACGGCGCGCGATCTGCCGCATCGAGGTCCGCCGGGCCGGCCGGATGATCCATATGGAAAAGAGGCGTGTGGTGGTCAGTTAGTCGAATGCACCGCGCGCCGGCGTGAACGAGTGCCTACAGGCAGCGCGCGACACGGCCCGAATTCTAGCAGCCCCGGATGGAACATCGCAGCGCCCCCGCCAGTGCAGGCCGGTGGTGCGCAGACATTCAGACATTGATTTCGGAAGGATTGCCAGTGAATCAACAGGCCCAGACGCCGGTCGCGGTGCACGACCGCTCGGCGGACGACAAGGACAAGCCGCTGTTCGACGACATCCGCCTGCTCGGCCGCATGCTCGGTGACGTGGTGCGCGAGCAGGAAGGCAGCCGCATGTTCGAGCTGATCGAGAACGTGCGCCAGCTGTGCGTGCGCTTCCGCCGCAACGACGATCTGGATGCCCGGGCCGAACTGGCCAAGCTGCTCAACGGCCTGTCGGACGACGACACCATCATCGTGGTGCGCGCCTTCAGCTACTTCCTGCACCTGGCCAATATCGCCGAGGACCAGCACCACATCCGCCGCGCCCGCGCCCACGCCATCGCCGGCGATCCGCCGCGGCCGGGCACGCTGGCCAGCGCGCTGGACAAGGCGCTGGAGGCGAACGTGCCGGCCGAGGAAATCCTCGCCTTCTTCCGCGACGGCCTCATCGTTCCGGTGCTCACTGCCCACCCGACCGAGGTGCAGCGCAAGAGCATCCTGAGCCAGGAAATGAAGATCGCCCGGCTGATCGACGAGCGCGACCGCATGCGGCTGACGCCGGACGAGCTGGAAGAACGCGACGAGGCGGTGCGCCGCACCGTCACCTCGCTGTGGCAGACCCGCATGCTGCGCCGGACCCGGCTGTCGGTCGCCGACGAGGTGGTCAATGGCCTGTCCTTCTACGACTACACCTTCCTGCGCGAACTGCCGCGCGTCTACAACGCGGTCGAAGACCAGCTGGCCGCGGCCTTCCCGGAGCACAAGCGCGAGATCGGCAGCTTCCTGCGCATGGGTTCCTGGATAGGCGGCGACCGTGACGGCAATCCCTTCGTCACCGCCGACGTGCTGCGTTCGACGCTGCGCGTGCAGTCGTCCAAGGCGCTGGATTACTACCTGACCCAGGTGCACATCCTGGACACCGACCTGTCGCCGACCACGCTGCTGAACAACGTGAGCGACGAACTGCGGGTGCTGGCCGCCACCGCGCCGGACAAGTCGCCGCATCGCGAGGACGAGCTGTACCGCCGTGCGCTGGCCGGCATCTACGCCCGCCTGGCGGTAACCGCGCGCACGCTGGACCAGCACGAAGCACTGTGGAAGGCGGTCGGCGACGCCGACCCCTACACCAGCGCGGAAGAGTTCGTGCGTGACCTGGACGTGATCCACGAATCGCTGGTCGGCCACAAGTCCTCGCTGATCGCCCGCGGCCGCCTGCGCCGCCTGCGTCATGCCGCGCGCGTGTTCGGCTTCCATCTGGCGGCGCTGGACCTGCGGCAGAACTCCGACGTGCATGAGCGCGTGGTGTCGGAACTGCTGGCCAACGCGCACGTGTGCGCCAACTACCTCGAACTGCGCGAGGAACAGCGGATCGAGGTGCTGATCAACGAACTGGGTACGCCGCGCCCGCTCACCTCGTCCTTCATGCAGTTCTCGGCCGAGACCGAGGGCGAACTGGCGATCGCGCGCACCGCGGCCGAAATGCACCGGCTGTATGGCGAGGCCGCGCTGCCGAACTACATCATTTCCAAGGCGGACGGCGTGTCCGACATGCTGGAAGTGGCGCTCATCCTGAAGGAAGTCGGCCTGCTCAACGTGCACGAGCGCCGCGCCTCGATGAACATCATTCCGCTGTTCGAAACCATCGGCGACCTGCGCAACGCACCGCGCATCATGGACCGGCTGTTCACCATCCCGATCTGGCGCGTGCTGCTGGACGCCCGTGCCCTCACCCAGGAAGTGATGCTGGGCTATTCCGATTCCAACAAGGACGGCGGCTTCCTCACCTCGGGCTGGGAGCTGTACAAGGCGGAAACCAAGCTGGTGCAGGTGTTCAAGCGCCACGGCGTGCGGCTGCGGCTGTTCCACGGCCGCGGCGGCTCGGTCGGCCGCGGCGGCGGCCCCAGCTACCAGGCCATCCTGGCGCAGCCGGGCGGCGCGGTACAGGGTCAGATCCGCATCACCGAACAGGGCGAAGTGATCGCGTCGAAATACTCGAATCCGGAAGTCGGCCGGCGCAACCTCGAAGTGCTGGCCGCGGCCACCTTCGAAGCGACGCTGCTGGGCAAGCGCGAAGCCGCCGCGCCGGCGGAATTCACCGACGCGATGGAAGAGCTGTCGGGTCACGCGTTCGCGGCCTACCGCAATCTGGTGTACGAAACCCCGGGCTTCGAGAAGTACTTCTGGGAATCGACCGTCATCACCGAGATCGCCGAACTGAACATCGGCTCGCGCCCGGCCTCGCGCAAAAAGGGCCAGCGCATCGAGGACCTGCGCGCGATTCCCTGGGTGTTCTCGTGGTCGCAGTGCCGGCTCATGCTGCCCGGCTGGTACGGCTTCGGCAGCGCAGTGCAGGCCTACCGCGCGCAGCACGCGGACGGCATGGCCCGCCTGCAGGCCATGGTGCATGAGTGGCCCTTCTTCGCCACCCTCATTTCCAACATGGACATGGTGCTGTCGAAGACCGACATCGCGATTGCCAGCCGCTATGCCGAACTGGTGGAGGACGAGGCGCTGCGCGAAGCCATCTTCACCCGCATCCGCAACGAATGGCAGGCCACGCTGGACGCGGTACGCCAGATCACCGGCGCGCCGGAACTGCTGTCGACCAATCCGCTGCTGGCCCGCTCGATCCGCAACCGCTTCCCCTACATGGAGCCGCTGAACCACCTGCAGGTCGAGCTGCTGCGCCGCTTCCGTGCCGGCAACCGGCACGACCGCACCCGCCGCTCCATCCACCTCACCATCAACGGCATCGCCGCCGCGCTGAGGAACAGCGGCTGAGGCAGCCTGCGGCCGGCGACGCGTCCCCCGCGATCGCCGGCCGTGGCCCTAGCGCTCGGCGGTGCGGATATCGGCGAACTCGGCGCGCACCTGGGCCCACTGCCGGCGGCTGACCGGCAGCCGCTCGTCCAGCCCCTTCAGCACCACCGACCAGTGGCCGTCGGCGCCGTCGCGCACATGTTCGAAACCGGCTACCGCGTCGCGGGCAACCAGACAGTTGCGATGGATGCGCACGAAGCGGCGCGGGAATTCCTGTTCCAGCGCGGCCAGTGACTCTTCCAGCAGGTATTCGCGCTCGCCGGTGCGGGCGGTCACGTATTTCAGCTCCGCCCGCAGGTAGAGGATGTCGGCCACCGGCACCAGCAGGATGCGGCCGCGTTCGCTGCACGACAGCTGACTGCGCCCTCCACCGGGGTCAGCGCTGGCGCCGGCCTGACGCTCCGGCACACGTCTGAGCGCATCGAGCAGGCGGGCGGCGCGCACCGGTTTCATCAGGTAGTCGGTCGCCTGCAGTTCGAATGCCCGCACTGCGTACTGGTCGTAGGCGGTGCAGAACACCAGCACCGGCGGCCGCGGCAGCGCCGCCAGACGCGACGCCAGCTCTACGCCGTCCATGCCCGGCATGCGGATATCGATCAGCGCGACATCGGCGGCCTCTGCCGCCGGCAGCGCCGCCAGCAGCGCGAGCGCATCTTCACCATTGGCCGCCTCGCCCACCACGCGGTTCGGCAGTTCGGCCTCGATGTCGGACAGCAGCGCGCGCAGCCTGAGCCGTGCGGGCGCCTCGTCGTCGGCAATGAATACGCGCAGCACCGTCATGCCATGCTCCGGTAGGGAAAGCGGATGCGCACCCGGTACAGCCCGTCGCGTTCGCCGGCTTCCAGCTGCGCCTCCAGGTCGAAGAACAGCATGAGCCGCTCGCGCAGATTGTCGAGCGCCATGCGGTTGCCGCCGCCGTGACCGGCGGCGCGGCCGGCCAGCGGCAGCGGATTGTCGATCTCGACCAGCAGGTCGCCACCGGCCCGCTGCACGCTGACCCGGACTTCGCCGCGGCCGGCCAGCGGCTCGACCCCGTGATAGACCGCGTTTTCCAGCAGCGGCTGCAGCATGAGCGGCGGCACCCTGGCGTCCGGCGGGCAGCCCTCGGTCTGCCACTGCACGTCCAGCCGCTCGCCCAGCCGCAGCCGCTCCAGCTCGATGTACTGCCGGCACAAGGCCAGTTCCTCGCCCAGCGTGACCAGATCACGGTTCTCGCGCATCAGCACGCGGAACAGGTCGGACAGCTCCTCCAGCGCACGCTCGGCCCGGCGCGGATCGTCGCGGATGATGCCCAGCACCGCGTTCAGGCTGTTGAACAGGAAATGCGGCCGGATGCGGGCCGACAGCGCCATCAGCCGGGCCTGGGCGATGGCCGGGCCGAGCGCGCGCTCCTGCACGGTGAAGTAGATCATTGCGGCGACGGCCGCGAACAGCGCCCACAGCGCTTCGCGCACCGGCCAGTCGCGGCCGACCGGCAGGTCCCAGCCCGCCAGCGCGTCCGCCGCCAGCGTGCTGGCCAGCGCCACCGCGGCCACCAGCGCCCAGCCCGCGCGCACCGTCAGCCGGGGGAACACCGGCGCGAGCAGGTAGAGCAGGCCCAGCGCCAGGATGAGCGGCGGCTCGACCCGGGCCGCCATTTCAAGCAGATCGAAAGGCAGCGCCTCGCCGCTGCGGTTGCGCGCCAGCAGCGCCAGGGCGGCCAGCGCATTGACCAGCAGCACGCTGCGCAGCATCACGCCGAGGTTGCGCCAGTCCGGTGCGCGTGCCGGCCTCACCGCACGCCCCTCCCGGGACGCGCGTCGGCCGCCCGCTGAGGCATTTCGCCTCGCTGGCCTATAATTGCCGGTTTCCCGCAGCGTGCCGAACGTCTTTCCATCATGAGCGCATCTTCGCAGTCCGAACCGACCAAGGCCTGGTCGGGCCGTTTTTCCGAACCCGTGTCCGATCTGGTGAAACGTTATACCGCGTCGGTGTTTTTCGACCAACGGATGTGGCGTCAGGACATCCAGGGCTCGCTGGCCCATGCCGCCATGCTGGCGAAGCAGGGCATCATCGCCCAGGCCGATCTCGATGCCATCCGCACCGGCATGGCGCAGATCACGCAGGAAATCGAAGCAGGCCGCTTCGACTGGAACCTCGATGACGAGGATGTGCACCTCAATATAGAGAAGCGGCTGACCGCGCTGGTCGGCGACGCCGGCAAGCGCCTGCACACCGGCCGCAGCCGCAATGACCAGGTGGCAACCGACATCCGGCTGTGGCTGCGCGACGCGATCGACACCATCATTGGCCTGATCCGCGACTTCCAGCGCGCGCTGCTCGATCTGGCCGAGCACCACGCCGCCACGCCGCTGCCCGGCTTCACCCACCTGCAGGTGGCGCAACCGGTCACCTTCGGCCACCACCTGATGGCGTATTTCGAAATGCTGCGGCGTGATGCCGAGCGCTTCGCCGACTGCCGCAAGCGCACCAACCGGCTGCCGCTGGGTTCGGCCGCGCTGGCCGGCACCACCTTCCCGATCGACCGCGCATTCGTCGCCGCCGAACTGGGTTTCGACGAGGTGTGCCAGAACTCGCTGGACGCGGTGTCCGACCGCGATTTCGCGATCGAATTCTGCGCCGCCTCCAGCCTGCTGATGACCCACCTGTCGCGCCTGTCGGAAGAACTCATCCTGTGGATGAGCCCGCGCGTCGGCTTCATCGATCTGGCCGACCGCTTCTGCACCGGCTCATCCATCATGCCGCAGAAGAAGAACCCGGACGTGCCGGAGCTGGTGCGCGGCAAGACCGGTCGCGTGAATGGCAGTCTGATCGCGCTGCTCACGCTGATGAAGGGCCAGCCGCTGGCCTACAACAAGGACAATCAGGAAGACAAGGAACCGCTGTTCGACACCGCCGACACGGTGATCGACACGCTGCGCATCTACGCCGACATGATGGGCAGCACGACCGCCGCCGACGGCACGAAGGTGTTCAACGTGCGGGTCAAGGCCGAGGCGATGAAGAGCGCGCTGCGTCAGGGCTACGCCACCGCCACCGACCTGGCCGACTGGCTGGTCAAGCGCGGCCTGCCCTTCCGCGACGCACACGAGGCGGTCGCCCGCGCGGTGCGTCTGGCCGAACAGAAGGGCTGCGACGTGTCCGACCTCACGCTGGACGAGCTCAAGTCCTTCTCGCCGCTGGTCGATGAATCGGTGTTCGCGGTGCTGACGGTGGAAGGTTCGCTGTCGTCCCGCAACCACGTCGGCGGCACCGCACCGGAACAGGTGCGCGCCGCCATCGCCCGCGCCCGGGCCGGACTGGCCGGCTGACGCGGAATGCTTCTGCCCGGCGCCGGTCATGGTCGCCGGGCGTCCGCCACGCCGCCATGATGCCGACCACACGCTCCCGCCGCCGCTTCACCACTGCCCGCCGGGCGCCCGCCCGGCTGCGGGAGGCCTGACATGGACCTGCTCGGCAAGTACCGCATCCTGCGCCTGCTCGGCGAAGGCGCCACATCGAAGGTCTATCTGGCGCACGACCCCTTCGGCCGGCGCGAAGTGGCGATCAAGGTGGTGGCCCGTGGCGCCGACGACGGCAGCAAGACCGAGCGCTACCAGCGCAAGTTCTTCGTCGCCGAGGCCTCGCTCGCCGGCAAGCTCACCCATCCGCACATCGTGCAGATCTACGACGCGGTGGCGGAAGCCGATCCGGCCTACATCGTCATGGAGTATGTGCGCGGCGGCACGCTGGAACGGCACATCCAGCCGGAAAACCTGCTGCCGGTCGGCGACGTGCTGGAAATCATCTTCAAGTGTTCGCGTGCGCTGGATTTCGCCTGGCGCCTGGGCGTCATCCACCGCGATCTGAAGCCGGCCAACATCATGCGCGCCGACGACGGCGCGGCTGCTGGCACGAATGTGAAGGTGTCGGATTTCGGCGCCGCGATGTCGGTGTCGGCCAACGAAACCCAGGTGTCGGGCGTCGGCTCACCGGCTTACATGAGCCCGCAGCAGATCAAGGAACACCCGCTCAATCACCAGACCGACATCTTTTCGCTCGGCGTGGTGATGTACCAGCTGCTGACTGGCCAGCTGCCGTTCCAGGGCAGCAACAACTACAGCATGATGTACCAGATCACCCACGCCGAACCGGTGCCGCCGTCCGCCCTGCGGCCGGAGCTGCCGCCGGCGCTGGACGACATCGTGATGCGCGCGCTGCAGAAGTCGCTGGACGACCGCTACCCGACCTGGGACGCCTTTTCCTTCGATCTGGCCGAGGCCTTCCGCGGCGAGGCGCTGCGCGAACAGGACACGCGGATCGCCGACAGCGAGAAATTCAATTCGCTGCGGGCCCTGCCCTTCTTCCGCGACTTCTCCGACGTCGAACTGTGGGAGGTGGTGCGACTGGGCGAATGGCACCGGGTGGCCGGCGGACAGATGCTGCTGCGCGAGGGTGACGCCGGCGACGGCTTCTTCATCATCGCCGCCGGCGAGGTGAAGGTGACCAAGGGCCGCAAGCTGCTGAACGTGCTGTCGGCCGGCGAATGCGTGGGCGAAATGGCCTGGCTCACGCCGGAGCGCGGCACCCGCGGTGCCGACGTCTCCACGCTGTCGGAAGCGGTGGTGATCCATTTCGCCAACGCCACGCTGGAACACGCCTCCGAAGCCTGCCGCCACCGCTTCGACCGCGCCTTCCTGCGCATCCTGGTCGAGCGACTCGCGCTGGCCAACCAGCGCCTGACCGGAGTGTGAGCCGATGAGCGCGCGGCCGACCCCGGACTACGCTGCCGGCGGCACCCTCGGGCGCTACCAGCTGCGCCGCATCATCGGTCGCGGCAGTACCAGCACGGTATGGCTGGCCTGGGACCCGGAAACGCAGCGCGAGGTGGCCATCAAGTGCATCGACCCGGATGTGCTGAACGACAAGGTGCGCGGCAAGCTGCACCGCAACCTGCTGATCAACGAAGCGTCGCTGGCCAACCGGCTGCAGCATCCGCACATCGCCGCCATCCACGACGCGGTGGTCGGCGACGACCACGCGTGGATCGTGATGGAGTACGTCGGCGGCGGCACTCTGGAAGCGCACATCCAGCGGCCGGCCCTGCTGCCGGTCGATCGCATCGTCGAACTGATGTTCAAGTGCACCCGTGCGCTCGACTACGCCTGCCAGCTCGGCGTCACCCATCGCGACATCAAGCCGGCCAACATCCTGCTCACCCGCGACGGCGACCTCAAGCTGACCGATTTCGGCGCCGCGCTGTTCACCACCGTGGAACGCACCCAGGTCGAGGGCGTCGGCTCGCCGGCCTACATGAGCCCGCAGCAGGTGCGGGAAATGCCGCTGAACCACCAGACCGACATCTATTCTCTGGGCGTGGTGCTGTACCAGCTGCTGGCCGGCGAACTGCCTTTCCAGGCCAGCAACAAGTACAGCCTGGTGTACCAGATCATCCACGTCGAACCGCCGCCCCCCTCCACCCACCGCCCCGGTCTGCCCCCGGCGCTGGACGATGTGGTGGCGCGCGCCATGCACAAGGACGTGGCGCTGCGCTACGCGACCTGGGCCGAGTTCACCCACGATCTGGCGCAGGCCTTCCGCAATCGCCGGCTCAAGCCGCGGGACAATGCGGACAACGATGCCGAACACTTCCGGCTGCTGCGCACGCTGGCCTTCTTCCATGAATTCAGCGACGTCGAACTGTGGGAGGTGGCGCGCTTCACCCGGCTCGAGCGGGTGGCCGCCGGCACGCTGCTGATGAAGGACGGCGAACAGGGCGACCGGCTGTACGTGATCGCCGAGGGCGAAATGGCGATCGCGAAGAACGGACGCACGCTCACCATACTGACCGCCGGCGAATGCTGCGGCGAAATGTCGGTGGTCGCACGCGAGCGCAAGCTCCGCGCCAACGACGTTCAGGTGAGTACCGACAGCCTGCTGTGCGTGATCGACGGCCACAGCATCCGCCGCGCTTCGGAAACCTGTCGCATGCGCTTCTATGAAGCGTTCCTGCAGGTACTGGCCGGACGGCTGTCGACCGCCAACATGCGACTGGCCGACAGCGGGGGCGCGCCCGCATGAGCCCGCTGGCCCGGGAGATCGCCGCCACGCTCGGACTGCAACTGACCGGCGAAGCCGCGCTGCCGCCCGGACGCACCCGCAGCGCGCTGAAGCTCGATACCGGCGCCGGCGCACTGTTCATCAAGACCGTGCCGGCCGAACACGCCGACCGGCTTGCCGCCGAAGCGGACGGTCTGGCCCTGCTGCGTGACAGCGGCAGCTTCCGGGTGCCGGCACTGGCCGGCACCGGCGTCAGCGGAGAAGTTGCGTGGCTGGCGCTGGAATGGCTCGCGCTCAAGCCGGTCAGCGGCGACGACGACGGACGCGCTTTCGGTCAGGCGCTGGCCGCGCTGCACGCGGTGCGGGGCGAGCACTATGGTCTGGGACGGGACAACTGGCTGGGCGACAGCCCGCAGGAAAACGGCTGGTCGGCCTCCTGGCCGCTGTTCTACGCACAGAAACGCCTGCAACCGGCGCTCGAACGGCTGATCGCGGGCGGCGAGCGCGGCGAACTGATCCGTACGCTGCGCGCGCTGGTCGAACGGGTACCCGCCCTCTTCCTCGACTACCGGCCGGTACCGTCACTGCTGCACGGCGATCTGTGGCACGGCAACGCCGGCATCGCGGATGGGCGGCCTGCCGTATTCGATCCGGCCGTGCATTACGGCGACCGTGAAGCCGACTACGCGATGACCGAACTGTTCGGCGGTTTCCCGGTGTCCATGTACGCCGCCTATCAGAAGGCGGCGCCACTCGACGCCGGTGCGCCCGCCCGTCGCGGCCTTTACCGGCTGCACCACCTGCTGAATCACTTCCTCCTGTTCGGTGAGGCCTACCGGCGCGAAACCGAGCGCACCGCAGCACGCCTGCTGTCCGAACTGCGCTGATACGCCTGCGCCGATGCAGTGCCGCAGCGCAGCCGACGCAAGACAAGGTCTTGAACGGACGTACACATATCTTTGTTTAGATTAAGATTTTCTTACCCAAGGTTTTTGTGTGCAGTGCAACAAAAACCTGTTGACATCGCGTCGACCACCCCTATAATCGTAGTCATGGTGCAGCGCAATACGGACTGAGTGAATCAGTCGGTGATCGGGCTGCACACAAACTCAAGTGGCCTCGTGGGTGTAGGTGTTCTTGCCCGGTCGTGGTCGCTCTTTCAACACAAGTATTGGAGATAACCACCATGGCCTTTACCCCGGAAAACATTGCCGCCGCCAACAAGAACGGCATCGAAGCCCTGCTGACCCTGGCCAACACCGCCTTCGCCAGCACCGAGCGTCTGGCCGCGCTGAACCTGAACACCGCCCGTTCGCTGCTGGAAGACAGCGTCGCGAACACCAAGTCGCTGCTGGGCGCCAAGGACGTGCAGGACATCGTTTCGCTGCAGAGCGGTTTCGTGCAGCCGGCGATCGAGAAGGTCGTTGCCTACTCGCGCAGCGTCTATGAAATCGTGTCGCAGACCCAGGAAGAGCTGAGCAAGGTTGTCGAAGCTCAGGTCGGCGAAGTGAACAAGGCTGTCACCTCGACCCTGGATCAGGCCGCCAAGCAGGCGCCGGCCGGTTCGGACGTCGCCGTCGCCGCCGTGAAGTCGGCCATCGCTGCCGCCAACAGCGCCTACGACAGCATCGCCAAGGCCACCAAGCAAGCCGTGGAACTGGCCGAAGCCAACGTGAATGCCGCGACCTCGGCCACCGTGCGTGCCGTCGGCGCTGCCAGCACCACCGCGAAGAAGAAGGCGGCTGCCTGATCCTTCAGCACCTGCTGCAAGAAAAAGCCCCGCTCCGGCGGGGCTTTTTCGTTGACGCGCCGGAACGCGTCATCCGGATCACACGGTCGGTCAGGCGTCTGGCGCGATCACCAGACCCCGCTTGAGCACTTCGACCCGCATGGCCGCCATCGCGGCGGGCACCTTGTCGGCGGCGCCCTTGGCGCCCAGTTCGATGTGCGGCGTCGCATGGCGTGCATTGCCGAAGCTGGGCAGGCTGAACACGGTGACGCCGTACTCGGCCTCGGTCGCCTGCATCAGGTCGAGCAGCTTGCTCTCGTGCGCATCGAACACGAACATCGACGCTTCCACCCAGTCACGGGTGTGATGCAGATGCACGTACTGCGTGTCCAGCACCCACTTCATCATCGGCCACGCCATTTCCGGGAAACCGGGCACGAAGTGGTGATGGCCGCAGCTGAAGCCGGGAATGCGGTTGAAAGGATTCGGAATGATCCGGCTGCCGGCCGGGAATTCGCCCAGACGCAGCCGGTTTTCGGTGGTTTCAGCGCCGAAGCGCGCACGGATCTCGGCTTCCGCTTCCGGATGCAGCACGCAGTCCACGCCCAGTGCGGCCGCCGCGGCCTGCCGCGTGTGGTCGTCCGGCGTCACGCCGATGCCGCCGCAGGAGAACACGATGTCGTCGCTCGCGAACGAACGGCGATAGGCTTCGATCAGCCTCGGCCGCTCGTCACCCAGGTAATGCACCCAGGACAGCTGCAGCCCGCGCTCGCCCAGCAGTTCGCGCACCTTGGCGAAATGCCCGTCCTGACGACGACCGGACAGGATTTCGTCACCGATGATGTAGAGGCCGATGGCCATTTTCAAGCACTCCTTCTTGCCGCGCACACGCGGCCGGTTCTGGGATGAAGGCGGTCCAGGCCGCCCTGATTGCGTCGGGATCGGGCCGGTCACAGGCCCAGTTCGGACCACATGGCATCGACGCGCTGCTTCACGTCGGCATCCATCTCTATCGTGCGCCCCCACTCGCGGCTGGTTTCGCCCGGCCACTTGTTGGTCGCGTCCAGGCCCATCTTCGATCCGAGACCGGCGACCGGGCTGGCGAAATCGAGGTAGTCGATCGGCGTGTTGTCGACGATGACGGTGTCGCGCTTCGCGTCCATGCGCGTGGTCATGGCCCAGATCACTTCCTGCCAGCTGCGGATGTCGATGTCCTCGTCCACCACGATGATGGTCTTGGTGTACATGAACTGGCGCAGGAAACTCCACACGCCGAACATGACCCGCTTGGCGTGACCCGGGTACTGCTTGCGCATCGACACCACCGCCAGCCGGTATGAACAGCCTTCCGGCGGGAGGTAGAAGTCGGTGATTTCCGGAAACTGCTTCTGCAGCAGCGGCACGAACACCTCGTTCAGCGCCACGCCCAGCATCGCAGGTTCGTCCGGCGGCTTGCCGGTGTAGGTGGAGTGGTAGATCGGATCGCGCCGCATCGTGATGCGGGTGATCGTGAATACCGGGAATTCGGCGACTTCGTTGTAGTAGCCGGTGTGGTCACCGAACGGGCCTTCGGGCGCATGCTCGTAGCCGGACGGGTGGTTCGCGTCGGGCCGCAGTTCGCCTTCGAGCACGATTTCCGCACTGGCCGGCACATCGAGGTCATTGCCCACGCACTTCACCAGTTCGGTCCGGCTGCCGCGCAGCAGGCCGGCGAACTGGTACTCGGACAGCGTGTCCGGCACCGGCGTCACCGCCCCGAGTATGGTGGCCGGATCGCAGCCCAGCACCACTGACACCGGGAAGGGCGTGCCCGGAAACCTGCGCGCATGATCGCGGAAATCCAGCGCACCGCCGCGGTGGGCGAGCCAGCGCATGATCACCCGGTTGCGGCCGATCACCTGCTGACGGTAGATGCCGAGGTTCTGCCGCTTCTTGTCCGGACCGCGGGTCACCACCAGACCCCAGGTGATCAGCGGCGCGGCGTCGCCCGGCCAGCAGTGCTGCACCGGCAGCGCGCCGAGGTCGACATCCGGCCCTTCGATCACGACCGTCTGACAGGGCGCGGACGACACCTTCTTCGGCGCCATCGAGAACACCTGCTTCAGCATGGGCAGCTTGTCCCAGGCGTCCTTCAGGCCCTTGGGCGGTTCCGGTTCCTTCAGCATGGACAGCGTGCGGCCGATGTCGCGCAGCGCCTCCGCCCACCTGTCGCCGCTGACCCCCATGCCGAGCGCCACCCGCCCGGGCGTGCCGAACAGATTGCCCAGCACCGGCATGCGATGCCCGGTCGGCTGTTCGAACAGCACCGCCGGCCCCTGCGCGCGCAGCACGCGGTCGCAGATTTCGGTCATTTCGAGATGGGGCGACACCGGACGCGTGACGCGCTTCAGTTCGCCCCTCTTTTCAAGCTGCGCGATGAAATCGCGCAAATCGGTGTATTTCATTCTGTATTCCGGCTCGGCTCGCGGCCGATGGTAAGCGAGAACGCGCCCTCGGCGCAGCGCCCGCCGACACTGACCGGTGGCGGCGCGCGGCGTTCCGGTCGACTGTCTCAAGCCGGGCGGCAACCGGGCTCCTCCATGGCTGTCAGAATGCCCGTCCCGCACTTCACGACCGCACCATGATTGCCTGGTACGCAGACCATTTCGTGCTTCCGCTGCCCGAAACCCACCGCTTCCCGATGGCCAAGTATCGCCAGTTGCGCGAGCGGGTGGCGGCCGAACTGCCGGATGTCGACCTGCGCGAGCCGGCCGCGGCCACCGACGCAGAACTGTGCCGCGCGCACGACGCAGGCTATGTCGACCGCGCCAGCCGCGGCGAACTGAGCGTGAACGAAATCCGCACCATAGGCTTTCCGTGGTCGCCGGAAATGATCGAGCGCTCGCGCCGCTCGGCCGGTGCCACGATGAGCGCCTGCCGCAGCGCGCTGCGCGAGGGCGTGTCGGTGAATCTGGCCGGCGGCACCCATCACGCCAAGCACGCCAGCGGCGCCGGCTACTGCGTGTTCAACGACGCCGCGGTCGCCACCTGCATGCTGCAGGCCGAATGCGGCATCGCGCGCGTCGCCATCGTCGATCTGGACGTGCATCAGGGTGACGGCACCGCCGACATCCTGGGCGACGCGGATGACGTATTCACGCTGTCGCTGCACGGCGACCGCAATTTCCCCTTCCGTAAGGAAGTGAGCCACCTCGACGTCGCGCTGCCCGACGGCACCGGTGACCAGGCCTACCTCGCCGCACTGGACCAGGCGCTGGCGACCATGAGCCGGCGCTTCGAACCGCAGTTCGTCATCTACCTCGCCGGCGCCGACCCCTTCGAGGGTGACCGGCTCGGCCGGCTCAAGCTCACCCGCGCCGGTCTGGCGGCGCGCGACGCCCGGGTGTTCGACTTCTGCCGCCAGCGCGGGCTGCCGCTCGCGATCACGATGGCCGGCGGCTACGCCGAACGGATCGAGGACATCGTCGCCATCCACTTCGCCACGATCTCCGCCGCACGCGCCCTGCACCGCCCCGCCGCCTGACCGGCCCCTCCGCACCCGGTTGACGCACCGGCCGCGCTTTCTGGTAACTTGCGCGCCAGATATATTCCATTGGAATATATCTACCACCCATCCTGCGGAGGAGTCTCGTCCGATGAACACCCGACATTTCGGCGGCGCCGTCGCGCTCGCGCTGCTCGCGGCGGGCTGCGCCGCGCCGTACAGCGAAACGCCGCTGGCCACCAATTTCCCGACCAGCAAACAACCCAAGGTGCAGGCGGCCGGCCATTGGGCCGCCATCGCACAGGACGTGGCGCGCCAGATTTCCCGCGATCTCAGCGACAGCGGCCCGCTGCACGTGCAGGAAAGCCGCGCCCCCAGCGAGTTCGAGCGCGCCTTTTCGCGTCAGCTGGTGTCGGCACTGATGGCCGAAGGCCGCAGCGTGAGCCGCAGCCCGGACGCAGCGAAGGTGCTGGCATTCGAAACGCAGACCGTGCGCTTTTCGCCGGACCGCTTTCAGAACCGCCAGATCGGCGGGCTCACGCTGATCGCCGGCGGCCTGTGGGCGCTGGCGGCGGTCGATGCCAGCGCCGCCGGCGTGGCCACCGCCGGCGCCGTCGCCTACGACGGGCATCAGGCGCTCACGTCGGAATTAGCCCGCGGCGATACGCCGGCCACCGAAATACTGATCACCGTGCATGTGAGCGAAGGCGACCGCTACATCGCTCACCGCAGCCTGGTCTATTACGCGGCCGACAGCGACCGCCTGCTGTACGAAGGCGGCAGCGGCGTACATGCGGTCCATCTGAAGGGAGGGCAGTGACATGCGCCCCTTACGCCGACTGAACGCCCTGATCTGCTGCGTCGCGCTGTGCGCGGCCGGCTGCACACCGGCCGTCAAGCCGGATCCGACCTACGACGAGGCGGCCGCAGACCGCTTCGTGCCGACCAACTACCGCGCCGCCGACGCGCTGATCGCGCAGATCGGCGACCGGGTGGGTCCGGGCAATCCGCTCATCATCGCCACCGTGGTGAACATCGACGCGCTGGACCAGTCCTCGACGCTGGGCCGGCTGGTGTCGGAACAGGTGTCGTCGCGCTTCTCCCGCGCCGGCTATCACATGGTGGAGATGAAATTCCGCAACAGCGTCTATGTCCGCCAGAACCAGGGCGAACTGATGCTCACGCGCGAAATAAAGGACCTGGCGGTGAGCCATCAGGCGCGCGCGGTCATCGTCGGCACCTATGGCGCCAGCGAGGACCGGGTGTTCCTGAACCTGAAGGTGATCGACCCGGCCAGCAATGTCGCGCTGGCAGCGCACGATTACGTGCTGCCGCGCGACACCGCGATGAAGGCGCTGCTGCGCAGTCGCTGAAGCGCCGGGCGGCGGGCGGAATCCGGCACTTCAGCGGCCGCGCAGCCACCTCAGGCCGAGCGGCCACAGCGTGCGCTGCATGTCGGAGTGGAAGGGTGCGAAATGGCCGATCTTCGTGAGCCCGAAGCGTGCCGGCAGGAACTGCACCCGGCGGGTGCGGGCGGCGGTGAACCAGTCCAGCAGACGCTGCATCGCCGCCGGCGTGGCGTACGGATCGTCCGCCGACGCGCAGGCCAGTACCTGACCTCGGTAGGCGGCGAAAGCCGCCCGCGCCGCCTCGCCGTCCGGCGCACCGGACGCGCCGGGCAGCCAGCGGTAAAGACGGTCGAATTCGGGCCACAGCCGCAGCCCCCATTCCAGCGCCACGCCACGCGGCAGGTCTTCCAGCCAGCCCAGCCGCTTGCCCGGGAAGTAACCGAGCAGCAGCGCCAGAAGCGGCATCAGCAGATGCCAGCGCAGCAGATAGCCGAAGCGCTCGCGCGGTGCGTAATCCGGCCAGTAGGCGTACTGCGAGCCGACCAGCAGCAGACGCGCCAGCCGGGTATTGGACGGCGCCGAGCCGAGGCAGAAGCCACCGATGCTGTGCCCGACGCCGACCAGCGTACGACCGGGAAAGCGCACCGACAGCCAGCGGATGGCGGCATCGGCGTCGAGTGCGCCCCAGTCGTGCTTGGTCGCACGCAGGCCGCGCAGGCTGCCGTAACGGCTGTCGCCGATGCCGCGGTAGTCGAAAGTCATGGCGGGCAGTCCGTGCGTGGCGAGCCAGGCGGCGAAGCGGCCGTAGTAGCGGGCCGCAACACCGGTCGCGCAGCAGATCACCACCGCAGGCCTGCTGCCGTCATCCGACAGCGGACACCACAGCCGGCCCTGCAGACGATAACCATCGGCTGCGCTGAACTCGAAGGCTTCGGGCGCGGCCGCCTCGACGCGGGTCATGCAGCCACGTCCAGCCGCAGGAAGTACACGTAATCCATCTCCGGCGCCGGCAGGCCGAGCCGGGTGATGACCGCGGACATCTGGCCACGGTGGTGGGTGCCGTGGTTGAACACGTGCAGCAGCGTGCCGGCCCAGGGCGTGTCGCAGGCAACGCCGGCCATGTTCGGGTAACGCAGGCGGGACGCCAGCTGCGCGTCGTCCGCTGCCTCGATCAGCGACGGCCAGCGCGCGGACTGAGCGCGCACCCTCGCGGCCAGCGCGACGCGATCCGTCTCCACTTCGTCCGCCAGCGACGTCGCCGCGAAAGGCGATCCGGTAAAACGGCCGTACCAGATCAGGTCAGCCAGCAGCAAGTGATTCAGCGTGCCGTGCAGGCTGCGGAAGAACAGGCCGTGATCGGCCCGGTAGTCGGCGTCGCTGACCCCGTCGAGCGCGGCGAGCAGACGCTCGCCGGCCCAGGCGTGGTAGCGAGCCATGCTCAGGCAGTGGGCTTTCATCATGTCGGATTCGGGGCAGACCGGACGCGGCAAGGTATCAGTGGATGCGGACGCGCGGCGCGACCGGCTCGTCGAAGCGACCGGCCAGCACCGACGGAATGTCGGAGCGGCCGAGGCCGAGGTCGCGCAGCTGAAGGTCGTCCATCGCCCGCAATTCTGCCCGGGCGCGGCGGCGGCTGCGCGCCTCGACCACGCGCCGCCGCAGGCTACACCACCATTCTTGAGCGGACATGGCGCACCTCCTGGGTCTCTCCGGCATAGCCCCACGAATCCGCCGGCAGATCGGTCACCACGATGTAGCTCGCCGGATGCAGCGGGCCGACCAGTTCGTCCAGCGCCTGCCACACCGCGGCGATGTAGTTCGCCTTCTCCGGCTTGGTATTGGTGCCGGCCGTCACCCGCACTTCGAGATGGAAGGCGGTGAGCGCCTCGCCCGCCGGCTCCGCGCCGACCGACCAGTGCTCGACATGACCGACCGCCAGCGCCGTCAGCTCGCGCTTCTTGCCCAGCACTTCGGCGGTGAGATCGGTGACCGCACGGACCACGGCCCGTCGGGTGTCCGGGTCCAGTGGGCGGGACAGATTCAGCGTGATCATCGGCATGGCGGCATCTCCTGAGTGAATGGCCGCATCATGCCGCTGGCAACTGTGCCGATGAATGCACAGAAACTGCGCATTGAACCGGTACAGTCGCACCCCTTCCCGGGCTGTACCGGAACGGCAGCCGGCAAACTGTACCGGTCGCTGGATGAAGCATCGCAGTACAGTAGCGGCGTCGTGATCCACCGCCAGAAAGGACGCTGCATGAACCGCTACGAACAGCTGGCCGACCGCCTGCGCGCGGACATCCGTGCCGGCCTGTATCCGCCGGGTCAGCGCCTGCCCTCGGTGCGGCGCATCGCCACCCAGCAGGGCCTGAGCATCGCCACCTGCATTTCCGCCTACCGCAAGCTGGAGGCCCAGGGCTGGCTGGAGGCGCGTCCGCAGTCCGGCTTCTACGCGCGCACGCCCGAAGCGCTACCGCCGCGTGCGCACCAGACCTGCGACGACGAATGTCCGGGCGAAGTCACCATGTCGGAGCGGGTGGCCCAGGTGATGCGCGCGTCCCACCGCGAGGACCTGATGGTGTTCAGCACCGCGATCCCGCACGCGGATTTCCAGCCGGTGAAGGACGTGCGCGCCAGCCTGAGCCGCGCGCTGCGCGCAGACGACGCGGGCAGCGCGCGTTACGGCGAATTCATCGGCGAGGAGGCGCTGCGGGTGCAGATCGCCCGGCGCGCGGTCGAATCCGGCTGCCAGATCCACCCCGACGACATCGTCATCACCACCGGCTGCCAGGAGGCGCTGACGCTGGCGCTGCGCGCCACCACGCAGCCGGGCGACATCGTTGCCATCGAATCGCCGGCCTTCTTCGGCACGCTGCAGCTGATCGAGTCACTCGGGCTGAAGGCGCTGGAAATTCCCACCGACACCCAGACCGGCCTCAGCCCGGACGCCCTGGAACTGGCGCTCGAAAAGTGGCCGGTGAAGGCCTGCCTCGCCTGCACCAGCTTCAGTAATCCGAGTGGCGCGCTGATGCCGGACGCCAACAAGCGGCGCATCGTGCAGATGCTGTCCTCGCGCGGCATCGCGCTGATCGAGGACGACATCTACGGCGAGCTGGCGCACGACGGCGAGCGGCCACGCGTCGCCAAGGCCTGGGACCGCACCGGCCACGTGCTGCTGTGCTCGTCCTTCTCCAAAACCCTTGCGCCCGGGCTGCGGGTGGGCTGGATCGTTGCCGGGCGCTGGCGGCGCGACGTCGAGCGCCTGAAGTACGGCTCTACCATGGCGACCGCGCTGCTGCCCCAGCGCGCGCTCGCCGACTACCTGTCCACCGGCCGCTGGGAACGCCACCTCGCGCGCATCCGCCGCCAGTACGCGGAACAGATGGAACGCATGCAGACCGCGATCGCGCGCCATTTCCCGGCCGGCACCCGGTGCACCCGGCCGGCCGGCGGCTTCATCCTGTGGGTGGAACTGCCGGACCACGTCGACGCGCTGGCGCTGCAGGCGAAGGGGCTGGCGGCCGGCGTCAGTGTGGCGCCCGGGCCGCTGTTCTCGCCGCAGGGCAAGTACCGCAACTGCATACGCCTGATGTGCGCGGTGCGCTGGGACGCCCGGGTGGATAACGCGATGGCGGCCCTGGGCAGACTGGCTGCGGGCTGATCAGGGCACGGCGCCAGTTTCCCGCAGGAAGGCATCCACACGGGCCGTGTAGTGACCCGGTTCGCCCAGGGTGCTGTTGATGTCGCCGTGCGACAGGTCGAGTGGCAGCAGCTCGATGCGTCCGCCGGTGTCGCGCACCCGTTGCGCGAAGGCGTCGACCTGATCGCAGGCCTGGCTGCGCCGGCTGGAGCACACCGCCAGCCAGGGCGGCGTCGGGCCGCTCAGCCGATGGCGCGGCGAGGTGGCCGCCCAGAACGCCGGATCGGTGCCGAAGGCGCGGTCGAACAGTGGCGCATGCCGTTCGGTCATCAGCCGCGGCACGTCCAGCGCGCCGCTGTCGAGCAGCACCGCCGCACGCCAGGGCTGCACGCCGGCCGGCGGAGCGGCCGCCAGCAGCGCCACCAGATGCGCGCCGGCAGAATGTCCCATCAGCACGAAGCGGGACGGATCACCGCCCCAGGACGCCGCCAGAGACTGCGCCTTCGTCAGCGCAGCGGCCACGTCGTCGCGCTGGGTCGGCACGTCGGCCTCGGGCAGCATGCGGTAATTGACCGACACTAGGATGGCCCCTGCGGGCAGCCAGTGCGCCACCTTGTTGCCCACCACCCGGCCGTGCGCCTTGTCGCCACGCCGCCAGCCTCCGCCATGCACCATGAAGATGACTGGCGCACCCCGCACGCCCGGCGGAACGAACACGTCCATGCGCTGCGCCGGGTCCGGACCGTAGGGCTGGTCGCGCAGCACGCGGCTGCCGGCGGGCAAGCCGGCTTCGGTCGGCGCGGCGTCCCCGCGGCGCGCGCTCAGGCGTTCGCGCAAGGGGCCGGCGTGCGCGGCGGACATGGACAGCAGGCAAAGCGCGACGGTCAGCGCCGCCGCACAAAGGAAGGTGACAGGACGCGGCATGCGGAACACTCCGTGAGATCAGGACTGTTCCGGTGGACGCGCGACGGCGCCGGCGCTTACGGACGCAGCAGGTAATCCAGCACGATGCCGGCGAACACCGCGGCGCCGAACCAGTTGTTGTGCAGGAAGGCGCGGAAGCAGGCCGCCCGCTCGCGGCCGCGGATCAGCGTCCAGTGGTAGCCGGCGATGCCTGCTGCCACCGCCAGCGACACGTAGAAGGGCAGACCCAGCCCTTCGCGCGTACCCCACCAGGCCAGCAGCGCCAGCGTGATCGCGTAGCAGCTCATGATGGCTGCCACGTCGAAACGGCCGAAGGTGATGGCCGAGGTGCGGATGCCGATCTTCAGGTCGTCCTCGCGATCGACCAGCGCGTATTCGGTGTCATAGGCCACCGCCCAGAACACGTTGGCGGCCAGCAGCAGCCAGGCCTCGAACGGCACTTCGTACAGCTGGGCGGCATAGGCCATCGGCGCGCCGAAACCGAAGGCGATGCCCAGATAGGCCTGGGGAATCGCGAAGAAGCGCTTGGTGAAGGGGTAGCTGGCGGCGAGGAAGAGCGCGGCAAAGGACAGCGCAATCACCAGCCGGTGAAGCGGCAGGATGAGGATGAAGGCGCACAGCGACAGCCCGGCCGCCAGCAGCAGCGCCTCCCGCGTGCTCACCTCTCCGGTGGCCAGCGGCCGGTTCTTCGTGCGCTCGACATGGCCGTCGAAATTGCGGTCGGCATAGTCGTTCATGACGCAGCCGGCGCTGCGCATCAGCACCGTGCCCAGCATGAATATCCACACCATGAAGGGCGACGGGTTGCCGCCGCCGGACACCCACAGCGCCCACAGAGTGGGCCAGGCCAGCAGCAGGATGCCGATCGGCTTGTCCAGCCGCATCAGGCGCTCCCAGGCATTCAGTCGGGCGGACAGGTTCATGGCGCAAGCTCCGAAATCGCGGGCAGGAACACCTCGGTCACCAGCAAAGGCCGGCCGTGCCGCATGAACAGAGAACGGCGCGCCCACAGCGGCCCGCTGACCGCGATGCCCTCGGCGCGCACCCGGCGATGCAGCGGATGCCGCCAGTCCAGCCTGCGCACCGCCAGCGGCGAGCGGGCGATGCGCGCGTCAGCGAACAGCAGCGCGCCCAGCGGCCGGCTGCCGACGCCGCGGAACATGTGCCACACGCCGTGCAGATCGCGCGGATTCACCACGCTGTGCGCGAACACCACCGGCCGGCCGTCGGCACGCAGCAGCACCTCGCGCGACACCGCGCGCGCGCGGCCGCAGCCGACCAGACTGGCTTCATCGGCCGCCAGTGCGGCGCGTCCGGTGCGCAGCGGCTGCACCGAAAAATGACGGCAGCGCGCGCGGATGCGGGCGGTCAGCGAATGCGGATCAGTCAGCCAGCCGCGCAGCGGCGGCGGCATGAACAGGGCCGGCGAGCGCCACGCGGTGCCGGCTCGGGACAGGGTCATCGGGGATGCGGTGAAGAAGCGGAACCGGCCCGCATGATACCGCCTCGGCCTAGCGCGCCGGCCGGTCGTCGTCCTTCGGCAGTTCGGGCGCGCGGTCGTCGTCCATCAGCATGCGATGGGCCGGCCCTTCGAGATCGTCGAACTGGCCGCTGCGCGCCGACCAGATGAACACCGCGCCGATGCCGATCGCGATCAGCACCGACATCGGCACCAGCAGCCACAGAATGTCCATCAGCTTTTCTCCGGTGCCCGCCGCTGCAGGCGCAGCGCATTGAGCACCACCATCAGCGAACTGAGCGACATGCCGACGCCGGCCATCCAAGGCGTGATCCAGCCCAGCATGGCCGGCGGAATGGCCAGCAGATTGTAGGCGAAGGCCCAACGCAGGTTCTGGCGTACCACGGCCAGCGTGGCCTGGGCGCTGTCCAGCCCGCGGGTGAGCGCGTCGAAACGATCGGACAGCAGCACCAGGTCACCCTGGGCGCGCGCCAGTTCGGTGCCGCTGCCCATGGCCACCGACACCTGGGCCTGGGCCAGCACCGGCGCGTCGTTCACGCCGTCGCCCAGCATGGCCACCACGGCACCCCGCTGCTGCAGCGCCTCGATGTGGGCGCGCTTGCCTTCGGGCGTCATCCGCGCCTGCGCGTCGGCAATCCCCAGTTCGCCGGCCAGTGCGGCCACCGGCGCCGGTGCGTCGCCGGACAGCAGGCTGATTTCGATGCCTCGCTCGCGCAGGCGTGCCACCAGTTCGTGCGCGCCCGGGCGCAGCGTATCGCTGAGGTCGAAGCGGACCAGCAGGCCGCCTTCGTCACCCAGCCAGACCGGCGTGACCAGACCTTCGGGCGGCAGCGGCTGCGCGGCACCCGACAGCGCGCAGACGTAATCGGCCCGGCCCAGCCGCAGCCGACGGCCGGCGATGCGGCCTTCTACCCCCTGCCCTGTTTCGGCGACCAGATCGCTGACCGCTGGCAGCGCACCCGGGGCGGCCGCACGCAGCGCGCGGGCGATCGGGTGGGTGGACGGCCCTTCCAGCGCCGCCGCCAGGGCCAGCGCTTCGTCGGCACGGCATCCGCCCAGCGGCTCGACCGTCTGCACGTTCATGTCGCCGGTGGTCAGGGTGCCGGTCTTGTCGAACACCACATGGGTCACCCGGGCCAGCGTTTCGATGGCATGCGGCCGGGTGACCAGCAGGCCGCCACGCGACAGCACGCCGGTGCCCACGGTCAGCGCCGCCGGCGTGGCCAGCGACAGCGCGCACGGACAGCTCACCACCAGCACCGCGACGAACACCGGCAGCGCCTGCGACGGGTCCAGCCACAGCCAGACGGCTGCGGTGAGCAGCGCCAGCACGATGAGCGCCTTCACGAAATGCACCGCCACCCGGTCGGCGAACTGCACCACCGCCGGCCGGCTGGCCGAAGCGCGGCCGATCAGCCGGCGGATCGCCGCCAGCCGGGTCGCCTCGCCGACCTGTTCCACCGCCAGCACCACCGGTGAGGCGATGTTCAGGCTGCCGCCGACCACCCGGTCGCCAGGCGCACGCGCCTGCGGGCGCGATTCACCGGTGAGCAGACTTTCATCGACCTCGCTGCGGCCATCGACCAGCCGGCCGTCCGCCGGAAACACCTCGCCGGCCGCCACCGCCACATGGTCGCCGGCGGCCAGTCGTGCCACCGGCACCGCTTCGGTCGCGCTGCCCGGCCAGGCGGTGAAACGCCGCGCCAGCGCCGGCATGACGCGCGCCAGTTCCTCCACCCCGCGCACCGCGCGCTGGCGGGCCAGCATTTCCAGATAGCGCCCGCCGAGCAGCAGGAACACGAACATGGTGACCGAATCGAAATAGACCACGCCCGAATGCGTCACCGTGGCCCACAGGCTGGCGATGAAGGCGCTGCCGATGCCGAGCGCGATCGGCAGGTCCATGCCGACCCGCTTCGCCGCGAGGTCGCGCAGTGCGCGCGAGAAGAAGGGGGCGGCGGAATAGCACACCACCGGCGCGGTCAGCACCAGACTGGCCCAGCGCATCAGCGCGGCGATGCTGTCCGGCAGTTCGGCGTCACCGGCGGTGTACTCCGGCCACGCGTACATCATCACCTGCATCATGCCCAGTCCGGCCACCGCCAGCCGCCACAGCGCGTCGCGGCGCTCGCTGCGCGCAAGCGATTCGGCATGCGCGCGGTCGTTCGGCCAGGCTTCGTAGCCGATGTCGGCCACTGCCTGCAGGATGGCCGACAGCTGCACGCGCGTCGGGTCCCACACCACGCGGGCGCGGCGGGTGGCGTAGTTGATGTCCAGCGCCAGCACGCCGGGCAGACGGCCGACATGCTGTTCGTTCAGCCACACGCAGGCGGCGCAGCGTATGCCTTCGATGATGAGCAGCGCCTCGCGCGCGTCGGCACAGGCCGGGTGGGCGACCGTGCGCACGAAATCCGCCTGCACTTCCGGCAGGTCGTAGGCGGCGAGATCGCGCCCCGAGCCTTCGGGCGCGCTGTCCGGCAGCGTGTCGCGATGCGCGTAGAAGGCCTCCAGCCCGCCGCCGGCGATTGCCTCGGCCACCGCGGCGCAGCCGGCGCAGCACATCGGCCGCGCCTCGCCGGCCACGCGGACGCGATAGCGCACCGCCCCCTCGACCGGCAGGCCGCAGTGGTAACAGTGGACTGCGGAGGCGTCGACAGGTCGCAGGTTCAGCGGAGCGTCCGGCGCATTCATCGCGGAGGCGGAGATCGGGTCATGGCGTCGCATTCTAGGCGGGCACCGCGCGGGTGCCCATGACGTGAGTCAAGCACGCCGGAGCGCGCGGATTCAGTAATTTCTTGCAATTCCGGCCCCCGCTCGCCGCAAGCAGCCGTTGCACCCGGGTCGCGGCTGGACTAAGTGTGAAGTTCACGCCGGACAACACTGGCCCTGACCACCACCTTCACGCCCGGGAGGTCTGTCGCGGATGAAAAGAGAAGCCTTTGCCCTTCGGGACGACGCGCCTGCGCCCTCGCCCCGCCTCCGACTGATGACCGGACTGCTGTCCGACGCCGGCATCACGCTGAACGGACACGCCCCATGGGACCTGCAGATGCATCACCCGCGCCTGCCGGAACGCATCTTCGCCCATGGCAGCCTCGGGCTGGGCGAAGCCTACATGGACGGTGACTGGGACGCCGAACGGCTGGACGAACTGTTCGCACGCCTGCTGCGGGCGCGACTGGACACGCGCATCCGGCCGGCCGCGCTGCTGCTGCACGCCTTCAGCGCCCGCCTGCTGAACCGGCAGACACCGCGCCGCGCCTGGCAGGTCGGCGAACGCCATTACGATCTGGGCAACGACTTCTACGCCGCGATGCTGGACCCGCGCATGACCTATACCTGCGGCTACTGGCAGGACGCGGGCGACCTCGCGTCGGCGCAGGAAGCCAAGCTGGAACTGATCTGCCGCAAGCTGGGGCTGCGGCCGGGCATGCATCTGCTGGACATCGGCTGCGGCTGGGGCAGCCTGCTCGGCTACGCCGCCAAGCATCACGGCGTGCGCGGCACCGGCGTGACGGTATCGCGCGAACAGGCGGACTGGGCGCGCCAGCGCTACGCCGGACTGCCGATCGAATTCAGGCTGCAGGACTACCGCGCGCTGGACGACCGCGAGCGCTTCCACCGCGTGGCCAGCGTGGGCATGTTCGAACACGTGGGGCGGCGCAACTTCCGCACGCTGATGGAGGTGATGCGGCGCGCGCTGATGCCGGACGGCCTCGCGCTGCTGCACACGATAGGCAGGAACACCCGGCGCGGGGTGACCGACCCGTGGATAGACCGCTACATCTTCCCGAATGGGGAACTGCCGTCGGCCGGCCAGATCGGCGACGCGGTCGATGAGCTGTTCGTGGTGGAGGACGTGCACAACTTCGGTGCCGACTACGACCGCACGCTGATGGCCTGGCACGGGAACTTCGAAGCGGCGTGGCCGCGTTTCGCCGACCGGCTGGGCGAACGCTTCCGCCGCATGTGGCGCTACTACCTGCTGTCCTGCGCCGGCGCCTTCCGCGCGCGCGACATCCAGCTGTGGCAGTGGGTGCTGTCGCCGCGTGGCGTGGCGGGTGGCTATCGCTGTCCGCGCTGAATCGCGGACCCGACAGACCGCTCAGAGCATGGCCATGCGCGAGCGGTTGAGCGGCGGATTCTTCGCCAGATAGCGGCGGATGCCGCGCAGGATGGCGTCTGCGAGCTTGTCCTGGTAGGCGTCGTCGGTGAGCCGCTTTTCCTCTTCCGGATTGGAAATGAAGGCGGTTTCGACCAGGATGGACGGAATGTCCGGCGCCTTCAGCACCGCGAAGCCGGCCTGTTCCACCTGCGCCTTGTGCAGCGTGTTCACGCCGCCCAGTTCGCCCAGCACCGCGCGCCCGAGCTTCATCGAATCGTTCATCGTGGCGGTCTGCGACAGGTCGAGCAGCGTGCGCGCCAGATAGGGGTCGCGCCCTTCCAGATTCACGCCGCCTATCAGGTCGGCCGAGTTCTCGCGCTGGGCCAGCCAGCGTGCGGCCGAACTGGTGGCGCCGCGGTCGGACAGCACGAACACCGAACTGCCGCGCGCGTCCGGCCGCACGAAGGCATCGGCGTGGATGGACACGAACAGGTCCGCCCTGACCCGGCGGGCCTTGGCCACCCGGGTACCGAGCGGCACGAAATAGTCGTCGTCGCGGGTGAGCACCGCGCGCATGGTCGGATCGGCGGCGATCTTCTTCTGCAGCCGCTGGGCGACCTGCAGCGTCACGTTCTTCTCGTAGCTGCCGCCACGGCCGACCGCACCCGGGTCTTCACCACCGTGGCCCGGGTCGAGCACGATGGTGACCAGGCGGCTCACGTCGTCGTCCGCCGCCTGCTGCGTGCGCCGGCCGCCGTCGCGCGACGCGGTCTGGCGCACCGGCTCCGGCGCCGGTTCAGGTGCCTGCTGCGGATTGCCCTGCGCCGCGGTCTGCGGCGGCGCATCCGGCTGGTCCGGGGCGACGTCGCCCTGATACTGGATGTCGCCCTGCCGTGCCAGCTGCATCAGCGGATCGAGCGGCTGCGCCGGATAGATGTCCATCACCAGCCGGTGGCCGTACTGACCGACCGGCGCCAGCGTAAACACCTGCGGCTTCACCTCGGTCTTCAGTTCCATCACCAGCCGCACCACACCCGGCTTGTTGCGGCCGGCGCGGATGAGCTTGATATAGGGATCGGCGTCGGAAATCTTGCCCGGCAGGCTGCCGAGCACGTTGTTCAGTTCGACGCCTTCGATGTCGATTACCAGGCGTTCCGGGTTCTGCACCGTGAAGTGGGCGAACTTCAGCGCGTCGCGGGATTCCAGCGTGATGCGCGTATATTCCAGCGACGGCCACACCCGCACCGCCATCAGCGAGGTGGCGGCGGCGCGCCCGACCGGACTGACTGACAGCAGCAGCGCGGCGCCGGAAAATCCGAGAAAATCGCGCCGGCTCAGGCTGCGGGCGGACGGCTTGCCACGACGGCGGACAAACGGCTTAAACATGCCCGACCTCCTTCACTGCAGGCGACGAGCTGCGCGCGGCGCGCTTCGCCAACCACGGCGAGCGCCACGCGGAGATCGGGCGACGGCAGGTGAGCGCCGGCCTTGTCCGGCCATTCGACCAGACAGACGCCTGCGTTTTCACCGGTTTGCCCGAAATATTCGTCCAGACCTGCATCGATGAATTCATCCGGATGCGCGAAGCGATAAAAATCAAAGTGATACAACGGGAAGTTTAAGCTAGAAATAGCATACGGTTCAAGCAAAGTGAAGGTCGGACTTTTTACTTTTCCGCTGTGGCCCAGCGCCCGCAGCAGCCCGCGCACCAGCGTGGTCTTGCCGGCGCCCAGATCGCCCTCGAGAAAAACGCACAGGCCGGGCGCCAGCGCGTGTGCCAGCCGCGCGCCCAGTGCCTCGGTGGCGGCGGTGTCTGCGAGGTCGATGACGACGGTCGAATCATTCATGGCGGTGTGCGCGAAATCGGATCGGCCGCCATTATCCGCCCGGGCGGCCATGCGATGAGCGATGCCCTGCCCTGCAGCCCGCTCGAGCTTGCGGACCGCATCCGCGCGTGGGCGCACGAACTCGGCTTCGCCTCGGTCGGCATTTCCGGCATCGATCTCGGCGAGGCCGAAGCGCGTCTGCTGGACTGGCTGGCCGCCGGCCGTCACGGCGACATGGACTACATGGCGCGCCACGGCGTCACCCGCGCCCGCCCGGCGGAACTGGTGCCGGGCACGCTGTCGGTCATCAGCGTGCGCATGCCCTACTGGCCGGACGAAGCGGCCGACGCGCAGGGCGTTCTGGACGACGGTGAACTGGGCTATGTGTCGCGCTACGCGCTGGGCCGCGACTATCACAAGGTGCTGCGCAGCCGGCTGCAGAAGCTGGCGGAACGCATCGAAACCGTGACCGGCCCGTTCGGCCACCGCGCCTTCACCGATTCCGCGCCGGTGCTCGAAGTCGAGATCGCCCGCCGCGCCGCGCTGGGTTGGCGCGGCAAGCACACCCTGCTCATCCACCGCGACGCCGGCTCGATGTTCTTTCTGGGCGAACTGTTCACCACGCTGCCGCTGCCGCCGGACGCGCCGCAGCCGGACCACTGCGGCACCTGCACCCGCTGCATCGACGTCTGCCCGACCGGCGCCATCGTTGCGCCCTATCAGCTCGACGCGCGGCTGTGCGTGTCCTATCTGACGATAGAACTGGACGGCCCGATACCGGAGCCACTGCGCCCGGCCATCGGCAACCGCATCTACGGCTGCGACGACTGCCAGCTGGTGTGTCCGTGGAACCGCCACGCGAAAAAGGCGATGGAGCCGGACTTCGCGGTGCGTAATGGCCTGGACCGCGCCCCGCTGACCGCGCTGTTCGCATGGTCGGAAGACGAATTCAACCGCCGGCTCGAAGGCAGCGCAATACGGCGCATCGGCCACGAACGCTGGCTGCGCAATATCGCGGTGGCGCTCGGCAACGCGCCGGCCGCTCCCGCCATTTCTGCCGCGCTGCAGGCGCGCGCCGACCACCCGTCGCCGGTCGTGCGCGAACACATCGCCTGGGCGCTGGCCCGACAACATTCTCCGGACACCCCGACATGACCGACCGCCTGAACGACCTCGAAGCCCGCATCTCGCTGATGGACGACCTGCTGGACGCGCTGAACCGCACCGTGTTCGACCAGCAGCGCGCAATCGAGGCGCTGCAGCTGCAGCTCAAGCACGTCTATGCGCAGGTGCAGGGCATGCAGCCGGCCGAGCGCGCCGACGCGCAGCAGGACATTCCGCCGCACTACTGAGCCGAGTGGCGCAACCTGTTGCGCGCGGGCACTCACGGGCGAAGCACCGGACTCCTGGGAGCGGCGCCCCGCCGCGATGCAGCGGCTGCCGGCCGCACCCGAGGCAGATCACTCCGCTGCCAGCCGCTGCGGACGCCAGTTCGCCACCGCCCACGCGAGCAGCGCGTCGCGCCCCGCGGTCAGGGCGTCCGCCGGCGGCGGGTGGCGCAGGAAAGCGAGCGCTTCGGCCAGATCGGCCCGCGCGTCGGACGGTTCCAGCGCCGGTGCGCGCGTCTGTTTCGACAGCTTCTCGCCGTGCGCGTCCAGCACCAGCGGCACATGGGCGTAGTCCGGCTGCGGCAGACCCAGCGCCCGCTGCACCAGGATCTGGCGCGGCGTCGAGGTCAGCAGATCGGCGCCGCGCACGACGTGGGTCACGCCCTGATCGGCGTCGTCGACCACCACCGCGAGCTGGTAGGCACAGTAGCCGTCGGCACGCCACAGCACGAAATCGCCGGCGTCCGCCGCGACATCCACCGCGATGCGACCGAGCACGCGGTCGTCGAACGCCACTTCGCCCGCCGGCACCCGCAGCCGCCAGGCACGCGGCGTGACGCCGGGACGGTCGCGGCAGGTGCCCGGATAGCGCCGCGCGCCGTCGGACGCCAGCGGCTGGGATTCGAGATCGCGGCGGGTGCAGGCGCAGCCGTAGGCGGCCCCGCTGGCGATCAGCGTGTCCAGCGCAGCGCGGTAAAGCGCGGTACGCCGGCTCTGCCACACCACCTCGCCATCCCAGTACAGCCCGAGCGCGTCGAGCTGGCGAAGAATGGTGTCGGCTGCCTCGCGGGAGCAGCGCGGCTCGTCCACGTCCTCGATGCGCAGCAGCCAGCGCCCGCCGGCCGCACGCGCGTCCAGCCAGCTGGCCAGCGCGGCCACCAGCGAACCCCTGTGCAGCGGCCCGGTCGGACTGGGCGCGAAACGCCCGACATGCGGCCGGGCATCGGCTACCATGCCGGCTCACTCCCGAGGATCACCATGGCCACCGTAGAACTGACCGAAGACAGCTTCAACAGCACGATAGAGAACAGTCCTTTCGTGATCATCGATTTCTGGGCGCCGTGGTGCGGTCCCTGCCGCAATTTTGCCCCGGTGTTCGAAGCCGCGTCGGAAAAGCACCCGGACATCGTGTTCGCCAAGGTGAATACCGAAGAGGAACAGGGCATCGCCGCCGCCTTCGGCATCCGCTCGATTCCGACGCTGATGGTGTTCCGCGACCAGATCGTGCTGTACGGACAGCCGGGCGCGCTTTCCGCCGGTCAGTTCGACCAGCTGATCGAACAGGCCAAGGCGCTGGACATGGACAAGGTGCGCGCAGAGGTCGCTGCCCAGCAGCAGGACGGCGCGGCCGGCTGAACGCCGCAGTACGCCGACACGGCCCCCAACGAAAAAGCCTCCTTGCGGAGGCTTTTTCGTTGGGGCCTGACGGACGCTCAGACGTTGAACAGGAAGTTCAGCACGTCGCCATCCCTGACCACGTATTCCTTGCCTTCGGCGCGCATCTTGCCGGCCTCCTTCGCACCCTGTTCGCCCTTGTAGGCAATGAAATCCTCGAAGGCGATGGTCTGGGCGCGGATGAAGCCGCGCTCGAAGTCGGTGTGGATGACGCCGGCGGCCTGTGGTGCGGTGTCGCCCTTGTGGATGGTCCAGGCGCGCACTTCCTTCACCCCGGCGGTGAAGTAGGTCTGAAGGCCCAGCAGATCGTAGCCGGCACGGATCAGCCGGTTCAGGCCCGGTTCGTCGAGGCCGAGGTCGGCCAGGAAGGCCTTCTTGTCCTCGTCCTCGAGGTCGGCCAGTTCGGCTTCGATCTTCGCGCACACCGACACCACAGGCGCACCTTCCTTCGCCGCGAACTCGCGCAGGCGGTCGAGGTAGGGATTGTTCTCGAAACCGTCTTCCAGCACGTTGCCGACATACATGGCCGGCTTGATCGTGAGCAGGCACAGCGGCTTGATGATTACCTTGTCGTCGTCCGACAGGCCCAGCGTGCGGGCCGGCTTGCCCTCGTTCAGGTGGGGCAGCAGCTTTTCCAGCACCGCCACCAGCTTCTGCGCATCCTTGTCGCCGGACTTGGCCTTCTTGCCGTCGCGCGCGATGGTGCGCTCGACCGCGGCCAGATCGGCCAGCGCCAGTTCGGTCACGATGGTTTCGATGTCGGCGATCGGATCGACGCGGCCATTCACGTGCACCACGTTCTCGTCGTCGAAACAGCGCACCACATTCACGATGGCGTCGGTTTCACGGATGTTGGCCAGGAACTGGTTGCCCAGGCCTTCGCCCTTGCTGGCCCCGGCGACCAGGCCGGCGATGTCGACGAACTCGACGATGGCCGGCTGAATCTTCTGCGGCTTCACGATTTCCGACAGCTGGGCGAGACGCGGGTCCGGCACCTCGACGATGCCGACATTGGGCTCGATGGTGCAGAACGGATAGTTCTCGGCCGCGATGCCGGCCTTGGTGAGCGCATTGAACAGCGTGGATTTGCCGACGTTGGGCAGGCCGACGATGCCGCACTTGAGGCTCATGACTGTTTTCCCTGGGTAGATGCCTGAGTGGAGGCTTTGGGCGCCTTGCCGGTACCCGGCTTGGCATTGAGCAGCGTGGACACGCGGGTCCAGTCGCCGGCCGCGATCATCGGCCAGGCGTCGAGCGCACGCGCGATGGCGGCGTCGATGTCCTGCTGTTCCTCGATGCGCGGGCGATGCAGCACGTAGTCGGCCACTTCGGTGCCCGGCGCGCGGTCGCGCGGGTGGCCGATGCCGATGCGCAGCCGCCAGTAATCGTGTGTGGACAGATGGGCGCTGATGTCCTTCAGACCGTTGTGGCCGCCGAGGCCGCCACCGAACTTCAGGCGCAGTTCGCCCGGCGCGATGTCCAGCTCATCATGCACCACCAGTATTTCGGCCGGTGCGATGCGGAAGAAGCGCGCCAGCGCCCCGACCGACTGGCCGGAACGGTTCATGAAGGTCTGCGGCAGCAGCACGGTGATGCCGTCGGCGCGCGACGACCCGGTGAAGCCGTTGAAACGCGCTTCACGGTTGAGCGTGATGCCCAGCTTGCGTGCCAGCCCCTCACAAAACCAAAACCCGGCGTTGTGCCGGGTTTCGGAATAGTCCGGGCCGGGATTCCCCAGCCCGACGACGAGCCGGGGCACGGCCTTGGAACCGTTCCCGGACATGGTCGCTGATTACTTCTCTTCGCCGCCTTCGGCCGCGGCTTCGTCCGACTTCGCGCCGCGCGGCAGCGTCAGCGTGGCGACCACCGGATCGGTGCCGTGGGTCAGCGCTTCAACGCCGGCCGGCAGCTTGATCTGCGACACGTGGATCGACTGGCCAACCGACAGGCCGGACAGGTCGACTTCGATGAATTCCGGCAGCTGGCTCGGCAGGCACTGCACGTCGAGTTCGTTCATCACGTGCGACACGATGCCACCCTGGAGCTTCACGCCCGGGGCTGCGTCGGCGTTCACGAAGTGGAACGGCACCTTGGTGTGCAGCTTGTGGGTGGCGTCAACGCGCTGGAAGTCCACGTGCAGCACCTGCAGCTTGTAGGCGTGCATCTGGGTGTCGCGCAGCAGCACGGTTTCCTTCGTGCCTTCGACGTTCAGCGTCAGCACGGATGCGTGGAAGGCTTCCTTGCGCAGGGCGTGGAAGATTTCGTTGTGGTCGAGCGTGATCGGCGTGGCGGGCTTGTCGCCGCCGTAGATGATGGCCGGGACCTGGTCGGCGCGACGCAGGCGGCGGCTCGCTCCGGTGCCCTGCGCATCGCGCTTCTTGACGTTCATTTCGATGGACATGATGACTCCTGGTGGATGAAGGGTCGCCCGCGACCAGGCGACCCGGGGTGTCCCGCTTCAGTTACTCCATGAAGAGGGACGAAACGGATTCCTCGTTGCTGATGCGCAGCAGCGTTTCGGCCAGCAGTTCGGCGATCGACACGACACGGATGCGGTCGCAGGCCTGGGCGGCGGGCGACAGCGGGATAGTGTCGGTGACGACCAGCTGGTCGAGATCGGAACTCTGGATGCGGTTGAGCGCCTCGCCCGACAGCACCGCGTGGGTACAGTAGGCCAGCACGCGCGCCGCGCCGTGTTCCTTCAGCGCCTGAGCGGCCTTGCACAGCGTGCCGGCGGTGTCGACCATGTCGTCCATGATGACGCAGGTACGGCCGGTCACGTCGCCGATGATGTTCATCACTTCCGACACGTTCGCCTTCGGGCGACGCTTGTCGATGATGGCCAGATCGCACTCGAGGCGCTTGGCGAAGGCACGGGCACGCACCACGCCGCCGACGTCCGGCGACACCGCCATCAGATTCGGGTATTCCTGCTTCCAGATGTCACCGAGCAGGATGGGCGTGGCGTAGATGTTGTCGACCGGAATGTCGAAGAAGCCCTGGATCTGGTCAGCGTGCAGATCGACAGTGAGCAGGCGCTGCACGCCGGCGGCCTGGAGCATGTTGGCCACCACCTTGGCGGTGATGGGCACGCGGGCGCTGCGCGGACGACGGTCCTGGCGGGCATAGCCGAAATACGGCATCGCCGCGGTGATCCGGCCAGCCGAGGCACGCTTCAGCGCGTCGACCAGGATCATCAGTTCCATCAGGCTGTCGTTGGTCGGCGCACAGGTCGATTGCAGCACGAACACGTCCTTGCCGCGGACGTTCTCGAGGATTTCGACGTTGACTTCGCCGTCGGAGAAACGGCCGACCTGGGCACGGCCCAGCGACATGTTGAGCCGCTTGGCAACGTCCGCCGCCAGTTTGGGATTGGCGTTGCCGGTAAAGATCATCAGGCTGTCGTAAGCCATGCTGCCTCGCGAAACTCGGTAGTTGCTGAATTCAAACCGGCTTGCGCCGGACCTGCTGTACGGCCGCCCTGCTCCGCCCGGCCAGTCTTTCCCGATCGGCGGATACCGCGACGTCCTGTTCCAGTTCGGAACTTGTTCAGGCAGATGACCGGTCTCGACCCGTCGGCATGCCTGCTGCCCTGAAAACACATCGGGCAGGCCCACACTGGCTGCGAGCCTGCCCGATCATATTTGGCTGAGGAGGAAGGATTCGAACCTTCGAATGCCGGAATCAAAATCCGGTGCCTTGACCAACTTGGCGACTCCCCAAACTCTGCATCGACCCCGTCGCACACCTGCGGTGCGCCGCGGTTTCAAACCTTCATTCTCCTGCAGGGCTGCTGCGGAACAGCGGATGCTCGTCGAGCCCCTGTGCCACGAATCCCTGCCAGCCTGCCGGCCACTGCGCCGCCAGCCTGTGCTGCAACTGCCTTGCCGCCTCGATGTCCGCGTACTGCGCGAACACGCACGCGCCCGAACCGCTCATCCTGACCACCGCTGCGCCGGCCTCGGCCGCCAGCAGCGAAATCGCCTGACTGACTTCCGGGTAGAGCCTCGCGGCTACCGGCTGCAGATCGTTTCGACCGAAAAGGCGATCAATCGAGGGCGATGCAGCAAAGTCCGCTATTTTGCAGGCTTCGGTATCGCGTGTCAAATCCGGATCGGCAAAAATCCGTGGCGTCGGCACCGACACGCCGGGCGCCACCACCAGATAGGCGGCCGGTGGCAGCTGCAGCGGCTGCAGACGCTCCCCGACCCCTTCGGCAAAGGCCGAGCGGCCAAACACGAATACCGGTACATCCGCACCGAGCGTGAGGCCGATCGCCTGCAGCCGCTCGCGCGACAGGCCGAGCTGCCACAGCCGGTTCAGCGCGATCAGCACGGTGGCCGCATCGGAACTGCCACCGCCCAGTCCGCCGCCCATGGGCAGGCGCTTGTCGACCTCGATGTCCACGCCCTGCGTGCAGCCGGTTTCCCGCTGCAGCAGCCGGGCGGCTCTCACCACCAGATCGTCGTCCTCGGGCACGCCCGGTACGTCGTTCAGCCGGTGCACCCGCCCGTCGGCGCGCGGCGTGAAGCGCAGGCGGTCGCCATGATCGAGGAAGCGGAAAGCGGTCTGCAGCAGGTGGTAGCCGTCGGCGCGGCGGCCGACCACGTGCAGGAACAGATTGATCTTGGCCGGTGCCGGCAGCCAGACGCCCCATTCCACCGCCACGGCCTGCAGCGCGCTCATTGCGGTGGAAACCACTCGTCGATGCGCAGCCGGAAGCTGTATTCGCCGTCGCTGGCGTCGATCTGGCGCGGCAGCGCCTCCGGGCCGGCGCCGTCGTATTCGGTGAATTCGACCCGCCAGTTGCGCTCGGACAGCACCGCGATGCGCCCTGCCGCGTCGCGTGCGCGGACGTCCGCACTGCCGGCACGCCCAGTCACCCAGACCGCGGCGCGGGACAGTGGCAGCTCCATGCCGAACACGGCGCGCGACAGCGCGTCCAGCGACGCCGCCTCGGTCACCCGCTGGCGCTCGTCGATCAGCCGCACGCCACGCTCGTCACGCACCAGCTGCGCCAGCACCTTGCCCAGCGGGCCGTTGACCTGCAGTTCGTCATGTCGCGTCGAATGCGTCCAGTCGAGGGCGGCCGAACCGGTCTGATCCGGTCCTTTCACGACGAAGCGCCCGGACAGCGAAAAAGCCGGATCGACCGCGTCGCGGGCGCGCAGCGCGATCGGCGAGGCGGGCTCGTCGGACTGCGGCGGCACGGCTGCACAGCCGGCGAGCGCGAGCACGCCGGCACAGATGAACGCCCGCATCACGGAATGAAACGCTTGATGGTC
This sequence comes from Methyloversatilis universalis FAM5, assembly GCF_000214035.2. Taxonomy (GTDB): domain Bacteria; phylum Pseudomonadota; class Gammaproteobacteria; order Burkholderiales; family Rhodocyclaceae; genus Methyloversatilis; species Methyloversatilis universalis. Next base: position 152,378 of record NZ_AFHG01000059.1, on the reverse strand, counting down.
TGTTCGAGCGCGGCGTTGTCCGGATGCTGGGCCGCGACTGTGCGCCACAGCTTTTCGGCGTCCTCGCGACGGCCGAGCAGCCACTGCACCTCGCCCAGATGGGCGGCGATCTCCGGATCCGGACGGATGGCGAACGCGCGCTCGAGATAGCCCAGCGCGCCATTCAGGTCACCGCGACGGAACAGCACCCAGCCCATGCTGTCGAGGATGAACGGATCTTCCGGCGCCAGTTCCAGCCCCTTGGCGATCAGCGCCTGCGCCTCGTCCAGCCGGGTGTTGCGTTCGGCCAGCGAATAGCCCAGCGCGTTGTAGGCGTGCGCATGATCCGGCTTGATCGCGATCAGCCGCCGCAACCGCTGTTCGGCCACCTCGATCTTCTGCTGCCGCTCGGCGATCATCGCGGTTTCATACAGCAGGTCCGGGCTGTCCGGTTGCGCGGCCAGCGCCTCTTCCAGCACCGTGGTGCCCTCGTCGGCGCGACCGGCGTCGCGCAGCAGCTGGAATTCCATCAGCGCCGAGCGTGCCCGGTCGCCGCCCGGCTGCGCCGCCAGCGCGTGCAGGTGCGCGCGCGCCTCATCCAGCTTGCCGCTGCGGCTGAGCAGCAGCACGTAACGCCCCTGCGCGCCCATGTAATGATCGCCCTGGCCGACCTGGCGATACCAGTCAAGGGCCTCGTCGGTCTGCTTCAGCTCTTCCGCCAGCTGGCCGAGATAAAGGCGGATCAGATTCGGATCAGCCGGCCGCTGCGCGAGCAGCTGCTTGAAATAGCCCTGGGCACCGGCGTAGTCCTGCATCTGCATCGCCAGCACGCCGACCGCGAACAGCACGTCCGGATTGTTCTGCGCGCCGCCGAGCAGCGATTCAAACTGCTTGCGCGCGGCCGGGAAATTGCGCTCGGACACCAGCGCACGGGCGTACTGCATGCGCACGTCGCGCGCCTGCGGATAGCGCTTCAGATAGTCGCCCATCAGCCGCGTGGCCGCCGGCGGATCGGTTTCGGCGGTGGTCTGTGCCTTCAGCAGCAGTCCCAGTTCCCACTCCGGACGCATCGCGTGCGCCTTGGCCGCGTCCTCCTGCGCGCGCTTGGTGTCGCGCGCCTGCAGCGCCGCCTGGGCGCGGGCGAACCACGCTTCCGGGTACTGCAGATAGGGCTCGGTCAGCCGGTCCACGATGCCCAGCACTTCGGTCTTGTCGGTCAGCCGCGCCAGCACGCGGTTCAGCCGCATCAGGCTTTCGCCGATCTGCACGCCTTCCTGCGCCAGCAAGGCGGCCAGCTGCGGCTCCAGTTCCTGCGGCCGGTTGGCATTGACCAGCAGGCCGGACAGCATCTGCCGCGCCTGTATCGATTCCGGATCCAGTTCCAGCCAGAGCTGGGTGGCCTGCAGCGCGACCTCGTTCTGCCGGCTGAAGGCGGCGATTTCCGACGCCCGCTTGGCGATGCGCGGGTCGCGGGTCGATTGGGCCAGATCCAGATAGGCCGCGGCCGACACCCCCAGCTCACCGCGCTGCGCGGCCACCTCGCCCAGCAGCAGCTGGTAGGTGATCTGGCGGGTCAGTTCGACCTCCGGCAGCGGCGCTGTGCGCGGCGCCGGTTCGCTGCGCTCTTCGGCCGGAGCGGCCGCGACCGGCGGCTTTCTGGGGGTCTGGGCGCAAGCGCCCAGCAGCAGCGGAAGCAGGGCTGCGAACAGCAGGGGACGGGATTTCATGGGCATGATCGCCGGGGACCTGTAGGAATGCCGATCAGGATGTGCAGGGGTGAGAGGGTGGCGCTTACGGGCTTTGAGTGGGGCCGCTAGAATTCGTTGCAGTCGCTTGCCGTTCCGCTGCGGCCTGCAATGATGCAGGCGGTCGGCCCGATGTTAGTCCAAATATGTCCTCGCCGACGTGCAGGACCCGCCCACGACCGCCGCGCTGACCCCTTCGTTCTCTCGCCCCGCCCCCCGCCGACCCATGCCTGAACTGCCCGAAGTCGAAGTGACCCGCCGCGGCATCGCTGCGCCACTGACCGGCCTCACCGTGAGCGCGGTCACCGTGCGCGAGCCGCGGCTGCGCTGGCCGGTGCCCGCCGGGCTGAGCACTTCGCTGCCCGGCCAGACCCTGCGCGACATCGAGCGACGCGCCAAATACCTGCTGCTGCGCTTCGACCGCGGCACCCTCATCCTGCATCTGGGCATGTCCGGCAGCCTGCGGGTGCTGGACCCGGCGGTGCCGGCGGAAAAGCACGATCATCTGGACATCGTGTTCGGCGACCGGCTGCTGCGTCTGCGCGACCCGCGGCGCTTCGGCGCGGCGCTCTGGCACGAGGGGCCGGACGACAACCATGCACTGCTGGCCGGTCTGGGTCCGGAACCGCTGGGTGCCGGCTTCACCGCCGCCGGGCTGCAGGCGGCCCTCGCCCGGCGCAGCTGCGCGGTCAAGCTGGCCATCATGGACAGCGCGGTGGTGGTCGGCGTCGGCAACATCTACGCCTCTGAAAGCCTGTTCCGGGCCCGCATCCGGCCGGGTACCGCAGCGCGCCGGCTGACCGGCCCGCAGTGCGCCCGCCTGCGCGACGAGATACGGGCCACTCTGAACGACGCGCTGGCGGCCGGCGGCAGCACGCTGCGCGATTTCCTGCACGCGGACGGCGAACCGGGCTATTTCCAGCAGTCCTATTTCGTCTATGGCCGCAACGGCCAGCCCTGCCGCGTGTGCGGCACGGCGATACGGCTGCGCCGCATGGGCGCCCGCTCGACCTTCTTCTGTCCGGCCTGCCAGCGTTAGCCGGCGGGGCCTGTGCTAGATTGACAGATGGGTGAAGGAGACGGCGATGGGCATGCAGGAGGAATTGTCGGCGTATGGCGCGTGGCGCACGCGGGTCGAACAGACGGTCACCCGTCTGCGCGGCTGGCTGTTCGAAGCCAATCTGAGCGATACGCACAACGACCAGTGCATGGACCAGCTTCTGCAGAAGCTGCGTGACGACCGGCTGGTGGTGGCTTTCGTCGCTGAGTTCTCGCGCGGCAAGTCGGAACTGATCAACGCCATCTTCTTCGGCGACCAGGGCACGCGGGTACTGCCGTCCAGCACCGGACGCACCACCATGTGCCCGACCGAACTGATGTACGACCCGGCGCGCCCGGCCTGCATCGATCTGCTGCCGATCGACACCCGGCGCGGCAATACGCCGGTCGCCGAATACAAGGCGCAGCCCGGCGCATGGACCCGCATCCTCCTCGACACCGCCTCACCCCAGGCGATGCAGCAGGCGCTCACCCGGGTCAGCGAACAGCGCCGGGCCACCATCGCCGATGCCGAAGCGATGGGCTTCCGCATCGACCTGAGCGGCGAAACCGGCCTGCAGCCGGACGCACAGGGCGGCGTGCAGGTACCGGCCTGGCGCCACGCGGTGATCAATCTGCCGCACCCGCTGCTGCGCCAGGGTCTGGTCATTCTCGACACCCCTGGCCTGAACGCGATCGGCGCCGAACCGGAACTGACGCTGTCGCTGCTTCCGGCCGCGCACGCAGTGCTGTTCGTGCTGGGCATGGACACTGGCGTCACCCAGAGCGACCTGGGCGTCTGGAAGACGCACGTGACCGCCGCCGGCGGTTCGCGTCAGGGCCGCATCGCGGTGCTGAACAAGATGGACAGCCTGTGGGACGGACTGCGCAGCGAAGCCCAGATCGAGGCGGAAATACAGCGCCAGATCGAATCCTGTGCGGTCACGCTGGACATCCCGGCGTCGCGCGTCTTCCCGGTCTCAGCGCAGAAAGGACTGCTGGCGCGCATCCAGCATGACGACGCGCTGCTCGCGCGCAGCCGTCTTCCGCAGCTGGAACGCGCGCTGGTCGAGGACCTTCTGCCGGCAAAGCGCGACATTGTCGCGGCGGCGGTCGAACATGACGCCGGTGAGCTGATCAGCCGCATGCGCGAACTGCTGGCGGGCCGCAAGCGCGGACTGGACGAACAGCAGGCGGAGTTTTCCGACCTGCGCGGCAAGAACCGCGGCGTCATCCAGTACATGCTGAAGCGGGTGAAGGCCGAGAAGGAAGAGTTCGAACGCGGTCTGGAGCGTTTCTACGCCACCCGCAACGTGTTCTCGTCGCAGACCAATGCGCTGTTCGCCCACCTCGGCATGGACGCGCTGCGCACGCGCACCAATCACACCCGCGAAGTGATGGAAGCGGCCAATTTCTCGCTGCAGCTGCGCGACGCGATGAATGCCTTCTTCGAGGGCGTGCGCGAAAGCCTGCGTCAGTCCGCCACCAGCGTGGACGAAATCTTCCACATGATGGAGGCGATGTACCAGCGCTTCTCGACCGAGCACGACCTCCGGCTCGGCGTGCCGGTGCCGTTCTCGGTGCAGCGCTACGAAAAGGACATCAATCGGCTGGAAACCGCCTTCCACCAGCAGTTCAACACCTGGCTCAACCTGCTCACCACCGAGAAGCGCCAGCTCACCCAGCGCTTCTTCGAAACCGTGGCGGTACAGGTGCGCAAGCACATGGAAGTGGTGAACCGCGATGTCGAGCACTGGCTGCGCGCCATCATGGCGCCGCTGGAAAACCAGGTAAGGGAACACCAGAGACAGCTGAAGCGCCGGCTGGAAAGCGTGAAGCGCATCCACGAGGCGACCGACACGCTGGAAGAACGGATCGAGGACCTGCGCCAGACCGGCGCGGCGATCGACCAGCAGCTGGAGGAACTGGGGCGCCTGCAGGGCGCGCTGGAGTCGGCGCTGCGGGCGCCGGTGCTGAGGGTGGTATCGGCGGCGGCCTGAGGCCGCTCGCCGCGGCGCTGCATCAGGCCTTGCCGGTCAGCCGGTTGTAGCGCTGCATCAGCGTTTCTTTCGATTCCTTGCGGTTCGGGTCATGCGGAATGCAGTCCACCGGGCACACCTGCTGACACTGCGGCTCGTCGAAATGACCGACGCACTCGGTGCATTTGTCCGGGTCGATCTGATAGATCTCGGGCCCCTGCGAAATCGCGCCGTTCGGGCATTCCGGTTCGCAGACGTCGCAGTTGATGCATTCGTCCGTAATGATCAAAGACACTTCACTTGCCTCCACGCATTGCTTCAACCTTGTCGCCTATCCGCGCCAGCACTGACGGCTGCACGAACTTGCTGACGTCGCCGTCCAGCGAGGCGATTTCCCGGACCATGGTGGCCGAGATGAACATGTACTGATCGGCCGGCGTCAGGAATACCGTTTCGACATCCGGGCGCAGCGCCCGGTTCATGCCGGCCATCTGGAACTCGTATTCGAAGTCCGACACCGCGCGCAGGCCACGCACGATGATGCGCGCATTGCACTCGTTCAGGAAATCCATCAGCAGGCAGGAAAAGCCGCGCACTTCCACGTTCGGATAGGCAGACAGGATGTCCCGCGCCATGTCGACCCGTTCGTCGGTCGTGAAGAAGGGCCGCTTCGACCGGCTTTCGGCCACGCCGACGATGACGCGGTCGAACAGTGCCGAGGCGCGCCGCACGAGGTCTTCGTGGCCGCGCGTGATCGGGTCGAAAGTGCCCGGGTAGACCGCGATGGTGCCGTTCATGATCGTTCCAGCAGCTGGTAATGGACTTGCCCCGCCCGCCCCTCGCGCGTCGCCCGGAAATCACCGAGCTCGGCCACCGGCTGTTCCGCCTCGCAGTAGATCACCGCGTCGTCGGTCAGCAGACCAGACAGATGCGGCCGCACGCGGTCGAGCAGGCCCTTGCCATAGGGCGGGTCGAGAAAGAGTACATCGAAGCGCTGCGGCGGATGGGCGGCGAATTCTAGCGCATCGCCCCGCACCAGCCTGACCTGGGGTGCCGGCAGCAGGTCGACCGCCTCGCGCAGCCGGCCGAAGGCGCGCGGATCACGTTCGACCAGGGTGACCGAGGCGGCGCCGCGCGAGGCCGCCTCGAAACCGAGCACGCCGGTACCGGCGAACAGATCGAGACAGTGCAGGCCGTCCAGATCCTGGCCCAGCCAGTTGAACAGCCGCTCGCGCACCGAATCCGGCGTCGGGCGCAGGCCGGGCACGGCGGCGACCGGAAGGAGACGGCTGCGCCACTGGCCACCGATGATGCGTATGCGGGACATGGCGCGGATTCTACCCGCGCCCTGCAGCCGCGGCGGCGGCCGCCGCCCGGCCGGCAACCGCTCAGTCGCCGGCGACGATCACCCGCACCATGTGGTCGGCGGACAGCCGGCGGCGGAAAGCGTCCTTCACCTGGGCGGCGGTCACCGCCTCGACCCGCTCCGGAAACTTGCTGAGCCAGTCCAGCGGCAGGCCGTAGAAGCCGATCACCGCCAGGCTTTCCAGCAGCTTGCGGTTGCTGTCGAGACGCAGCGAATAGCCATCGACCAGATTGCGCTTGGCCGCCTTCAGTTCGTCGTCGGTCGGACCGTCGGCGATGAATTTCGCCAGCGTTTCGTCGACCACCTTGAGCGCATCGGCCGCCTGCGCGCGCTGGGTCTGCAGACCGATCTGGAACGGCCCGGGCTCGCGCTGCGGGTTGAAATAGCTGTACACGCTGTAGGCATAGCCACGCTTCTCGCGCACTTCCTTGGTCAGCCGCGACACGAAACCGCCGCCGCCGAGGATGTAGTTGCCGACCTGCAGCGGGAAGAAATCCGGGTCACCGCGGCGGGTCACCGGCTCGCCGACGAAGATGTGGCTCTGGTTGGCCGGATGCGCGATGCGCTCGGTCACCGCCTTCGGCATGGTGACCGCCGGAATCGGCGCCAGCGGCTCGCCCGCCGGCAGGTCGCCGGTCAGCTGCAGCGCGATGGCTTCGGCCTGTTGGCGGGTCACGTCACCGACGATGGACACCACTGCCCGCGACGCCACGTAATGGCGACGGTAGTGAGCAAGCAGGTCGTCGCGGGTGATCGCGGCCACCGATTCGACGGTGGCGCTGCGGCCGTACGGATGGTCCCCGTACAGCGCACGGGCGAAGGCCTTGCTGCCGATCTGGTCCGGCTTGGTATCGGCTTCACGCAGGCTGGCGATGGCGCGCGCCTTCTCGCGCTCCAGCACGGCGGCCGGGAATTCCGGCCGGGTGAGCACGGTGCGCAGCAGCGCCAGCGCGCCGTCGCGCTCGCGGGCGCTGGACAGCGTCCGCAGCGACAGGCCGGCGCGGTCGTTGTCGGCCACGCCGGACAGGCGGGCGCCCAGATCGCTGAATTTCTCGGCCAGCGCGTCTTCATCCAGACCGCCGGCAGCGGCATCCAGCATGCCCTGGGTCATGCCGGCCAGACCGCTGCGGCCGGCCGGGTCGCGCGCAGCGCCGGCATCGAAATCGACCTGCAGGTCGATGATGGGCAGCACATGGCTTTCGACGAAATACACCCGGGCGCCATTGGCGGCCACCCAGTGCTGGATGTTCACGTTCGCCCACGCCGGAACGGACAGCGCGAACAGCGCGGCGGCCTGCAGCAGCAGATGTCGGAAGAATCGGTTCATCGGATTCACCAGAAGAAGATCGTTGCGGAAACGCATCAGTGGCGCAGGCCGGCCGGCTTGGCGCGCGGCTTGGCATTCGGATCAAGCGGCTGCGGATCGAGCACCGCCACGGTCAGCGTGTCACTGCCGAAATACTTGCGGGCCACCGCCTGCACTTCGGCCGCGGTCACCGATTTCAGCTTTTCTAGCATCAGATCGGCGTCCTGCCAGCGGTAGCCGGAGGCCTCCATGCGGCCGATTTCCATCGCCTGCACATAGGTGGAATCGAGCTTGTAGACCTGGGCGGCGACGGTGAGCGTCTTGATCCGCTCCAGTTCGGCCTCGGACACGCCTTCGTCCGCGATGCGCTTCACCTCGGCGCGCAGTGCAGCTTCCAGTTCGGCCACGCTGTGACCCTTGGCTGGCGTGCCGCCGAGCATGAAGGTGGTTTCGCCGCGCGCGGTGGCGTCGTAATAGGCCCCCACTTCGACCGCCACCTGGCTGCCGCGGACCAGCGCCTTCGGCAGACGGGATGCCGCGTGGCCGTCCAGGATGCCGGCCAGCACTTCAAGCGCGTAGGGCTCCCGGTCGTTCGACACATCGACCAGCTTGGGCACCTTCCAGGTCATGGCCAGCTGGGGCAGTTCGGCCGGCGCCTTCACGGTGATGCGCCGCTCGCCGGTCTGCACCGGTTCGGCGGTCATCTTGCGCACCGGCAGCTGAACCGGCTTCATGTGACCGTAGGCCTTCTTCACCTGTTCGAACACCTTCTTGTGATCCACGTCGCCGACCACCACCACATAGGCGTTGTTCGGCGCGTACCAGCGGCGGTACCAGTCACGCGCGTCATCCGGGCGCATGTTCTCGAGATCATTCATCCAGCCGATCACCGGCCGGCGATAGGGATGGGCGATGAAGGCGGTGGCCATCAGCTGTTCGTGCAACTGGGACTGCGGCTGGTCGTCAGTGCGCAGCCGGCGCTCTTCCATGACCACCTTCAGTTCGCGCGCGAATTCGTCATCCGAAATCACCAGATTGCGCATGCGGTCGGCTTCCAGCTCGATCATTTTCGGCAGCGCGGCAGCCGGTACCCGCTGGAAATAGGCGGTGTAGTCGTGGCTGGTGAAGGCGTTGTCGTTGCCGCCCGCACGGGCGACGATCTCGTTGAACTCGCCCGGCTTCAGGGTTTTCGTGCCCTTGAACATCATGTGTTCGAGCAGGTGGGCGATGCCGGTCGTGCCGTCATGCTCATCGATCGCGCCAACCCGGTACCACACCATGTGCATGGCCACCGGGGCCCGGTGATCTTCCTTCACGATCACATGCAGACCGTTGTCGAGCCGGGTTTCGTAGGGGTTCGCGCGTGCCGGCGAAATCGGAGCCAGCAGTGCGGCCAGCGCGCTGCACAGCGCGAAGCCACGGGAAAAACGGCGCAATTCCATCTGATACACTCTCCGCCAAAGTTCGCGATCAAGGCCAAATCCTTGATCGCGCCTGAATTTTCCAGCCGTGCGGCAAGCCGTACGGTGCTCCACAGACCGCCTTCCCACATGTTTGGTTTCTTCAAGAAGGACAAGCCCGCTGCCACCGAGGCCGCAGAGGCTGTACCCGCCGCGCCGGCCGCGCAGGATAGCGCGCCGGAGGCGGCCGCACCGAAAATGTCCTGGGCTCAGCGACTGCGTGCCGGGCTGTCCAAGACCCGGGCGCAGATCGGCGGCCAGCTCAGCGCACTGTTCTCGCGCACCAGGGTCGACGACGAACTGCTGGAAGAGCTGGAAACCCTGCTCATCACCTCCGACGTCGGCCTCGATGCCACCACCCACCTGCTGGACGTGCTGCGCGAGCGGGTGCGCCGCGAGCGGATCGAGGATCCGGCCCGACTGCGCGATGTGCTGAAGGAAGCGCTGACGAAGCTGATTGCGCCGCTGGAAAGGCCGCTCGATCTCGATGCGCACAAGCCCTTCATCATCATGATCGCGGGCGTCAATGGCGCCGGTAAGACCACCTCGATCGGCAAGCTGGCCAAACATTTCCAGGCCCAGGGCAAGAGCGTGCTGCTGGCCGCCGGCGACACCTTCCGCGCCGCCGCGCGCGAACAGCTGGAAACCTGGGGCGCCCGCAACAACGTAGCGGTGATCGCGCAGGATTCGGGCGATCCGGCCGCGGTGGTGTTCGACGCGGTCAACGCCGCCCGTGCCCGCAATATAGACGTGGTGCTGGCCGACACGGCCGGCCGGCTGCCCACACAGCTGCACCTGATGGACGAGATCGCCAAGGTGAAGCGGGTGATCGCCAAGGCCGACCCGACCGGGCCGCACGAAGTGCTGCTGGTGCTGGACGGCAACATCGGCCAGAACGCGCTGGCCCAGGTGAAGGCCTTCGACGCCGCCATCGGCGTGACCGGCCTGGTCATGACCAAGCTGGACGGCACCGCGCGCGGTGGCGTCATCGCCGCCATCGCCAAGCAGCACGCGCCGTCGCGTCCGATCGCGCTGCGCTACATCGGCGTCGGCGAGGGCGTGGACGATCTGCAGCCCTTCCGCGCCGCCGAGTTCGTCGACGCGCTGTTCGACAGCCCGCAGGCGGGCTGAGCGGCGCATGATCCGCTTCGAACAGGTCACCAAGCGTTATCCCGGCGGCCACACCGCACTCGAGCGCGTCGATATCGACATCGCGCGCGGCGAAATGGTGGTGGTGACCGGCCACTCCGGCGCCGGCAAGAGCACGCTGCTCAAGCTGCTGGCGGTGCTGGAGCGCCCGACCGAAGGCCGGGTGCTGGTCGGCGGCGAAAACGTGTCGGCGCTCAAGCGCGCCGCCCTGCCCTATTGGCGCCGCTCGATCGGGCTCATCATGCAGGACCAGCGCCTGCTGTTCGACCGCAGCGCCTTCGACAACGTGATGCTGCCGCTGTCCATCAGCAGCCATCCGCCGCGCGAGGCGGCAAAGCGGGTCAGCGCCGCGCTGGAGCGGGTCGGCCTCGCCGGCCGTGAGAAGGCGATGCCGGTCGAACTGTCCGGCGGCGAACAGCAGCGCCTCACCATCGCCCGCGCCATCGTGAACCGGCCGCAGATCCTGCTCGCCGACGAACCGACCGCCCACCTCGACGACGCCTACGCGCGCGACATCGCCGACCTGTTCCGTTCGTTCAACGAAGCCGGCGTGACCGTGCTGCTCACCACCCACGACGGCGGACTGTTCGAGCGCTACGCGCCGCGCCGGTTGTCGCTGGCCCACGGGACGCTGCAATGAACTGGCTGCGTCTTCAGATGCGCGCAGGCCTGCGCGCCGCCCGGCAGATGCTGCGCCAGCCTTTCAACACGCTGCTGGCTGCGCTGGTGGTAGGCATCGCCGCCGCCCTGCCGGCCACCGGCTACATGCTCTTGGGCAATCTGCAGCGGCTGGCCGGCACGGTCAGCGCGGCGCCGGAAATTTCGGTGTTCATGCAGCCGGCCGCGAGCGCCGACACGGTGAAGGACACCGAAAAGAAGATACGCGCGCTGCTGGCGAAGGACGGCCGGGTCGAACTCATTTCGCGTGACACCGCGCTGAAACGCTTCCGCGACAACGAAGGACTGTCGGAAATCCTCGACGCGCTGCCGGAAAACCCGTTCGCCGACGCCTTCGTCGTGCGGCTGAAGGACGCCGACGCACAGCGACTCGAAGCGCTGCGCAGCGAGCTCTCGAAGCTGCCCGAAGTCGAGCACGTGCAGCTCGATTCCGACTGGGCCAAGCGGCTGGACGCCCTGATCGCGCTCGGCCGGCAGGCGCTCACCATGCTGGCCGGCGTACTCGGCCTCGGACTGGTCGCGGTCACCTTCAACACGATACGGCTGCAGCTGCTGACCCAGCGCGACGAGATCGAGGTGAGCCGCCTGCTCGGCGCCACCGACGCCTGGATACGCCGGCCCTTCCACTGGTTCGGTGCGCTGCAGGGCCTGCTCGGCGGCGTGCTGGCCGGCCTGCTTGCGCTGGTCGCCACCCGCATGCTGGCCCAGCCCATGGGCGAGCTGGCCGGCCTCTACAGCCTTGAGTTCGTGCTGCGCCCGCTGGCCGCGCTCGACTGGGTGGTGCTGCTGGCGCTGTGCGCGCTGCTCGGCTGGCTGGGCGCCAGCGCTTCGGTGCGCCGCCACCTGTCGCGCATCGCCTGATGCCGATGCGCCTGCTGCCGATGCACCTGCTGCTCACGGCGACGCTGGCCCTGCTGTCGGCCGCCGCGCAGGCAGTGCTGCCGGCGCCGGTGCTGCAGGCGCTGAAAGCCGCTGAAATCCCGCCGTCGGCGGTGTCGGTGGTGGTACAGCCGGTCGAGGGCGGGCCGGCCCGCATCAGTCACCAGGCGAAACTGGCGATGAATCCGGCGTCGGTGATGAAGCTGGTCACCACCTACGCCGCGCTCGACACGCTGGGGCCGGCTTTCAGCTGGCGCACCGAGCTGCTGGTCACGAAGCCGCCGCGCGATGGCGTGCTCGACGGCCCGCTCTACATCCGCGGCAGCGGCGACCCGGCACTGGGCATGGAACAGCTCTGGCTGCTGCTGCGCGAACTGCGCAGCCGGGGCGTGCGCGACATCCGCGGCGACGTGGTCACCGACCGCAGCCGCTACGCCACCGCGTCCTACGATCCGGGCGCCTTCGACAACGAACCGATGGCGCCTTACAACGTCGGTCCGGACGCGCTGCTGTTCGCGCACAACGCGCTGCGCATCCGGCTGCAGCCGGTGGAGGGCGGCAGCCCGGCACTGTGGGCCGAGCCGCCGCTGGAGGGCGTGCAGATCGACAACCGGGTGCAGCTGGTGGCGGGCGAATGCGGCGACTGGAAGGACACGCTGACGGCGACCGTGCAGCCGGCGGGCGACGGCCGGCTGACGCTGCAGATCGGCGGGCGCTACGCGCGCGACTGCGGCGAACGCATCTGGAATGTGGCGCCGCTGCCGCACGGCGAATTTTTCGCCCGCGCGCTGCGGGCCATGTGGGCCGAGCTGGGCGGACGCCTCGCCGGGCGCATCCGCGATGGCGTGGTGCCGCCGGAGGCACTGACGCTCGGCGGCATCGATTCGCCGCCGCTGGCCGAGGTGGTGCGCGACATCAACAAGTACAGCAACAACGTGATGGCGCGCCAGCTCTTCCTGACGCTGGCGCCCGCGGGCGCGCCCGCCGATACCGCGGCGGCGCAGGCCGGCCTCCGTGCCTGGGCGACGCGGCGCGGGCTGACGCTGAACAGCCTGGTGATGGACAACGGCTCCGGCCTGTCACGCGCGGAGCGCCTGTCCGCCGCTGATCTGGCCACCGTGCTGCGACATGCCTGGGCCAGCCCGGTCATGCCGGAATTCATGTCCTCACTGCCGGTGTATGCAGTGGACGGCACGCTGCGCCGGCGGCAGAAAACGTCGCCGCTGGCCGGTCAGGCCCATCTGAAGACTGGCTCGCTGGCGGACACCCGCTCGATCGCCGGCTACCTGCTGGACCGCAACGGCAAGCGGGTGCTGCTGGTTGCGTGGCTGAACCACCCGAATGCCAAACGCGCGCAGCCGGTGCTGGATGCACTGCTGGAATGGGTGTGGGCCGGCAACCCGCAGGGGCTGCCGGTCACCGACTGATGCGATCCGCCCGGGGCCGGGCAGACGCCGATCAGAGGCCTTCCAGTTCCTTCTTCAGCTCGCCTGACTGGAACATCTCTTTCATGATGTCGCAGCCGCCGATGAATTCGCCGCGGATGTAGAGCTGCGGAATGGTCGGCCAGTTGGCATATTCCTTGATACCCTGGCGGATTTCCGCGTCTTCCAGCACGTTCACGGTGTGCAGGTTCTGCACGCCGAGGTGCTTAAGGATCTGCACCGCGGTGGACGAGAAACCGCACTGCGGGAACTGCGGCGTGCCCTTCATGTAGAGCACGACCGGGTTGCTGGTGACGGTTTCCTTGATGCGATCCTGCACGCTCATCTTCGTTTCCTTTGAGAAGTCGGTATTGCCCGTATTGAAAAAGCCGTCGGCACCACGCCGCCGGGGGTAAAGCTGTTCAGTCGCCGCCGCGCCGGCGGCCGCCGCTGACCCGTTCGATCCCTGCAATATCGCGCCATGACGCGACATCGGCAAGTCCCGCACAACGCATCAGTGCGCGCACCGCGGGCGCCTGGTCGTAACCGTGCTCGCACAGCAGCCATCCGCCCTCGGCCAGCCGGGGCGGCGCCTGCCGGCACAGGATGCGCAGGTCGTCCAGCCCGTCCTCGCCGCTGGCCAGCGCCGATGGCGGTTCGAAGCGCAAATCGCCCTGGGCCAGATGCGGGTCGCCGGTGCGGATGTAGGGCGGATTCGACACGATGCAGTCAAATTCTTCACCGGCAACGGCTTCCAGCCAGTTGGAGGCGATCCAGCCGACTTCAAGCCCCAGCCGCCGGCCGTTGTCACGGGCGATGGCCAGCGCCGCCTCGGAGCGATCCAGCGCCTGCACGCGGCCGCGGGGGCACTGCGCCTTGATCGCCAGCGCGATCGCGCCGGAGCCGGTGCCGGCATCGAGCACCCGGGGCGCCGGCAGAGCGGCGATGCATTCCAGCGCCCGCTCGACCAGCACTTCGGTGTCCGGCCGCGGAATCAGCACGCCGGGGCCGACCGCGATGTCCAGCCCGAAGAATTCGCGCCGGCCGACCAGATAGGCCACCGGTTCGCCGGCCGCGCGTCGCTCGAGCAGACGGTCGAGGGTGGCACGGGCGGGATCGGCCAGCGGATCGAGCCCGCGCGCGATCAGACCGGCGCGGTCGCAGCCCAGCGCGTGCGCCGCCAGCACCTGCGCGTCGCGGCTGTCGATGCGCGCGCGCGCCTCGCGCAGCCAGTCGTCCAGCGTCATGCGCGGGCGCCGCTCAGGCGCCCTCCTCCGCCAGTTGCGCGAGCTGTTCGGCCTGGTGCTCGTGCGCCAGCGCGTCCATCAGTTCGCTCAGATCGCCGTCCATGATCGCGTCCAGCTTGTACAGCGTCAGATTGATGCGGTGGTCGGTCATCCGGCCCTGCGGGAAGTTGTAGGTGCGGATGCGCTCCGAACGGTCGCCGCTGCCGACCAGACTTCTGCGGGTGGACGCGATCTGGCTGTCGCGCGCGCGCACCTGGGCGTCGCGGATGCGTGCCGCCAGCACCGACATTGCCTGCGCCTTGTTGCGGTGCTGGCTGCGGTCGTCCTGACACTCGACCACGATGCCGGTCGGGATGTGCGTGATGCGCACCGCCGAATCGGTCTTGTTGATGTGCTGCCCGCCGGCGCCCGACGCGCGGAAGGTGTCGATGCGCAGATCGGCCGGATTGATGTCGATCTCGCCCACCTCGTCCACCTCGGCCATCACCGCGACGGTACAGGCCGAGGTGTGGATGCGGCCCTGGGTTTCGGTCACCGGCACCCGCTGCACGCGGTGGCCGCCGGATTCGAACTTGAGGCGCTGATAGACGCCGTCGCCGCTGACGCGGGCGATGATTTCGCGGTAGCCGCCGAGGTCGGATTCGCTCGCCGACACCACCTCGACCTTCCAGCGATTGCGTTCGGCATAGCGCGAATACATGCGGAACAGGTCGGCGGCGAACAGCGCCGATTCGTCGCCGCCGGTACCGGCGCGGATTTCCAGGAACACGTTGCGGCCGTCGTCCGGATCCTTCGGCAGCAGCGCGCGCTGCAGTTCGCCTTCCAGCCGTTCCATGTCGGCGGCCGACTGTTCGATCTCACCCTGGGCCAGTTCCTTCATGTCCGGATCGGCCAGCAGCTCGCGGGCGGCCTCGCCATCGTCACGCGCCCTGCACCAGGCCTGGTAGAGCGCGATGACCGGGGTCAGCTCGGCGTGTTCGCGGGTGAGCTTGCGGTAGTGGTCGATGTCGGCAGTCACGCCCGGGTCGGCCAGCGCGGCGTCGAGGTCGGCCAGACGGGTCGACAGCTGTTCGAGTTTTTCGGCGATGCGCGGCTTCATGTGGGCGGAACGGGAGAAAGGCGTGGAACGGCGAAGGGTCGCAGCCCGACACCGTGACGACGGCGCTAGGCGTCGCCGCCGTGCTGCGGGAACAGGCGCTTGACCAGGCCTTCGATCTGTTCGCGCGCCTGCGGCGGCGCCTCGTTCAGCATGCGGGTGGGGCCGTGCAGCAGCTTGTTGGTGAGGTTGCGCGACAGCGTGTCGAGCACCCGCTCCGGCGATTCGCCGCGGGCGATGGCGCGCAGCGCGCGATCCAGCTCGGCCGCGCGCATGTCCTCGGCGTGACCGCGCAGCGCGCGGATGGCCGGCACCGCCTCGCGCGCCTGCACCCACTGAAGGAAGTTGGCCACCCGCGCATCGATGATGGCCTGCGCCTCGACCACCGCCGCCTGCCGGGCTTCCAGACCGGAATCGACGATCTGCGCCAGATCATCGACCGTGTAGAGAAAGACGTCGCCCAGCTTGTCCACCTCGCCCTCGATGTCGCGCGGCACCGCGAGATCGACCATGACAATGGGGCGGTGGCGGCGCTGCTTGAGCGCCCGCTCGACCATGCCGAGGCCGATGATGGGCAGCGGGCTGGCGGTACAGGACAGCACGATGTCGAACTCGGCCAGCCGTTCGCCCAGCTCGTCCAGCCGGATGGCGCCGACCTTGAGATCGCTGCGCTCGAAGCGGCTGGCCAGCGCCTGGGCGCGGTCCAGCGTGCGGTTGGCGATCACCATTTCGCGCGGCGTACAGCCTGCGAAATGCGCCGCACAGAGCTCCATCATTTCGCCGGCGCCCACGCAGAGCACGCGCTGGCCGGACAGGCTGCCGAAGATGCGTTCGGACAGATGCACCGCGGCTGCGGCCATCGACACGATGTTGGCGCCGATCGCGGTGGTGGAGCGCACCTCTTTCGCCACCGCGAAGCTGCGCTGGAACAGCGTGTGCAGCAGCGCACCCAGCGTGCCCGCACCTTCTGCCAGGCGCACCGCCTGCTTCATCTGACCGAGGATCTGCGGTTCGCCCAGCACCATGGAATCCAGCCCGCTGGCCACGCGGAACACGTGGCGCACCGCCTGCTGGTGTTCCAGCCGGTAGATGTAGGGGGCAAGTTCCTGCGCGCCGATGCGGTGGTACTGGGCCATCCAGTCCAGCGCGCTGTCCGGGTCGTTGGTCGCGCAGTACAGCTCGGTACGGTTGCAGGTGGACAGGATGGCTGCCTCCTGCACCGGACGCGCACGGGTCAGTTCGCCCAGCGCGTCTGGCAGCGATTCCGGCAGGAAGGTCATGCGCTCGCGCACCGCCAGCGGGGCGGTGTGGTGGTTGAGACCGAGCGCGAACAGGGACATGTGGGGCGGGCAGCAGACGTGGAGTAGGCGCGAAGCACCTGTTGGGACGAGATTATACCAGCGGCCCCGGAACTGCCTGCCAGCGAAAGGCGATGGTCAGCGGACGGTGGCCAGCAGCGCCGTCAGATGGACGCCCGGTATCGCGTAGCTGATGGCGCTGGGCTGGGCCAGCACGCTTTCCTTGCCGGCCTTCACCAGCACCATGTTCAGGATGCCGATCACCTCGCCGGAATCCGGATCGAACAGCGGGCTGCCGCTGTTGCCCGGATAGGCGGTGGCATCGAGCTGGAACACGGTCAGGCTGCCGCGGGCAAGCCGGGTGCGGTTCGGTGTGCTGAGGTGGGCGATGTTGTCCACCGGAATCACGATGGGCGTCAGGGCCGACACGATGCCGCGATGGGTGACCGGAATGAAGCCGAGCACGCTGCCGATCGGAAAACCGGTGAAGGCCACGGCCTGCCCTTCGCGCACCCGGCCCGAATCGCCCAGCGGCAGCGCCGGCAGCGGCGCCCCCTGGATGCGCAGGATGGCCAGGTCGTGCTCGACGCTGACCGCAACGATGCGCGCGTCGCGCGTCTGCTGCTTGCCATCGACGCTGGCGACCACCGCCAGCATTTCGAAACGGTCGGCATCGAGCTGTATGCCGGCCACGTGGGCATTGGTCGCCACCAGCGTGCCGTCGCCGATGGCGAAGCCGGTCCCCTTCAGTTCGAAATTGGGCGCCCTCAGCCGCATGTTTGTGCCGACGATGACGATAGACGGCTTGATGCGGGCAATGGTGTCGGGCAGATCGGCCTGCGCGATCAGCGGCGCCGCCAGCAGCGCCGCACACAGCAGGCGCCGGCGCGGATCAGCCACGACGGGACACGAGACGCAGCGCCGGCGAAGGCTGGGTGACCGTCTGGTCGTAGCGGTGTTCGGTCTTGCCGAACAGGGTCTGGATGCGCTTCACGTACTCGCGGGTTTCACGGTAGGGCGGCACGCCACGGTACCTGTCGACCGCGCCCTCGCCCGCGTTGTAGCCGGCGGTGGCGAGCACGACGTCACCTTCAAAGTAGGCCAGCAGCCAGCGCAGATAGGCCATGCCGCCGCGGATGTTCTGCACCGGGTCGTAGGAATCCCGCACATTGAAGCGCTGGGCGGTTTCCGGAATGAGCTGCATCAGCCCCTGCGCGTTCTTCGGCGAACGCGCCTTCGGATTGAAATTGGATTCGGTGCCGATCACCGCCAGCACCAGATGCGGGTCGATGTCGAACTGGGGCGCCAGTTCGCGGACGATTTCGATCACACGACGGCGGTCCGCGGTGGTGCCGAAAGCGGCTTCCAGATCCGGATTGATGGCCTGCGCCATCATGACCGGCTCGGGCTCCGGCGGGTCCTGCATGCACAGCGGCAGATCGCGGGTCGGTGCGCCGGTGAAGCGCAGCATGCGCTGCGCCTGCTCGTGGCCCTGGCGGGCGGCCAGGTCGAAGAAGGTGGCGGCCAGCGCGTCGTCGCGGTCCACGCCTCGTCCGTTGGCGTACATCCAGGCCAGATTGAACTGCGCGTCGGCGTCGCCCAGCTTGGCGGCCTGACAGTACAGCGCGGCTGCGCGTGCCGGATCGCGGCGCACGCCCTCGCCATGCTCGAACGCCCGCGCCTCGGCCACCAGCGAACGCGCCGCCACCTCGGGTTCAAGTGCGTGCGCGGACAGCGCGAGCAGGCAGGCGGACAGCAGGACGGCGGAGGACGGCAGGAATTTCATCAAGGATCAGGCGGCACGGGCCGGCGCGAAACGCGCCACATACCAGTTCATCGCTTCCGCAAGCCCGCGCGACACATCATGCGTGGGCGCGTAGCCCAGGCGCGTCTGCGCGCGGGAGATGTCGGCCAGCGAGTGGCGCACGTCGCCGGCCCGGAATTCGCGATACTGCGCCTGCGCACCCGCGATGTCCGGGAAGCGTTTCACGAGTTCGTCGCGCATCGCTGCAAACAATTGATTCAGCGAGGTCTGGCGATGGGCCGCGACGTTGTAGACCGTGTTCACCGCATCCGCGCTGTCGGTCAGGCCGGCCAGGAGATTGGCCTGCACAGCGTTGTCGACGTAGCAGAAATCGCGGCTGGTTTCGCCGTCACCGTTGATCTGCACGGTGTCACCCAGCAGCAGCGCGCGCGCCCAGCGCGGAATCACCGCGGCGTAGGCGCCTTCCGGGTCCTGGCGTGCGCCGAACACGTTGAAGTAGCGCAGGCCGACACAGGGCAGGCCGTAACAGCGGCCGAACACGTCGGCGTACAGCTCGTTCACGTACTTGGTCACCGCGTACGGCGACAGCGGCTTGCCGATCACGTCCTCGACCTTGGGCAGCGACGGCGAATCGCCATAGGTTGAACTGGAGGCGGCATAGACGAAGCGCGACACCTTCGCGTCGCGCGCCGCCACCAGCATGTTCAGGAAACCATTGACGTTGGAATCGTGCGAGGTGACCGGATCAGCGATCGAGCGCGGCACCGAACCCAGCGCCGCCTGGTGCAGCACGATGTCGGTGCCGGCACACACCCGGGCACAGGTCGCCGGATCGCGGATGTCGCCCTCGACGAAGGTGAAGCGTGCCGCGGCCCCGTCAGGCAGACCGGCGATCACCTCATCGAGATTGCGCCGGTGGCCGGTCGAGAAATTGTCCAGCCCGGTCACGGTCTGGCCGGCGTGCAGCAGGGCCTCGACCAGGTGGGAACCGATGAAGCCGGCGGCGCCGGTCACCAGCCAGCGCCGCGGCCGGTCGGACAGCGCAGCCTGCAGCGGCGCCGGAAGGGTGCTCGGAACGGTCATGCGTATCTCACAGACGCCATACGCTGACGCCATGCGCCGCCAGCGCATCGACGTCGAACTGGTACTTGATGTCGGCCAGCACGCCACCGTCCTTCAGCTTGGCGACATAGTCGGTGACCGGACGCGCCTTGAATTCTGCGTGCGACACCGCGGCGACGATGGCATCCACCTTCGGAACGGCGTCCCAGTCGACCAGCGACACGCCGTACTCGTGCTCGGCTTCGGCCGATTCGGCCACCGGGTCATGCACGATCACCTCGACGCCATAGCTCTGCAGTTCGCGGATCACGTCGATCACGCGCGAGTTGCGCAGGTCGGGGCAGTTCTCCTTGAAGGTGAGGCCGAGCACCAGCGCCTTGGCACCCTTCACCGAAGCGCCGCTCTGGATGAGCTTTTTCACCGTCTGTTCGGCCACGTACTTGCCCATGCCGTCGTTGATGCGGCGGCCGGCCAGGATGACTTGCGGGTGATAGCCCAGCATGTCGGCCTTGTGCGTCAGGTAGTAGGGATCCACGCCGATGCAGTGACCGCCGACCAGACCGGGCCGGAAGGGCAGGAAGTTCCACTTGGTACCGGCGGCCTTCAGCACTTCCTCGGTATCGATGCCGAGCTTGTTGAAAATGATGGCCAGTTCGTTCACGAAGGCGATGTTCAGGTCGCGCTGCGTGTTCTCGATCACCTTGGCCGCTTCAGCCACCTTGATGCTCGACGCTTCATAGACGCCGGCGGTGATGACCGCCTTGTACAGGTCGGACACCTTCTTCAGCGTGTCCGGCGTATCACCGGACACCACCTTCAGGATCTTGGTGACCGTGCGTTCCTTGTCGCCCGGGTTGATGCGCTCCGGCGAGTAGCCGACATTGAAATCCTGCTTCCACTTCAGGCCGGAGAACTTCTCGATCACCGGAATGCACACCTCTTCGGTCGCGCCCGGATAGACGGTCGATTCGAACACCACGATCGCGCCGCGCTTCATGTACTTGCCACAGGTTTCCGAGGCACCGACCAGCGGCGAGAAATCCGGCTGGTGTGCGTCATCGACCGGCGTGGGCACCGCGACGATGATGTAATCCGCGTCCTTCAGCGCCGCGCCGTCGGTCGTGACCGTCAGCTGGCTGGCGGCCCGCAGGTCCTCGCTGCTCACCTCTCCGGTCGGATCGACGAATTCGCGGTAGGCCGCCACCTTGGCCGCCGACATGTCCACGCCGAGGGTGGGCATCTTCTTTCCGAATTCGACGGCCAGCGGCAGTCCGACGTAGCCGAGGCCGATCACAGCAACTTGGGTCATGGTCTTGTATCCGGAGTCAGTTCAAAGGGTTTTCATCAGCGCAGCCACTTCGGCCGCCCGCTCGTACTTGCTGCCCAGTGCGGACAGGGGTTCCAGTTCCTTGCGCGCATCGGCCTTGCGGCCGGCTTTCGCCAGCGCGGAGGCCAGCGACAGCCGGAGGTCGTTCGACTGCGGTGCGATCGTCACGCCTTCGCGCATCAGCTTGATACCGCGATCCACCTCGCCGGCATCGACCAGGATGGCGCCCAGCGTGTCCAGCACCGCAGGGTTGGACGGCGAGATCGAATACGCCTTCTCGGCATACTCGCGTGCCTTCGGGTCGCCCGACTGCGCAGAAATCCACGCGAGATTGTTCAGTGCCGCCACTTCGGACGGCGAGCGCGCCAGCACCGTCTGGTAATGGCCCTTCGCCTCGTCCAGCTTCTTCTGGGCCAGAGCGACATCGCCGAGATAGAGCGGCACCACCACGTCCTTGGGCTGTTCCTTCATCCAGGCATCGACCAGGGCCTGGGCATCGCGGGTGGCGCCTGCCCGGCTGAGCGCCGCGTGCAGCCGGGTCAGGTTGGAACCGTTGTGCTCGCGGGTGTAGGCCTCGCGGAAGCTGCGCGCAGCGGCGTCCGGCTTGGACGAGGCCAGCATCAGCTCACCTTCCATGATGAAACCGACCGCCTGCTTCGGACGCTGGCGCTGCACGTCGCGGGCCACGCGCAGCGCATCGTCCAGCGCACCGCGCGAGCGGTGGATGGCGATCATCATGTTCTGCGCCTCCAGCGATTCGGGCTCGACGACCAGCGCCTTCCGGACCGTCTGGATCGCCTCCGATTCACGCTTGCCGCTCATCTGGGTTGCCGCCAGCATGAGCAGCGCGGGAAGGCTGCCGGGCTCGCGGTCGACAATGCGCTTGCGGGTGGCGATCGCTGCATCGAAATCGCCCGACTGCCCCTGGGCCATGGCCAGCGCCTGCAGCACCAGCGTGTCCTCCGGCAGTGCCGTGGCGGCATCGGTTGCCGCCTTCAGCGCGGCACGCCCGTCACCGGTCGCCATGTAGAGGTCAACCAGCGCCGCACGCGGCGACGCCAGCTTGGGATTGCCCTCGATCGCCTTGTTCAGCAGCGCGACCGCCTCCGGCACGCCGGCGCGATTGCGCGCCTTCAGGCCTGCCAGGGCCTGCAGCGCGTCGGCGTGCCGGGGATTGCTCTCGATCACCTTGCGGAAGCGCGCTTCAGCGTCCTCCACCTTGCCATCAAGCATGTCGAGCCGGGCGAGGTTGGCGACGGCCGGGAAATAGGCCGGTTCAAGTTCGACCGCGCGGGTGAAAGCGGCGCGGGCGCCTCTGGGATCACTCTTCAGCAGCAGCGCGGTGCCTCGCAGGTTCTGTACCGCGGGGTCCTTGGGCAGCTTGCGCTCCATCGCGTCGATCACGGACAGCGCCTGATCGGGCTCGCGATTGCGCAGATGGGTCACCACCAGCACGAGATCGGCACGCGCATCCTTGTCGCCCAGATTGACGGCACCTTCGAGTGCGCGCACCCCACCGCTGCGGTCGCCGGCAGCCAGCCGGCTGATGCCGAGCCGGGTCTGGGCAACCGGATCGTCGGGCGCCTGCTTCGCGGCCAGCGCGAAGGCCCGCTCCGCCGCCTTCGCGTCACCGGCGGTCAGATAGACCTGACCGACCAGCGCCTGGATTTCCGGATCGGATTCCCCGTCCTTCAGCAGCGGCGCCAGCGTCTGCTTCGCCTTGTCGGTACGACCGTTGCGCAGATAGCTGCCGATCAGCAGCTTGCGGATGAACAAGGTGTCTGCCCCGCGGGACAGCGCCTTTTCCGCGTGCTGTTCAGCCAGGGCATAGGACTGCAGCTCGTACTCGGTCGCCGCAGCCAGCCCCAGTGCAGGCACGAAATCGGGCGCCACCGCGAGCACCTTGCTCAGTCGGTCGCGTGCCTCGACGTACTTCTTTTCCTTCACGAAAAGCAGGCCGTCGAGATAGTTCGCGTCCGGCGAGCGCGGCACCACCTTGCGCAGCGCGTCCAGTTCCTTGCGCGCCTCCTCGATCCGCCCCTCGTTCGCCAGCGCGGAAATGACGATGGAGCGCGCGCGCACGTTCTCAGGCGTAATCTCGTACACCTTCCGGTAGGACGCCAGCGACTGCGCCCCTTGCCCCTGGAAGGCCTTCATTTCGGCGTCCAGGAACCATGCGTCCGCGGTCGGCTTCGGCGAGGTCAGCACCTTGTCGAGCAGCGCCTGCGCCGCCTTGAAATCCTTGTTCATGCCAAGCATGCGGGCCTTGCCGACCAGCGCATCCGGCTGTGCGCCGTCCAGGGCCAGCGCCTCGTCGAACGCCGCCAGCGCGCCATCCGCATTGCCCGCCGCGAGCAGGGCGCGCCCGACCAGGGCCCGCAGTTCGGCCTGAGCGGCCGGCTGATCCAGCCGGACCGCGCCAAAGCGGGACGCGACATCGGAGAACTGGCCGGTTTCGAGCAGCGCGCGCGCCAGCGCCGGCGCCACTTGAACTTCCGGGTGCTTCAGCTCCGCCGCGCGGTTGAGTTCCTTGACCGCCGACGCGGCGTCACCCACCCGCAGGTGCAGGCGGCCCAGTTCGAAACGGGCGGCCGCATTGCTGCCGTCCTGCTGCAGCGCGTTCTTCAGCTGGATGGCGGCGGTCTGGACGTCGTTGCGCTCGATGGCGGCACGGGCGTCGCCCAGCAGTTCTTCCGGCGATTTGCTGCGGCTGCAGGCAGTCAGGGCGACGGCGCACAGCAGCGCCGCAAGCAATCGCGAAGTGACGGGACGGGACATGTGCGGAAAGGACTCCGGTTCGATTTCAGCGCAGGCCGAAACGGTTCATCAGGTCGTACAGGGTCGGGCGGCTGACGCCCAGCAGTTCGGCGGCCTTGACCATATTGCCGTCCACGCGCGCGAGCACGCTGACCACCGCCTTGCGCTCGGCCTCTTCGCGGATCTGGCGCAGGTTGAAGAAGCCGGCGTTCTCCTCGGCCGGCTTCAGGCCGAGGTCGGGCACCATGATCTGGCTGCCGTCGGCCATGATGGTGGCGCGCTTGATGCAGTTCTCGAGTTCGCGGACATTGCCCGGCCACTTGTGCGCCTCGATCGCCGCCACCGCCTCGCGCGACAGCGACATCGAACTGCGCCCCTGCTCACTGGCGAAACGCTTGACGAAGGAATGTGCCAGCAGTGCGGCATCGCCCTCGCGCTCGCGCAGCGGCGGAATGGTGACCACGATCTCGGCCAGCCGGTAATACAGATCCTCGCGGAAACGGCCTTCTGCGATCAGGTTCTGCAGGTTCTGGTGGGTGGCGCAGACCACGCGCACGTCGATCGGAATTTCCTCGCGGCCGCCCAGGCGCTCGATCACCCGCTCCTGCAGGAAGCGCAGCAGCTTGGCCTGCAGCGGTCCGGGCAGGTCACCGATCTCGTCGAGGAACAGCGTGCCCTTGTGGGCTACCTCGATCTTGCCCGGCGTCTGCTTGGTGGCCCCGGTAAAGGCGCCCTTCTCGTAGCCGAACAGTTCGCTTTCCAGCAGGTTGTCCGGAATGGCGGCGCAGTTGATCGCGACGAAGCGCTCGCCGGCCCGCTCCGAGCGGTCGTGCAGGGTCTTGGCCAGCACTTCCTTGCCGGTGCCGCTCTCGCCCAGCAGCAGCACGGTGGCGCGGGTGGCCGACACCTTCTCGATGGTGCGCAGCACGCGCAGCATGTTGGCGTCACGGGTGATGAAGCGCCCCTCGGCCCCCAGGGTCTGGTTGGCCAGGCGCGCGTTCTCCATCTGCAGGTCGTGCAGCCGGAAGGCGCGCTCGATCAGCAGCGACAGCAGTTCGGGCTCGAACGGCTTGGCGTAGAAATCGTAGGCGCCCATGCCGATCGCGCGCAGCGCGTTGGCGCGGTCGTTCTGGCCGGTCAGCACGATCACCTTGGACTGCGGCGCGAGCGCAACGATGTCGCCCAGCAGCGCCATGCCTTCGGTCACGTCGTCGGGGGCCGGCGGCAGACCGAGGTCCATCGTGATCACGGCCGGTTCGTGACGCCGGATCTGCGCCAGCGCCGATTCGCGATCGCTCGCCAGCACCACTTCGTAATCGTCGAAGCTCCAGCGCATCTGCTTCTGCAGCGCGGGATCGTCCTCGACAATCAACAGCGTACGACCCTTGTCAGCCATGTCACTCCCGGTCAGGCGACGGCGGCCACCGCAGCCGTCTGCTGAGGAAACACGAGCCGGAACAGGCTGCCCTGGCCCGGCTCGCTGGTTACTTCGATGCGTCCACCCAGATCCTGGATGTAGCGGAAACTTTCGTAGGCGCCGATGCCCATGCCGTTCGCCTTGGTGGACTGGAAGGGCTTGAACAGGCGCTCGCGCACGAACTCTTCGGTCATGCCGCAGCCGCTGTCCTCGACCTCGACCACGACGCCTGCCGCTTCGTTGCGCGCCCTGATGCTGACTTTACCGGTTTGCGGCGTGGCATCCAGTGCATTCTGCACAAGATGCCCCACAACCCTTTCTATCCGGTCTTCATGCGCGCGGATGACCAGGCCGCTCTCCACCTCCAGCTCGACCTTGCAGGCGCTGCGCGCCCTTGCGCGGTGCAGACGTTCGAGCAGCGGCGTGAGCGCCACCGGCGCCGCCTGCTCGATCGGCTGAGTGCCCGAGCGCAGCTGCAGCAGCATGCTGTTCATGCGGCCGACCGCGTGTTCGATGGTGTCCAGCATGTCCTGCTGGAACTCCGGGTTGTCCTTGTGCTTCTGGGCGTTGCGCAGCAGCAGCGTCAGCTGGGCGATCAGGTTCTTCAGGTCGTGCACCACGAAGGCGCTCATTTTGGAGAACGCCTCGAACTTCTTCGCCTCGATCAGCGCTTCCATCGCCTGGGTCTGGCTCAGCACGCCGGCCACCTGACGGCCGGCGGTCTTGAGCAGATCGCGCACTTCCCAGTTCAGATCCAGCAGGGCGCGCGGCCGGCACAGCACGACGAAGCCGAGCGGCAGGTCCTCGCTGCCGAGCGGACAGATGAGCCAGGCCTCCGGTACCGCCGCCACCCACTCCGGCAGCCGCATGTTTCCGTACACGCCCGGCCGCGAGCGGTGCTCCTCGACATTGACCACCCACATGCGGCCGTGCAGCAGCGCCACCAGCGGGCTGTCGGCCGGCTCGCGCGCGTCGATGTCGGGCACGTTGAGGCGGGCTGCCGGTACGTAGTCGCCCTGTTCGTTGCGCAGCCACAGCAGGCCGCCCGGACTTTCGACCAGATCGGCCATGACCTGGATCGACGCCTCGCGCAGCTTGTCCACGCTGGACGCGCGGTACAGGGTGTCGGCCAGTTTCAGCCATTCGGCGCGGTAGTCATAGCGCAGGCTGAAGAAGTGCTTGTTGATGAACACGCGCAGCCAGGCGCGCACGCTGCCGGACGCGATCGACGCCACCAGCCCCAGCGCGCCGGCCGCCAGCACCACGGTCTGCAGTGCCGCGCCCCACTCGCCGCCGAAGAAGCGTACGTAATAGCCGGCCAGCGCGATGATCAGCAGCGCGGCACCGGCGATCACCAGCGCCGAGGTATGGAACACCGCTTCGCGCGACACATTGAGCCGGATCGACCATTCCCGCACACGGGCCGACGAGGCGGCGAACAGCGGCAGCGCCAGCGCATGCACCACGCCGCGCACCGCCCAGACCGTCGCGTCGATCTCGCGGAACATCAGCGCTTCGGCGAAGTAGTACAGATCGAACACCAGCGTGAACGCGAGGCCCAGCGTCATCGGCTTGATGCCCCAGCGCCACTGCTGCGGCGTGTTGCGATAGAACTGTTCGGTCATGACCGCGCCGAGCAGGCTGAGCGCAAGCCCGCCGCCCATCATGGCCGGCAGCACCGCCTGATCCCGCGGCAGCACGACGGCGGCGCCGGCATACAGCAGCGCACAGGGCAGCACCGCCAGCAGCACCAGGCGCATGAGCCATGACCGCCCGGTCAGCAGGTGGCGCAGCGGCCGGTGGCCGTCCGGGTCGACCACGCAGGCGGCGAGAAAACCGAGGAAAATCAGATAGTGCGCAGCGTCAGCGACATGGGCCAGCGTCCAGAACACCGCGCTGGGCAGCTTGACGAAGGCTGCCAGCGCCGCGCACCAGAATGCGCCGACCGCCATGCAGCCGCCGAGCAGCCGCGCCCGCGGCGCGTTGCCGGGACCGAGCAGCAGTTGAAGCGACAGCGCCAGGAAGCCGAGCGCTGCCACCATATAGGCATACAGCGCAAAAGCGGCCGGAAGTGAATCCATCGACATGCGGCAAGGTCCTGTGGGCAGAACCGCATTGTGCCCGCGGGGACGCGGGCGCGCAGCCGTCGTCCCGCCGGGAACCGGCTCAGCGTGCGCCGTCGCCGGTCAGCACGACACGGACCGTCTGCAGCAGCACCAGGATGTCGAGGAAGAGCGTGTGGTTCTTCACGTAGTACAGGTCGTACTGCAGCTTCTGCACCGCGTCATCCACCGAGGCGCCGTAGCTGTAGCGCACCTGAGCCCAGCCGGTAATGCCCGGCTTGACGCTGTGGCGGGCGGCATAGAACGGAATCTGGTCGGTCAGCTGATCGACAAAGAAGGGCCGTTCCGGGCGCGGGCCGACGAAACTCATGTCGCCGTGGAGCACGTTGAAGATCTGCGGCAGTTCGTCGATGCGGGTCTTGCGGATGAAGTGGCCGACGCGGGTGATGCGGTCGTCGTTGCTGCCGGCCCAGCGCGGCTTGCCATCGGCTTCGGCGTCCAGGCGCATGCTGCGGAATTTGAGCACCTTGAAGGTACGGCCGCCCTGCCCGACCCGCTCCTGCCGGTAGATCACCGGGAAGCCGCTTTCGATCGCGATGGCCAGCGCAGCCAGCAGCATGACGGGTGCGGTCAGCACCAGCAGCACGCTGGAGGCGACGATGTCGAACACGCGCTTGACCGCGGCCCGCGCGAAACCCTGGCGGAAGCCGTCGCCGTAGATCAGCCAGCTGGCACGCAGGGTGTCCAGCCGGACCTGACCGCGCATCCGTTCGAAGAAGCTGGACAGGTCGTTCACCGTCACGCCGGCCAGCTTGCAGTCCAGCAGTTCGCGCAGCGGCAGCACGCCGCCGCGGCGTTCGCGCACCGCCACCACGATTTCGTTGGCGCGGTGGTCACGGGCCAGCTGCATGACACAGCTGCCTTCCGGCATCACCATGGTCGAGGGCACCTCGACCGTATCCTCGGCGCCGACCGGCACGAACCCGACGATGGTATGGGTACTGCTGGCCGAGGTGGACACCGCCGCCCACACCGACGCCGCTTCCGATCCGGTGCCGACCACCAGGATGCGACGCGTGAACATGCCGGCACCGTCGGCCTGCAGGAAGGACGCGGCACGCAGCAGCAGGATGCCGCCGAAACCCATGCACAGCGAAATGTCGAGAGCGGGCATCGCGATGCTGCCCTGGGGCATCAGCCGGAACACCATGTAGGCCACCGGCAGACCGAGCAGGAAGGCGAACAGCACTCGACCGACCAGTTCGGACAGGTTGCGCGGCTGTTCCCGCTGGTACAGGCCAAGCGCACTCATCAGCAAGGTCATCAGCACCGCGAAGAGACTGGCGGGCAACAGGGCGGGCAACAGCGTATCCAGGCTGGCCGGCGCGCTGATCCAGGCCGCGCCGAAACCCGCGATCAGCAGCACGATCGCTTCGGCAATCAATCTCATGAGCGTGACGGACGGTACGTAGTGACTGAAAAGTCTGACCACAATCAACCCCTTCTGGCGCCTGCGGCAGCAAAGCCGGTCGCCGGCAGATATTCTTTCCGGCGCAGTCGGCCGGTTTGTTGAGGGCGAAAGATAGGGGGAGCGTCCGCAGGAGCGCGTGAATCCGGTCACATGAAGGCGCCGCCCGTGCGGTCAGTGATAACTAACGCACGTTGCGACGCCGTTTCAGCGGGGGTCCGCCCCTCCGGAGACACAAATTTCCACATTAAAACCGGGGCAGGACGGCACCGAGCAGCGCGAGCGCGCTCAGTCCGCACAGCAGCAGCGCCACCTTGCGCCGGCGGCCGGGCAACAGCACCCGGGCGATCAGCGCCTGCAGCCGGACGGTCAGCCTGCGGTCGATCAGCCCGCCGCCCTCGGCGTAGGCCGCGGCCAGCGTCTCCACCGACAGGAAGCGGATATCCGGAAAATCCCGCGTGGCCCTCGCCAGCAGTTCGTCCAGCGCCTGCAGGCTGTCCTGATGACGCGCGTGCCGCCCGACGAAATTGGATCGGTGGGTTTCCAGCAGCAGCGGACGGCGCTGCCGCCATTTTCGCGCCAGCGCCTCGAGTCCGTGGGGTGCGCGATGACCACGCACCGGCTCGTAATAGTCATTGCGCACCACCGCCATCAGCCCCGAAGCGCAGCGCTGACCGTTGCGATAAAGGTGGCCGCTGTCCACCGGCAGCCCGTCACGCCCGCGTGCCTCGTAACGTTCGCCGGGCGTCACGATCACCCGCACGCCGGCCGCCGCCCAGGCCGCTTCCACAGTGTCGTTCCAGACAAAGGTGGGGGGTACGGCCACCGCCGGTGGCCGGCCGAACACCCGGGCGAATTCATTCACTTCCGCGGTCGCCCGCAGACGGATGTCCGCCGGCGCGAGCGGACGCGACGGCAGCACCGAGGCGTCGGTCCAGCGCGACTGCAGCGGCGACGGCAGATCTTCGGTCGCGGCCAGGGGCTGCCGGCGCCAGGCCGCCAGCGCCGGATCGGCGCGGCAGGCAAGATCGAGCACTGCCGGGTGGTAATGCTGCATGCCATGCAGCTGAAGCGAGAACACGCGGTCGCGAACACCTTCGCTGATGCTGTCCAGGACCGGGCGCATCGCTGCGTCGTCAAGCAGGATGCCGGCCTCCGGCTCATCCGGCCGTGCCGGATCCGGGCCGGACAGCACCACGCCCAGCGTCATCACCGGAGGCCGGCCCTCGACGTCCGCGTAACGGCGCAGCACACCGGCGATGTCGCGCAGGGCATCGGCCTGTGCAGACGGGCCGAAACCCCAGTCATCCCCCTCAAAAACGAGCACGGGTGCGCGCAGGCAGGGTTCCGCCCAGGCAACCGCCATATCTCGCCTCAGCAGAAAAACAAAGGCTGCCCACAGCAGCCCGATCACGATCAGCCCGTACATCCGGTCCATCCTCCGGGAGCGGACTTTCGCACAGCCCGGCAGCGGGCGGAACTGCAGTATCGCGGCGTCCGTGACGCGCACCACTCGCGCCGGCACGCAACCCGGGCATGCTGTCGGCCGCGCCGGGCCCTGCGCCGGCCGCGCTGATCGACCGCCTGCCACCGGACACGATGTACCCCGAACCGAATCGTCACCCGCTGCTGCTGCTCACCGCCTACATGGCGCTGATCCTCTACGGAAGCCTGTTTCCGTTCAGCGGCTGGCAGAGCGGCGTCGACACCTGGGCCTTTCTCGAACCGGGCATGCCGCACCACGCGCTGTCGCTGCCGGATATGGTGGTGAATGCCCTCATCTACATTCCGATCGGTCTGCTGGTCCGCATCTCGATGGCACGGCGCGGCCTGCCGGCCGCCGCCCTTGCCGCCACCGTTCTGGGCGGGCTTCTGAGCCTGTCGGTCGAAACCGCCCAGGCCCATCTGCCGCAGCGGGTTCCGGCGCTGTCCGACCTGCTGCTCAACACCGCCGGCGCGTTCGCCGGTGCGCTGCTGGCCGGTCTGATGGCGCCTGACGGCCGCCTGGTCAGCCGCTTCGGCGCATGGCGGCAGCGGCATCTGCAAGCCGGGCCGGAAGCGAACCTCGCGCTGCTGGCCACCGGCCTCTGGGCCCTGGCCCAGCTCGCACCCTTCGTGCCCTCGCTGGACATCGGTCTGCTGCGCAACGGACTCAAGCCGCTGGCCCAGGTGCTGGACGACCCGTCCCGGTTCGAACCGGTGCGGGCACTCACCTATGCCCTGGAAATCGCCGCGCTGGGGCTGCTGATCCGCGATGCGCGGCAGCGCCCGGCTTCGGTCACGCGCGCGCTGTGGGCATTCTTCTTCGCGGTACTGGTCGGCAAGGCCTTCGTGGTGAGCCGGCAGATATCGGCCGAAGCGCTGGTCGGCGCGCTGGCCGGACTGACCCTGGCGCTCGGCTCACCCCGCGCACTCAAGCCGCGGCGGCCGGCACTGGCCGCCCTGCTTCTGGCGCTGGCGCTGACCGTGGGCGAACTGGCGCCGGAGCCGGGGCCGCTGCGCGTGCTGAACACGGTGCCCTTCCTCGCCCACATGACCAACCCGATGCAGGGCCTCAGCGTGCTGCTGGACAGCGCCTGGCCCTATCTGGCGCTGGCCCTGGCGCTGTATCGCAGTTCGTCGCGCAGCCGCATCGCCAGCGGCGTCATCGTTGCCGGCTGCGGGAGCCTCGCGTTTACGCTCGAATGGCTGCAGCAGTACGTCCCCGGGCGCACGCCCGATCTCACCACGGCGGTGGTTGCGCTCGCAGCCGCGGCGTTCGCGGTGAGCCAGCTGCCCCGGCGCAGCGGCACGAACACCGCTGCAGCCGGGCTGGCCGGCACCTTGGCCGTGGTGTGCACCTTCAGTGCGGTGGCCGGCCTGTGGTCGATCACGCGTACGCCTCCTGCGGTGGCCGCCACCTCGGCAAGCAAGGCCATGCTGCCGGAACCGGCCGAACTGAGGATGCCCGCCCTGCCCGGCTTCCGCACCGCCCACCCGCGGCTGCCCCATCCTGACGCCGGAGAGCGCGCCCGCATCGCGCAGGAGAATCCCGAGTACATCAATCAGCTGCTGACCCGCGCC
The DNA here is from genome assembly GCF_000214035.2 of Methyloversatilis universalis FAM5. GTDB lineage: Bacteria > Pseudomonadota > Gammaproteobacteria > Burkholderiales > Rhodocyclaceae > Methyloversatilis > Methyloversatilis universalis. The sequence continues at coordinate 120,812 of NZ_AFHG01000059.1, read as the reverse complement.
CGCGGCGGACAGGGCGACCTGGCCGCCGCGATCGAAGCGGAATTCCTGCGCCCGGGCAGCCAGGACATGCGGGCGCTGACCGAGCGGCTGATCCGCCTGAAACCGAGCTGGCGCGGCCATGAACAGACCAAGCCGATCGCTCAGGGCTATGACTGGCTGCACGACCGGATTCCGCCCGATCTGATGCCTGCGCTCCGGGACAAGGTGATCGAGGCCTGCGAGTACCAGATCAAGGTCATCCGTACCGAGCGCCTGTCGCCGTACAACGTCTATCTGTACAACTCACCGCTGCAGGCACTGATGGCATGCGCGCTGTCCATCTACCAGGATGACCGGCGTGCCGACCCGGTGATGGCCTTCACCCACGACTACTGGCTGAACCGGGTGCTGCCGGTCTGGCGGCAGATCGGCGGGCAGAACGGCGGCTGGCATGAAGGCGGCGAATACGTGGGCATCGGCATCGGGCAGGCGATCTATCAGCTGCCGGCGATGTGGCGCGCCGCCACCGGCGACGACCTGTTCGCCCGCGAGCCGGCGATCCATGGCTTTCTCACCTTCCTGATCCACCGCGCACTGCCCGACGGCACCATACAGCGCTGGGGCGACGTCGCCTTCCCGCGGCGCCGGGTCGATGACGCACTGGCGCTGGCGCTCGAGTTCCGCGACCGCCACGCTTACTCGATGTTCGGTTCGCCGAAGGCACGGCTGGCCCCGACCTCCTGGCCCTGGGGACCGCTGCCCGATGCCACGCTGTACTCCGACCCGGAACAGCTCACCGGCCGCCCGCTCGCCCACTTCGCCGACGGACTGGGGCTGGTGACCGCGCGCAGCGGCTGGGACCGCAATGCCACCATCGTGAGCTTCAAGGCCGGCGACAACTACTGGTCGCACAGCCACCTCGACCAGGGCGCCTTCACCCTCTACACCGGCGTGCCGCTCGCGCTGGACAGCGGCTGCTACTGCGGCGGCTATGGCAGCGACCACTATCTGAACTACTACTACCAGAGCATCGCCCACAACACGGTGACGGTGACCGACCCGGCAGATACCGCGCCCAAGCCCGCCCGCAAGGACAAGGAGCCGCGGCCGATCGCGAACGACGGTGGCCAGCGGCGCGTCGGCTCGGGCTGGGACCTGCATGCCGCGCCGCTGGATCTGGACGACTGGCGGCGCCAGTACGACGACTTCCACACTGGCCGGCTGCATACGCTGTTCGACCAGGAGGGCCTGCTGGTCGCGCTGGCGGACATCACGCCGGCCTACACCAACAGCCAGAGCGGACCGGGCAGCTTCCATCACCGCACGCGGCGGGTCGAGAAGGCATGGCGGATCTTCGTGTTCGACCGGCCCAGCGGCACCGTGGTGGTGTACGACGACATCGAGACCGCCCGGCCGGATCTGGCCAAGCGCTGGCTGCTGCACGGCGCGCTGGCACCGGCGGTGGATGGCAACCGCTTCGTGTTCGAGCGCCCGCTCGGCGGCAGCCAGGCCGGCTCCGCCCGGCTCGAGGGCACCGTGCTGTTTCCGTCCGAGGCGCGGCTGACGCCGATCGGCGGCCGCGGTTTCGAGTTCTTCGCCGACGGGCAGAACTACGACGAGAACGGCGCCATCTGGGGCGAAATATCGCGGCACGCGGCCGATTTCGAAGCCGGTGCGTGGCGCATCGAAGTGTCGCCGGTGCTGGCGTCCCGTCAGGATCGCTTCCTGGTCGTGATGCACACCGGCACCGACGCCGCCGTTGCGCCACAGAAGATAGAACGGCTGACGCCGGGCGACGGCCGCATCGGCGCCCGGGTGGATGCCGGCGGGCGCACGCTGGAACTGCTGTTCCAGCCGGACCGGCTGGCGGTCGACGTGACGCTGCGCGACCCGGCCCGGCCAGAACTGCATCGCCGCCTGGAAGCTTCGGCGGCGCGTGCGCCGGCACGCAGCTGGATGCAGACGCTGCGCGAATGGATGCATCCCTGATGCGCGCCCTGGCCCGCCAGATCGGCCCGGCCGCGGCCTGGGCGCTGGTTCTGCTGCTCGGCTTCGAAGCCGCACTGCACTGCGACGCCTGGCTCTACCGTTACCGCTCGGTCTTCGCCGCCGGCAGAGCGGAGGACAAGATGCGGCACGCGGCCCGCCAGCAGCCCGACACGCTGTTCGTCGGAAACAGCCGCACCGACAACGGACTGTCGCCGGCCGCCTTCCGCGCCGGCGCCGACCTGCCGGACCGGCACGTCGCGTTCAATCTGGGCCTGCCCGGCGCCAATACGCTGGTACTCCGCGGCGTCGTGGAGCGGCTGCTTGAACGCGGGATGAAGCCGCCGGCCGACGTATTCATCGCGCTCGACGAAACGCTGTTCCAGGACGAAGATTCGCTCGGTTACTACGGTTTCTTCGCGCTGCGCGACGACCTCTGGCAGGACGGCCTGCACGGCGCGCTGTTCGGCTCCTGGCTGCGCAGCTGGTACTACAGCGGCAACCTGCGGCAGCTGCGCGAACCGGACAAGCTCGGCCGCTTCATCGAGGCCACCTTCCACGAGATCGAACCCGTAGGCGGCAGCGCCGAACGCACCGCCGGCTATCGTCAGGGCCGCAGCGGCGGTTTCCAGACCGCCGAACAGCTGCGCGCACAGGAAGCCGGTACGCGTGCGCCGCCCGACCCGCGCATGACCCGTCATCTGTTCGACCTGGTGGAGCGGCTGACCCGGGCCGGCAGCCGTGTGCACCTGATCGCGGTGCCGATGTTCGAGCGCGCGTCCGCCTTCGGGCCGGACGCGGCAGCCGGGCCCTACGCCGACATCCTGCCGGCCCTGGAGGCACGCGGCGCGCGCTGGCTTGAGGCACCGCCTGGCAGGCCGCTGCAGCCCGGCGACTTCGCCGACCCCGGTCATCTGAACGACAGCGGCGCCCGCGTCTTCAGCACCTCGCTGGGACAGGCGTTCGCACGCACCGCCCCCCCCCGGCCATGATATTCAGCCAGCCCGTCTTCTTCGTCTTCCTCGCGGTACTGCTGCTGCTCTACAGCCTGTGCCGCTCCCAGAGCGAACGCGCGGTCACGCTGCTGGCCGGCAGCCTGCTGTTCTACGCCTCGTGGAAACCGGCCTATCTCATCCTGCTGGTGCTGTCGGTCAGCGCGAACTACCTGTTCTACAGCGCGCTGTCGCGTACCCGCAGCCGCCGGACGCTGGTGGTCGCGCTGACACTGAATCTCACGCTGCTCGGCGTCATCAAGTATCTGGGCATGGTGATCGACACCGCGCTCGCCGCAGCGGGCCTCGCCGGCGTGGATATCCGCGGCGTCGACAGCAGCTGGACGCACTGGGCGCTGCCGCTCGGCATCAGCTTCTACACCTTCCACATGCTGTCGGTGATGATCGACGTCTATCGCGGCGAATGGACCACCCGCATCAGCTTCCGCGCCTGGTGGCTGTACGTGAGCTTCTTCCCGCACATGGTGGCCGGCCCCATCCTGCGTGCCTCCGAACTGGTCGAACAGCTCGGGCGCCTGCAGCCGCTGCAGGCGCGCGACCTCAAGCTGGGTGCCCTCATCTTCATGGGTGGCCTGATCAAGAAGGTGCTGTTTGCCGACAATCTGGCCGGGGTGGCGGACGATCTGCTCGCACATCCCGAGCGGCTGGACAGCGCAACCGCCTGGCTGGGCGTGACCGCCTTCGCGCTGCAGATCTATTTCGACTTTTCCGGCTACAGCGAAATGGCGATCGGCCTGGCACGGGTGTTCGGCATCACGCTGCCGCGCAACTTCCTCTATCCGTACGTGAGCCGCAATCCCCAGGAATTCTGGCAGCGCTGGCACATCACGCTGTCGCGCTGGCTGCGCGACTACCTCTATGTGTCGCTGGGTGGCAACCGCCGCGGCGCTGCCCGCACCCTGGCCAATCTGATGATCACCATGGTGCTGGGCGGGCTGTGGCACGGCGCGGCCTGGACCTTCGTCATCTGGGGCGCACTGCACGGCGGCTGGCTGGTGCTGCACAGAGTGCTCAAGCCGCTGCTGCCCGCGCCGGGCGCAGCGCTGCCTGCAGCACTTTACGCGGTCTGCAGCTGGGCAGTCAGCATGGTCATCGTATGGATCACCTGGGTGTTCTTCCGCGCGCCCAGCCTGGACGCGGCGCTGTCGCTGTGCGGCCGCATGTTCGGCGCCTCGGAGGCCGGCGCTCAGCCGCCGGAGGTGCGCAGCTTCGTCTGGCTGCTGACCGGGCTGACGCTGGGGCTGGTGCTGCTGGAACCGCGCCTGGTCGGCTTCGCCGCCCGCAGCACCGAGCGCTGGTCGCGTACGCCGGCTCTGCTGCGCGGCTCGGTCTACGCCGCCTGCGTGCTGGCGCTGGTGGTGTTCGGCGGCAGCACGCAGCGCTTCATCTACTTCGACTTCTGAGCCACGCGCTCAGCCGGCGCTGACGCCCAGCTCCTTCAGCCGCAGCATGATCTTTTTCTGGTCGCCCAGCTTGTCCCGGGCGTCCTGCAGCACCTTGATCGCCTCCTGCTTGCGGCCCTGCGCGACGTGCACATCGCTGAGGAAGGCCCAGGCATCGACCAGATTGGGATCGATCTCGAGTGCGGCCTCGAAACGCTCGCGCGCATCATCCGGCTGGTCGGCGAGCACGAAGCCGCGCCCCTGGGTGACCAGTGCCTCGGCGCGCAGCGGACTCTCTTCCGGCGCATGCTCGAGGAAATAGGCGGTTTCGGACACCGTGGCATTGGCGAAGAAACGCCGGCGGTTCTTGTCGGTGTAGTTGGCGTAGGCCAGCGCGACCGCCTTCATTCCGAAACAGTAGTGGTGCACGTGCAGAAAGGACGCTGCGCCGATCTTCTTCTCCCACACCGGGATCATGAGCTTGTTCTTGTTGTCGAGCCGGGCGCGGCAATACTGCGGATACATCGCAAAATCGCTCTCCTTCCAGGTCGTCGCCTCACCCGCCCACGCAGAGCCAGACAGCAGGCCCACGGCCAGCAAGGTCTTCCAGCGTACAGCCATCGTTCCACCCTCCAGTGCTCTGAATCCGTTCCTGCGGCATCATACCGCCCGCCCCTCACCCCTCCCGTGACCCGTGCAACGGACAGACCGAGCCGGCTCGGCTACTGTCGGCAGGCTATGGACACCCCCACCTCATGAGCTCGGCCCAGTCTTTCCGTTCCAGCGTGCGCTGGCTTTTCGTCGGAAGCACCGGCAATCAGATCCTGGGCTTCCTGTTCGGCATCGTTCTGACCCGGCTGCTGGCGCCCGAACATTTCGGCGTGCTGCTCACCACCCAGGTGTTCACCGGCTTCGCCGGCTTCCTCGCCGGCGGCGGCATGGGGCAGGCGCTGATCCGCTCGAAGGAAGCCACCGCTGACGACTACCGCAGCGTGTTCACGCTGCAGCTGGCGATAGGCACCGCGATCTACGCCTTCTTCTTCGCGCTCGCGCCGGCCTTTTCGGTGTGGTACGAAAACCCTATCTATACCGATCTGCTCCGGGTGTCCGCACTGTCCTTCATCATCCGGCCCTTCGTGAACCTGCCGACCACGCTGCTTCATCGCGGCATGAAGTTCAACACCATCGCGCTGTTCAACCTCGGCATCCTGATCGTGACCAATGTGCTGAGCGTGATCATGGCCTTCGCCGGCATGGGCGTGTGGGCACTGGTGCTGGGCGGGCTGATCGGCTCGCTGGTATCGGTGGTGGTGCTGCAGGCGATCACCGGCTGGCGACCCGGCTTCACGCGCGATTTCAGCCGTGCCAAGCATCTGGCGCAGTACGGGGCGCTGACCTCGGCCACCGACATCATTTTCTACCTGCGGCAGCAGGCGAGCACGGCCATCCTGTCATCCACGCTGGGCGCCGCCGCGGTCGGTCTGTACAACAAGGGGGAAAGCCTGGCCAAGATGCCGCACGCCTTCGTCACCGGATCGGTCTATCACGTGCTGTTCCGGGCCATTGCGGCGGAACAGGACAATCTAGACCGCTGCCGCTACCTGCTGTTCCGCAGCGTCGGCCTGCTGGCGGTCTATCTGACGCCGCTCTACATCCTGCTGTTCTGGGTGTCCGATCCGCTGGTCGGTTTCGTCTATGGCGAGAAGTGGCTGGAATCGGCGCAGGTCATCGCCATCATCTGTCTGGCCTGGCCGGCGCTGCTGATCGACAACATGGCCGGCGCAGTCCTCGGCGCACAGAACTGGCTGCACTACGAACTGCCGGTGCAGATCGGCGCGCTGGCGCTGACCGCCGTCGCGGTCTATGTCGGGCAGCACTACGGCATCGAGGGTGTGGCCGCCGCCATCGTGCTGGTGTTCTACCTGAGCAGCATCGTCATGTTCTGGCTGGCCGCGAAATGCCTGCGCGCACGCGTGCAGGAGCTGGTACGCGCGCTGCGCCCCGCGCTGCTGCTGAACATTCCGCTGCTGATCCTCAGCGGAGGCCTGTACCGGCTTCTGACCGGAACCGGCGGACAGCTCGATCTCACCGGTGCCATCGTGCTGACCGGCGTATCCGGACTGGCCTACGGGCTGGCCTTCCTGTTCGCACCGATCGAGTCGCTGGCAACCGAACAGGCCCGCTACCGCGGCCTGATCACCGCCCTGGTCAGGAGAATGCGCGGTGCTTGATCCGATCGCCTATGCGCTGGCCCGCAGATCGGCGGGCCACGGCCCGCTGATGCTGATGTACCACTCGGTGACCGCAGACCGACAGCCCGACTGGCCGTGGGCGGTGTCGCTGGACCGTTTCGGTCAGCAGCTCGATCTGCTGTCCTCACTCGGCTACCGCACCGCCACCATGGACGACATCGCTGCCGGACGGACATCGGACGCGGACGGTCCGGTCGCGGTGATCACTTTCGACGACGGCTACGAAGACAACCTGCTCGCGGTCGAGGCGCTCGCACGACGCGGCATGACCGCCACCTGGTTCATCGTCAGCGGCGCCATCGGCGACGAGCCGCACTGGCCCTACGACGGGCGCCCGGCAGGACGCATGATGGACGCGGCCGCACTGCGCGGCCTGAGTGCCGCCGGCATCGAGATCGGCTCGCACACGGTGTCGCACTGCCGGCTGACCGAGGCGTCCGATACCGATCTGGCACGGGAACTGGCGGATTCGAAGTCGACACTGGAAGACATCCTGGGCCGCGACGTGCGCAGCTTCGCCTACCCCTACGGCGACTGGGACACCCGGTGTGCCGAGGCGGTCAGGACCGCGGGCTACCGCCAGGCCTGCACCACCCGCACCGGCTGGGCGCTGCGTGACGGCAATCCCTACACGCTGCGCCGGCTGACAGTGTTCAACCACGACACCGCATCCACGCTGTGCCGCAAGCTGGTGCTGGCCAGCAACGACGGCAGCCTGGGCGCGCTGTCGCGTTACATGGCCCAGCAATTGCGCGCCCGGCTGACCTGAACCGCGCATTGCCGGCGAGGATGAGCCGAAATGCGCTCCAGCGCACGGCCGGGCCGCTTTTCCGCTTGATCGCGGCGCCCATGCACCGCACCATGCACAGCGCCTGCCGGTCCGCCGGCCCCCTCCGCCAACCGTCACCCTGCAGTCGAAACGCGTCGCATGAACCTGCCCCACGTGTCGATCATCATGCCCTGCTACAACGCGGCCGCCCATCTGGCCCGCAGTGTCGGCAGCGTGCAGGCCCAGACCTTCGATGACTGGGAACTGGTGGCCATCGACGACGGCTCCGGCGACGACACCGCCGCGCGACTTGCCGCGATGGCGGCGGACGATCCCCGCATCCGCGTGTTCACCCAGCCCAACGGCGGGGTCAGTCGCGCGCGCAACCGCGGCCTGAGCGAAGCACGCGGACGCTGCATCGCCTTCCTCGACGCCGACGACGACTGGCATCCGGATTTCCTCGCCCGCATGACCGGCGCACTGCGGGCCGAGCCGGACGCGGTGCTCGCCTACTGCGGCTGGCAGAACATCGGGCTGAGCGGCGGCCGGGCGCAGCCCTTCGTCCCGCCGGACTACGAAACGCCCGACAAGCGCGAAAAGCTGTTTGCCGGCTGCCGCTGGCCGATCCACGCCACGCTGACCCGGCGTGAGGCGGTGACCGCAGCCGGCGGCTTCGACACTGCGCTGAAGAACGCCGAAGACTATGCGATGTGGCTGCGCATCGCCGGTCGCGCCCCGATCACCCGGGTGGCCGAGGTGCTGGCCTTCTACCACTTCCATTCCGGCACCCAGGCCTCGAGCGCGCACGCACGTGCGGCCCTCGACTTCGCCGATGCGCAGCTCGACTATCTCGCTGACCATCCGGATTTCACCGCCACGCTGGGCGCGGACCGGATCCGGCAGATGGTGTTCGGCACCCTGCTGACGCGTGGCAACGAATGCTTCTGGAAGCGCAATCTGAAGGATGCCCGCCTCATCTTCAGGCGCGTGATGGCCGCCCGCTACGGCGGTGCGACCGACTGGCTGCGCATGCTGCCGGCCCTGCTGCCGGAGCGCGCCTACGGCCGGCTGATCGGCGCGCTGGACCGGCTCGGCGCAATGCGGACCGCCCGATGAAGATCACCTACGCCTTCTGCACCTACAACCGCAGCGCCCGTCTGCCGGCCCTGGTCGCCGCGCTGCGCGCGCAGCACTTTCCGGCACCGGCCGAACTGCTGGCGATCGACAACAACAGCAGCGATGACACACCGGCGGTGCTGGCCGCGCTGGCCGACGCACCCGGCATTCCGCTGCGCGCGGTATGCGAAAAGGCTCAGGGCATCGTGCCTGCCCGCAACCGCGCGCTGCAGGAAGCGCTGGACAGCGACATCCTCATCTTCATTGACGACGACGAACTGCCGGACCCGGGCCTGGTGGCCGCGGTGCATCACGCCATCACGGTCGAAGGGGCCCGCTGCGTCGGCGGTCACATCGGTGTGGACTACACGCCGAATGCGCGGCCGGTCTGGATGAGCGACGAGCTGCAGGCCTTTCTGGGCGAAGTCGATTACGGTCGCTCGGCGTTCTGGGTCACCGACGACAGTCACCCGCTGTGGTCCGGCAACATCGCCTACGACATGTCTCTGTTCCGCGACGACCCGTCGCTGCGTTTCGACCTGCGCTACAACCGCGCCGGCCTGGGCGTGGGCGGCGGGGAGGACGCGATGATGTTCCGCGAACTGCTGCGCCGGGGCACGCCCATCCGCTACCGGCCCGACATGTCGATCCGCCACCTGGTGGACGACTGGAAGCTCGAACGGCGCTACTTCCTGCGCCTGCACTACGCTGCGGGCAAACGCTACGGCGCGCACCGGCTGGAACACAGCGGCGGCCACCTGCTCGGCATGCCGCCCTGGCTGCTGCGCCAGCTGCTCGACCATGCCGGACGCTGGCTGGGCATGGTGGCCGGCGCCCGGCCGGGCCGCCTGCGCCAGGCCATGAATGTCGCGCACACGCTGGGCATGCTCAATGGCTACCGCGTGCGCACCGCCACTTCCGATCCTTCGCGCTCCGGCGCCTGAGCTGCCCGATGCCTACGCTCACCGTCCTCATCTGCACCCATAACCGCAGGCCGCTGCTGCAAAAGGCGCTCGACTCGCTCGACCGCTGCCGGCCACCGGCCAGCTGGACCGTGCGCATTCAGGTGATGGCCAATGCCTGCAGCGACGACACGCTGGACTGGCTGGCCCGCCGCAGCGGCCGGCTGCCGCTCAGCGTCGACCACGAACCGCGGCCGGGCAAGTCGAATGCGCTGAACCGCGCGCTGCCGGCCGTGAGCGACGACTGCATCGCCTTCGTCGACGACGACCACCGGGTGGATGAAGGCTATATCGACGCGGTATGCCGCGCCTTCGACGCGCGCCCGGACGCCGACCTGCTGTGCGGCCGCATCCTGCCCGACTGGGACGGCAGCGAGCCGGACTGGGCGCACGACACCGGCCCCTTCCGCATCTATCCGCTGCCGGTGCCGCGCTTCGATCTGGGTGACGCGATGACCGAGGTGTCGCCGGACCGCGCCATTCCGGGCGGCGGCAATCTGGCGATACGCACACCCTGGTGCGCGCGCATCGGCGACTTCTCCACCGAACTGGGTCCGCAGGGCCACAACCTCGGTGGCGCCGAGGACATCGAGTGGGTGAAGCGCGGGCTGGCCCAGGGCGCGCGGCTGGTCTATGCGCCGGACATGATCCAGTACCACTACGTCGATGGCGCGCGGATGACCACCGGTTACGTGGTGCGCAAGGCCTTCATGCGCTCGTCCTCGGTCGCCCGCATCGAAGGCATCCGCCCCGCGGCCTACATGCTGCGCAAGGCGGCCGGCTATCTGGGCTCGGCCGCGACCTCGCTGTCTGGCCACCGCCGCCGGCACTATCTGGTGCGCCTCGCCGCCGCACTGGGCGAACTGCACGGCGCACTCAAGAACCGTTGAACACTACAGACCGCACACCGATGCTGAGCAAACTCGCCAAACTGCGTGACCGCGAAATCGTCGTCAAGAACCTGGTGGAACTGAAACGCGACGCGCGCGGGCTGTGGTGGGACCTCACCCGCCCCGCCGCGAAGCCGCCGGTGTTCCTGGTCGGCTGTTCGCGTTCCGGTACCACGGTCACCTTCGAAACCATCGGCGCCTCGACCGAGCTGGTCAATCTCGGTTTCGAGATCCCGCAGTTCTGGAACGACCTGTACGGCCCGCTCAACAACGGCTGGCATTCGGAAGCGGCCGGCGCCGAACACGCACGACCGGAACACCGCGACGCCGCGCTGCGCTTCTTCTACCGCCGGCTCGGCGGCGGCCGCATCCTGGACAAGACCTGCATCAACGTGATGCGCATCGGCTATCTGCACGCGCTGTTCCCGGAAGCGAAATTCGTGTTCATCCAGCGCGACGGCCGCGACAACATCAGTTCGATGATCGACGGCTGGCGCCTGGGCCGCACCGATGGCGACTTCCACCTGTCACAGTTCCTCGGCGAGTTCCCGGAGCCGGTGGCGATCAATCACGGCGAATACACCGACTGGGCGTTTTTCCTCGCGCCCGGCTGGCAGGCCTACAACCACGCGCCGATCGAGGAGGTGTGTGCCTTCCAGTGGATCTGCGCCAATCAGCTCGCGCTCGACGCAGCCGCGGCGCTGCCGCCGGACCGCTGGATACACCTGCGCTACGAAGACCTGTTCGAACGCCCGGTCGACATGTTCCGCGACGTGTATGACCGGCTCGATCTCGAATTCACCGCCGACATCGAACAGCGCTGCCGCACGCTGGACCAGCGCCCGACCAGCATCGTGAAGGGCAAGCCGGCCAAGGCGAAATGGAAGCAGCAGAACCCCGAACTGATCGAACGCATCCTCGACCGCATCGCGCCGATGCAGGCCCGGCTCGGCTACGACAACCGGTCATGAGCGCACCAACCGTCAGCGTCGTCATCCCGGCCTACAACGCCGCCTGGTGCGTGGCGCGGGCGATCGATTCGGTGCTCGCACAGACCCGGGCGGCAGACGACATCATCGTCGTGAACGACGGTTCCAGCGATGACACCGCAGGCGTGCTGGCGCGCTATGGCGACGCGATCCGCGTCGTCAGTCAGTCAAACGCCGGGCTGTCGGCCGCGCGCAACGCAGGCATCGCCGCCGCCCGCGGCGACTGGGTCGCCTTTCTCGACGCCGACGACTGGTGGCTGCCCGGCAAGCTGGCCGCGCAATGCGCACTGATCGAAGCCGATCCGGCCCTCGGCTTCTGCGGCGGCGCCGCACAGACCGTGGATGCCGAAGGGCGCGCGCTGGGCAGCTGGGACCCGCCGGCCAGCCGCGGCGACATCCTGACCGACATTTTCGCGGTCCATGCCACCGTGGCCGGCAGCGGTTCGGCGGTGATCGCACGGCGCGAACTGTTCGCGCGCACCGGCGGTTTCGACACCACGCTGCGCAGCCTCGAAGACATCGACATGTGGATGCGGCTGGCCGCGGTCGCCCGCTACGACTGCGTGCGCGAGCGTCTGGTCTGCATCCTGCGCACACCGGGCAGCATGAGCCGCAACCGCGAGGTGATGCGCAGCAGCGCGCTGCAGGTGATGAACAAGAACCGCGCACTGCTGCCCGCCGCGGCGCGCGGTGCCTTCTGGCGCAACGCGATGGCCGGCGTGCTGGCCGACTACGCGAAGTGGCGCTACCGCGATGGCGAGCGGCTGGCCGGCCTGCGCGATCTGGCGCACGCCTTCGCGCTGGCACCGCTGGCGCGCGGCCGCCTGCTCGCCTCGCTGGCGCTGGCCATGCTGACCGGCCGCCAGGTCTGATCGCCGGCATGCTGAGCGTCGTCATTCCGGCTCACGACGCTGCGCGCTGGATAGGCGACGCGCTCGCCAGCGTGCACGCGCAGCCGGTGCATCTGCCGGTCGAGGTGGTGGTCGTGACCGACCGCTGCCGCGACAACACCGCGGCCATCGCCCGTGCCGCCGGCGCCCGCGTGATCGACAGCCCGGCGCCGGGCGCGGCGGCGGCGCGCAACGCCGGTGTCGATGCCAGCCACGGCGCCTTCATCGCCTTTCTGGATGCCGACGACCTGTGGCCTGCCGACAGCCTGGGCGACCGGCTGGCCCTGCTGGAATCGCTGCCGGAGGCCGCGCTGGTGTTCGGCGACTGCCGGCAGTTCGATGACGACGGGCACGGGATGCAGCGGCCGCACCGGCAGACGCTGTTCGAAAGCGGCAGACTGGACGCCGGCTTCTTCGGTCATCCGCAGCGGGTGATCGATCCGCTGACGCGACTGCTCGATGCCGGCTTCATCACCACCGGCAGCGTCATCATGCGGCGCGAGGCCTTCCTCGCGCTGGACGGCTTCGACCCGACGCTCGCGCTGGTCGAAGACCTGGACCTGTGGCTGCGGGCGGCCCTGCGCCACACCGTGCTGTGGCACCCCGCGCTTGCGCTGCTGCGTCGCCGGCATGGCGCCAATCTGTCGCGTGACGCGCACGCGATGGCGCGCGCGCACATCGCGGTGCTCGAACGCGTGGCTCGCCTGCCGGAGGCCTCGGCTCATCGCGCTCGCATCGCGGCGCTGCGCGGCAGGGCGCTGCGCGGACTGGCGCGTCAGGAAGCGGCGGCCCACCCGCTGCAGGCGCTCGGCCACCTGCTGCAGTCCCTGCGGCCATGAGCGCACCCGCCACGGCGGTCGGCCTGTTCGACCCCACCCGCAACACCCTGTCGCTGGATGCCGCGTGGGTCGCCGAAGGCCGGACCTGGCTCGCCGGCGAACGCTTTCCGGGCGAGGCGGCGGACGACCCGCTGCACGCCGGGCACGCGCCGACGGCCGATGGCCGCTACGCACTGGCCGCCCACGACGTGGCGGCGTCCGCGCTGGTGCTGGCCCGCGATCCTGCCGGATCGGTGTCGCTGTTCTGGCAGCGCGGGCGCGATGGCTGCATCCGCTTCGCCACCGACCTCGACGCGCTGCTGCGCAGTCTGCCGGACACACCGGCGATCTCCCGGCAGGGGCTGGACGAATTCCTGCGCTTTCTCGACATCGCGCCCCCCAACACGATCTACGACCGGGTGCATGCACTGGAAGCCGGGCAGGCACTGCGCCTGACCGCAGCGGGGGAACAGCCGCTGCCGCCGCCGCCTCCGGCCATCGCCCCCGGCCGCTATCCCGAAGCCTGCGACACGGTCGAAGCCGCGCTGACGGCCGCGATCGCACGCCGGCTGGTCGATGCCCGCTCGCCGGCAGCTTTCCTGTCCGGCGGCATCGACTCGGCGCTGCTGTGCGCACTGGCAGTCGGTGCCGGTTTTCCGGTCACCGCCTGGTCCGCCGGTTTCGACGACCCGGTGCTCGACGAATCGGCCACTGCCGCGCGCATCGCTGCGCATCTGGGCTGCCGTCACGAAGTGGTGCGGCCGGACACCGCCGCGCTGGCCGCCGCCTTCGAGCGCGTCCATGCGCGGGCCGAACAGCCCTTCTGCGATCCGGCCGGCATGCCCACCCGACTGCTGTACGAAGCCTGCGCCGCGCAGTCGGACCGTGCCCTTGACGGCACCGGTGCGGAAGCGCTGCCCGGACTCATGCCGGCGCGCTGGCGCCGCATCGCGCACGACCACGCAGCCCGTCTGCCGCGCGCGCTGCGACGCGCACTGGCCGGCGGCCTGCGACCGCTGCCCGGTGTCGGCGGCTATGCCCGGCTGTTCGAATTCGATGTGGTACAGGACCTCTACATCCGCTGGCAGGGCTTCCGCAGCGACGATATCGCGCGGCTGACCGGCCGCCGGCCGGACCTATCCGGCACCCGCTTCTACCGCGAGCACGCCGCCCTGGCCGGCGCCAGTCACCTGAAACGGCTGTCGGTGCTGCAGGGCGAAGCCCAGCCGGACGACCGCATCCGCCAGGCCGCGCGCGCCACCGGACTGCGCGTGGACCATCCTTTCGGCGCACCTCAGGTCAGCGGCCTGCTGCGCGCGCTGCCGGAAGACTGGGCCTGGCAGCCGGGACGCGAGAAGCGCCTGCTGCGCGATCTGCTGGCCCGGCAGGTACCGGAAGCGCTGTGGGACGCCCCCAAGCGCGGCTTCAACATCGACCTGCCCACGCTGCTGCGCAGACAGGACGCCGCGCTGGTCCGGTCAGCCCTGGACGCCACCGGCGCGCTGGACGCTGCCGGTCTGGACAGGGCGGAGGTCGTACGCTGGCGGGACCGCTTCCTCGCCGGCGACGACCGCGCCACCCACAGGGTGTGGGCGCTGACAGCCCTGTCGGCGTGGCTTGGCCGGCATCACAGTGCGGCATCTGCCCGCGCAGCGGACACGGCGCCTCGGCTACAGTGAGCGCCCGTCAAGCATCCCTCCGTCTCCGGCCGGCATGAGTCTGCACCCTGCATCGAGCACCCGCCCACCGGCGGCGCGCACCTCTGCCGAGGTGGCGCCGCCGCGGCTGCCGCGCGTGCTGATGTACTCGACCTACTTCCCGCCCGAATTCAGCGGCGCGGCGCAGCAGGCCCTGGTGCTGGCGCGCCAGCTGCGCGACCTGGGCCATCATGTCGAATTCGTCACCGTGCGCTGGCACGCACTGCCGGAGCGCGACGTGGTCGACGGATTCCCGGTGACGCGGCTGTACGCGGGTCGCGGCAGCAAGCACCGCGAACTGCGTCTGTGGGCCAATCTGTGCGCCTTCGTCTGGAAGCGGCGACACGACTTCGACATCCTGCACAGCCACGGCGCCTACTACACCAATGCCATCGTCGGTCCGCTGGCGCGGGCGGCCGGGCTCAAGTCCATCGTCAAGGCCAGCCTGTCGAACGATGATCTGCACGATATCGGACGCCGTCTGAGTGGCCGGCTGCACCGCGCACTGCTCAGCCGGGTCGACGCCTACGTGGCAATCAGCCGCGACCTGATGCGTGAGTTCAGCGACTGCGGCCTGCCTGCGGAGCGCATCCACTACCTGCCCAACGGGGTGAATACCGCCCAGTTCACGCCCACCGACGACGCGCGCCGGCAGGCGCTGCGCAGCACGCTCGGCCTGCCGGCGGACATGCCGCTGGCGCTGTACGCCGGCGTGATGGACGGCCGGAAGAACATCGAATGGCTGGCCCGTCAGTGGGTGGAACAGGACGGTTTCGGCACCGGTGCCCGCCTGCTCGCGGTCGGTCCGCAGAGCCGCGAGGATCCGGACGGTGCCGTGATTTCGCGACTTCAGGCCCTGGCCGCGCGCGCACCTCATCTGTTCATGCTCAAGCCGCACAGTAGCGGCATGGAAAGCTATCTGCGCGCCGCCGACCTGCTGGTGCTGCCTTCGCACCGCGAAGGACTGCCGAATGTGGTGCTCGAAGCCATGGCCTGTGGCCTGCCCTGCGTCGCGGCCGACGTCAGCGGTACCCGTGATCTGGTCCAGCACGGACGCACCGGTTACACCTATGCGCCGGACGATGCCGTGTCGCTCGGTCAGGCGGTACGCGAAGCGCTGTCGCCGGCCGGACGCGCGCTGGGGGAAAGCGGTCGGCAACTGGTGGAAGCTTCTTACGCGCTGTCGCAGGTGGCGGACGGCTACAGCCTGCTGTACCGGCGCCTGGTCGGAATGAAGGACGCGCGCCGCGACGTGAATGCGGTGCGCCGAATCGAAAAGGATGAACGATGAACAAGATCTGCGGATGGCTGGACGGCGGCAACGCGTCGACGGTAGCGGCGCCCGAGCGTGAGCAGGTGATCGGACGGATGGCGCATCGCCTCGGCGGCCTGTCCGGCAGCACCGTGCAGTCCCGGGTCGGCCAGAGCGGCGCGGTGGGCGTGCGCAGCCTGCCCGGCCACATCGAGCTGGGCAAGGACGGTGACCTGCTGATCGCGCTTGCCGGCCAGCCCCGCTGGAGCGACGCCGACCTCGCGGCACGCGCCGCGCACACCGGTTTTGCCCAGTCGCTGGCCCACGCCTGGCGCGAGCGCGGCAGCGCGCTGCTGTCCGCGCTGCACGGCCGCTTCTCGCTCGCGGTGCTCGACTGCGCACGCGGCGAAGCGCTGCTGGCCATCGATCGTGTCGGCGCGGAGGAACTGTGCTTCGCACAGCGTGGCGGCAGCCTGGTGTTCGGTGCCACCGCCGACGCGGTGACCGCCCACCCGGCGGTCAGGCCGGACATCGATCCGCAGTCGCTGCACGACTATCTGTACTGCCACATGGTGCCGGCGCCCGCCACCATCTACCGCGGCGTGTCCAAGCTGCTGCCGGCGCAGTTCGTTCATCTGCGCAAGGGCGCGCTGGAGACCGGCTTCTACTGGAGCATGCCGTACGTCGACGACGGCCCGGATGACTACCCGCGCTACGCCGCGGAATTCCGTCACCTGCTCGAGGAATCGGTGCGGGACGCCACCGGCAGCAGCCAGGTCGGCGCCTTCCTGAGCGGCGGTACCGACAGTTCGACCGTGGCCGGCATGCTGGCCCGGACCGGCGGCAGCCGCCCGCACACCTATTCCATCGGCTTCGATGCCGAAGGTTTCGACGAGATGGAATTCGCCCGCATCGCGGCGAACCATTTCGGCTGCACCGCTCACGAGTACTACGTCACCCCGGCGGATGTGGCCGCGGCAATCCCGAAGGTGGCCGCCATCTACGACGAGCCGTTCGGCAACGCGTCGGCGGTGCCCACCTACCTGTGCGCACGCATGGCCCGCGCTGACGGACGCACCCGGATGCTGGCCGGCGACGGCGGAGACGAAATCTTCGGCGGCAACGCCCGCTATGCGGACCAGGAAGTGTTCGAGCGCTACGGCCGCCTGCCGGCACCGCTGCGCATGCTGCTCGACGGCGTGTTCGGCCACCTGCCGGACGCACTGGCGGTGGGCGTGCTGCGCAAGGGCCGCAACTACGTGCAGCGCGCCAACATTCCGCTGCCCGATCGCATGGAGGTGTTCAACCACGTCGAGCGCGAAGGTGCGGCCAACATGCTGACGCCCCGCATCATGAAGGGCGTAGACACCGACCGGCCACGTGCCATCGCACGCGAGGTGTACGGGCGCACCCGCTCGTCCGCCATGGTCAACCGCATGATGCATCTGGATCTGAAGCAGACCCTGGCCGACAGCGACCTGCGCAAGGTATCGCGCATGTGCGAACTGGCGGACATCGAAGTGCAGTACCCGCTGCTCGACGAGCGGCTGATGGATTTTTCGGCCCTGCTGCCGGCCAGCTACAAGGTACGCGACGGCCAGCTGCGCTGGTTCTTCAAGGATGCACTGAAGGACTTCCTGCCGCAGGCCACCATCACCAAGTCCAAGCACGGCTTCGGCCTGCCCTTCGGGCTGTGGATGCAGCAGGACGCCACGCTCGGCAGACTGGCGACCGGCTCGCTCGACGCGCTGGTCCAGCGCGGCGTGGTGCAGCCCGACTTCGTCCGCCAGCTGCTGGAGCGCCATCGCAGCGAACACGCCTCTTACTACGGGGTCATGATCTGGGTGCTGATGATGCTGGAACAGTGGCTGCAGGCCCACCCGGATGCCCGTCTGGAAAGCTGACCCATGAGCACGCATCTCGCCGCGGCGGGTGATCGCCGCTACCTGGTCATCACCGAGCTGTTCCAGCCCACCAAGGGCGGAACGGCCGTGTGGTTCGACGAGGTCTACCGCCGGCTCGGCGGCGCCGGCACCCACATCCTGACCGCCGATGTGCCCGGTGCCGAGGAACACGACCGTGCCAGTCCGAACACCGTGCACCGGCTCGGCCTGAAGCGCTATCCGTGGATACGGCCGGAATCGCTGCCGGTCTATGTGGAGTTCTTCCTGAAGGCGCTGTCGGTCGGACTGCGCCATCCGATCGAGCAGATACACGCGGGCCGCGTGCTGCCGGAAGGTCTGGTGGCGGTGCGTGCGGCCCGTCTGCTGCGCAAGCCGGTCGTCATCTACGCGCACGGAGAGGAAATCACCACCTGGCGCCAGCCCCGGCGGATCAAGGGCATGCGCGAGGCGTACTGCAGTGCCGATCTGGTGATCGCCAACAGCACCTTCACCCGCGACCTGCTGCTTGATCTGGGCGTGCTGCCCGAACGCATCGTCATCATCAACCCGGGTGTGGATACCGAGCGCTTCCGCCCCGGTCTCGACGGCTCGCATCTGCGCGCCTCGCTGGGTCTGGGTCCGCAGTCGAAGCTGGTGCTTTCGGTGGGCCGGCTGTCCCGCCGCAAGAGCTTCGACCACGTGATGCAGGCCATTCCGGAACTGGTCAAGCGCGGACTGGACGTGCACCACGCGGTCATCGGCAAGGGCGAGGACGCCGACTATCTGGCCGGTCTGCGCGCGGCGTCACCCACGCCCGAGCGCATCCACCTGCTCGGCGGCGTCGGCGCGGACGATCTGCCGCTGTGGTACGCCGCCAGCGATCTGTTCGCCATGCCCAACCGTGACATCGGTGCCGACACAGAAGGTTTCGGCATGGTCTACATCGAAGCGGCTGCCTGCGGCCGTGCGTCGCTGGCCGGCAACACCGGCGGCACCGGTTCGGCCGTGCTCGACGGCGTGACCGGCCTGCGCTGCGAAGGCGATTCGGTGCCGGCCATCGCCGACGCGCTGTTCCGCCTGCTCGATCCGGCCAGCCGGTTCGGCGCCGAATGCGCGGCGCGCGCCCAAGCCCGCGCGCACGAGGAGTTTTCGTGGCACGCGGTGATGCGCAAGACGCTGGAACACTGCAGCCAGCTCGGACGCTGACCTTCGCGGCGGGCCGCACGCGGCCCGCGCCCCGCCGCACTCAGCCGTGCGGCATCGCGCCCGCCGGGCGCTTCTTCTTCAGCCAGGGAATCACCAGCCGACCGTTCTCCAGCAGGCCTGCAGGCTTGGTGCGCGCCCACTCCTCGTCGGACATGCCGGCCAGGCGCTTGCGGATGAGCCAGCTGGTCGCGATCACCGCCACCACCAGCATGTAGTAGTAGTCGTAGTAGGCCATGCCGAGGAACTGGCCGGCGACCGCATAGGCGATCAGGCTCACCTGCACCATGCGCATCATGTCGGCCACCCAGTGGATGTCCGGCATCTTGCGCGCCTGCCGCGCGGCCCATCCGGCGCTGAACCAGGTCATCAGGCCGAGCGTGAGGAACAGCGCCAGACCGATGAAACCATGCTCGCCCAGCACCTCGAACGTGACGCTGTGCACGTCGCGCACGTTGTCCGGGTCCGGCGCGTACAGCGCGAAGGTGGGCGACTGCCAGCACTCGAAGCCGCCGCCCATCAGCCTGTCCTTGGCCATGTTGAAACTGGTCCACCACGCGTTCACCCGCCCGCGCGCCGACGCATCCTCGTCGTGGGTCTTGATCGTACCCATGCGCTCGTACCAGGCTTCGGGCATCAGCGCCGCAATGCAGGCGCCGGTCACCACCACGATGATGCCGCTCATCAGCTTGCGACGGCTGTTGATCCATACGAACAGCGCCATCGCCGACATGCCCAGCAGCGCACCGCGCGACTGGGTGCCGATGGCGGCAAACGCGGTCAGCACCGTCCACGTCGTCATCAGCAGTTTCAGGGTCGGATTGGCCACCCGCGAGCGCACGAAAAACAGCAGGGGCACGGTCATCGCCATGGCCAGACCCAGTTCGTTATTCCCTTCGATGAAGGTGCCCGGCGGCCCCTGCACCCGGTGCACGCCGCCCTTGGAAATCGTGAAGATGCCGCCCTTGAGCCCGTAGAAACCGATCGAGGCGGCACACATGCAGACCAGCGCCTCGATGCGGTCGAAGCTGCGCATCAGGATGAGCGCGACGAAAATCATCAGCTGGATCTTCAGCACCTTGTCGAGCTGAACCACCGCGTAGTCCGGATACATCGCGAACGCGGTCGTGATGCACATCCAGATCACGAACAGCAGCAAGGTCACGGTTTCCCGCGTCCAGATGATTTTCTTGATTTCCTTCGAGAACAGCAGCGCCACCAGGGTGGTCAGCGCGACGATCATCGCGAACGGAAAGCGCAGCGAAAAGCCGTAGGCCATCCGGTGCGGATTCATCAGACTGATCCAGGTGAACAGGATGATGCCCACCCACGGAAAGCGCAGAACGAAGGGCAGCACCGTGAAAATGATCGATGAAACTAGAATGTCGCGCATGCTGGCTGTCTTCCTCAGGCCGCCACGCGGCTGACCACGTAGCGGAACTTGCCGGAGCCTTCGGCCGGAATGGCATCGACATGGTCGACCGTGATGTCCACGGTCTGGCCCAGGCGGGCCCGGAAGCCGTCACGCACCCGCTGGTCACCGTCTGCCGGGTAGGCCGGTCCGGACACCACCGCCACCCTGGTGTGATCGGTGGTGAGCTGCTCGATCCGGAACGCCTCGACACCTGGCATGTCGCGCAGGATGTAGATAAGCGCCAGGCCGTGCATGACAGTACCGTCCTGCGCCACGATGAAATCGGTGCTGCGGCCCTGGATGTCCTGCAGCACCGGCAGGCCGCGGCCGCAGGCGCAGGATGCGGTCGCCAGCGTGCCGATGTCGCCGGTGCGATAGCGGATGAAGGGGTAGTCGCGGGTGGCCAGATGGGTCACCACGATTTCGCCGGAC
Source organism: Methyloversatilis universalis FAM5 (assembly GCF_000214035.2). Taxonomy (GTDB): domain Bacteria; phylum Pseudomonadota; class Gammaproteobacteria; order Burkholderiales; family Rhodocyclaceae; genus Methyloversatilis; species Methyloversatilis universalis. The sequence goes on along the minus strand of NZ_AFHG01000059.1, from coordinate 99,885 downwards.
TGCCCGTCAGGCAGCACGCGGCCGTCGCGATCGACGATTTCGACGATGATGTCTTCCGCGGTCAGGTGCATGGACCCCTGCGGACACTGGTGAGCGATGAAGCCGGCGTCACGGCCGCCATAGCCATTGGCCACCGGCGCGCCAAACACGTCCTCGATCAGCGTGCGCTGGTGGTCGTACAGGCGCTCGGAGGTGACGAAGACGGTACGCACGCCGATATCGTCCAGCCGCACGCCGGTGCGCCGGGCGCGGGTGGCGATATGGGCGAAGGCCGACGGATAGCCGAAAAGCATGCGAGGCCGCACGGCGCGCATCTCATGGATGAAGCCATCGACCCGGGCGTCCGACATTTCGAAAGCGGGCAGCAGCCGGGTGCGCATCAGGCCGTCGCGCAGCCGGCGCACGCGGTCCTGGGCGCCCAGTTCGATCGGACTGCCCCAGAGCACGATTTCCGGGTCGCCAATATCGACGCCCCACCAGCGGGTGGCACGCCACTTCGCGGCAACGTCGCGACTCACGCGCTCGTTGCCGATGTAGAAGATGAGCGGCACGCCGCTCGAACCGCCGGTGTTGAAACGCGCCAGACCGCGCGCATCATCGGCCTTCAGGGCGTCGGTGTTCGCGCGAATCAGCGGCTTGTCGAGAAAGGGCAGGCGCTGCAGGTCGGACACTGCGCGCACCGACTGCGGATCGAAGCCCAGGCTGCGGAACAGGTCGCGGTAATACGGAACATGCGTGGCGGCATGGCCGAGCAGCGTACGCAGGCGTTCGACCCGCAGCGCTTCCAGCCGCTCGCGTGGCCACCACTGCGACTGTTCCAGCGCTCGCCGGTCGGCCACTGTGGAATGCCCCTTCAGGCGCTCCTGCAGCGGAAACACGATGGATGAGATGAACAGGGACTGCAGACGATCGAAAACCATGGGACGTTGGCAGGCGGCGCGCGGCGGCTACTGAGGACGGACCGCGCCAGCTTAACCGCTGGCGCCGCCGGCCGGTGTGGCCGGGAGCACGCTGCGGTACGCATTCTCGATGCGGATGCGGACGGACGTCCAGGCGAACTGCGCGACGTGGGCGAGACCTTCGGTCCGCAGCGTCGCCGCGGTGTCCGGATGGTCGAGCAGATGCAGCAGGGCCTGCGCCATGGTTTCGGGGTCGGCCGGCGGCACCAGCAGCGCGGTCCGGCCGTCCTCGACCAGGAAGGGCACGCCTCCGACACGGGTGCTGACCACCGGCACGCCGCAGGCCAGCGATTCGAGTACCGAATTGGGCGTGTTGTCGACCCGGGACGGGTTGATCATCACGTCGGCGTCCGCGTACAGCGCCGCCACCTGTTCGCGGCCCAGCCGTCCGGCAAAGCGCACCGCGGCCGTGACGTCCAGCGCCGCGGCGAGCGCCTGCAGCCGCGCCAGTTCGGGTCCTTCACCGGCCAGCGTCAGCCGGGCGTCCGGACATCGCGCACGTACCAGAGCGAAAGCGCGCAGCGCGGTTTCGTTGTCGTAGATCGCCTCCAGATTGCGGGTGACGATGAAGTGCGGCGCATCCGGGCGAAAGGCCCGGCCGCGCGGCACGAAGCGCTCGACATCCACCGCATTCGGCAGCACTTCGGCGCGCATGCCGAAGCGGGCGAACACGCCCTGCAGGAAACCGGACGGCACCGCCAGCAGCGCAGCCCGGCGCATCGTGAAGCGGACGACGGCCGCCTGGCGTTCAAGAAAAGCGGCCGCTTCGCCGCCGCGGTAATTGACGATGACCGGACAGCCGCGCAGATGTGCGATCCAGATCGCCGGCGCGGCGAACAGATGCCAGGACCAGCCTGAATTGGCCATCACATGCATCAGGTCGTTGCGGCCGGCCGCACGCCACAGCGCGCAGAGAAAGGGCAGCAGCCGGCCGGCGGCGCGCAGCCCGCGCACCGACGCCAGCCAGGCCGGCCGGTAGGGCGCATTGGTCTGCACCAGTTCGACCTGCACGCCTTCGGCGGCGAGCTTGTCCGCCAGCTGGCGCGTCTGGTTGGCCATGCCGCCGGCGGGCGGCGGCAGCGGCCCGACCAGTGCGAGCCGGACCCCGACCAGACTCATGCAGCCGCCTGTCCGAGCAGGGAGCCGTATACGCCGCGGTAGCGCGCGACCGAATTCGTCCAGTTGCGTTCGGTCTCGACGAAGCGGCGACCGGCTTCGCGGATCTGCGACCAGCGCGATTGCATGGACATCAGCTGCAGCACGCTGCGCGCGAGGTCGTCGGCGTCGCCGGCGCGGAACAGCATGCCGGTTTCGCCGTCGCGGATCAGTTCCTTGTGGCCGCCGACGTCGGACGCCACCAGCAGCAGGCCCTGGGCCATCGCTTCCAGCGGCTTGAGCGGGGTCACCAGATCGGTCAGCCTCATCGAGTGACGCGGATAGACCAGCACATCGACCAGGCTGTAATAGCGCTGGACTTCGGCGTGCGGCACCCGACCGGTGAATTTCACGTGGTCCTGCAGACCCAGTTCCTGCACCAGGGCCTTCAGGTTCTGCTCCTGCGGACCACCGCCGGTCAGCAGCACGGCCACGTCAGGGGCCTTCTGCAGGATGGCGGGCAGCGCGCGCAGCAGCAGGTCCAGCCCTTCGTAGGCATAGAAGGAGCCGATGAAACCGAGCACCCTCTTCCCGCTCAGCCCCAGCTCGGCGCGCAGCGCCTCGTCCGCCGGAACGCGATAGGCGAAGTTGTCGATGTCCACCGCATTCGGGATGACGGTGATCTTGGATTCCGGCACGCCACGCTCCACCAGATCGCGACGCAGCCCTTCGCAGATGGTGGTGACCGCATCGACCGTGAACACGGCCCGCGTTTCCATCGCGCGCGTCGCCCGGTAGCGCAGGCTGCCTTCGGTGGTGGTGCCGTGATCGACTGCGGCGTCCTCCCAGAAGGCGCGGATTTCATAGACGACCGGAATGTCGAGGCGGCGAGCGACCAGCAGCGCCGGAAAGGCGTTGAGCACCGGAGAGTGCGCATGGATCACGTCCGGCTTGATGTCGCTGGCGACCTCGAGCAGACGCTTCTCGAGCGCGCGCATCTGCGCCCGCTCGCGCAGCAGCGGCACGCGGTCTATCGTGCCCGGCGTCCACGGCGTGCGGTGGAAGGTGAGGCCATCCACCTCCTCGACCAGCGGGCCCGGCGCGGTGTGCTTGACGCTGGTCACGTGATGGGTGTCCCAGCCCAGCTTGCGCTGCTCGCGCAGGATGGCCGCGGTACGGAAGGTGTAGCCGCTGTGCAGCGGAATGGAGTGGTCCAGCACGTGCAGGATGCGCATGGATCAGGCTCCGACCAGCATGCGGCTGCGACGGCCGAACATGCCCTGGGCAAGGCGGATCGAAACGGCCGAGAACAGCATGACCACGCACATCACGAGCAGGAACATCGGTAAACCTCCGGGCAGCAGGACTTCGTTGGCAGACGTCGGGGCATGCGTCGTGATCGACGAAATCGCCAGCTTGGACGCCGCGATGAAATAGGCATGCACGAAATAGATGCCGAAACTGATGTCGGCCAGGTAATCGATCCGCGGCGGCACGCGCGTGCTCCACCGGTCGAAGGCGAGCAGGATGAGCGGAATGGACAGCGGTTTGAGTACGGTCTGCAGGGTGAAGCCGGCCTGAACCTTCAGCACGTACATGATGTACAGCGCGAGCACCGCGCCGCCCAGCGGCCATGCCCACCTGCGCGCCCACGCCATGACCTGGGCGAAGTTGCGCGACACCCACATGCCCAGCAGATAGACCGGCAGGAAGTACACATACATGTTCAGCGGGCCGTAATGGCCGCCTCTGCCAGTGGTGGTGGCGTAAACCAGCAGCGGAATGATGGCCAGATAGAGCACCGGCTGCCGGCGGTCTATCCAGACGAACAGCGGTGCGCTCAGGTAGAACAGCACCATCATCGGAATGAACCACATCGGCGCCAGATGCTTGCCGGTCACGATGAAGGCCAGCACCTGCTCCCACTGCGGCATGTCGTAGAAGCCGGGCCACAGGCCGGGCCGCTGCGTGACGAACACGAACATCACGATCGCCGGCAGCGACAGCAGGATGTAGGGCAGCACCACATTCCGGAACTTGGTCGCGAGATAGTCGCCGTAGGCGAAGCGACCGGAAAGGTGATGGAACAGGAAGCCCGAAATGAACATGAAGTAGGTCGAGGACTCGTTCGTGAAGCCCAGGACCAGACGCTTGGTCAGCGAGTCGGGCCAGTCGACCACCGGCTGCACGTGCGCGCCGACGATGAGCACGATGGCCAGCGCGCGGAAGATGTGGATGGAGCGCAGGAAAGCCTTGGATCGTCCTGTGGTGACCGCGGTCATGCGCACTTCCGGCCGTCGCCCTGTGCGGAGGCAGCGGTGCTGTTGCGCAGGAAGGCATCGAACATGAGCAGCGTCCACAGCGAAGCGCTGTAGTCGCGCCGGCCGCTCTGGTGCGCGTCGACCAGATGTTCGAGATAGGGACGGTTGAACCAGCCGGTATCCGCCAGCCGGCTGCCCAGCACCGCATCGCGCACCCGCTGTTTCAGCGGACCGCGGAACCAGCGTGCCAGCGGCACCGCGAAGCCCATCTTCGGCCGGTACATGATGTCGTGCGGCAGGTGCGGTTCCAGCGATTTCTTCAGCAGGTACTTGCCTTCCTGCCCACGTATCTTCAGCGAAGCCGGCAGCGTGGCCAGCCACTCGACCAGCGGGTGGTCCATCAGCGGTTCGCGCACTTCCAGAGAGTGCGCCATGCTGGCGCGGTCGACCTTGGTGTTGATGTCGCCGACCAGATAGGTGTTCAGATCGAGATACTGCACCAGCGACAGCGGCTCGTCCGAGGTATGGCGTGCCGCGTGGCGGTGGAACACCTCGACCGCGTTATAGCCGCCGAGCGCCGACTTCATCTTCGGGCTGAACAGCTGCGCGCGCATCGGATCGCGCAGGATGGACACCGAATGGAAATAGGCTTCGACCGACGAGCGCGCCAGCGATTCGAAGGTGCTCTTGGCACGGAACACGCGCGGCGCCCAGTCGGCCTTCGGGTAGATCTGGCCCAGCGTGCCGAACAGCGGCTTGCGCACACCCAGCGGCAGACGCGCGCGCAGGCGCTCTTCCATCAGGTGCATGCGGTAGCGACGGTAGCCGCCGAAGCTTTCGTCTCCGCCGTCGCCGGACAGCGCCACGGTCACGTGCTTGCGCGCCAGCTGGCACACGCGGTAGGTGGGCAGCGCCGAACTGTCGGCATAGGGCTCGTCGTACAGCCAGGCCAGCGTGTCGATCAGGTCGAAGTCGTCCGAAGCGACCATTTCGACCCGGTGATTGGTGTGGTAGCGATCGGCCACCTGCTGCGCGAACTTCGATTCGTCGAAGGCCGGATCATCGAAGGCGATGGCACAGGTGTTGACCGGCGTGTCGGACGACTGCGCCATCATCGCCACCACCGCCGACGAATCGACGCCGCCGGACAGGAAGGCGCCCAGAGGCACTTCCGAAATCATTCGCAGGCCGACCGACTCGCGCAGCCGGCGTATCAGTTCTTCTTCCGCCTGTACCGCGTCGATCTGTTCGACGTGACCGAAGTCCACATCCCAGTAGCGGCGCGGCGCCGGCGGCGTTTCGCCGCGACGGATGCGCAGGCTGTGCGCCGGCTCCAGCTTGAAGGCCTGACGGTAGATGGTGCGCGGATCGGCGACATAACCGAGCGCGAAGTACTCTTCGACCGCCAGCGGGTCCATGTCCAGGTTGAGGCCGCCATGCGCGGTCAGCGCCTTCAGCTCCGAACCGAAAATGAGCTGGCCGTCGGGCAGCAACGCATAGAACAGCGGCTTCACCCCGAGGCGGTCGCGCGCGAGGAAAAGCACGTCCTGATTGCGGTCGAACAGCGCGAACGCGAACATGCCGCGGAAACGCTCGACGCAGGCCTCGCCCCACTGTTCCCAGGCGTGCACGATCACTTCGGTGTCGCTGCGCGTACGGAAGGTGTGACCCAGCGCGGTCAGTTCCGGAATCAGCGACTGGAAGTTGTAGATCTCGCCGTTGAACACGACGACGACCGAGCCGTCCTCGTTGGCCAGCGGCTGCTGCCCGCTCGCGACGTCGATGATGGACAGCCGGCGGTGGCCCAGACCGACCCCGGGCTCCAGATGCAGGTCGCCTTCGTCCGGACCGCGATGGTGCTGCGCCTCGTTCATCCGGTGCAGTACATCCCGCCCCACATCACGCCGGCTGCGCGTGTCGAAAATGCCAACGAAACCGCACATGCGGAAAGCCCTGTCAGTAAAGAAGCTGCCGGTGGTGACACCGCGCGGGCGTCAGCGCCGCACGGTCATGTCAAGATAGGTGTCGCGATAGGCTGCGACCATGGCTTCTATGCTAAAGGACGCCTCGATTTTCTGCCGTGAAGCACTACCGTGACGGTTCCGCAATGCGGCATCGGATGCGTACTGCTGCACATGCGACGACAGCGCCGCCACGTCGCCCGGCGTGAACAGACGGCCGTTCACACCGTCTTCTACCAGCTCCGGCGTACCGCCGACCGCGGTGGCCACCACCGGCAGTCCGCATGCCATCGCTTCGAGGATGGTGTTGGAAATGCCCTCGCCCAGCGAAGGCAGCACGAACAGGTCGAAGCAGCGCATCAGGTCGGGGATGTCCTTGCGCTCGCCGGCCAGCCAGGCGCGATCGGCGACCCCGGCTTCGTCCAGCAGACGCTGGCACTCGGCGCGACTGCCGCCGTCACCGACGATTACAAGACGCAGGTCTTCGCACCCGGGCTGGCGGGCCGCATCGATGAAGGCGCGCACCAGCGTCGGATAGTCCTTCACGCCCACCATGCGTCCCACGCTGCCGACCACGAAATGGTCGCCGCCGAAACCCGCCGGCAGCAGTGCGCGCCGGGCATCGGTGCGCGGGTGGAAGCGCTGCTTGTCCACGCCGTTGTAGATCTGGCGGATGCGCGCCGGTTCGACGCCGACCGTGGCGGACAGCCAGCTCTGCAGGTCACGGCTGACCGTCAGGTAACGATGGACGAAAGGCTTCACCAGCCTGCGCAGCCGGTTGTAGCGGCTGTTGCTGCCGTCGAGATCGAACACGTCGCGACCGTGCTCGCCGTGTACGCGCGCCGGCACGCCCGCCAGCCAGCCGATGATCACCGCCTCCAGCGCCGACAGGTTGCGCGTGTGCAGCACGTCCGGTCGCAGCGTGCGCAACATGCGCCAGAGACGGAAATAGTGGGCCGGATCCTTGCCCGGACGCTTCTTCACGTCGTGAAAGGTGACCCGGCCCGGACGGATGCGCTCGACGAAATGCGAATGCCCCTGCAGGCAGACGACGTGATGGTCGAACTCGCCCTGCGGAAAATTGTTGAACAGGTTCACCATGCCGTTCTCGATGCCACCGGTGCCGAAATGGTGGATCACATGCACCACCCTCTTCATGGCTGCATGGCCTGCCGGAGCGGGGCATCGAGTCCGTTCGCGAATGCCTGAAGACGGGCGCGCGCCGCCGGGTCCTCGCCCTGCTGCGGCGTCCACAGCACCACCGCATAGCCGCTGTCCTCGCCTTCGAGCAGCTGTGAGCGCGCAAACAGCAGCTTCGCGCGGACGGTGCTGACGGTGGGGACGCGACCCACCACGAACCAGTCGTGAATGAGCAGGCGCAGCGCGGACGAACGCAGACGCGTTTCGCGCACCGGGTGCTGCGCCATGTCGACCACCTGCTCGCCGACGTTGGACCACACCTCGTGCTCCTGTTCGATCATGAAATTGCGGGAATTGATCAGTTCCGCGTCCTGCCGCTGGCGCCCGTACCAGGCCAGGTGCACCACCACCACCTCGTCGCCGCGCCGGTACTGCAGCGTGCTCTGCCGGTCCGGATTCTGGAAGGTCGGCCGCCAGTCTGTCAGCGTCACGCGCCCGTCCCGCTGCCAGCCGCCCTCCAGCGTGGCCGGCAGCGCCATCGCAGGCGGTTCCGGCAGCGGCTGCTGCGCCAGATGACGGGCGTACATCAACGGCAGCCCGAACAGGCCAGACGCCAGCAGCGCGGTGACCAGCAGGCGCGGCAGCGAAAGCGTACGCAGGCTTCCGGCACCCGCTGCCGGCGGGGCGTCCGGTGCTTCGCTCTCCTGCCAGAACGAACCGACCCAGAACAGCAGCAGCATGATGATGCCGAAGAACACCCAGCCGTAGATGATGTGATCGACGCCGGTGGCCAGCTTCATGTCCGAGTAGTGCGCGAGCAGCACGATCATCAGCGCGCGGAATCCGTTGGCGACCACCGGTACCGCGACCGAAGCGACAATAAAGGCGGCCCGTCGCCAGATCGAGCGATAGCTCAGATAGGCGTAGAGCGCGCCCACCGTCAACGACGCGATCAGGTAGCGCAACCCGCTGCAGGCCTCGATCACCGACCAGCTGCCGGAAGGCAGTTCGAAGAAGGTGCCTTCGCGATAGACCGGAAAACCCAGCAACTGCAGCGAGGCCACGGTGAAGTCGGCGGTGTAGTTCATCAGCGGCAGCATCAGGTTCTCGCCCATCGGCACGCCGAGGAAGAGGAAGGCCAGCGGATAGGCGATCACCCACGCGATGCGCCAGCCCAGCACCGCCACGACCAGCGACGGAATCGCCGCGACGAAGGCGAGCTGGCGTACCACCTGCACACCGGCCATGTCGGCCACGGTCCACGCGGCGAACGACAGCGTGAGCCCGACCAGCCCGAGTGCGCTGGGTCTTGGCACGTGCGCCGCCAGCGCGCCGCGCTTGCGCCACACCAGCCACAGGAAAATCGGCGGCACGATGAGGCCGTGGGCGAAGGTTTCGGAACGCCACCAGATCTGCGCCATGGACGCCGCGGTGTCGAGGTAGAGACACAGCAGCAGCGCGAACAGCAGCAGGAAGGTGGCACCGGCGACGCGCCAGGCGGCGTCCGGTCTCTGCTCAGCCACGGGCATGGAGGAGGTCGGGGTGTACATCGTCGGTCGTTCCACGTTCTGTCGTCGGTTTCACCGGCGTGCCCAGCCAGGCATCAATGCCGGCCAGCGCGGCATCCCAGCGATAGGTCTGTTCGATGCGCACGCGCGCCGCGCGGCCGGCTTCGTCGCCGATCGCACGGTCGAACAGGCGCAGCACCTCGCGGGCATAGCCTTCGGCGTCGCCTGCGGTAAAGAAGTCCCGGCCGGGGGTCGCATCGAGGCTGGCCGCCAGCGTGTCCCACACCACGACCGGCCGCGCCATCGCCATCGCTTCAAGCACCTTGTTCTGGATGCCGCGCGCCACCCGCAGCGGCGCCACTGCACAGGCGGCATGCGCGACCCAGGGCCGCACGTCATCCACCCGGCCGGTCACCGTGACCCAGCCGAGCTTTTCCAGCTCGCGGACCGCCGGGGCCGGATTCATGCCGACCACGTAGAAGCGGGCGGCCGGTTCGACTGCGCGTATCCGCGGCATCACCTCATGGGCGAACCAGCAGGCGGCGTCGACATTGGGCCAGTAATCCATCGCGCCGGTGAACACCACCGGTCGCACCTCGGCCCCGTAAGGCGAAACGCCGGCGTGCGACGGATCGAAGAAGGCGGTATCCACGCCATTGGGCACCGCGCTGACCCGGCCCTTCTGGGCCGGTGCCAGCGCATCGAACAGGGCCACTTCGGCCGGCGTCACCAGATAGGCGGCATCCGCCGCGGCGACGGCACGCGTCTCGAAATCGAGCAGCGTGCGCGCCTCGCGCCGGTACAGCCAGGACATCGGCCAGCGATGGCGCGGCGCGTACTCCGACCACTTGGCCGAATCGACATCGACCAGATCGACCACGCGGCGTACCTGCGGATGGCGGTCGAGATACTGCGCCATGGTCGAACAGAACACGACCGCGCGCGTGATCCGGTGACGGGCGATGGTGTCGTCCACCCAGCGCTGCATCGCCGCCGAACGATAGTAGGCCACGCTGAGCGCCTCGCCGGTGGCCAGCGCCCGGAGCGACCACAGCTTGCGGCTGCGCGGCGCAATCACCTCGGTGTGCAGCTGCGCGCACTGTGCCGCCAGCGTCGGCACGTGAGGCAGGTCGGCCGCGTCGTCGACGAAGGTGCCGACGTGCAGCGCATGCGTACGCGCCAGATGCTTCAGCAGGTGATAGGAGCGGATCTTGTCGCCCTTGTTGGGCGGGAAAGGCAGGCGATGAGCGAGGAAGAGCAGCGGCTCCACGCGCTCAGCCCAGGTTGCGGACGATGAAAGGCCCGATCGTGTTGGCGAGCGCGCGCGGCATGCGGCGCCAGGTTTCGATCATGAGCTTGTATTTCGGATTCGACGGGTTGTTGCGCGGCAGGCTCTCGCGCTTGTACAGGCAGTACTCGTAGTGCAGCGGCGCCGGCTCGAAACCCCAGTTCTTCTTGAACGAGTAGGAGCCGGTGCCCTGCTTGCTGCGGCCGTAGTCGAACACGCGGATGCCGCGTTCGCAGGCGTGACGCATCAACTCCCAGTACTTGAAGTCGTTCGCTGCGAGGTCGCGGGCAGCGACCGCATCGCCGGCGTAATAGGGCAGGATTTCGTCGCGGAAATAGAAGCTCATGACGGTGCTGAGCAGCGCGCCGTCGGGGCCTTCGACCGTCATGACCGAACAGCGCTCGCCGAAGGTGGCACGCAGCGCGTCGAAGTAGCGACGCGACAGGGCTGGCGTGCCGTGGCGGTGCACGTTGTCGGAATACAGTTCGAAGAAGCGCGCGTTGTCGGCATCGAAGGTCGCCTTCAGGCCGTTGCCGATGCCCTTGCGCACCATCGCGCGCTGTTTGCGCGGAATGGCTTTCATGTTCTCTTCGACGTCCGGCGACAGCACCTTGCGGAAGGTGACGTACAAGTCTTCGGTCGGCCAGTCGGCATGGCGGGCCGCGACGTTGCGGAACTCGAGGTGGGCGACGCCCAGCGACTGCGCGATGCGCTGCGCCTCGGCTTCAAGCGCCTGCGCGGCCGCCTCGTCCTCCGTGGCGACACCGGCATAGACCGCGAACGGCAGCGACACCAGCGAGTGGCCGAACAGCCGGCTCTTCACTTCGGCCAGCGGCAGCACGCCGCAGATGCGGCCGCCCCGCTCGGCCAGCAGGTAGTGCGTGCGATGGTGGAACACATCGCGCATCAGGTCGCGCCACTCGAACAGATGGAAGAAGGTCGCCGGCGGGCAGCTGTCGACGAAGGCGTTCCAGCTGGCGCGGTCAGCGTCGGTGGCGGCACGCACGGTGACCGCGGTCACGAATTCCGCCTCAGGCCGCACGGGCGATCTCCGGAAACACCTCGTCCATCCGGCCCCAGCGGAAATCGCGCATCAGGCGCGCCAGCCGGCCCTCGGTACGATGCAGGTTGATGTAGTGACGGAAGCGCGACTTCGGGTCCACACCGGGCACGCGCGGCTGGTCGGCGTCGATTTCCCACGGGTGGCAGTAGAACATCGCCGGCTTGCGATCGCGCTTGTTCACTTGGCTCAGCAGCCAGCGCGAGGTGGCATACGGCAGCAGCCGGAAGTAGCCGCCGCCGCCGGCCGGCAGATTGCGGCTGCCGACGCGGACGGTGGTGACCGGCACTTCCATCAGCCCGTCGCGCGAGGCGAACGGAAAGCGCGGCGCGTCCGGCATGCCGTAATGGTCGTGCTTGACCGGATAGATGCTCGAGCTGTAGCGATAGCCGGCCTGCGCGACGCAGTCCAGCGCCCAAGGATTGGTATGACCGATCGAGAAGCTGGGCGCGCGGTAGCCGCGCACCTCGACACCGGTGATGTCTTCCAGCACCTTCTTCGCCCGCGTGATGTCGTCCAGAAATTCGGCCGGCGTCTGGTCGGTGGCGCGCAGATGGGCGGTGCCGTGGCTGGCAATTTCGTGGCCGGCAGCGGCGATGCGGCGCACCATGTCCGGGTGGCGCTCGGCGATCCAGCCCAGCGTGAAGAAGGTGGCGCGGTTGCCGCTGTCGGCCAGCAGACCGAGGATGCGGTCAACATTACGCTCGACCCGGCACTCGATCGCATCCCAGCGGCTGCGGTCGATGTAGGGCGCCAGCGCGGACACCTGGAAATAGTCCTCGACGTCTACGGTGAAGGCGTTGCGGATGTCGGCCGGGGCGTTCATGTCAAGCACTCCGTTGCAGCAGCCAGTTGTTCAGGTCGGCCGCGATGCGCTCGGCGGCGTGGCCGTCCCAGTACTCGGGTACGCGACCGCGCTTGCCGCCGGTGGCCAGGATGTCGTCCAGACTGCGCGCGAACAGTGCGTCGTCGATGCCGATGACGGTGTTGGTGCCCTGTTCCACCGTGATCGGCCGCTCGGTGTTCTCGCGCAGCGTCAGGCAGGGTACCGACAGTGCCGTGGTCTCCTCCTGCAGGCCGCCGGAGTCGGTGATCATGACGGTGGCGGCGCTCATCAGCCCCAGCATTTCCAGATAGCCCAGCGGCGGCAGCAGCGCGATGCGCGGGTTGTCCAGCAGCGCGCCCAGTCCGAACTTTTCCAGATTGCCGCGGGTGCGCGGATGGATGGCAAAAACCAGCGGCAGCCGTTCGGCCGCCCGGGTCAGCATGGCGGCCAGACGTTTCAGCTGTTCGGGGTCATCCACATTGCTCGGCCGGTGCAGCGTCACCACACCGTAACGGCCGTCGGCGATCAGCGCCGGAGCGATGCCATGCTCGGCCAGCGTTTTCGCCGGCGGCACCGCCAGCGGCTGGCTGGACAGCAGCGAATCGATCATGACGTTGCCAGCGAAATGCACCCAGTCCTGCGCGACGCCCTCACCCACCAGATTGTCGAGCGCGCTGCGCTCGGTGGTGTAGAGACGGTCGGAAATGCGGTCGACCAGGATGCGGTTGATCTCTTCCGGCATCGCGCGGTCACCGCTGCGCAGACCGGCTTCGACATGCACCACCGGGATGTGCTTCTTGACCGCGACCAGCGCGCAGGCCAGCGTGGAATTGACGTCGCCGACCACCAGCACGCACGACGGCCCGAGCTCATCGACCAGTGGCTCGAAGCGCTTCATGATTTCGGCGGTCTGCACCGCATGCGTGCCCGAACCGACCTCGAGATTGTGGTGCGGCGTCGGCAGGCGCAGGCCGCTGAACAGACGCTCGTTCATCGCGTGATCGTAGTGCTGGCCGGTATGCACCAGCACCCACGGGATCGCGGGTACATGCTGGTCGAAGGCGCGCAGGATGGGCGCCATCTTCATGTAGTTGGGGCGGGCGCCGACCACGCACAGCACCGGCGCCGTCACGCGCTTGTCACTCATTCCTGATCCCTGCCCGAAGGTTCGGTGGACCGTTCGGCGATTTCGTACAGCAGCGCCATGGTCTGTTCCAGCGTGCGTTCCATGCGCGCCAGACGCTCTTCCAGATTGCCGGCCTGATGGGCATTCACGTAATCGCGCACCCGTTGCGCCGAATCCGAATCCAGCTTGAACTGCGACAGATCCATATCGAACAGCGGCGGTGCTGCAAACAGGCCGCTGCCATTGAAGGCCGCAGCGCCGGCGCCCCCCGGCATCGGTCCGTCCGGGCGCTTGGCGGCCGCGGCGGCCGCCGCGGCCTCGCCGGCCTCGTCACGGATTTCGCTCACCACGCCGGCCACGTCCTGTGCCGTAAAGGCGGTCGCGCCACTCAGGAAGCCGGCCAGAAGCAGGCGGTCGCACAGCGTGTTGATGCGTCGCGGCACACCGTCTGTGGCCTTGAAGATGGCTTCGTGGGCGCCGGTTTCGAACGAGGGCTTACCGCGCCAGCCTACGTGCTTGAGCCGGTGCTCGATATAGGCCTCGGTTTCCGCGGCGTCCATCGGGCCGAGGTGGTAGGACGCGATCACCCGCTGCCGCAGCTGCTCCATGTGCGGGCTCTGCATGGTTTCCCGGAATTCAGGCTGCCCGACCAGGAAGCTCTGCAGCAGCGCGTGCTCGCCGAGCTGAAAGTTGGACAGCATGCGCAGTTCCTCGACCGCGCGCGGCGTCAGGTTCTGCGCCTCATCGACGATGAGCAGCGCACGCTTGCCAGCCGCGGTCAGCGACAGCAGGAACATTTCGATCGACAGCAGCAGGTCGGCCTTCTTCAGCTGCTTGTTGGGCAGACCGAAAGCCGCTGCCACCAGCCGCAGCGTGTCCTCGGCATCGAGGTGGGTGCTGACCAGCTGGGCGGCCACCACCTTCTTTGCATCGAGCTTCTGCAGAAGACTGCGCACCAGCGTGGTCTTGCCGGCACCGATCTCGCCGGTGATGACAATGAAGCCTTCGCTCTGATGCAGGCCGTACTCGAGATAGGCCAGCGCGCGGCGATGGCCCTTGCTGCCGAAGAAGAAGGACGGATCGGGATTGAGCTGGAAAGGCTTGCCGGAAAGACCGTAGAACGACTCGTACATTGGGGCGCAGGCGTGGTTGGCGACATCCCCGGCCGGAGACGCAACCGGCCGGAATCAGTTGAACATTGTCGAGAGCGTCGCGATCACTGCATTCTCGTCCACATCCCCGGCGGTGACTGTGGCACGCGTCATGCGCAGTCCAATAGAACCGGTGGTGCGCGGACTGAATTGCGTCGACCACGTGGTATTCAGCACATCGCGGTCCGACGACAGGGTCTGGGTGCGGCCGTCCGACTTCGAGCTGGTGAAGGACAGACTGAGCGAGGACACCGACCCCATCCGGTGCGAGTAGGTCGCGGTCCAGCCGCGCTGGCGGATCACGCGGGAGGCGGCGAAGTCGTCGCCGACCGCCGGTCCGATCGCACCGATGCCGCCATCGCTCTCGGTCTGGAACACGCTGAGCGAAAGCGTGTTGCGCGGACCGGTGCGGGTGGCGGACAGCTGCCAGCGGGTCTGCAGGTACTGACGGTCGGACAGGATGGGGCTGAGGCCCACGACGTAGCGGGACAGACCGTTGGCGCGCAGATAGGCTTCGATCATCTGCTGCCGCAGCACCGGATCAGGCTCGCTCGCGAACGGCTCGATCAGCGACAGCGTCTGCACCAGATCGGTGGTGCCGGTCGGCGACAGAAGCTGCTCGGCACGATTGGTCAGATTGCGCGAGTACGAGGCGGTAAAGGACGTGCGCGGCAGACGGTGCGTCAGATTGACGTTGTTGGTCCGCGCATAGGGACGCTGGTCGTAGTCGGCACGGAAAGTCGTGCGTTCCGACGGATTCCAGCCCATGCCCAGACCATAAGTCGACCCGCTGCGCTGGCTGGAGAAGTTGGTGTCTTCGTAGCCGTAACGCACGGTGAAGTCGGCGGTCGCGTCCGGGCGGTAGATCAGCGACCCGACGATGCTCTTGCGGTCGACCGAAGCGCTGCGATCCGACTCGGTGCGGTTGGACATCACGTCCACTTTCCAGCCCAGGCGCGCCGGATAGCTGGCCAGCGAGCCATTGAAGGTTTCGCTGGTCAGCGTGTTTGCGGCGAGCCCCGACGTCTCGCTGCGCAGCATGTTGTAGTTGGAGCGCCAGGTCGCCACATCGCCCAGCCTCACCGTCCCCATGAAGGACGGCGTGAACGAGTAGGTGCGGGTGCGCGACAGCTGGTTCGCCGCCAGCGTGGCATCGGTCGGTACCGCGTTGAATACCGACTGGTTGCGTTGCGCCGATACTGCCCGGGCATCGAGGAACATGAAGTCATCGATCACCTCGAAACGGCCGCTGCCGTTGAAATCCTGGGACAGGCGCGAATCGTAGGTGTCCTGCGTGTAATACAGATAGCGCGGGGTGTAGGCGGCATCGAGCGTCAGCCGCGGGCTTCTGCGCGTTACGCGCACCGTCGGATTGAGTTCGAGCAGCGTGTCGGACGACGGTGCGGTGGGCGAGAAATTGATGTTATCGCTCGCGATCGCCCGGGTAGTGACCCCGGTTTCCACCCGCCACCCCTCGGCCAGCACGTCGGCGGGGAACACCCCGGCCGTGCCCGCGATGGCCATGGCCAGTGAAGTCATCCGTAAGTTAAGCACGCGCATCAGCGGTTCTCGGCACTTTCTCGGAAACCGGTTTCTGACCCATAGCCGTAACCGTAGCCATAGTATCCGTAGTAGCCATCGGTCCGCGCATAGCGGGCCTTGTTGAGCACCAGCATCTTGACCGGACAGCCCTGCACCTTGGCCAGCGCCTGCTTGACCATCGTATGCGTCGTGCGTCCGGCTTCCACCACCATCACCAGCTGTCCCATGGACTGCGCCAGCGTCGGCGCCTCGGTGGTCACCATCAGCGGCGGCGAATCGAAAATGATGATGCGGTCGGAGTAGCGGTGGGCCAGCTCGACCAGCAGCGCCTTCATGGCACTGCTGGCCAGCAGTTCGGTGGCATTCTTGTGCGGCATGCCAGCCGGCAGAAGGGTCAGCTTTTCGACATTGGTCCGCAGCATCACGTCCTGCAGCCGCACGTCCTGATCGAGCAGCACGTCCATCAGCCCCTTTGCGGGCGGCAGGCCGAGCAGATTCAGGATGGAAGGACGGGCGACGTCGGCATCGACCAGCAGCACCCGGTTGTCCAGTTCCATCGCGATGCTCATCGCGAGATTGATCGAGTTGAAGCTCTTGCCCTCGCCCGGCACCGAACTGGTCACCATGATGAGGTTGCCGTTATCGACCGGCGCAGCGCCCTTGCCATGCGCGTTGGCAAGGATGGGACGCTTGATGACGCGGAATTCCTCGGCGATCTGGGAACGCGGCGCCGACGGCACCACCAGTCCCATGGAATCGAGCCGTGCCAGATCGAGTTCGACCAGGCGGGAGCTTTCGCCGGCCACCGGCTTCGGGCTGTCCGGCACCGCGGCCGGCGCAACCGGTGCGACAACGGCTGCGGGGGCGGGGGCGGACGGAGTACTGACCGCTGCCGGCGCGGCCGGTGCCGATTCGGCCGCCGGCGCCTGTCCGTCCTCTCCGATCTCGACGCCTGCACGCTTCAGGTGGGCCATCCGCTCGATGGCTTGTTCGATGATGCTCATGATTGATCCTCAGGCACTGCGCATCACGAGTGACACGAACGCGAGCATGGCGACATAGGCCGCGACCAGACCGCCCAGACCGCCGAAGAACACGAAGGTCCGGCGGCGCTCGTAACGCTTGCGCTCATTGGCAAGCAGCATCGAAACCGAACCGAGTACCGGCACGCCGGCCACCTCGGCCAGCGCACGGCCATCGTGAAACACCGGCCGGAGCTGGGACACGACGAAGGACGCCGCCACGCCCACCAGCATCGATGCGGCGAGCACCGCGGTCAGCAGGATAAGCCGGTTGGGCGCCACCGGTTCGGGCGACACGCGCGGCGGTTCGATCAGCCTGAATTCGGCCACGCCGGTCGCATCCATCTCTTCTGAAATCGATGCCGACTCCCGACGGGACACGAGGTTGTTGTAGTTGGTGCGGTGCACCTCGTAATCGCGGTTCAGCTGGCTGAATTCGGCTTCGAGTTCAGGCAGGAGACGCGAGGACTGCTTGAGCGTGGTCAGACGCGTCTGGTACTCGCCAACGCGTGCGCCCAGGGAGGCGACCGACGCTTCGGCGGAAGCCAGCGCGACCTTGATCTGCTGATACACCGGATTGGGAATCTGCGCGCCACTGAGCTGCGAACCCTGGTTCGGCTTGGCGTCAGCATTCTTCGCCGCTTCGGCTGCATGCTTCTCGATGATCTGCTTGCGCTCGTCCTCAAGACTGCGGATGCGCGCGCGCAGCTGCTGGATGTCGGGGTGCTTCTCGGTGTAGCGCTGGAGCATCCCTTCCACGTCATTGCGCAACGCCGAAATGCGGGCATCGATTTCCGCTGTCGACGGGCCGCTCACAGAACCGGAACCGATGCCGAGCGACGAGGCGTCAGCATTCAGGGTGGGCTCTTCGCCAGCCAGCTGGCGCTTGAGTGCGTCGCGCGAATTGGTGGCTTCGCGCAGATCGAGCTGCGCCTGATTCAGCTGCGCCTGCACTTCGCTGAGCGACCCGAAGTAATCCTTCTGGCCTCCGCCCGCACGCTCCAGGTTCTTCAGCTTGAATTCCTTGAGACGGTTCTCCGCCTCCAGCAGCTTGGCCTCGTAGGCCTTGATCTGTTCCTCGATGAACTTGCGCGCCTGGTCGGCATCCTGCCGCTTGCTGCCCAGACCGGATTCGACGAACAGCGTCACCATCGCCTGCACCACCTTCTGGGCACGCGCCGGCTTCTTGTCCCGGTAGGACACGATGTACAGGTTGTCACGGCCGGAACTGGACAGCTTGACGCTTTCCATCAGCTCGTCGATCAGCTTGTCGCGCTCGACCTTGGTCTTGGCTTCAAGATCGAGATCCGCCATGCGGATCAGCTTTTCGATGTTCGGCCGGCTGATCAGCGTCCGGCTCAGCATGTTGATCTGCTGGTCGAGGTTGGGCGTCACCGTAAGGCCGGACATCAGCGGCCGCAGGATGGACTGGGTATCGACATAGATCTTTGCCGAGGCCTGGTACTGGTCAGGCAGCACGAGCACCACGCCCATGCCGGCCAGACCGACCACCCAGGCCGCAATGAGGCCGACCCAGCGATAGCCCCATGCCGACCTGAGATAACCCGACAACTGGCGGAGAAAATCATCCACGGCTACTGAATCCTTCCGGCTGAAGCACGATGACGCGACACGCTCAGAACCAGCTCTGCGGAATGACCAGGATGTCGCCCGGCTTCACGTCCACATTGGCGCTGACGTCGCCACGGCGGATCAGATCCTTCAGGCGGACGTTGTACTGCTTGTCGCCCTCGGAGGTGCGCAGGATGGACGCCGCGTTGCCGTCGGCAAAGTCGGTGATGCCACCGACCGCGATCATCACATCGAGCAGCGTCATCTTCTGCTTGTAGGCCAGCGCCTGCGGCTTCGCGGCTTCGCCGATCACGCGGATCTGTTCGCTGTAAGGGCCGATCCCGCCCGCGACGATGACCGTGACGATGGGGTCGCGGATGTACTTGCCCAGCACCTGTTCAATCTCGCGGGCCAGAGTCGTGGGGTCACGGCCGGCAGCCGGCAGGTCCTCGAACAGCGTGCCGGTGATCTTGCCATCCGGGCGAATGGTGACTGTGGAGGAAATTTCCGGGTTGCGCCAGACGACGATGCTCACCGAGTCACCGGGACCCAGGATGTAGTTGTAGTCGTCGCTGTAGGCCTGGGTCGGCGCCGGCGGATACGGCGACGAGGCACAGCCGGCGAAGGCGATCGGTACCAGCAGCAGCGCCAGCAGGCGCAGCGTGGACATCAGACGGTCAGAAGTGAACATTGCATCCTCCAAAGGACAGCGGCCAGACAAGCCGCGAATCATAGCCAAGGCACCCGCCCGCGCGCTCTAATGCGTCACGGCCGGTCAGATGTTGTAGCGCAGCGCATCGACGATGGGCGTGCGCGACACCTTTCGTGCAGGCATCAGGGCCGCCGTCACCGTCGCCCCGACACCGACCAGAAAGGCCAGGAGCACGTTGTCCGGTACCACCCGGATGGACGCCGTATAGCCCACGTTCGAATTCGGCGGCGGCGGCATCGGAATGCCGACTTCGCTGATCGCCAGCGCCACCAGAATACCGACCAGCACGCCCACCAGGGCGCCGCACATGCCCAGCATCAGGTTCTCCGCCAGCACCAGCCTGAACACGTATCCTCGCGAATTGCCGAGCGCCATGAGCGTTCCGAATTCACCAACCCGTTCGAAGACACTCATGTTCACAGTGTTGAACACGCTGAGCAGCACCATCACCAGCACGATCCACTGCAGCACGCCGAACTGGGTGCGGTAGAGCTCCACGGTTTTCGAGTAGAAATCGGACAGCTGCACCCAGTCGCGGATGTCGAATCCCAGGCTTTCCAGCTTGGGCACCAGCAGTTCCTTCACCCGGGCCGTATCCACGGTGCGGTGCAGCAGCAGCACGATGGAATTCGACCCGTCGCGAGCGACCAGATTACGGGCCGCCGCCACAGGAATTCTTACGGCACGCGCATCGAAATCCTTTGAAAAACTCTGGAATACGCCGACGACGGCAAATTCGGTGGTGTTCAGCGCGCCGTCGGCGGTGTTCATGATGAGCGTCACCGTATCACCGGGCTTCAGCGCCAGCGCCTTGGCCACGCCGTCGCCGATCAGGATACCGCCGCTGTCGCTGTCCTTCAGCGCCCGGCCGGCCGTGATGCGGACGAAGGTGCCGAGGTGGTTTTCCTTGTCCGGCTCCACGCCCTCGCCCATCACCGCCCAATCGGCCTTGCCGTTGTTGAGCAGGCCGGTGAAGCTCACCCGCTGCAGCACCGTGTCCGCCTCGGGCATGCGCGCCGCGAACTCCGCGATCTTCTCCGCGTCGTCGATCATGAACTTCTCGGGCGAACGCGACCCCTGTTCATAGAAGCCCTTGCGGAAGACCTGCACGTGGCCAAGCTGGCTATGTATGGTGGCTTCGCCGAGCTGGGTGAGCACGTCGGCGACGAAACCGCCGCTCAGGATGAGGCCGGCCACCCCGAAGATGATGGCGGCCAGGGTCATCGCGGTACGCGATTTCTGACGGAGGATGTTGCGCAGAGCGAGCTTGAACATGGCGGTCAGCGGCTCTGCCTGAGCGCATCGACAATATTCATGCGCGACGCGCGCCAGGCCGGATAGAGGCTGGACACGAATGCGCTGGCCACCGCGATGGCCAGTGCCTTGGCCACGATGCCGAAGGTGAGCCGGATTTCGCCGCTGAAGCCCTGTTCCATGCCCGGCGGCGGCGGCAGCGGAATGCCGACCGCCGAAATCGCCAGTGCCAGCACGCAGCCGATCACCACGCCCAGCCCGCCGCCCACCAGGCCCAGCATCACGCCTTCCGACATGAAGATGCGGCGGATGCGCGCGCGGGTCAGCCCGAGCGCCATGCAGGTGCCGATTTCGCTGACCCGCTCCATCACGCTCATCGACAGCGTGTTGGAAATGCTCAGCACGATGATCATCAGGATGATGAACTGCACCACGTTGACCTGGCTGGAGAACAGGTCCTTCGTCTTGTTGTAGAAGTCGGACAGCTGATACCAGGGCACCAGTTCGAACTTGCCGGCCGGCATCACGCCTTTCAGTTCGGCCAGCTTGGCGTCGGTGCGCGCGGTATCGTCGAGCAGCACCAGCCACTGCTGGGCCCCGTTGACCCGCACCAGCTGCTGGGCCAGCGCCAGCGGCATGCGCAGCGCGGAGTCGTCGTACTCCTTGCTGACCGAGTTGAACAGGCCGACCACCGGTGCCTCGACCGCATTCACGTTGCCGGCGGCCGTGGTGGTCATCAGCACCACCGTGTCGCCGACCTGCACGCCGAGATTGGCCGCCAGACCGCGACCCATGATCATTTCATTCACGCCTTCGGCCGACAGGTTGCGGCCGCGGGTGATGGTGACCGAACTGGACAGCACCGACTCGGCCTTCGCGGACACGCCCTGGCCGAGGAAAGCGAGCGTATTGTCGCCCTTGCTGGCCAGCCCGTTGAAGCTCAGCCGGGGCGCGACCACCTTGACGTTGGAGCCGGATTCGATCTTCTGCCGGAGCGCGTCCTCGCCGTCGATCACGAAACCGTAGGGATCCGAGGTGCCGCGCTCGACGTAACCGGGCCGTACCACCTGAACATGACCGAGCTGGGACTTGATGGTCGATTCCCGCATGCCCTCCATCAGCCACTCGATGAAGCCGGCGGACAGGATCATGGCGATCACGCCGAAACTGACCGCGCCGATGGCAATGAGCGTGCGGCGTCCCTGACGGAGGACGCTGCGCATCGCCAGCCACAGGTCAAGCAGCCAAAACTTCATCCGGATTCAAGACTTCAGGTGCTAAGGTATTGCCAGCATAACAGTTTTCCCCTCACCATCCCCAGCTGTCGACGCATGCGTGGGAGATAGCCGGGACACCGGGCGAGACGATGACAACACAGTTCAGTTACGAAGAAGCTTTCAGCCGCAACCTCGGCTGGTTCACCGAAGCCGAGCAGGCCCGGCTGCGCCGGAGCACCATTGCCATCGCCGGACTGGGCGGTGTCGGCGGCATTCATCTGCTGACGCTGGCCCGCCTGGGCATCAGCCGTTTCCGGATCGCCGATTTCGACACCTTCGGCGTCCACAACTTCAACCGCCAGGTCGGCGCGACCATGAGCACGCTGGACCGTCCGAAGATCGAGGTGCTGGCAGAACAGGCGCGCGACATCAATCCGGACATCGAGATCGAGTGCTTTCCGCAGGGCGTATCTCCGGACGACCCGGACAGTTTCCTGAAGGGCGCGGACGTCTACGTCGACGGCCTTGATTTCTTTGCCTTTTCGGCCCGCCGCGCCACGTTTGCCGCCTGTCACCGGCTGGGCATTCCGGCGGTGACGGCGGCGCCGCTGGGCATGGGCACCGGCCTGCTGGTGTTCTCGCCGCAGGGCATGAGCTTCGAGGAGTATTTCCGGCTGGAGGGCTGCGACGAAACCGAGCAGGCGCTCCGTTTTCTGGTCGGTCTGGCACCCGCCGGCCTGCACCGCCCCTATCTGGTCGAGCCGTCCCGCATCGACCTGGCGAACAAGCGCGGCCCCTCCACGATGATCGCCTGCAATCTGTGCGCGGGCGTGGCCGCCGCCGAGACGGTCAAGCTGCTGCTGGGCCGCGGCGACGTGAGACCAGCCCCGTGGGGCCTGCAATTCGACGCCTTCCGCAACAGGATGGTCCGCACCTGGCGTCCGGGCGGCAACAACAATCCCATCCAGCGTCTCATCATTGCCATTGGCCGCCGGCAACTGCTCAAGCAGATCACGCGCGCCTGACACCCGGAGCTTCACATGCGTACGATAGAAAAAATCCTCGACCTGGCGCGCTGGGCACCCAGCGGCGACAACACCCAGACCTGGCGCTTCGAAATCCTCGCCGACGACCATGCGGTCGTTCACGGCCTAGATACCCGTGAGTGGTGCGTCTATGACCTGGACGGCCACGCCAGCCAGCTCGCCGTGGGCGCGCTGCTGGAGACGCTCTCCATCGCCGCCACCGGCCACGGCATGCGCGCCGACATCACGCGCCGCCCGGACACGCCGGACACCCACCTGCTGTTCGATGTCCGGCTGGAGGCCGATCCGTCGGTACAGCCCAGCCCGCTCATTCCCTGCATCGAGACACGCACCGTACAGCGTCGCGCCATGGGCAGCCGCGCGCTGACGCTGGACGAACGCAAGGCACTGGAGGCGGCAGTCGCGCCCTACCGCATCCTGTGGTTCGAAACGCTGGGCGAGCGGTCGCGCATCGCCAAGCTGAATTTCGACAGCGCGGAAATCCGGCTCACCATTCCGGAAGCCTTCCGCACCCACTCGACCATCATCGAATGGGGCGCCCGCTTCAGTGAGGACCGCATCCCTGAAGTGGCGGTGGGCGTAGACCCGATGACGGCCCGGCTCATGAAATTTGTCATGAAAAGCTGGGGCCGCGTCGATTTCTTTAACAGGTGGCTGTTCGGAACGCTGGCGCCGCGCATACAGCTCGACTACATCCCGGGCATCGCCTGCTCGGCCCACGCCTTCATGGTGGCGCCGACCGCACCGGTTTCGATCGACGACCATATCGCCGCCGGCCGTGCCATGCAGCGGCTGTGGCTGACCGCGGAACAGCTGGGGCTGCAGTCGCAGCCCGAAATGACACCGCTCATCTTCAACCAGTACGCCCGGGAAGGTAAGCGTTTCACCGCTAAGGACTCCGCCCGCCGCCGGGCTGCGGACCTTGCCGCACGCCTTGGCGCGCTGCTTTCGCCCGAGAACGTGGATCGCACCGTATGGGTCTGCAGGCTGGGGCGCCCTGCCCGGATCCCCGGCCGCTCCATTCGGCTTCCGCTGCCCAGACTGAATGCAGAGCGGGCGCACTGATCCCGTTGTCGGTAAACCTTACAGACCCTCGGGCAGCGCACACCGAATAGTCGTCCAAGGCAGACCTCAAAAAAAATAGTCCTTTATTTTCAGATCAGTAAAAATTATTTGAAAAAGTGGACCAGTGATTGCTTATAGCCAACCGTGGTTCTCCCAAGCCAACCAACGGAGTAATTCAAATGATCAAGTTCAAGCAAATCGCCGTTGCCGCAGCGCTGGCCAGCGCCTTCGCAGCAGCGCACGCAGCGCCGATCAGCGTGTTCACCCCCAACGGTCAGGTCAGCGGCATCGCTGCCTTCGACTGGGCCCCGTCGCCGGTGCTCGCCAAGGGCGGTAACGAAGCTTTCGTGCGTCTGGCCAACGGCCAGAACGACGGCGTGTCGGGCATCACCAACACCACCGCCGGCTTCCCGCTGACCGGTAACGCCTTCACGGTGTATTCGCAAGGTCGTCTGAACCTGTTCCAGAACGGTACCGGCGCAGCAACCGCTGGCCTCTGGACCGGTGCAGGCTCGACCGCCGGCAAGTACGAAATCACCTTCGAACTGGCCTACACCGAAATCGTCGGCGTCGCGAACACCTTCCCGACCAACCAGGCCTTCTTCGACTTCGCCGCCACCCAGACCATCAACTACTTCCGCGTCTATGTGCAGGATCTGGACGACACGGGTGCAGTGGCTTCGAACTACGCCTCCGGCGCCGGCTTCAATGACGGCAAGCTGGTGTTCGAAGGCAAGGTCGCTCCCGCCGCCTCGCAGGCTGGCGTGTTCTCCGACTTCAAGGTCGGCGCTGGCCTGACCAACCTGGGCAGCGACGGTGATGCGTCGAACGGCACTTCGTCCCTGTCGTCGAAGCAGAGCGTGAATGGCAGCGGTAGCACCCCGATCATCGATCTGCTGTCGGTCGTTCCGACCACCTACGACAACAGCTTCTGGAACGGCATCCTGACCGAGTTCCTGATCTCGAACATCAACCAGAACCTGCCCTTCACCTCGGTGGATCCGTCGGAACAGTTCCACGGCTCGATCACCCCGGACATCGGCACGGTCAACGGCGGCACGAGCTTCGTTCCGGGCCGTGGCCTGGTTGCTTCGGGTCCGGACATTCTGTTCCAGACCGACCCGAACGGCCCGCTGCAGGCTGTGCCGGAACCCGGCACCCTGGCGCTGGCAGGTCTGGCCCTCGGCGGTCTGGCACTGGCACGTCGCCGCAAGGCCTGATAGGCAAGCAGCTGCACCAGCAAAAACGGGAGCTTCGGCTCCCGTTTTTGTTTTGTCGCGCCAGAAATGTGACACCTCACAGAAGCGAACGCGCAGGGCATGCCCAGCGCTCTTCTTGATCTTCCCCCGAACGCCCGGAAATCAAAGCGTCGCGATCTGCCGACGTATGCCCTCACCGGCATCGTGCCGGAGGAAATCCGCCTGAACGGCGCGCGCCGCGTCGCGGAAAGCCGCGCCGGTTGAGCCGCTGATGCGGCGGATGGCCTCAGCCAGATCTTCGTAGCCTGCGGTGCCGGCACGCAGGGCAATGCCTGCGCCGGCATCCACGACGCGGGCCATGGTCAGGAACTGATCCATGTTCGAACAGACACCGATCACCGGCCGCCCCTGCGACAGCGCCTGATACACGGTGGCGCTGCCGCCGTTACAGATGACGAAATCAGACCGCGCAGCAGCTTCAAGCCCGGGCAGGTAGTCCGCGACGAAACAGTGCGGGCCGGGCGAGGCGACGTCGGAGCGACCGGCCGTCGCCGTCATCGCATTGACGCCGCAGTCTTCAAGCGCGCGGAACAGCTCGGGCAACAGGTCCACCCGGCCGGTGGACCCCAGCGTGACATAGGCCAGCGGACCGTCCGGCAACGCAGTCCACCACGCGGGCAGGGCCATGGCAGGCGACCACACGATGGGGCCGATGTAGTGGTGATGGGCCGGGCACTCCGGTCGTACCGGCACCAGCGCGGGCGTATCGGCATACAGCGTGCGGTCGCCATCGGTATAGGCGTAGCGAACGTCCGGAAACGTGCTCAGCCCGAACTTGCGCCGCATCGCATTCAGCGGCCCGGCATGCAGTCTGAACGCGATCGGCTGGCCCAGCCTGAACAGCGGTTCGGCGAGCCTGGGCCCCAGCACCCGGGTCAGGGAGATGTCCGGCAAGGGGAATCTGTCGTGCAGGGCCCACGGGCTCCAGTGCGCATTGCACAGCGCGAAGTACGGAATGCCGGCCACGCGCGCGGACACGCTCAGCGACAGCCGGAAGTCACCGATGACCACATCCGGCCGCAGCCTGCGCAGCAGCGCCACATCCTCGTCGACATAGCGCTCGAGTTCGGCCTTTGTATACAGCGGAGCACCGGCCGCAAGACGTTGCAGAAAGGTGGCGGCGGGGATGCTTTCCAGCGATTCACGGGCCAGACCGGTGCCACGGAAGCACAGATCGAATACCGGCGCCGAAGCGACCGTGACCTCATGATCGCCGGCGAGCGCACTGGCGAGCACCACCGGTCGCGCGACATGGGCCAGCGAGACCGCTTCCGCCACCAGCAGGACCCGGCGGCGTTCGGTCATCAGCCGCCCTTTGCGCGACCGAACAGACCGAAGCGGCTCAGTTCGGCGACAGTCTGCTGATAGCGGTCTTCGGACGGCTGGCCGCTGGCCCAGCCCGCGAACTCGGCCATGCCCTGATCCAGCGAGCACGCCGGCGCGTAGCCCAGTTCGGCACGGGATCGCGTCAGATCCGCGACGCAGCCAAAGATGTCGCCCACGCGGAACTCACCCCGGTCTTCCATCGTGACCGGCTTGCCGACCGCCCGGGCCAGCGCGTTCGCGATGTCGCCGATGGTGCTCGCCACACCGGCACCGACATTGAAGGTGGAACCGGACGGCACGTCAGCCACAAGCGCGCGCATATTGGCGGCGACGACATCGGACACATGCACGAAGTCGCGCACCGGCAGGCCGCCTTCATAGACCGAGATCGGCTGACCGGCGCAGATGCGCGAGTAGAAAATGGATACGACGCCGGTATAGGGATTTTTCAGCGACTGGCGCGAACCGAACACGTTGAAGTAGCGCAGGATGACCGCCGGCAGACCGAAGGTTTCGGCCGCGTAACGGACGAAATCCTCCTGATGCTTCTTGGTGATCGCATACACCGAGAACGGCTCGGAGCGCTTGTGCTCAGTCGTAGGCACCGCGTCGAGATCGCCGCCGCAGACCGGACAGGGCATCGTGAAGCGGCCAGACTCGAGCCGCTCGCGGCTGCGCGGCACCGGGAACTGCTCGCCATGCGTCGGGCAGACATAGGACCCTTCGCCATAGATGGCGCGCGAGGACGACAGCACCAGACGCTTCAGCGCATGGCCGCCCTTCACGATGCCCTCGATCAGCGTGGTGGTGCCGATCGCGTTGACGCGGGCGTAGTGCGTCATGTCGTACATGCTCTGACCGACGCCGGTCAGCGCGGCCAAGTGGTAGACCGCATCCACGCCGTCGAGCGCACTCGCCACGTCATCCGGATTGCACACGTCGCCGACCTGAAGCTCGACCTCGGGCGCGAGATAGGCCGGGCGCTGTCGCGCCTCGCCGTGGATCTGCGGATCGAGAATGTCCAGCGCGCGCACGCTGTGGCCTGCGGCCAGCAGCGCATCGGCGGTATGCGAGCCGATGAAGCCGGCTCCGCCCGTGATCAGCACCTTCATGTCAGGCCTCCGGTGAAGGTCAGAAGGAGTAGCGCAGTTCGCCGTAGTAGCGGTCGGAATTGCCGAAGCGGCCGAAGTAGCCGTTCGCATTGCCGCCGAAGAGGTCGGCGCCGAACTGGGCGCGCCAGTTCGACTGCACCCGCCAGATGAGCTTGGGCCGGAACATGTAGTCGTTGCGTACCAGCGACTGCACCCACAGCATTTCGCCTTCCAGACGCTCGTCGAACTTGTGGTTGTACAGCAGCGCCATGCCGTTCTCGCGCTTCGACGCCAGCAGGTCGGCGTTGCGGTCGATGTGATAGCGCTCGAAATACTGGATGTTGAAGCGCGATTCGTTCTGGAACGGGAAATCCAGGCCGATCGCGTAATCAACCATGTCCTGCCGGACCAGACCGTCCGGCAGCGCGGACGACACCGGCAGCCGGCGATCACGCGTGAGCACGCCTTCGGCACGCAGCAGGAAGCTGCCGAAATCCTTGGTCAGCGTAGCGCCGTACTGGTGTATCCAGTCATGCTCCGGCGTGTAGATGACCGTGGTCGGCGACGCGAAGCGGCGGGCGAAGGTGGGATTCACGTCCAGGCTGCGGTAGTAGAAGGCCGACAGGTCCCAGCCCTTCACCAGGGTGCCGACCCGCAGGCCGTAGTTCGAGTTGCTCAGCTTCGAATCCGGCCGCTGCTGCGCTTCGTAGCGCGCATTGACACCGGGGATCGCCGGCTGGGTCGGATAGAAATCACCGCCGAAGCGACCGATGTTGTCGACGCTCACGTACGGCACCCAGATCAGCTCGGCGCGCCAGTCGTTGCGGAAGTACTCGGCGCGGGCCGCCCACTGCGGAATGCGCTGCTGGTCGAATTCCTGGGTGAAGAACTCGCGCATGTCCCGGGCCGACACGACGTCGGCGAAGAACAGGCCGACCATCTCGCCCCACACGATGTGCTGACGGCCCAGGCGCAGCTCGACCTCGCCGACCGGCACGTCGACATACACTTCGCGCCAGGCGAATTCGCTGCGGCGGTCATCGCGCACCGCGGCGGGATAGAAGTCACTCTCCCAGCCGTAGGCGAGGTCGTAGTCGACGCGGCCGACCGCCTTCCACTTGATGCCCTGACCGAAACTGCCGCTGCGGCCCAGTTCGTTGCGCCAGCGCGCCTTCGACCAGTGGCTGTCACCGGACACCGTGCGCGCGAGCTCGAACTGGCTGAAACCGCGCCAGCCGGACACGCTGTCGCCGGAATTCGCGAGCCCCTCGGTCGATTTCTTCGCCTTGCCCTCCTCTTCGGCCGGCGGATCCGCGAACAGGTCGTCCATCGAATCGGCCGCCTGCACCGGGGACAGCGCGCAGGCGGCGGCAAAGGTCAGCGCGGCCAAGGGGCCACGGCGGAAGGACGGGAAGGAACGACGCATCATGAAGCGGCAGCCTGAAGTGAAGCGGTTTTCGGGGGTTTGACGTAAGCCCATTCGCCCGGCGCCTTCTGCACGCCCAGCGCAGTCAGCTCGCCGTCCTCGATCCGCACCAGGCGGTCCGCCATCGACATCACCCGCTTGTCGTGCGTCGAGAAGATGAAGGTGGTCTTCATCGTGCGGTTGATCTCGCGCATCAGTTCGAGAATGGCGTCGCCGGTCTTGCGGTCGAGGTTGGCAGTCGGTTCATCGGCCAGCACGATGGCAGGCTGAACCGCCAGAGCGCGGGCGATGGCCACCCGCTGACGCTGACCGCCGGAGAGCTGATTCGGCCGGTGAGTCATCTTCTGCCCGAGACCGACGATTTCGAGGAAGTAGCGCACCCGACGGTCGCGCTCTTCCTTGCCGATTTCCGGCAGCTGAAGCAGCGGGTACTCGACGTTCTCGTAGGCCGACAGCACCGGCAGCAGATTGAAGGTCTGAAAGATGAAACCGATGGTGCGGGCACGCAGGCTGGCCAGTTCGTCCGGTGTCTTGCCGGACACGTCCTGACCGTTGATCAGGATCTGGCCCGAGGTCGGCGTATCGATGCAGCCGATGAGGTTGAGCAGGGTCGATTTTCCGCTGCCGGACGGCCCCGCAATGGCGATGAACACGCCGTCCTCAATATCCAGCGTGATATTCTTCAACGCATTGACCTGCTGGCCGCCAAGCACGTAGCTGCGGCTCACATTCCGGATCTGGACGACGTTGTTCATCTGGAAGCCCGGTTCAGAAAACGGGTCATGCGCCCGGTGCTGGAGACAAGAACATGAATCATCCGAACACCCCCTGCGCACCGCAGGCGACGACTGCGCCCGGATGCGCACGACGCGCCCGCCATGCCCTGCTGCGCATCCTTGCGGCGACCGCGGTCTATACTGCACCGCTGTGGGTCGGATCGCAGGCGTACGCCCAAGATGCCGCAAGTATACTGGAAAAGGCCGACACCATCCGGTTCCCGCGCGAGCCCTTCCAGGTCGAAGTCAGCGTCACCTCGACCACCGCCAGCGGCGAAGAATTCCGCAAGTACCGCATCCTGTCCAAGGGCAACGAGAACACCATCGTGCAGACCACCGAGCCGGCCTCGGAGCGTGGTCAGATCCTGCTGATGAAGGCGCGCGACCTGTGGGTGTTCCTGCCCACCGTGTCCCAGCCGGTCCGTCTGTCGCTGGCACAGCGACTGACCGGCCAGGTGGCCAACGGCGACCTGGCACGCGCGAACTTCTCCGGCGACTACACGCCCAAGCTGCTGCGCACCGAGAAGGTGGATGGTCAGGACCATCACGTGCTAGAACTGACCGCGGTCGACCGCGGCGTGACCTATGCCCGCGTGCTGCTGTGGGTGCGCGCGTCGAACAATGCGCCGCACAAGGCGGAGTTCTATTCGCTGTCCGACAAGCTGCTGAAAACCTGCGTCTATGACGAATACAAGACGCTCGGCGGCAAGCTCAGACCGACCCGCCTGACCATGCAGGACGCGCTGAAGGCGGGCGAACAGTCGGTGCTGGAATACGGTGCCATGCAGATACGCGAAATTCCGGACAAGGTGTTCGACAAGGAATACCTGAAGAAACTACAGTAAGAAGAACAGTTCAGCGCACGCGGGACACACACCCGCGGCTCACCCGGTCAGATCATCATGTTTCTGCTCGAAGTCGGAAGCCTCAAGGAAAACTTCGCCAAGTACTTCGCGGTTGAAGCCGCCGTGGACGAAGCGATGAAGCATGAGGTGTATCGCGTCCGGCACCAGGTGTATTGCGAAGAACTGGGCTACGAGGAGGTCAATCCGGAGCACGAGGAAACCGACCCGTATGACGCCCAGTCTCTGCTGATCGCGCTGCGCGCGCAGAACAGCGGCCGCATCGTCGGATGCGTGCGTCTGGTGCAGGTCGATCCGGCCGATCCGGCCGCGGAACTTCCGTTCGAGCATCTGTGCCGCGACGCCATAGACCGCACCATCATCGACCCTACCCGCATCGATCGGCGGCATATGGTCGAAATCTCACGGCTTGCGGTGCTGTCGGACTACCGCAAGCGGAAAGGTGACAGCCGCGGCCCGATCGCGATTTCCGACGAGGATCTGGGCACGCGGGACCAGCCCCGTTTCCCCTACATTCCGGTCGGCCTCTATCTGGGCCTGCTCGCTGCCGCCGAACTTCACGGCGTCGAACACCTGTTCACGCTGACCGAAGCACGGCTGGCACGCCACCTGACCGCACTCGGCTTCCGCATCCACCTGATCGGCCAGGCGGTCGAGCACCGCGGCAAGCGCGTGCCCTCGGTCATCTACCGCAGGGAACTGATGGAGCACCTGCCACCCTTCATGCGCCCGCTGTACGACCAGCTGCTTGAAGAGATGTCAGCGCGCTACGCGCTGCCGGCCTGAAACGCCGCACCTCACCGGCTGCAGCCGCAGGCCGGCGCCTCACCCCTTTTTTCCACTCGCCAGCAGACGCATGCCGATGGCACCGTCCCGCCTGAATCGCCTGCACTCGCGCACGATGCGGACGCACAAACGAAAACGGCCCGCCATGAAGGCGGGCCGTCCGGAAATCTGGTGGCCTGGGGCGGAATCGAACCACCGACACGCGGATTTTCAATCCTTTCGTCGTTAAGCGCCTCGAACGACAGCGGCAAATCAATCGATTTTGTCGATAACCCGGTGCACTTCACTATCGACTGCTGCCGCATGGGCCCGATGCGCACCGGGCTGCAAATGCGCGTACCGGCGAACCATGATGCGCGTTTTCCAGCCGCCCAGGTCCTGCACCACATCGAGCGGCGTGCCCGCTAGTACGTGCCAGGTCGCCCAGGTGTGCCGAAGATCGTGCCACCGGACATGCTGTAACCCCGCCCTCCTCTTCGCCCGATACCAGGCTGACGTCGACGCCCTCTGCATCGGGTTCCCCTTGTAAGTAAATACATACTCACCGTGCCGGCCGCGCTGCGCCCGGAGGATCTCAAGAGCCGATTCCGACAACGCAGGCGCAAACGGATCACGAGCCTTCATGCGATCGCCTTCAAACAGCAGGAAGGACCGGTTTTGATGCACTTCCGTCCAACGCAGTCGGATGACGTTGGCCATGCGCAATCCCGTCGAGAGCGAAAAGACGAATGGTGCGCGGAGATGGTCCGGCAGCTCGGCAAAAAGTCGCCTAGCCTGGTCCGGCTCTAGCCAGGTCGTACGGCCACGCGGCTCCCTGAACATCGGGACATGAGGCGCCTTGTCCAGCCATTCCCAGACCCGAACGGCCCGCCGCAAGATTGCACGGACCAAGGCCATGTATCGATTCACAGTGGTCCGGCTGGAGCCTTCTGCGAGGCGAGCCCGAATGACAGCACGCAGAACATCGCCGTTGATGTCCGGCAAGGCATACATGGAGAGGTGGCCGGCAAGCCATTCAAGCTTTCTGCGGTCTTGCTCTATGGTGGCCTTGTCGAGGCGATCCTCTAGCCAGCGCTCGGCCGCTGCAGTCCACGTCCTCATAGGGAGAACTCCCGGAAGAGCTCATCGCGGAATCTCCACGCAGTCGTACTGAGAAAAGATACGAGGCGGCTTTGCACCCTCCGCCTTGCGCAGTAACGGGGTCGAAGGAAACTTCGATGAAATCGCGGCGACCGCCTCACGACAAGTCTTGACGCTGGAAAACGTCGGTCCGAATGACGGGGTGACGGACAGTTCTTCATTTCCATCACCCGCGTAGGCCGTCACAAGCACAACCAAGATCCACTGACTCATGGCTATCTCCGAAAACTTCAGGAACGTGGAGATATGCCATCGGCAGATGCCTAGAAGGACTTGAGCACATCGGCAATCTGGCCGATGTGCTCATTTCGGGCAAAAGGCCCGGTCGTGCTGCGCACCACCGAAAGTCAAAGGCGACGAAGTGCGCCTGCTGCGCACCTCGTCCAGCTCGAGGCCGGACCCCGGCCGATGGCCGGCAGGGGTTTGCGGGCTTTGCCCGGAGCCCGCTTCGCGGGGTTTCGGGTTGTCTCATTGCGACCAGCTGTGCCCGCCGTTCCATCCGCTTCCTTCCTCGCATATCGCTCCCGAGATCTGAAAGCAGGCAAGAACTCACGCCAGCGGTGAAGCCGCTGTCATGCCTTCTTGCAAGCTTTTTGGGTGGAGGACGCTTCGCGTGCTGTCCGCGACCCTTTGGGGCGAGGAACTCAGCGGATGGGACGGCAGGAGACGCCGCAGCCTGCCTCACGGAGAAAACCCGAAACAACGCGGGGGCTCCGAATCTAGCGGCTAGGTCGGCTTACAAGCGAAAGGACAGGGACATGCGCTACACACTCTCAGTGAATTATAGCGGCGGCGATGACGGCGGCTCAGACGAGTTCGACAGCCTGGCGGACGCGATGACGGTGCTGGAACTGCATCTGAAGGATCGGCACCGCTCTTCTCACAAGCAGGTGGTGCTGACGCGGCACTTCGACGGCTACGACATGGTGATGGCAGCGGAGACGGTGCCGGCGCTGTGGGTTCTCGACCTGGTGGAGGGCTGAGCCATGACGACGACTACATCGAACGGAATGCCTTTCAGCCTGCGCGTCCTTCAGTACGGGTGCCGATACACCACGGTCAAAGAAATCGTGCAACGGCTTGAGCTCGACAACGACGACTGCGCGTACGTGGTCGGAGATCCAGAGAACGCATCGTACGAATACGTAATCGCGCGTGGCCCAGACGTTACAGAGCATTCCAACTGCGGCTACGGCATTCCGAACGCAGCGCTTCGTGATGCGCTGATCAGTTACTACGGGAAGGGGGCCTGAGCCATGACGACGACCGAGAAGAAGGCGACGCCGGCCACGGCGGTGAAGAAGGCTCCGGCGAAGGCAAAGCGGCCGGAACTGACCAGCGTAGCGAATGTGGTGCTGGTGCCGCTCGATGACCTGCTGACGGATCAGAACATCCGGGAAGCGATGGACGAAGAGGGGCTGAGGGAGCTGGCGCGGGATATCGAGGCGCGCGGGCTGCTGCAGCCCATCGTGGTGACGCCGGCCAAGGGCAACAAGTACCAGGTCGTGGCCGGTCATCGCCGCGCTGCGGCGATCCGGCTCACGGCCGCGACGGCGGCGCCGGCGGTGATCACCAAGTTCTCGATCAAGGACGCGAAGATGGCGCAGCTCGCCGAGAACATCCAGCGCGCAGACCTCTCGCTGCTGGAGGAAGGCCGGGCACTGCTGGCGCTGCGCAATGAGGGCATGAGCCTGGCGGAGCTGGGCGAGCTGGTGAACAAGTCGCGCGCTTGGGTGTGCAAGCGGATCGCGTGCGTGGATGAGCTGCCGTCCTTCATCGCGGATCTGGTTGAAGACGGTGTCACCGAAGATCCGGAAATCATCCTGGCGATGAAGGAGCTGTTCCATCTCGACTGGTGGCAGGCGAAGCTGGCCAGGGACCGACTTCGGGCGGGTGAAGAAAGCCGGGAATCGCTGCGCGAGCTGGTGAAGAAGGCGAAGGAGCCGAAGGCACCGCCTGCGCCGTTGGTCGTGGCGAACACCGGCGGCGAGGAAGGTGCGGACACGAGCGGCGCCGGAGAACTCACGCTGAAGAAGGTGCAGGAGGACCGTGAGCGCATCCAGGCGGAGCAGCTTGAGATCGCGCGGAAGGCGCAGGCCCAGCAGCAATGTTACGCGTGGCGGCTGATCGAGGAAGCGAAGAGCGAGGAAACGACCACGGCCTACCAGCCGTTCAGAGGGACGCTTGAACCGGAGGCGCGGACCTACTGGAAGGAGGTGCTGGGCGACGCATCGACGCCGAACGGCTTTGAAATGATGGTGCGCCGGGCGGCGAAGGACTGTTACGCCAACGCGGAAGACTCTGACCTGCTGGTCGTGATGGCCTGGGCGGGGATGAAGCGGCAGCAGAACCTGCTGGCATACCCGACCGAAGAGGAGGTGGACGGGGTGCTACGGCAGTTCGTGGAGGAGTTCAGGGGGATGGTCGTTTCGCATGCGAAACCAGAACTCCTCTAGCCGTAGCCGTTACTTTGCGGGAGCGGCTTTCGCTCCCTTAATCCCCGGGTCATCTGTCGCACTATCGTTCGACCGCAATCCAAGTCCAATCTCTTGAATTAACGCACGCATCTTTGCATTCGCTTGCTCCGAGCCGTCAATTATTGCAGCCTTGTTATTCAAAGAACTTTCAACAATTGCCTTACACGCCTCTAGCAAAGCTGCCGTCGGAATCGCAAGCGTCACCACTGGCTCTTTAAGAACAGTTTGATCATCCGGCTTCAAACCTTGCCGGAAGGAGGAAAAGCTCAGTTTTGTAACACACGCCCCAAACATGAATGAATCAAGCTCATCAACAAATATTTCCCGTTTATTATTATCCACCCCTTAATCCTCCCGTTCCAATCTATCTACAACCCCACCAAAAAAAAGAGCGTTTGAAAACTCATTTTCATTACTTGGTGTGTGCCTGATAGCAAGCCATTCCTTCGCACGGCCATCACCTTGATGAGGGACCGTATTCAACGCGTATGCATCATCGGAATCAAGACCAATTTGTTGCTCTTGATAAACAACAACATAGGCACAAGGAGCAGCCACGTCATCGTCGTCAAAACTCTTGGCAAACAACGCTTCTGGCGTTTTACTCGAATTCTCCATAAGGAATCGACTAAACGACACGAAGCGCATCGACAACGCAACATCGAACGCCGAAGCCACCTTAAACAAGGTAGACACAGAGTACTTTCCGTAGGACGGATCTTCCAAGCGGGAAACGGTGGTCTGGCGAACACCACCCCCCATTTTTTTGGCAAAGAAGTCCTGCGTCCAACCACGCAACTCACGGTTCTCTCTAATCTGATGGGCCAAGCCGTGAATTACAATGTTTCGCGCATAGTGATCTCTGTAAGCCTTGTTAGTCAGTTTCTTCGCAATCGAATCCCGAATTTTGGCAGAAACACCTACAGGCATGCTCACCATGAGCTTCGTCTTCGACTTTGCGGCGCCGCTTGTTGGCCTGCTTGCACGCATCTTTCGGGACGAATTCATCACCCTTCTCCATCGCACAAAACAATATTGTGAATTCACTCCCCCCTGGGCCAAAATAACCCAAGGGCCGAATCTGCTTATTACAAGCGCGGAAGCGAATTTCATAGAGATCTTCGCAGTTTCCCCCAGCCAGTCTCGCAGCTTGCGGCCGAGTCCACGCGCTACGCGGGCGCTCTATCAAGTACTCCAATGCGGCATCAAAAGCCGCTTGGAGTTCCGGATCGGACTGGTCGTAGAACTCCTTCACTTGGTTACGCCCGCTGCCCGAGCAGAAGCACCTAACGCTCCACAGTGCCATAAGCCGACTTCAATCCTATAACAATTTTGTTGTAATCGATCTATGAGTTTGTAGCGGCACAGGCTGATAACGGCAAAAAGCTGTGCAGATCGTCACGCGGGTTTCATCAGGTCAAACGGACATTTCTTACCATATCGCATACCCAAACAGCAATACTGAAAACGTGCGCAGCATAAAACCACAGAGCCCACCTCCCCTTGAGGAATCGGAGAGACGGTAACTGACGAACCCTGACACAAGCGCCGAAGCATGCGATCAGCATCGACACAAGAAGCACCGAAGCCGATGCACTCATATGATTAACAAGGAAAAAAGCCACGGCACCCACCACCCAACAAACCGCCTTAACATGTTGTGAAGCATGCGCGGCTTGATAGAGCGCGGTAAGAAGCATGAGGCCGGTGAAGCCGAACGACGACGGCGCTTGGATGATCGAGGCGACCCCGACCACCGCCAGCCCCTTGGCGACGTTCGCCGCTGATGGCGCTTGGGCGAGCGCGACCAGGTAGGCCACCGTCGCAAAGCTGAACAGGATGTTGCCCGCCCACCACGGACTGAACCCTGTGTTGGCGAAGGCGAGTGCATAGACGGGCTGGGTGCAGATGGCCCAGATCAGCAGGCGCCTGGCGGTGGCCATGGCCTTGTGCGGCTTCAGGGTCAGCACGAAAGTGAGCCCGAAGAGCGGGAAGGCCAGGCGGCCGATCAGCCAGGCCCAGACCGAGGCGCGATCAAACAGGCAGGTGTTGATGTGGTCGATCAGCATGCAGATGCATGCGATCAGCTTCAGCACGTCTATCTGCAGCGGATGGATCGGGAGGACGGTGGCGCGTGCGGCTTCGACAGCCTTGACCGGCAGTTCGGCCAGGCGGGTGATCAGGGGGCGCGCCATGGCGAGGTAGCCGGCACGCGCGGTTGATACGGTTGCTGTTCGGGCTGTTTCTGCGTGCTGCCGCTGAGCCCTTCACGCGGTGGCGGTGCTTCAATGGCGATGCTGGACGGTGTCACGGTGGCGGCGGTGGCCACCAGTGGGGCGTTCTGGCGGGTGTCGTTCCGGCGTTCCTTCTGTTCCGGTGTGCGGGTATCCCAGGCCATGAAGAAGCCGTCCTTCACGATGGCCTGGCAGAGGTGTTCGGGCATGGGCAGGCGGGTGGCCTGCTGGCTGTAGCAGCGGCAGCTGCCTTTCAGATCCACGCATGCGGCGGGATACGGTGCCTGGGTCGGCTTGGTGACCTCGTCGTACATCGGGGCGCTGTACTCCAGACCGTCGACGCGCGGTTGTCTGTCCTGCAGGTACTGGGCGGTGGTGATGCGGCCTTCACGGGTGCGGCCGGGGCTGGTGCCCGCCGGCTGCTGCGCAGGCCCCTGATGCGGCCTTTGCTCGATGCGCGAGCCTTCGGAGAGCGGTTCGCCCTGGGTGCGGCCGTAGAACCATGAGACGGCATAGCCCACCACGGCGATGAAGAGCGGCGGCAAGACGAAGAGCAGGTAGTAGCGCAGCGGCCGTTTGGTCTTGTGCGTATGGACTTCGGCGGAGCGGTACCAGGCGAAGGCTTCCGGCGGGTACTTGAAGCTGTGTTCGAGTGCGGTGGAACGCGCGGACAGCGGGTTGTCCTTCACCGACTCGAATTCGAGCACCTTGGCTTTCTGCTGGCCGAACTGGCGGACCGAGTGGAAGTGCTTGCCGCAGAGTCGTCGGACATTGCTGTCGATCAGCATCGGATGCTGCGTGATCAGCACCAGATCGATGCCAAGGTGACGGTGCGTTTCGAGCTTGGCGACGTGCTCCGGCACGTTGGCGCCGTTGCCCCGTGGCCGGAAGACGCGCTGAGCCTCATCGATGATGATGATGGCGTTCGCTTCGCACTCGTACCACTTGGTAGCGTCTTCCAGCTCGATCCAGGGCAGCTTCAGCTCCGGGATGCCCGAGTAATACACCGGGCGTCCTTCGGCTTCGGCCTTCGCCTTGATGCGGGCCAGCGTGTGCAGGGTCTTGCCGGCACCGGGCAGGCCGGTCTGCAGCTCGATCACGTTGCACCCTCTTTTCGTGCAGCTCTAACCTTGCTGGACACCCTCACTTCACCACCCAGCGCTTGATGACGCCCTGGAAGCCGGACATGAAGAGCTTGGTGGCCAGTGCGGCGAAGATGATCTGCACCGCTTCACCGATCTTGAGCATGCCGACGAAGCCGGCGAGATCCGCCGGCAGGCCGGACATCTGGCTGAAGTAGTTCGCCTGGAACTGCTCGAGCAGCGGGTCGAGTGCGTTGTAGGTCACCAGTCCGAGGCCGAGCGCCATGAGGACGCGCCCGACCAGGGACGTGGCGATGCTCATCAGGATGCCGCCGAGCGAGGCACCGGCGATGACGGGGATCAGGGGAAGCGCCATGGTCAGACCTCACGCGGACGGGTTGCGCAGCACGATCAGTGCGGCGAAGAGATAGGCGAACGCCTGGACGAAGTTGCCGAGCCAGCCTGCGGCTTCGCACGGCTTCTCGAACGAGATCTCGAAGCTGTTGCCGCCGGGCAGCGGCACTGATCGCGGTGAGGGGCAGGTCGCGGCGATGGGCGAGGCGTCCAGGCTGGACGAGAACTTGCCGGTCACATCGAGCGGCGTGCCGTCCTTCTGTCCCTGGATGTAGGTCGAGCCGGTGTCACTGCCGGCCTGGGCGGCGTCGACCATGTCCGTGTAGACGTTGGAGGCCACCGCTTCGCAGTTGCGCTGATGGATCTCGCGCGCGACTGCGCACTGCACGGCGTCGCCTTCGCAGGTGAAGGAGCCGCAGGAGCCCCCGAAGCGACCTTCCTTGCAGAAGGCGGAGCTGGGGTTCTCCTTGCAGAAGGATTCCTTCGGCTCTTTCGTTTCCTTGCTTTCGGTGCTGGTAGTGGTGCCGTTCGGGCCGGTCGTGGTGGTCGTGGTGCTGGTCGTACTGGTGACCGTGCCGGTGCCATTGTGCGTGGCCCGCGTGTCCGTGGTCGTCGTCGAGGTCGTCTGATTCGGCGGGGTGCCGGTGGTCGTGGTTTCGGTCGTGCGGTTGTAGGTGGTGATCGGCTTGTTCTCCGAGGCCATCTCCGAGCAGGCGACGCACATGTACGAGCCATTGAAGTAGCCGGGGCACTTGCCGGTCGGGCAGCGCGGCGGATCGTCCGGCGGCGTGACGGGGATCGGGTCCGGGTCGCTGGGGCTGTCGTGCGATTCGGTTTCGCCGTTGCCTGGGCCGGAGCCGTTCAGATCCCCGGAGCAGAACTGACTGGTATGGACCAGACCGCGCACGCCGTAGAGCGTGCTGCCATTGCTCCAGGGCATGGTGAAACCTTCACCGACCGTGAGCTTGCAGCCGTCACGGCAGATCGCGGTCGGCGCGATGGTGTAGGGAGAAACGTAGTTCGA
This sequence comes from Methyloversatilis universalis FAM5, assembly GCF_000214035.2. Taxonomy (GTDB): domain Bacteria; phylum Pseudomonadota; class Gammaproteobacteria; order Burkholderiales; family Rhodocyclaceae; genus Methyloversatilis; species Methyloversatilis universalis. The sequence goes on along the minus strand of NZ_AFHG01000059.1, from coordinate 60,242 downwards.
GCCGCCGGCCGTGCCTGCTGCTGCACATGGGGGCTGACAGACACCGGTCACGGTGTTCCTGACCTGGCCGGATGCGCACTCGGGCGGCGGCGGTGTGGCGCACTGCCGGGTGGTCGTGTTCATGACGGTTCCCGCGTCGCAGGCGCCATGCACCCACCAGGCGGAGAAGCCGCAAGGCAGTGAGCTGTCTTGGTAGTAGGACATCAGTTGCCACGGCGATGGAGGTGCTGAGCCACTGCACCCGTGCGTGGAACTGGGAACGCGCAGGCCGTAGCCGCCGGCGTAGGTGACGACCTGGTTAAGCGGCGCGGAGGGATTGGCAAGCGCCAGCAGCGAGAAGGATGCGGCGAAGACGCCGACGAGGAAGGCGGCAAGCGCGCGTACTGCGCGACGTGCGCTCAGTAGCGGAAGATGATCCATGCGGCCCCCAGCAGCGCGATCATGACGTATGCGCCCATGATGTGATTCCCCCAGGTGAATGCCGGGACCGACCGCAGCCCCCCGGGTTACTACTTGAACAACAACTGCAGAACTGCGCCTACAGCGGAGTTACATCGCGCGTGCGATCCACTTGTAGACCTTGATGCCCACCAGCACGACCAGGACGGCCGCACCGATGGCCGCGATCGGGGCGCTGGCGCCGCCAATGGCCGAGGTCACGGACGACACATCGACGCCACCGCCGGAGGCGTGCGCAGCGGTGCCGGCCAGCAGCAGGGGAGCGGAGACGACGACGCCACCGACCTTACGCAGGTACTTCTTCATGGTTGCTTCCTTTCACGAACAGGGTTTGGATTGCGGCGCGGATGCCAAATGCGACAGCCCATACGCCAATGATTGCGACCGCGATGGTCGCGCCTGCTTCCGTGCTCAGGGCGAAGGGGTTGCCCATCGCTTCCGAACCCGAAAGCACCACCATTTCGCAGGCCGAGAGGTCTGCGGGCTGGGGGTTCTGAACGACGAGGGCACCGCCCTCGCCAATGGTTACGCACTGCATGTCTGATCCTTTCTGCTGCGGGTAGTCGGGCAGGGAGCCGAGGCCGTTGGAACCGCCCTTGATCGAGGCGACCCTGGCGCCGGTGTAGGCCGGGCCGGGCGTGCCGTCCGCCAGGTAGAAGGCGTAGGACTCGAAGGGGCCGACGCCGCTTTCTGCATCAACGCAGAAGAAGCGGAAGGTGCCGTTCTCTTCGAACTGAGCGGCCACACAGTTGCTGGTCTGCGGCTGCATGACGCCGGACAGCGTGAGCGCCTGGCTGACGGTGTCGACGTAGCTCGCGTGGCACCCGGTGAAATAGGTGTCGCCGCCGATCTCTTCGCCGTACTCGTTGTACTGGGGCACGTAGACGTCAGACTGGTAGCAGCTCACGGTCAGCCCTTCCGTTCGGCGCGCATGGCACGCGGGTAGAGGCGGCCCATCTGCAGGCCCACGGTGACCGCCAGTTGCGCCGGCTCACCAGGCTTCAGCCCTTCGGCTGCAGGCAGCTCACCGAAGGTGCCGTCCGGCAGTTCCACCATGGCGATGCGCAGGCCGTTGCCGGCCCGCTTGACCTTGCGCACCGTGCATTCGGTGATCAGGTTCATGCGTGCAGTCTCCGCAGGCGAAGCCGCGCTTCGACACGGCCATTACGGACCTGGATCGTGCTGTACAGGCCCACTGTGTCCGCCTTCGTCACGTCGGGGTCGCACGGCACGTCACCGAAGCGGCCGTTGTCCAGTTCGACGTGAGCGACGTGGAAGGCCCCCTTGATCTGGGTGACCGACAGCACCCGCACGGTGCGGGAGAGAAAGTGTTCGCCGCTGCCGGTGATCGGCGGGGGCACCAGATGAGGATGAGACATCATCGAAATCCCTTTCGGCGGGACTCGCCCGCAAACAGGTTTAGTTAGATGTAATGACTGCGACTACCGGTGTTACTTCGTTTTGACACTCATGAAACGTGGAACCCATTCGATTTCGGTCTGGTACTCCTCAATCACCTCAGAGAAGTGGCAAAGCCGGAACAAGACATAGCGTTCCTCGAACTCGCTGCGACGCAGGTGATCACGTAGATAGCGCTGGGCTTCTTCCATCGTGTCAAACCAGCTGTCTGCGAGTTCCGAGCCATCGCCCGTATCCCAGCCATGCACGCCCCACGGGGGTGAATAGTCCGAAACCCTCATCACGACACCCCGAAAAGCTCCGCTTTCGGTGGCAATCGTTAAAACGATCATCTTGTTACGGACACGTACGTGGTACTTTCTGACTTCCATGATTTTTCCTTTCAACGCGGGCAAGCCCCGTCGAAAGGGGATTCCCGGCCGCTACTCGCGGCCGTTTCTTTTTTCCCTCCTGATCTTCACAACGTGGATGCACGCGAAGTGCGGCTTGCGCAGCGCTGACACGTCGAGGCCCTTGCTTTCCAGCGAAGCCAACCGGTCGGGGTGGTCACCTTCGGGGCGCCAATCGATACGCCGGCTCGGGTAGCGCAGCTGCAGCAGCGCACCACCGATCTCGGGCAGGCCAGCGCGACCGAGCGTGTTGCAGAACCACATGCCGAACTTGCCCGGTGCGTTCAGCACCGCATCGGCCAGCAGAAAGAGGAACAGGAACGGAGCGGCAAGCAGCGCAAGCGCTGTCTGCCACCACTTCGCACGCTGACCATTCACGGTCAGGCCGTTGCCTTTTAGTTCGATTTTCATGTCGTACTCCCTGAGGGGTTGAGAGGAGCGTTTCGCATGCGAAACGCTTGAACTTCAGGTTAGCCCTTCGGCGCCTGTGATGCCGGTGCCGATGCCTGCTTCTGCTGTCCAAGCAGGTGCAAGGGCTTTACCGAGACGATTTCCTTCTTCACGTCCTTGCCGGCCTGGAACTCGCGGATCTGGATTTCGGCCATGTAGGCATCGGCTTCCTTGATCGCCATGGCGTTCTTGCTGCCGGGCATCTTCAGCACTTCGAGGCCGAGGCCCCAGCTCATCGGATTGGGATCGTCCGGACGCGACAGCGGCACGGTCAGGAAGACTTCGGTGTAGTCGAAGTGGGTGCCGTTATCGAGCGTGAATTCACGTCCACGGGCACCCAGCACAACACGGCGTTCGGTGCGGATCTGGTCTTCGGCAAGATCAAACAGAATGGACATCGTCATTTCCCTTCATCAGTTGGCGGCCTGATACGTCGTGGTCCGATTCGGCCTGATCGGCGACGGCATAGGTGGGCATGTCAAGCGAGCGCTTGACCATCTGGCGGTACATCTCGTCGGTGGTGACATCGGCGACCAGGTCCTGCACGAACTGCTGTCCGTTGATGGCGATGGCGACCGCCAGGGCGGCACCGGCCGCGCGGCGCACGTAACGCACCATGGCTTCGTATCCCTTCTTGGCGGCGTGGCGCACCGTGGCAATGCGGGACTGTCGTTCGTTGAGCCATTCGAGCGCCGGATAGGCGCCGGCGAGGTAGTGGCCGGGTTTGAGCAGGGTGTCGAAGGGGATGACGCGGTCTTCGGCCTTGAGCTCCAGTTCGATCCGGGTCCAGGGCGATTCACGGTCGCCCATCTGCTTGCCCTTCTCATAGACGCGCAGGAACTTGCCGGACTGGCGACGGCCGACGTACAGCGTTCGACCCCGGCCGTCCGGGCGTGCCCAGTTGCCGACCTGGTTCATGGCGGGCGACTGCGGGGCTTGCGGGAGCCTGAAGCGGTCATTGCTCCAGTCGTCAAAGGCGCGGTCGACGTCGTAGCTGCCTTCGTGATCGTCGTGCGTGATGTCGATCCGGGTGATCTTCGCGCCGGTCAGCTCACCTGCGGTCAGGGCGCCGGAGGTGAGAAAGGCGTGCATCGCGGCTTCCCATCCGGGCGTTGCGTGCATGCAGCCTTCGCCGGTCAGCTCGAAGAGCATTGTTGCGCGCTGGCCGCCTACGGCGATGAAGCCGTAACGGCCGTCCTCGCCGAGTGACCAGGAGTGGCGGTAGAAGCGGTGACCCTTCTCGCGCTTGGCGTAGATGCCGAAGCCGAGGATCTTTTCCAGGCGCAGCGAGAGGTAGAGGGCAGCGTCTTCGGTACCGACGAACTCGGGAACGTCCCATCCGTTGTTCGCGTCGATGGCCGCAACCGGGAAGGTGACGGTCAGCCAGTCGATGAAGGCCTTGCCGTCACCCCGGGTGCTGGTTTCAAGAACGACGGACTCTTCGCCCTTCTTTCCGAGCACGTAGCGTTCGCCGTGCCGGTTGCGGGGCCAATGAGATTCAACGGAAGCGAACATGTCTGCTCCTCCAGGATGTTCCCGCGCGGGGTTTGGGGTGTGACTGGACTGTTCCCCCCCTATTAGTCAGGGGGGGCGCGGACGCGCCGGCCGTGCCCGACGGTCCCGGCGCGGCGCGACCGCGCTCGAATGTCTCGATGGAACCGCACTCGATGCAGATGCCGGAGAGCGCAGGACGGAGGACACGGCCGGCGAACGACAAGCGCGCTTCCCGCCACAGGAAGGCGCAGTCGTAGCAGCGCATGAAGATCCAGGTGAAGACAGGCAGGGTGATCACGAGCGATCACCCCGCGGAATAAGAAGCCCGGTAAGACGCCTCAGGGAGTGGGTTCGGCACCGGGTAAAGGGAGGAGTGTTACGCGCTGAATCTAGCACGCGGAATGAATATGCGAAATGGGATTTCACTTGAAACCCCTTCCGCGACGCTGGGCGTCCAGGATCGCCTGGGCATGGAAGCCGGCCCGGCGGGCGCGGTCCAGCTCCTTCTGCAGATGCCGCTTCTTCGACCGGCGCACAGGATCGGGCATCGGCGCCGAAAGCTGGCGCTCGAGGTCTTCGATCATGCGGAGGTGGCCGGGGTGGGTCATGACGACATACTGTCAAAAGTCTCCTAACAAAGTTAGAAACCTTTTGACAATTTGTCAAGCAACTTCAAACAACCTATCCTGCTAACAGGCAAGCAGATACAGACAGGAGGACACCGTGCGAACAGTTAGCAGCTATCTGGACGAACTGATTGACCGCCGCATTGCACGCAATGACGCGGACATCGCTCGCCTTCTGAATATTTCTCGCGCCACCGTGAGCATCTGGCGCTCGGGCGGCTCAGCACCTGGCGAAGATCAGGCGGCAGCACTGGCCGTGCTGCTGGAACGCCCTGAGTTTGTGGCGGTGTGCATGGCGCAGCGAACGAAGCGCGAGGACACGAAGCGGGTGTGGGAAGTGGTCGCGCAGATGCTGCACGAAGCGGAAGACCAAACGAAAACGGCCCGCCATGAAGGCGGGCCGTCCGGAAATCTGGTGGCCTGGGGCGGAATCGAACCACCGACACGCGGATTTTCAATCCGCTGCTCTACCAACTGAGCTACCAGGCCGAGTGAGTCGAAGATAATAGTCGCTGATCGGTCGCCTGTCAAAGGATTTCAGAGTTTCTGCATCCTTCACCAGCCGCCGCTCAACCCGGCTGGATCGCCGCCATCCGTGTGAACAGCACCACCTTGGCAATGATGAGCACCAGCTCGAGCAGCAGCAGGAAGGCGACCGCCAGCGCGGGCATCCAGCGGTCGGGAACGAAGCGCGGCAGCACATGGCGGCAGAGCCTGAACAGCGGCCGGCTGACACGGCCGAAGGCGCCGTAGATCAGGTTGTCATCACGCCGTGTGCCCGCCAGCAGCCACAGCGCGCCCTGACCCAGCAGGGTCAGCAGCAGCAGTTCGTTCAGCCCTTTCAGCAGCACGACCGAACGCAGCGCGAGTTCGACACCGTCCATGGCGCGCTCAGGCCTCGCGCGGCGCCGCGGCCGCACCCTCGATCACCCGCGGAAACGACACCCGTACGATGAGGCCGGTGTGACCCTGCTCATCGGCCGGATGGGCGTCGAGCAGTTCCACCTCGGCCCGGTGCAGTTCCGCGATCTCCCGCACGATGGGCAGGCCCAGTCCCGAGCCCTCGACCTGGGTGCCCAGCACCCGGTAGAAACGCTCGAACACCCGCTGCCGGTCCTCGGCGTGAATGCCCGGCCCGGAGTCCTCGACCTCGACCAGCGCGCGGATGTCCGCTTTCAGACGCACCGTCACCATGCCGTCATGCGGCGTGTACTTGATGGCGTTGTCGATCAGGTTCTTGAACATTTCACCGAGCAGCACGGGATTGGCATCGACATGCAGCGGCACGTGGGCGCGCTCGAAGCCGATGTCGATATGACGCCGGCGCGCGGCCGGCACCCAGTCCGCCACCTGGCTTTCGAGCAGCCCGTTCAGTTCGACCCGCTCCACCGCATGGACCTTCTCGGAACTGGCTTCGGCGCGCGCAAGCGCCAGCAGCTGATTGATCAGGTGAGCGGCGTTGGTGGAGCTGAGCAGAATCTTTTCCATGCAGGCGCGGATCTGCGCCGGATCCTGTTCCAGCAGCGCCAGTTCGGCCTGACTCCTGAGGCCGGTCAGCGGCGTCCGCATCTGGTGCGCGGCATCCGCGATGAAGCGCTGCTGCGCGGCGAGATTCAGTTCCAGCCTCAGCATCATGTCATTGAGGGCATGGATCAGCGGACGCAGTTCTTCGGGCACCCGCCGCACGTCGATCGGCGACAGGTCGGTGGGGCGCCGGGTCTCGATCACCGCCTGCAGCCGCTTCAGCGGCCACAGACCGCGCCCGAGGCCGAAATACACCAGCACCACCGCGATCGGAATGATGACGAACTGCGGCAGCAGCACGCCGGACAGGATGCGCGACGTGAGCGCCTCGCGCTTGTTCAGCGTTTCCGCCACCTGTACCGTCACGTAGGAGCCCGGAATGGTGGTGACCGGCTGGAACATGTAGGCGATGCGCACGTCCTCGTTGTTGATGCGCCCGCCGCGGTAGTACAGCTCGCCCGGCTTCCACTTGGGGTCGTCCGGCACGTCCGGCACTTCGCTGTCACCGGCCAGCAGCTCGCCGGCGCCGCCCAGCACCTGGTAGTAGATGATGTCCTCGCCGTCGATGTGGAACAGGTCGCGCATCTGCGGCGGCTTGACGAAGATGGCACCCACCGGCGTGAAGCGCACCTGCCGGCTCAGTTCGTACACGCTGTCGCCGAGCACCTTGTCATAGGGCGCATGGGCGATGTCGTCCGCCACGTTGTGGATGATGGCGATGCTGATCGGCCACACGAACATCAGTGGCGCGAGCATCCAGTCGAGGATTTCGCCGAACAGCGAGTTGTATTCGCCGGTCTTTTCGCCGGTGGTCTTGTTGCGGCGCAGCTTCAGCTTGTCACGCGACGGCATCCGGTCTTTCCAGGCAATAGCCCAAACCGCGCAGGGTCACGATGCGCAGGCCGCTGTGCTCTATCTTCTTGCGCAGGCGGTGCACATAGACCTCGATCGCGTTGTTGCTCACTTCCTCGCCCCAGCCGCAGAGGTGATCCACCAGCTGCTCCTTGTTCACCAGACGGCCAGCGCGCAGCAGCAGCACTTCGAGCAAGGCGGTTTCGCGTGCAGACAGTTCGATCGGCTGGCCATTGACGCTGGCGACGTGGTCGGTCTGGTCATAGGCCAGCGCCCCGACCTCGATGCGGGTGGGCATGCCGGTACCGCGCCGGGTCAGCGCGCGGACCCGTGCCTCCAGCTCGGGCAGCGCGAAAGGCTTGCACATGTAATCGTCGGCGCCGGCATCCAGCCCGCGTACGCGGTCGTCGATGCCGTCCTGCGCGGTCAGTATCAGCACCGGCGTCGCACACTTGCGCGCGCGCATGCGCTTGATCACCTCGATGCCCGACAGCTTGGGCAGACCGATGTCGATGATGGCCAGATCGAAGGACTGGCCGTGCAGCGCAGCGTCGGCCTCGCCGCCGCTGGCCACGCTGTCGACCGCGTAACCGGCGCGTCGCAGCGCCCTGACCACCGCATCGGAAATGACCGGGTCGTCTTCGGCAAGCAGAATATGCATCGCAATCCGGCCTTGCGGCCGCCTCCTCCATGAACGTCTGCTGCGTTCGTCCGGGCGCTGCGACCGCCGGCCGCATAACCCCACTGCGCGTCAGTGTAAGGGAGATGTAAGCGCTCAAGAATAGTCTGCGCAGCGCTGTTCTTCTTTTGGTCCGCGGGGGCACACCGGTCACACGGAACGCCCCGGGGAGCACCCTTCCCCTGCACGGGGTGCTCCCCGCCAATTTTTCCGGCCCGCCGCCCTGCCCTGTCCCCCGTACCGTTCTCCTCGCCGCGCCCGCACCGCCCCGGCCGAACCTTGCTGCGCGTTCATCCATGCCGCATGAGCCGGACCGTGGACGAAAAAAGGCCCGCACCTGGGTGCGGGCCTTTCGTGGTCAGCTGACCGGGCTCCGGCCGCCGGGGCGGCCGGAAGGACATTACATGTCCATGCCCATGCCGCCCATGCCACCCGGCATGCCGCCGCCCATGGCCGGCTTGTCGTCGGCCAGTTCGGCGACCAGCGCGTCGGTGGTCAGGATCAGGCCGGCCACCGAAGCGGCGTTCTGCAGCGCGGAACGGGTCACCTTGGCCGGATCCAGCACGCCCAGTTCAACCAGGTCGCCGTAGGTGCCGTTGCCGGCGTTGTAGCCGAAGTTGCCCTTGCCTTCCAGCACCTTGGCCACCACGACCGACGGCTCATCACCGGCATTGGCGACGATCTGGCGCAGCGGCTCTTCGATCGCGCGCAGCACGATCTTGATGCCGGCGTCCTGATCCGGGTTGTCACCCTTCAGTTCGCTGATGGTGGCGCGGGCGCGCAGCAGCGCAACACCGCCGCCCGGGACGATGCCTTCTTCCACCGCAGCGCGGGTGGCGTGCAGCGCATCTTCCACGCGGGCCTTCTTTTCCTTCATTTCGACTTCGGTCGCGGCACCGACCTTGATCAGCGCAACACCGCCGGCCAGCTTGGCCTTGCGTTCCTGCAGCTTTTCACGGTCGTAGTCCGAGGTGGCAGCGTCGATCTGGGTGTTGATGTTGGCAACGCGAGCCTGGATGGCGTCTTCCGAGCCGGCACCGTCGATGATGGTGGTTTCTTCCTTGCCCACTTCGATGCGCTTGGCCTGGCCGAGATCCTGCAGCGTGGCCTTCTCCAGCGACAGGCCGACTTCTTCGGCGATCACGGTGCCGCCGGTCAGGATGGCGATGTCTTCCAGCATGGCCTTGCGGCGGTCGCCGAAGCCCGGCGCCTTGACCGCAACAGTCTTCAGGATGCCGCGGATGTTGTTCACCACCAGGGTGGCCAGCGCTTCGCCTTCGATGTCTTCGGCGATGATCAGCAGCGGACGACCGGCCTTGGCGACCTGTTCCAGCACCGGCAGCAGATCACGGATGTTGCTGATCTTCTTGTCGTGCAGCAGCACGAACGGGGCTTCCAGAACGGCGATCTGGCGGTCCGGGTTGTTGATGAAGTACGGCGACAGGTAGCCGCGGTCGAACTGCATGCCCTCGACCACTTCCAGCTCGTTGTTCAGCGACTTGCCGTCTTCGACGGTGATGACGCCTTCCTTGCCCACCTTGTCCATCGCTTCGGCGATGATGTTGCCGATGTCGCTGTCCGAGTTGGCCGAGATCGAGCCGACCTGCGCGATTTCCTTGCTGGTGGTGGTCGGCTTCGAGATCTTCTTGATCTCTTCGACGATGGCGGACACCGCCTTGTCGATGCCGCGCTTCAGGTCGGTCGGGTTGAAGCCGGCGGCCACGTACTTGAAGCCTTCGCGCACGATGGCCTGGGCCAGCACGGTCGCGGTGGTGGTGCCGTCACCGGCGTTGTCCGAAGTCTTGGAAGCGACTTCCTTGACCAGCTGGGCGCCCATGTTCTCGAACTTGTCCTTCAGTTCGATTTCCTTGGCCACCGACACGCCGTCCTTGGTCACGGTCGGGGCGCCGAACGAGCGCTCGAGCACCACGTTGCGACCCTTGGGGCCCAGGGTGACCTTGACCGCGTTGGCCAACACATTGACGCCATTGACGATCTTGGCGCGTGCGTCGTCAGAAAACAGTACTTGCTTTGCAGGCATTTAATCTCTCCGATGTAGGGGTTTCAGCGACGGGGAGGCTCAGGCCTCGACCACGGCCACGATGTCTTCTTCGCGCAGAACCAGCAGTTCTTCGCCGTCGATCTTGACCGTCTGGCCGGCGTACTTGCCGAACAGCACGCGGTCACCCGCCTTCACGGCAGGCTGACGGACCTTGCCGTCTTCCAGAATCTTGCCGCTGCCGACAGCGATGATTTCGCCCTGGTCGGGCTTCTCGGCGGCGGAATCGGGAATCACGATGCCAGAGGCGGTCTTGCGCTCTTCTTCCAGACGCTTGACCAGCACGCGGTCGTGCAACGGACGGATTTTCATGCAATGACTCCTTGAGGATTGAAGACGCGAACCCAGTCGCGACGTTTGACGATATTCGGGGCGATGCGACACAGCGCATCGCCGTGTTAGCACTCACTGCCAACGAGTGCTAATAGTAGTGGCGCCCTGTTCCGATTTCAAGGGCGCATCTGCAAGGAAATTTCAGGCCGCTTTCGGACCGATCAGCCGGTTGCGGCCGGCCGACTTGGCCTGGTAGAGCAGCGCGTCAGCGGCGCGCACCGCCACATCCTCGTCCTGGTGAGTCGGGTCGGCCATGGCCAGACCGATGCTCAGCGTGACCGCACCGACCGCCGCGGTCGGCGAGGACTCGACCGCACAGCGCACCTTCTCGCCGACCGCCACCGCATCGTTCAGCGGGGTCGCCGGCAGCAGGATGAGGAATTCCTCGCCGCCGAAGCGGGCCACGAAATCGCTCTCGCGCAACGCACCGCGAAGCACGCCCGACACATGCCGCAGCACCGCGTCGCCCGCCGGGTGACCGTGGGTGTCGTTGATGCGCTTGAAGTAATCGATGTCCAGCACCAGCACCGCATACGCGGTGCGCATCCGCTTCATGCGTACGAATTCCTCGCGCAGCCGCTCGTTGGCCGCCAGCCGGTTGGGCAGGCCGGTCAGCACGTCCCGCCGCGCCTGTTCGCGCAGTTCGTCGTTCAGGCGTGCCAGTTCGGCGGTGCGCTCCTCCACCCGCGCTTCCAGCGCGTGATTGCTGGCTTCGAGCGCCTCGCGCCGGTGAATCAGCGTGGCCGCCATGCTGCGCAGCGCTTCGCCCAGATGCACCACCTCGCGCGTGCTGCCTGTTATCGCGAGCTCGGCCGACTCGTCGCCCTGCTCGATGCGCCGGGCCTGCAGCGCCAGATGCTCCAGCGGCGTACTCAGCCGACCGGCCGCCCACCACGCCAGCAGGCACAGGGTCAGACCCGCCATCAGCGAGAACAGCAGTACGGCGTGGCGCAGTTCGGCGACGTCGGCGATCACGGTGTGCAGCGGCTGGCGCACCACCACCTGCCAGCCCAGCGGCGCCTCGGGCACGATGTCCCGTACCGGTGCCAGCGTGGTCACGTATTCGGTCTGGCCGCCCCAGCGGTCGATCACCACAGGCTGCGTGCGCAGGCGCTCGGCCAGCGACAGCGGCATCGCGTCCCGCTCCGGATGGATGACGCGCCCCTGACGGTTCACGATCAGATACTCAAGCCCGCCGCGGTCGGTGTCACGCGACTTCAGCACCTGCAGCACCTCGCCGGCCCAGCGCCAGTGCGCATGCGCGCCGAGCACGCCACGCAGCCGGCCGGAGTCATCGAACACCGGCACCGAAAAATCGATGAAACGGATCGGCGCACCGTCCGGCTCGGGTCTGAGCAGACGGCTCAGCAGCAGCGCGTCGTGCACGTCGCCCAGATGCGGGCCCTTCTGTCCGCCGGTGAACCACGGGCGCTGTGACACGTCCGCCCCCATCAGCAGTCCTCCGGTGGAGGCGCGCACGACGCCATCCACGTCAGTCAGACCGATCCAGGAATAGGCGGGATAGGACTTCTGCAGCCGCTCCAGGCTGGGCTGGAACTCGACGCTGTCGAGCGGCGCCTTACGGAATAACGGTGTGCGGGCCAGCAGTTCCACTTCGCGCCGGCGCTCGTTGAGGTTCTCTGCGATCACCGCGGCGACCGCGACCGCCTGCTCGTGCAGCGCCTCGCCGCGGTCTTCCAGCAGACGCTGGGCATAGACATGGTCGATATACAGATAGGCGGGCAGTCCGATCAGCAAACCCAGACCGCCGCACAGCACCACCAGGCGTGTCCGGAAGCTCTGCGGCATCAGCGCCATATGGCCTCTCAGTCAGCAATGACGATGCCGCACGATACGCGATGCCGACGGACGACACCAAACCTTGATCCCGGAATGGCAAACTGCAGCCCTGCCTGCAGACCTCGTTACGGACTTTCGCATGACGCATCTCGACTCGCTGAAGCAGCACTCCATTGTGGTCGCCGACACCGGCGACATCGAATCCATCGCCCGGCTGAAGCCGCAGGACGCCACCACCAACCCGTCGCTGCTGCTGAAGTCGGCGCAGGACGCCCGCTACCGTCCGCTGCTCGACGGCGCGCTGGCGCAGGCGAAAGCCGCCGGCGAGGACGTATCCGGCGCGATCGACCGGCTGTTCGTCGCCTTCGGCTGCGAAATCCTGAAGCACGTGCCCGGCCGGGTGTCGACCGAGGTCGATCCGCGCCTGAGCTTCGACACCGAGGCGAGCATCGCGAAGGCGCGCCACCTGATCGCGCTGTACGAAGCGGCCGGCATTTCGCGCAGCCGCGTGCTGATCAAGCTGGCCACGACCTGGGAAGGCGTACGTGCCGCCGAAAAGCTGGAGCGCGACGGCATCCACTGCAATCTCACGCTGCTGTTCGGCATGGCCCAGGCCATTGCCTGCGCCGACGCCGGCGTCACGCTGATTTCGCCCTTCGTCGGCCGCATCTACGACTGGTACTGCGCGCAGCAGAAGGTGGCGGACATTCCGCTGGAGCAGGATCCGGGCGTGGCGTCGGTCACCCGCATATATGACTACTACAAGCAGCACGGCTATCACACCGAGGTGATGGGTGCGAGCTTCCGCAAGGTCGGTCAGGTCGAGGCGCTGGCCGGCTGCGACCTGCTCACCATCGCCCCTGACCTGCTGGACCAGATGGCCGCCCTGCCGGGCGAACTGGAGCGCCGGCTCGACCCGACCCGCACCACGCCGGCCGAGCGCGTCACGCTCGACGAGCGTGCCTACCGCTGGCTGCACAACGAGGACGCGATGGCGGTGGAGAAGCTGGCGGACGGCATCCGCCGCTTCGACGTCGACGCGCGCAAGCTCGACGCCTTTGTTGCCGGTCTGATGCGATGAGCGAACTGCCGACGGCCGACGAGCCGGACACGCCCTGCGTCGCCATCTGCAGCACGCTGTTCGACGAGGTGTGCCGCGGCTGCGGCCGCACCGTCATGGAAGTGGCGAACTGGGTGTTCATGACGCCGGACGAGAAGCGCGCGGTATGGACCCGGATACGCGCCGAGGGCTACCCGCGGCGCGACATCCAGGGGCTGACCGACCGGCCGGAGCGCAGATAGCCGCTCCGCACCGGCCACTCAGGTGTGCACGTTCAGGAAGGCCTCGTTCAGCTTGCGGTCGTGATAGAAGATCGCGCGCCCGAGGTCTTCCACCATCCACGTGATCACCGGCTTGTCCGGGTAATGGATGTAGCCGCCGGCAAACACCTCGTTGCGGTTGCCCGACGGGTCGAAGAAATAGATGGTCGCGCCGCGCGTGATGCCGTGCCGCGTCGGCCCGATGTCCAGCGACACGTCGTGCTTCGAGATCAGGTCGGCCGCGCGCAGCACGTCGTTCCAGGTATCGAGGATGAAGGAGCAGTGGTGGAAGCGACCCTTCTCCGGGTTGCGGATGAAGGCGATGTCGTGCGGTTTCGTTGAACAGGTCAGGAACACGCCCACCATCACGTCACCCGCCATCACCTGTTCGGCGATGGTGAAACCCAGCACTTCGGTGAACAGCTTCACCACCCCATCGACGTCGTCGCCGTACAGCAGGCAGTGATCGAAGCGGGTCGGCTGCATGCCCACCAGACCGTCCGGCCACGGGTCCGGATTCACGTCCGGCAGTCCGTTGCCCACCTTGTCCTTGGTCGCGAACAGTTCGATCGCATGCCCGGTCGGCACCGTGAAGCGGAAGCGCCGGCCGGTGTGCAGGTGCTCGCCCGCCGGCACCCACTGCAGATCGCTCGCCAGCCGGCTGCCTTCGACCTCCGCCGCCAGACGGTCCAGCGTCGCTTCGCTGTCCACACGGAAGCCCATGTAGTCCATGCCCGGCGCCTCCGCCGCACGCAGCACCACGCTGTGGTGGTCGTGTTCGTCCCAGGCCTTGAAATACACCCGACCTTGGGCATCCCGCCCGGTCTCGATCAGGCCCAGTACCTGCCCGTAATGCTTTACCGCGGCCTCCAGGTCGGTCACGCGTAGCGCGACATGACCCGGGCGCAGCACGCCCGTCATCGGCATCTCTCCGTCCTCCATCTGTTGTCATGGCCCGGCTCGTGTCCGGGCATGGAGGCTTTGCAATCGCCGTACCAGCGAAAGGCACCGCGGCAAGCTGCTGTTTATTCGAAGATTCAACAAAAATCTCGACATTTTCAGGCGGTGATTTCATGATTTGGCGAAACCGGGCCCGCGGCCACCTGCGGCATATCCGGCAAACCGACGACTGGACTCCGCCATGCCCCGTCCTTCTCACGGCCCGCTGACCGCCATCACCGACGCCATCGACGACCGCACGCTGGCGAAGAACGTGCACTTCGCGCCGGACAGCGGCCACATCCTGCTGTTCGACCAGCGCATGCTGCTGATGCACGGCTTTTCGGTGGCCGCACTGAGGCACGAACTGGTGGAGCGGCTCGGGCTGGACCGCACGCGCGAACTGTTCACCCGCATGGGCTACCAGCAGGGCGTGGCCGACGCGCGCTGCCTGCGCGAAGCCGAAGGCGGCGACACCGACGACACGCTCAAGCGCACGCTGGCGCTGGGCCCGCGACTGCGCGAGATCGAGGGCTTCGTGCGCAACCAGGCGGTCGAACGCATGCAGTTCAGCACCGACAGCGGCGAGTTCTGGGGCGACTACTACTGGCAGGCCTCGTGGGAGGCGGAAGCGCATCTGAAGCATTTCGGCATCAGCGGCTCGCCCGCCTGCTGGATGATGACCGGCTATGCCAACGGCTTCACCACCACGCTGATGGGCCGCCCCATCCTGTGGCGCGAACTGGAATGCGTGGCCATGGGGCACGCCCGCTGCCGGGTGATCGGCCGCCCGCTGGAAGAATGCGAAGACAGCGCGGACGACCTCGCCTTCCTGCAGATCGAGGACTTCGTGTCGGCGCCGCGCGGCCGCAGTTCGGCCGGCGCTGCCGCGGCGCCGGCCACGCCGGCCGGTTTGCCCGATCTGGTTGGTGCCTCCGCCGGCTTCAATGCGGTCGCCCATCTGCTGCGCCGGGTGGCGCCCACCGACGCCACCGTGCTGTTCACCGGCGAAAGCGGCGTCGGCAAGGAGCGCTTTTCGAAAACCCTGCACGCCATCGGCCCGCGCGCGAAAGGCCCCTTCATCGGCGTGAACTGCGCGGCCATTCCGGCCGAACTGGTGGAAGCGGAGCTGTTCGGCGTCGAGCGCGGCGCCTTCACCGGCGCGCATGCGTCACGGCCGGGCAAATTCGAGCGCGCGCACGGCGGCACCCTTTTCCTCGACGAAATCAGCAGTCTGCCGATGCCGGCCCAGGGCAAGCTGCTGCGGGTGCTGCAGGAAGGCGAGGTCGAGCGGGTGGGCGATACCCGGGTGCGGCCGGTGGATGTGCGCATCGTCGCCGCCGCCAACCGCAACCTGCGCGCCGAAGTCGCGGCCGGCCGCTTCCGCGAGGACCTGTTCTTCCGGCTCAATGTGTTCCCGATCGAGATTCCGCCGCTGCGCGAACGGCGCGAGGACATCGCGCTGATGGTGAACGTGTTCGTCGAGCGCTACGCGAAGCGCTTCGGCAAGCGCATCGCAGGCCTCACCCAGCGCGCGGCCGAGGCACTGTGGGCCTACGACTGGCCGGGCAATGTGCGGGAGCTGGAGAACATCGTCGAGCGCGCGGTCATCCTGGCCGACGACGGCGGCAACCTCGACGTGCAGCACCTGTTTTCCGGCGGCGAACGGCTGACCCAGCCGATGTTCAACCTGTCGGCCGGTGGCCGGCTCACCCGCGAAGCCGCCGAGCCCGCGCCGGGCGAACGCGCGCAGGACGGCCTCGACCGCCTGATCGCCTCGCTGGTCGATGCCGGCCTCGGATTCGACGAACTGGAACAGCGGCTGCTCGACCACGCGATGGGCCGCACCGGCGGCAACCTGTCTGCCGCGGCCCGGCTGCTGGGTCTGAGGCGGGGGCAGTTCGAGTACCGCACGAAGAAGCGCAGCGGCAGCTGAGCGCCGGGCGCCCGCCATATCGCGGCGAGGCGCCGCTCCCACCGGAATCTGCGCAGACTGCCGCCCGTGCTGTGGGAGCGGCGCCTCGCCGCGATGCGGCCTTGGATCAGGCATCGCCCCTGTGCCAGAGCGCCCGTCAGGCGGGCGCGGAACGGCGTCAGGACGGACGCGCTTCCAGACCTTCGACCCGGTAGCCCGCGGCAAGCCAGCCGTCGATGCCGCCACGCAGCGGGCGGGCGTGCTTCAGGCCGGCGGCGTGCATCTTCAGCGCCGCGCGCACCGCCGACACATCGTTCGGGCAGGCGCAGTACACGATGAGCGGCAGGTCGCGCGGCAGGCGATGGAGGTGCTCGCCGATCTGTTCAAGTTCGATGTGCAGCGCACCCGGTATGCGCACCGGCTCGGCTTCGGTGATCAGGCCGGAGCGCACATCGACCACGGTGACCGCGTCGCCGCGGTCCAGCATGGCCAGCAGGTCTTCCGGCGCCACCCGCTCCGACTGCAGCTGGCGCAGCGCGCGGCGGCGGTCCAGCCAGCGCCAGCCGATGTAGAGCGCGAGCAGCACGGCGACCAGCGCGGCGGCATAGATCCCCATTTCGGCCAGCGCATCGAGCACCGCATCGATCTGGGCCGCGAAAAGCAGACCCAGCAACAGCGCCGCACCGGCCCACAGCACCGCGCCGGCGGTGTTGAACAGCATGAAGGCGGAGGGCTTCATGCCGAGCGCGCCGGCCAGCGGCGGCGCCAGCGTGGACAGACCGGGCACGAACTTGGCGATCACCAGCGTGGCGATGCCGTAACGGGTGAAGGTGGATTCGCTCTGCCGCACGCAGGTGTCCGGCGACAGCGATATCCGGCACAGCAGCCGCAGCACGCGGTGACCGTGCAGGCGGCCGGCGACGTACCAGGCGGCGTCGCCCAGCGCCGAGGCGGCCACCGCCACCGCGAGCGCCAGCACGCCGTACAGCGGATCGTCCGCCACCCGTGCCCCGGCCAGCATGACCAGCGGTACCGCCGGAATCGGCAGGCCCAGCTGTTCCGCCAGCACCACCGCAAAAAGAAGCCACAGCCCGTACTGGGCCAGCAATTCGGTCACCCTGATCTCCGGAATCGATGCGGCCGTCACGATGACACGGATTCGTGACGGCCGGAAAGTCGTTCCGGACAGATGAGGGCGGCGGGCGGGATTTCCAGCGGGGGCGACGCGGGCGCACGGCTGCTGACCGGTGGCCTCGGCCGGCTCACCACCGCATCGCGGGCAGCGGCCCTTCCGGTGCCCGCCTGCGCGGAAACGGATGCCGGATACCGGCGGGGATCACGCGCTGCCCGCCGAAGTCCCCACTCCGCCCCTGCAGGCGATGGGGCGTCAGACGAACCGCGTCACCCGGTCGCGGGCAAGGCCCGCTCCGGCGTGGATGTCAGCCGACCGCGCGCAGACCGCCGCTGCGTTCGGCGTCGATCAGCTTCTTCAGCAGCCGGCGCACCCGCACCGCGGCGATGTCGTTGCTCATCAGCACCGGGTTCAGCGCGAAGAAATCGGTGGTGCCCATTTCGTCCTGCGTCGCCTGGATGACCGGGCCGTCCTCGTTCTCGAAGGCGGCGTGCATCGCACGTATCTTCATCGCGTTGTACTCGGCGTTCTCGACGTCGTGATTGCGCCGGGTGGCGAAGTAGTAATGGGTGGTCGTCGCCGATTCCGGCGTGCAGGTGTGCAGGTCGTACTGCCCGGTGCAGTGCTCCAGCGTGAGCGGGCCGTCGTCCTGCACCGCCGCCACCGTGAGCTGGATGTTGGCCGGCGGCGTCCAGGTGATGTCGAAGAAGTGCCGGGCCGGCGCAGCCGGGTCCGGCAGGAAATTCGCGAAAATGAGCATGGCCGGCTGCTGGCTCCACTCCCAGCGGGCGTTCACGCTGTCCGCGCCCTCCTTCACCGCCGGCACCAGCGGCGACAGCTGGCCGCGGGTACTGATGATTTCGCTGTGCACATGGTCGATGTGGCTCAGATCCATCACGTTGTCGATGATGAGCTCGTAGTTCACGTCCATGCGCATGTAGGTGTGGGCCAGCGCGTTCGGATGACCGTCATCCAGCGGGCCGAAATCGGGCAGCTTCGCCGGGTCGGCCAGCGCAGCGTCGCCCATCCAGATCCACACGAAGCCGTACTTCTCCAGCAGCGGGAAGCTGCGCACCTTCGCCGCCTTCGGGATCAGGCCGTTGCCGTGCGGGTTGTGGGTGCAGGCGCCGCTGCAGTCGAAGCGCAGCGCGTGGTAGGCGCACACCACATCGTCGCCGATGCGCTTGCCCAGGTGCAGCGGCGCGAAGCGGTGCGGGCAGCGGTCGTGCAGCGCGACCGGCGCGCCCTCCGCCTTGCGGTAGATGAGCACCGAGGTGTCGAGGATGCGGCGGTGGAACAGGCCCTCCGCCGGCACTTCGCTCGAAAGCGCCGCGACATACCAGCAGTCGGTCAGGAATTCGAGCTTCCTTTCGACCTTCTTTTCCAGCGCGTGAGTATTCATTCTTCTGTCTCCTCCGTCTTGTCGTGATGCGCCCGGCGGACACCGGGCACCTGGCTGCGTCTGCCGCTTCCGATCAGAGATCGAGCACCAGCAGCGCGGATTTCGAGCGCGAACAGCAGGGCGTGAAACAGCCGCCCGCAGCGTGTTCGGCCTCGGTGAAAAAGCAGTCGCGGTGGTCCGGCTCGCCGTCGAGCACACGCACCGCACAGCTGCCGCAGATGCCCTGTTCGCAGGACAGCGCCACGTCGACGCCGCGGGCGGCGAGTGCCGCCGCTACGGTCTGGCCGGCGGCGACCTCCACCGTGCGGCCGCTGCGTGCGAGCCGCACGCTGAAGGCCTCGTCGCCGCTGCGCGCCGCGGCGCCCCCGGAAAAGGATTCGGAATGGATGTTCGCGTCGGCCCAGCCGGCAGCGCGCGCACTGTCGATCACGTGCGCCATGAAGCCGGAGGGCCCGCATACGTAGAGACGGGCATCCGGCGACGGCGCGGCGAGCACCGCGGCGACGTCCAGCTTCTGCCGCGGGTCGCCGTCGTCGAAGTGCAGGCGCACCCGGTCGGCCCAGGGCGCGTCGCGCAGACGGTCGATGAAGGCGGTGCGCGAGGGCGTGCGGCTGCAGTAGTGCAGCGTGAAGTCGGCCTGTCCGTGTGCGAGCTGCTGCGCCATCGCCAGCATCGGTGTGATGCCGATGCCGCCGGCGAACAGCAGCGTGCGGCGGGCCGGTTGCAGCGCGAACAGATTGCGCGGTGCGCCGATGCGCAGCTGCATGCCGGCGCGTACGTCCTCGTGCGCGCTGCGCGAGCCGCCGCGACCGCCGGCCTCCTTCAGCACGCCCAGTTCATAGCGGGTGGCGTGCGCCGCATCGCCGAGCAGCGAGTACTGGCGCACCGCGCCGTTCGGCAACTGGACGTCGATGTGGGCGCCAGCGCTCCAGGCGGGCAGCGGCGTGCCAGCAGGAGACTCCAGCACGATATGAACGATGTCGTCAGCCACCCTCGCGTGGCGGGTCACGACGACCGGCAGATCGGGTGCGCTCATCGTGCGACGCCTCGCGCCAGGACGGGGACCGCCCGGGGGCTGTGCCGTGTGCAGCAGTGATTCATGTGTCCTCCGGATATTCTTGTGATGCGCGCGCTCAGGTCGCGCTGCATCCGGTTTTGCAATCCCCGTGCCATCCGGAGCGCACAGCGCAAGACACTGATTGGTATTGACTTTCCGAACTCCTCCGCTGCAGACGGCGATCACTGTGCGCGGGTTTCCGCATTTGCTGCGGCCCCGCTTTCGTCAAATGCGGAAATCGTCGGACAGCGGATGGGCAAAGGACCGCGGCTGAAAAAAAAGCGCCCCGGCACAGGGGGTATCCGTGCCGGGGCGTGTCCCGGCGAACCGGGAACGAGGAGTGCTGCTCACATCACCGTTGGCGTCACGCGGGCACGCGTGACCGGGGCGGGCTTCAGTTGCCGCCGCGCATGTTCTGCACCTGGAACAGGTTGGCCGGGCTCAGCTTGGGATCGACCTTGCCCTTGAACTGGCCGGTGGTGCAGTGCTTGGCCTGCACGTCCACCATCGAGAAGGAATCGTCGAGCGCAACACCGGTACCCTTGTTGATCGGCAGGTGGAAGTCCGGATGCGCCTTGCCTATCGTCCAGCTCTTCCACAGTTCGCCCTTGCGGTCGTACACCAGCGTGCGCGAGGCACCATACACTTGGGCGTCGAAATGCATCACGCGCTTGCCCACCGGGTGCGCCGGATTGACCGGAATCGCCTCGACCACATGCACCCTGCGCAGCTGCCAGGTGATATCCGGGAAGCACTCACCCTGGCCGGTGAAGCTCACGTACTTGTAGCCGTCCTCTTCCTTGAATTCGTCCGACAGCTTCATGTCGTTGTGCTTGTAGTAGGGCATCAGCAGGTTCTTGGTGCCGACGAACTTCCACTGCATGTCGGACACCCGGCTTTCATACCCTTCGAAGTCCTCGATCATCAGATCGGAACCGAGGAAGGCGTCGGTCACCTGACCGGCGGCCAGACGGCGCACCCGGCGCTGGAAGCCGAGATAGAGATAGGCGTCGTCGAACTTGGTATCGTCCTCGTACTTCTGGATCAGCAACTGGGTGTTCTTCAGATCCTGCGGTTCCAGCACCTGGGCGTAGATCGCGCGGTACAGGTTGGCGGCATTGGGCGTCACTTCCGGCGTCGGCGCGTGGTCGGTGCGGTGCTTGAAGTTCAGGAAGAAGAAATTGAACTTCAGCGTGCGCTCGAGCTGGCCGGTGCTCATGTTGCGGTACTTCCAGTAGAACGGATGGATGGCAGCGTTGTCGCCCCAGTTGGCGCCGTACTTGAAGTTCCAGGCCACCTTCTCGCCCGCGCGCGGGTCCGAGGTGCTCGGCTCTTCCGGGAAGGGGCGGCCACCGGCAAAGCCTTCGATCTCGCCGGTCTTGGCGCCCAGCTTGGTCTTGTTCAGATTCTTGCGGGTCGCTTCGACATAGCCCTTGGGGTTGGGGAAGCTCAGCGTTTCACCGACCTTGATCTGGTACCAGCCGTTCTTGATCACCATGTACATGCCGGCGTCCAGCGCGTCCTTGAACTGGTCGACGTTGTCCTTGCTGATGACCGTGCCCACGCTCAGCCCGGGAAAGGTCGGGAAACCCTTCTTGTACGGTTCGAAGGCGTTGTCGACATCGGCGTCGCTGGCCGCGAACGCCGGGGTGCACAGGCCGGCTGCGAGCAGGCTGGCGGCGAGTATCTTTTTCATGCGTGCGTCTCCTGATGCGCCGGGGCGGGCCGCCCCGGCTGTGCGGTTGAAGGTCAGAACTTGTAGCGGAGGGTGGCGAAGATTTCGTCCTCGGCCCAGGCGGCGCCGATCGGGCCGGCACGGAAGCGTCCCAGCGGTTCCAGCCCGCCCAGACCGCGCGAGAAGGCCTGCGCAGCGTTGCCCGGATAGTTCGGGCCGGCGGTGAAGGGCGGCCAGGGGTTACAGCCGCGGCAGTCATCGAACTTGTAGCGGTCGTTGTTGCTGCCGAACTTCACGTTGGCGCCCACCGTGAACTTCAGGTTGTCGCTGAGCAGCCACTCCACCTGCGGTGCGGCTACCGTCGACTGCGCGCGGAAGTCGTGCGCGAAGATGATCTGCGGGCTGAGCCGGTCGTTGTTCAGGAAGGCCTTGATCAGCAGCGTACCGATCACGTTGTCTTCCCAGTCGGGCATGCCCACCTTGCCGAGCGGGCCGTCACGCAGCGTGTGATCGAAGATGTGCTGGTAGAACAGCTGGCCGGAAATGAGCGTGGTGCGGCGCGGATTGATGAAGGGAATGAAGGTGGGCCGGTCGATGCCGATCACCGCGCGGAACACGTCGTTCGACGAGTACAGCTCGGGCTTGGCGGTGTTCGCGAACTCTTCGCCGTTGGTATAGGCCGCCTCGATGCGCACCGCCGCGTTCGCCGCTTCCCATTCGAAGTCCATCGAACCGCCGATCAGGTTCACCCGCGGGAAGTACATGTCGAACGAGATCAGGTAGGGCCAGTAATCGCGGAACTCGCCGTTGAAGGCATTGGTGGAGCGCTTGGCGCCGCGCAGGCTGGGCAGCTGCGAACGGTAGGTCAGCGCGTTCAGCGAGAAGGACAGGCCGTCCTGGGTCACGCCTTCGTACTTCACGCCGAGCTGGGTGTTCTTCAGCTTCCAGCCGGGCAGGTTCACCTCGTTCAGGCCGATCTGGCCGGGACCGAAGTCGGTGGCGAGGAAGGTGCCGGGCGCCACGTTGGCGAAGTTGGCCACGGTGCCGCCGTTGTCCCACAGGTTCTTCATGCCGCGGAAGAAGCAGCCCGCGTCGAGGATGACGTTGGGCGAGCCGCACTGACCGAGGTTGTTGGCGCGGAACTGGTCGAAGTTCCACACCACCTGCAGGTTGCGCTCCTGCATGGACTCGCTGCCGCCCATGCGGTACTCGGCCTGCACCATCCACATCGGAATGCGGATGTCCTCCAGCTCGTCGTAGATGTTGTTGCGCGAGTAATCGACCGGGTTGATCACGTCGAGCACGCGGAACAGATCGGTACGGCCCCACACCACCTGCTGCTTGCCGATCTTGACGAATACCGAGCGCTGATCGTCCAGCGCGAAGGTCTTCTTCACATAGGCCTCGCGGATGAAGTCGAGGCGCGAGTTGAATTCGGGGGATTCCAGCTCCGAGCGCTTCAGGTCGCCGTAGCCGCCAAAGTCGGTACACCCGCGCTTGTCGTAGTCGCAGGGCCGCACCGGCACACCGAAGGCCACGCCGCCCTCGACATCGTGCCAGCGGTCGCCGAGCACACGCAGGCCGTCGTTCGGATTGACGCCGGTGTTGAAGCCGAACACGTTGTTCACCAGGCCCAGACCGTTCACCGACACCCGGTTGATCGGGCCGCCGCCATGCGGACTGGCTATCGTGCCGCCCGGCGTGGTGGAGTCGAGCGTGATGGCGCCGCCCGCCTCCTTGCCGAACTGGTCATCGTTGATGCGGTAGGCACCGTCGAAGGTGCCGCGCAGCACGCCGTGGAACTCCCAGCCGTTGGACAGCGGACGGTCTGCCTCCACCTGCACCGTGTTGCGGAACTTGGACAGCCCGACCGTGCGACCGGTGTTGTCCTTGCCGCGGAAGCGGGTGTCGTTCTCGTAATAGACATCCACCTTCCACTTGTCGGCACCGCTGCCCAGGTCGGGCAGGTTGTCCTGCGCCGTCGCGCCCAGCGACATCAGGGCGCACAGCGCGCCGCCGAGGCCGATGCGGGCCGACAGGCGGCTTCTTTTCTTGTGTGTATCCACCTTCTTCCTCCTCCGTTATGTGCTGCTTGTCTGTCCTGCCGGGGCACTGCAAAAACCTCTCTGTCCTGGCGGCGGGCGGTGGCAGACCGCCCGGCCAGGCCGGTGCGAACGGGTATCAGGCCGCTGCGCGGGCGATCTCGCGCGGTGCGTCGTCCTCTTCCAGCACGCCGTCCTCGTCGTAGTGGGCGGCCACCACGAAGTGCGGGCGGAACACCACGCACCAGGCCGGCACGATGAGCATCGCGGCCAGCGCATTGACGATGAGCATGAAGGAGAGCAGGACAGCGGCATCCGACTGGAAGCGCAGGTCGGACATGAAGATCCACATGACGACGCCGGCGATGAGCGTCGCAGCGGTGAAGGACACCGCGTAGCCGGTGGTGGCGACCGCATTGATCACCGCGCGGTGGATGTTGCGGGTGACCGCCATCTCCTCGCGGATGCGGTCCATGAAGTACACCGCGTAGTCGATGCCGACGCCGACGCCCACCGCGATCACCGGCACCGTATTCACGCTGATGCCGATGTTGGCCCAGCCCATGTAGGCATAGGTCATCACGGTGGCGAACAGCATGGGCAGCACCATCAGCCAGCCGGCGTGCAGCGACTGGTAGTAGGCCATCACCAGGAAGAAAGCCAGCAGCATCACCGCCGGAATGATGATCATGTGGTCGGTGTGCAGCGCCTGGTTGGCCGCCGCGGTGACGCCGATGATGCCGCCGCCCAGTTCGATCTTCAGGCCGGGCACTTCGGCCTCGATGCGCTTCTTGCCCTCTTCGGCGAGCGCGACCACCCGGTTGATGGTGTCCGCCTGGTGGTCCTTATAGAAGAACACCATGTTGGCTTCGTTCTCGTCCGGGCTCACGTACTCCTTCAGCGCGCCGGGAATGGGACTGGACGCCATATAGGCGAACATCAGGCCACCCACTTCGTCGGCGTTGTCCGGCAGCTGCGCCCAGCGCGGATCGTCGTTGTGGGTGAGCTGGTTCACCACCCGCACCACGCCCGGCAGCGCGCGTGCGCCGCCCAGCGTCGGGTCGGACAGCATGTGGGCCTGGAAGCGCTCGATCGCCTGCAGCACCTCCGGCCGCTTGATGCCGCCCTTGTCCTCGGTGCGGGCGACCACGTGCAGCTCTTCAGAGCCCGGGAACAGCGTGTTGATCGCCGCGGTGGAGAGGTTGTAGTCGTGGTCGCGATTGAGCAGCGGACTGCCCGGCTCCGACTCGCCGAGCTGCACGTGGGCCACATACCAGCTGCCCACCACCACGCAGGCGAGCGACGCGAACAGGATGGCGCGCGCGCCGCCGTCGGTACCACCGGTACGCGCCATCGCGTTGCCGAGGAAGTTGCGCACACCTTCGTTGGCGTTCTCCATCGTTTTCGGCTGCGGCAGCACGGTGAGGGCCAGCGGCACCATGAAGTGCACCGTGAAGATGACCGAGAAGCCCCAGAAGCCGGCAGCCAGACCGAGCTTGTAGTTGAAGGGCGCGGCACCAAGAACCAGCACCGCGATACCGACCGCATCGACGATGATGGCCAGCGACCCCGGGCGGAACAGCGCGTCCAGCGCATTGCGCGCCGCCTGCTTGCCGTTCTTCACGATGGCCAGTTCTTCGTAGTAGCGCACCACCAGCTGCACGCCGTGCGACGTGGCGCGGGCGGCGATCAGAAAGGGAATGGGCAGCGACAGCGGTTCGAGGTTGATGCCGGCCAGCGCCATGAAGCCCAGGCCCCAGATCGACGACAGCGCAATGCCCAGCAGCGGCAGCGCGATGCCGTACAGGCGGCGGAAATACACGATGAGCAGCGTCGCCAGCAGCGCCAGCGTCCAGGCCAGGATCTGCACGATCTGGTCGAGATAGGTGTAGACCCAGCCGGTCAGCACCGGATTGCCGGTCACGTGCACCTTGTGGCCGTCGCGCGCCAGCGTGTCGCGCACCTTCTGCAGCGCGGCGAAGGTGGCCACGTAGTCAAGGTCGCTCTCGTTGAGCTGCGCCTTGATCAGCGCGGCCTTGAAGTCCGGCGACACCATGAGGCCGTACAGATTCGGGTTGGCGATCACGTCGCGCTGCATCTGCGCGAGTTCGTCCGCCGAATAGACTTTCGCCGGGTCGTAGTAGGGCTGCGACACGAAGCTGCCCTCGGGCGACAGGAACACCTTGCGCGCGGTACGGTGAGTCAGCGAAGCCACCAGGTTGTGGTTCACGCTGGGCAGGTTGTCGACGCCCTGCGTCGCCTCATTCACCAGCTTCAGCGTGTCGTTGTTGAAAATGGTGCCCTGCTCGACCTCGATCGCCATCACGATCATGTTGGCGCCGCCGAAGTTCTCCTTGATCCGGTTGTAGGTCTGGATGTAGGGGTGCTGCTGCGGCAGCAGGTCGGAAAAATCGGAATAGATACGCAGCTTGGGCAGCGCGGCGGCGAAGGCCAGCGTGACCAGGAAAATCATGCTGAGCACGATCTTCGGATTGGCGAAGATCCACCCTTCCGCCTTGTGCAGCGTGTGGGTGATGGACTTGCGGATCGGGGCGATCATTGGGCTGCTCCGGGTTTGGACGCGCCGCTGTCAGTCACGGCACGCAGCAGGCCACCGGGCCCGCCGATCAGAAGGGTGTTGTTCGAGGCAACCGAGACGCCCGCGGCCAGCGGTACCGGTCGCGCGTCCGGATAGGCCACCGCGATCCACTCGTCGCCCTGCAGCCTGACCACGGCGCCACCGGCGCCTACCGCATGCGGTGTGCCGGCGTGCATGAAAATGCGGTACAGCGGCGCACCGGCGCGATTCACCTGCGCCTGCCAGGTGAGACCGCCGTCGGTGGTATGCACCAGCTGGCCGGCCAGACCGCTGACCCAGCCTTCGGTGGCCGACACGAACAGCGCTGCGTAGGGATAGAACTCGGCGGGCAGCGCGCCACGCTTCGTCCACGTGTCGCCGCCGTCGGTGGTGACCACCACGGTGCCGAATTCACCGGTCGCGAAGCCGTTCTGCTCATCGACCATCTGCAGCGTGGTGATCTGCAGATCCTCCTGCAGGTCGGTCCTGACCCAGCTCTTGCCCTGGTCATCGCTGCGCACGATGAGCGCGCCGGTGCCGGCCACCCACCAGCGACCCTGGCGGTCGCAGTGCACCGCCAGCGCGGTGTGCGGCGCCTCCAGCGGCAGTGCGGTCCAGCCGGACAGCTTCGCGTCGGCGGTCCACAGCTTGCGGTAGAAATCGATGGCGATGAAGCGGCCGTCCGGGCACACGTCGATGCCGGTGATGGACGACGGCCCGGCCAGCGCTTCGCGCTGCCAGCTCTGCCCGCCATCGGCCGACACCAGCACCGCACCGCTGCGGGTGCCGGCGACCACCCTGTCGCCGTGGGCGGCCAGCGCCTGGATGCTGTCGTAGCGCTGCACCGGTTTCTGCGCCTCGGCGCGCGCGGCGCTCAGGTCGGGCGCCTGGGTGCAGCCGCTGGCGAGTGAGGCAAGCGCGGCACAGACGGCCAGCGCCCTGAATCCATAATGGTTCATGTGTTTCTCCTCCTTGCCCGGCTCTGCGGCCGGGTCATCAATCGGGATTGGGGGGGGTGGCTGCGGTGGCTAGCGCCCGAGGTCCTTGGCGCTGACGCCGCCGATGCCCCAGTGGGACTTCGGCACCTCGACGATCATCACGCGCACGGTTTCACGCGGTGCGCCGACCGCCTCGACCAGCGCCTGCGTCACCTTCTCGATGACGGCGCGCTTCTGGTCCTCGGTCCGGCCTTCGATCAGGTTGATCTGTGCGAATGGCATGGTTCATGTCTCCAGGGAAAGCGAAGGGCGGTCAGACGAAACGCACGCTGGTCGAACCCAGCGACTGGATGCGCAGGCTCACGCTGTCGCCGGCGGCCACCGCGACCGCCTCGGTGATGCCGCCGGACAGGATGAGCGTGCCGGCCGGGATCTCTTCGCCGCGCCGGCCCAGCATGTTGGCCAGCATGGCGATGGCCGCCGCCGGGTGGCCGAGCACTGCGGCACCGGCGCCGAGCGCCACCGGCTGGCCGTTCTTCTCCAGCACCACGCCCAGCGTGCGCAGGTCCAGGCCTTCGACCGGCGTGGCGGTGCCGCCGACCACGAAGCGCGACGACGAGCAGTTGTCGGCGACCACGCTCTTCAGGTCGAACTTGAAGTCGCGGTAGCGCGAATCGATGATTTCGATGGCCGGCACCACGAAGTCGGTGGCGGCGAGCACGGCCGCGATGTGGCAGCCCGGGCCTTTCAGCGGCGCCTTGGTGACGAAGGCGATCTCCGGCTCGACCTTGGGGTGGATGAGCTTCGACGTCACGATGTCGCCACCGTCGGCGACCGCGAAGTCATCGACCAGGAAGCCGAACACCGGGTCTTCGACGCCCATCTGCTTCATCTTGGCGCGTGAGGTGAGTCCCGCCTTCAGGCCGACGATGCGTGCACCGCGTGCCAGCTTGCGGGCGCGTATCGCGTCCTGCACCGCATAGGCGTCCTCCCAGTCCATGTCCGGGTGGTCGTCGGTGATCTTGGTGGTGTCGCGGGCTTCCAGCTCGCAGTTTTCGAGGCGCTCGGCGAGCAGCGCGATGGTGGTGCGGTCGAGGTTCATCGTTCAGCCCTCCGCCGCCGCGGTCGCCCGCTCGCGCGCCATCGTGATCGCGGTGTCCTCGATCATGTCCTCCTGCCCGCCCACCATGCCGCGGCGACCGAGCTCCATCAGGATGTCGCGCGGCGCGATGCCGTACTTGGCGCCGGCGCGCTTGGCGAACAGCAGGAAGGAGGAATAGACGCCGGCATAGCCCAGCGTCAGCGAATCGCGGTCGATGCGCACCAGGTGCTCCATCATCGGCAGCACCAGGTCTTCGGCCACGTCCATGATGCGGTACAGATCGACGCCGGTTTCAATGCCCATCCGGTTGGCGACCGCAACGAACACCTCCAGCGGCGTGTTGCCGGCACCGGCACCCAGCCCGTTGGTCGAGCCGTCGATGCGGTTCGCACCGGCCTCGATCGCCGCCAGCGAGTTCGACACGCCCATCGACATGTTGTGATGGCCGTGGAAGCCGATCTCGGTTTCCGGCTTCAATGCGTGGCGCACCGCGCTGACGCGCGCGCTCACGTCGTCCGGCAGCATGTAGCCGGCGGAGTCGGTCACGTACACGCAGTTGGCGCCGTAGCTTTCCATCAGCCTGGCCTGCGCGACCAGCTTTTCCGGCTCGATCATGTGGGCCATCATCAGGAAGCCCACGGTGTCCATGCCAAGCTTGCGCGCCAGACCGATGTGCTGTTCCGACACGTCGGCTTCGGTACAGTGGGTGGCCACCCGTATCGTGTGCACGCCCAGCTCGTGCGCCATGCGCAGGTGATCGACGGTGCCGATGCCCGGCAGCAGCAGCGCCGACACCTTGGTGTTCTTCATCGCCGGAATGACAGTGGAGAGGTACTCCTCGTCGCTGTGCAGCGGGAAGCCGTAATTCACCGAGGCACCACCGAGACCGTCGCCGTGAGTGACCTCGATCAGCGGCATGCCCGCCTCGTCGAGGCCGCGTGCCACCGCCAGCATCTGGTCCAGCGTGATCTGGTGGCGCTTCGGATGCATGCCGTCGCGCAGCGTGTTGTCGTGCAGCGTGACCTTCTTGCCCTTGAGATTCATGGTCGTGTCCTTTGCGCTCAAGCGGGGACGGGCTCGAGCGAGAGCGAGCCGTTGAGGATTTCTTCGGCGAACATCTCGGCCGTGCGCGCGGCGGCGGCGGTCATGATGTCGAGATTGCCGGCGTACTTCGGCAGGTAGTCGCCGAGGCCGGCGACCTCCATGAAGATGGACACGCGGTGGGTGTCCATGTCGATCACCGGGCCATTGACCAGGCGGTAGCCCGGCACATAGGCCTGCACCTGGCGGATCATGTCGTGCACCGATTCCTCGATCTCGGCCGCGCGCGGCGCCGATTCGGTGATGCAGTGGATGGTGTCACGCATGATCAGCGGCGGCTCGGCCGGGTTGATCACGATGATGGCCTTGCCCTTCGCCGCGCCGCCGACGCGCTCGATGGCGCCCGAGGTGGTGCGGGTGAATTCGTCGATGTTCTTGCGCGTGCCCGGACCGACCGAGCGGCTGGACACGGTGGCGACGATCTCGCCGTAGCTCACCGGCTGCACACGACTCACCGCCGCCACCATCGGGATCGTCGCCTGGCCACCGCAGGTGACCATGTTCACGTTCATCTCGCGCTTGCCGACGTGTTCCTTCAGGTTCACCGGCGGCACGCAGAAGGGGCCGATGGCGGCGGGCGTCAGGTCAATCATCATCACGCCCAGCGCATTGAGCTTGCGCGAGTTCTCGGCATGCACATAGGCGCTGGTGGCGTCGAAGGCAATCTGTATGCCATCGGCTTTCACGTGCGGCAGCAGGCCATCGACGCCGTCGCTGGTGGTCTTGATGCCCATGTCGCGGGCGCGCGCCAGACCTTCCGACGCCGGGTCGATGCCCACCATCCACACCGGCTCCAGCACCGGGCTGCGCTTCAGCTTGTAAAGCAGGTCGGTGCCGATGTTGCCCGGCCCGATCAATGCACACTTGATCTTGTTCATGCGGGGGTGTCCTCGTCTCCGGCGGCGTGCTTGCCGGCCGTCCAGCCGGTGTTCGCGAGCACGCTGCCAGCGGTTTGAAGGGGCTCGGACTCAAGCGTCGTTGCCAGTGAATCGTTCCAGCGGTTGAAGAAGCCAAAGAGCGCGATCACGCCGAGCAGCTCGACGATCTGGCCTTCGCTCCAGTGCGCGCGCAGACCGGCGAACAGTGCGTCGCTCACGTCGTTCGGCTGGCTGGCGGCAGCCAGCGCGAAATCGAGTGCCACGCGTTCGGCATCGGAGAACAGCGGGCTGGTCCGGTAGTCGGCGATGGCCGCCATCTTTTCCGCGGCAACGCCGTGGCGCAGCGCGCTGGTGGCGGTATGCGCACGGCAGTACAGGCAGCCGGCCGCCATGCTGGCGACGTGACCGATCAGGCGCTTGAAACCCAGATCGACCTCGCCCGCCGGGTCGTACACACCGCGGCTCAGCGCGATCAGGCCCTTCGCCAGCGCCGGCCGATACGCCATCGTGCGCAGGCTGTTCGGCACGAAGCCCAGCGTGCGCCCGAAGAAGGCGAAGTCGGCCGCCATGTCCGGCGTAGACTCGATCGGCAGGGGCGCGATGCGTGCCATGGCGTCGGTCCTAGACGAAACGCACCGAGCAGCCGCCAAGGCCGCCGATGGCGATGCGCAGACTATCGCCCGCCTTGACCGGAATGAGGGCGGCGAGCGAACCGGACAGGATCACTTCACCAGCCTTGAGCGGAATGCCAAGCCGGCCCAGCGTGTTGGCGAGCCAGACGACAGCGTTGACCGGATGGCCGAGGGCGGCCGCGCCGGCACCGGTGCCGACGATGTCGCCGTTCAGCTCCAGCACCATGCCGCACAGGCCGAGGTCGAGATTGCGCGGCGACACCGCGCGGTCGCCGAGCACGAACACGCCGCAGGAGGCGTTGTCGGCCACCGTGTCCTGGATGCGGATCTTCCAGTCGGTGATGCGCGAATCGACGATTTCGAAGCAGGGCATCACGCACTCGGTGGCGCGCAGCACGTCGGCGCCGGTGACGCCCGGGCCCATGATGTCGTGCTTGAGGATGAAGGCGATCTCTCCTTCGGCGCGCGGCTGGATCAGCGAGTTTGCGGCGATCGACTCGCCCTCGTTGTAGATCATGCCGTCGAGCAGGTAGCCGAAGTCCGGCTGGTGCACATTCAGCATGTTCTGCACGACTTTCGAGGTGACGCCGATCTTCTTGCCGACGATGCGCTCGCCGGCGTCGAGCCGGCGCGCAATCATGCGCTGCTGGATGTGATAGGCATCCTCGATCGTGATGTCCGGCTCGCGGCTGGTCAGCGGCGCCACGGTTTCGCGGGTGGTGAGCGCGGCGTACAGCTCGTCGCCGTAGCGCTGGATCTTGTCGGCTTGCATCATGTCCGGTGCCCGTTCAATTGGATTCGTTTAGGAAGTCGCCCACCAGGCGCGCGAAGCGGGCCGCGTGCTCGATCTGTGTCCAGTGGCCGCACTTGCCGTACACGTGCAGCTGGGCATTCGGTATCCACTGGGCCAGCGTGAGCGAGGTATCGAGCGGGATGACCAGGTCTTCGCGGCCGTGGATGACCAGCGTTTCGTGCGGCAGCGCCTTGATGTCCTCGACATTGCTGGCCATGGCGTCTACCCAGCGCTGACGCGGTGCCGGGAACATGGCGGCGAAGGATTCCTGGAAGCCCGGGCGGATCGACGCCTCGTAGCGCAGCTTCGCCAGTTCGTCGTTGGCCAGCGAGCGGTCGTAGGCGAACAGGTCGAGCAGGCCGCGCATGGTTTCGATCGACGGCGTGTAACCCCACACCGCGTCGAGCGCCGGCGTGATGTCGAAGCGCACGCCGACGCTGCCCATCAGCACAAGGCGGCGGATGCGGTGCGGGTGACGGATGGCGACCTGGAGTGCCAGACCGCCACCGAAACTGTTGCCGACCAGATCGGCCTGTTCGATGCCGAGCGCGTCCAGCACGCCGATGGCCTGGGCGACCCAGGTGTCCATGTCGTACCGGAGGTCGGGGCGGCGCTCGGTATAGCCGAAGCCGGCCATGTCCGGCGCGATCACACGGGCGCGTTCGGCCAGTGAAGGCATGACCAGCCGCCAGTTCGCCCAGGCGCTGACGCCGGGGCCGGAGCCGTGCAGCATGAGCACCGGGAAGCCGCTGCCCAGGTCGTGATAGTTGGTGGTGATGCCGGCGGCGACGATGCTGCGGGCGATTTCAGGATTCAGCGGTGCGTTCATGTCGGCGCTCCTCACAGCTTCACGCACACGTTCTTCAGCTCGGTGTAGAACTCGAGCGAATGCACGCCGCCTTCGCGGCCGATACCCGACTGCTTGGCACCGCCGAAGGGTGTGCGCAGGTCGCGCAGGAACCAGGAGTTCACCCACACCAGACCGGTGTCGAGTGCGGCGGCGACGCGGTGGCCGCGCGTGATGTCGGTGGTCCACACCGAGGCGGCGAGGCCGTAGTGGGTGTCGTTGGCCATGCGGATCGCATCCTCTTCGCGATCGAAGGGGGCGATGTGGCAGCAGGGGCCGAAGATTTCCTCGCGCACGACGGCGGCGGTTTCCGGCAGACCGGTCCAGATCGTCGGCTGCACCCAGGCGCCGTTCGCCAGTTCGCCCGGCATGTCCGGTACGCCGCCGCCGGTGACGACGGTGGCGCCCTCTTCCACCGCGCGGCGGTAGTAGGACAGCACCTTCTGTCTGTGCTCGGCCGAGATGAGCGGCCCCATGCCGGTGGCTTCGTCCTCCGGCCGACCCATGACCAGCGCCTCGGCGCCCTGCTTCAACGCGGCAACGAAGCGCTCGAAGATCGGGCGCTCGACATAGACGCGTTCGGTACCGAGGCAGACCTGACCGCAGTTGGCGAAGGCCGAACGCAGCGTGCCGGCGATGGCGGCATCGAAGTCGCAGTCGGCGAACACGATGGCCGGGTTCTTGCCGCCCATTTCCAGCGATACCGGCCGGGCGCCGCCGGCGGCCGCCTTCATGATGGCTTCGCCGGTGCGCGTTTCACCGGTGAAGGTGATGGCATTGACGCCCGGGTGGGTGGTCAGGAATTCGCCGGCCGAATCCGGGCCGAAACCATGCACCACGTTGTAGACGCCGGCCGGCACGCCGACCGCGTTCATCACCTCACCGAGCAGCGCCGCGGTCTGCGGCGTCTCTTCCGACGGCTTTACCACCACGGTGTTGCCGCAGGCCAGCGCCGGGCCCACCTTCCAGGTCATCAGCAGCAGCGGGAGATTCCACGGGCAGACGACACCGACCACGCCGACCGGCTTGCGCAGCGCGTAATTGATCGCGCCGCGGCCGTCCGGCGTGGCCATTTCGAAGAACTCGCCCGGCACGTTCTTGACCACGTCGGCGAAGATCTTGAAGTTGGCGGCACCGCGCGGAATGTCGAGGTGACTGGCCAGGCTGACCGGCTTGCCGGTGTCGGCCACTTCCGCAGCGACGAAGTCGTCGAAACGGCGGTTGATTTCATTGGCGACCGCGTACAGCAGTTCGGTGCGTTCGGTCACCGTCATGCGGCCCCAGGGGCCTTCGAGCGCGGCACGCGCTGCGGCGACCGCGGCATTCACCTCGTCGCGCCCGGCTTCGCTGACCGAGGCGATGACGCGGTTGTCCAGCGGCGAGCGCTTGTCGAAGCGGCGGCCTTCGCGGCCGGCGACGAACTCGCCGTTGATGAAGTGGCTGATCTGTTTCATCGATCTCTTTCTTGTGGGAGCGGCGCGTCAGCGCGCCGGGGTCAAATCGAGCGCAGCGAGTGCGGCGCGGGCGCAGTCCTCGTCCTGCGCTTCGGAACCGCCGGAAATGCCGATGCCGCCGATGCGCTCGCCGGCCACCACCAGCGGCAGGCCGCCGCCGAACATGACCATGCGCGGGCGCAGCGGCAGCCCCTGGCGGACCGCGTCGGAATGGGAAGAGAGGGCCGCCGCCCAGTCGCCGGTCGGCAGACCGAAGCTGGCGGCGGTATAGGCCTTGTCGATCGCGATATCGACCGAGTGCAGCGGCGCGCCCGGCATGCGGAGGAAGGACACCAGCTGTCCGGCGCGATCGACCACGGCCGCATTGACGCTGGCGCCGACCGACTGCGCGTGCGCGACCGCCGCCCGTACCGCTGCCGATGCCGCTTCCCAGCCCACCGTCGATTGCCGCGCTGCCACGTCCATGTCGTCTCCTCCGTGGGGCCGCTGTATCGCGACCTCTCACTCATCGATATTCGATGGACTTAACGATATAAAACGATTATCTCGACGTCAACGTTTTTTCTCGAGATTTTTGGCTTTTCACGGAGAAAGTTCGGCACTAGAATGCATGCATGCCCGCCCAACCCGTGGGGGCATTCAGGGAAACATCAAATGGATCAGTTGATTACCGGCGAATTTCAGGCCAACGGCGAGGCCTACGAGCCGAAAACCCTGGTCGATGGCGCCTACCGGCAGCTGCGACGCGACATCATCGAAGGCCGTCACGCCCCCGGTGCCAAGCTGCGTGTCGAACATCTGAAAGACGCCTACGAGGTCGGCGCCGGCACGCTGCGCGAAGCGCTGGCGCTGCTGGTGAGCGATTCGCTGGTGGTGGCGCAGGGCCAGCGCGGCTTCCGCGTGGCACCGATCTCGCTGGCCGATCTCGAGGACATCACGCGCACCCGCGTGATGCTGGAAAGCGAGGCGCTGCGGCAAAGCATCGAGAACGGCGACGAAGCGTGGGAAGGCAATCTGGTGAGCGCCTTCCACCTGCTCACCCGGGCCGAGGAAAAGCTGGCCGGTGACCTGGACGGCAGCGTGAACGAGTGGGAAGACCGCAACCGGGTGTTCCACGAAACGCTGATCGGCGCCTGCAACTCACGCTGGATACGCCACTTTCTGGCCATCCTGTACCGGCAGTCCGAGCGCTACCGCCGCATTTCGGTGCTGAACCGGCCGGTGCCGCAGGACGTGCACGAAGAGCACGAGCAGATTTTCAAGGCCGCGATCGCGCGCGACGCGGACGAAGCCTGCCGCCTGCTGTCGGGCCACATCTGGCGGGCCTTCCACACGGTGTCCGCTGTCCCCGAGCTGGCACTGGAATCGGCCAGTCGCAAGGTGGCGAACGGACGCTGACGGCCGGCGTAGCCGGACCTCGACCGCCCGGCCGCGACCGGGGCCGCTCCGACAGGACATGCACGCCTTGTCGGCGGCACGTGCAAGCTTCCGGTAGAAGCGAGCTCGCTCGCGATCTCGGCCGCAATCGACGCAAGCGGCGTGCAGCGGCCCTGCTGCGAGCAAGCGCGCCCACAGGATCTCGCCTCGTCAGCCCTTCTGCACCACCTCCTGCTTCAGCGCCTCGACGCTGCGCGCCATCTTTCCGACCACCTTCAGCTTCAGATCGCTGGTCGGATAGATGCGGCAGGCGAGCACGCACTGTCGGCGCTCGTCCTCCTCGCTGATCGCGCTGCGGCTCATCACGCCGGCGGTATAGGTGCCGGACAGCACCTCCACCTTGCACACGCCGCAGCCGCCCTGGCGGCAGCCGACCGGGATGCCTCGGCCGCCCAGCGCTTCCATGCCGCGCAGCGCGTTCTGCGTGTCCGCACACAGGTATGCGCGGCCGATGCCATCGAGCACGATGCTGTACGAACGCCCCATGGTCAGATCTTCCTGAACAGCGGGCTGCGCACCTGCTGCGCGTCGGCAGCCGAAAAGAACTTCTCGGTGTGGATGTCGCGCTCGAACAGCCGGCCCTGCATCAGCGCATTGATGCAGGCGTCGATCATGACCGGCGGTCCGCACAGATAGGCCTGGTGGCCGCGGAAATCCTCGCGGAAGTGGGCCAGAGCCGCCTCGTGCGCGAAACCGCGGAAGCCGTCCCAGTCGCTGCCCGCCGGCTCGTCGGACAGCGCCGGGACGTAGCTGAAGGCCGGATGCGCCGCCGCCAGCGCGACGAAATCGTCGTGGTAGTACAGCTCCGCCCGGTTGCGCGCGCCATACACCAGGGTGATCGGCTGCGCGTAGCCCCTGGCCAGCAGGTCGAGAATCATCGACCGCGGACTCGACAGCCCGGACCCGCCGGCCATGAAGATGAGCGGCCTGGCCGCGGACTCGCGCACGAAGAAGCGGCCGTAGGGACCGGACAGCTTCACCCGGTCACCCGCCTTCAGCGACTCGTGTATCCAGGTGGTGCCGCGGCCGCCGGGCACGATGCGGATGTTCAGCTCGACTTCGTTGCCGTTCGACGGTGCATTGGCGAGCGAGAACGCACGCGACATGCCCGGCTCGGCGCCGATGTCGAGGTTGATGTACTGGCCGGCCTGGAAATCGAGCGGCCGGTCCAGTTCAACGAACAGGCCCTTGATCGTCGGCGTGAGCTGTTCGATGCGGGTCACCGTACCGTGGAAATCCTCGACCGGAATGTTGCGCGCATCCGGCTCCTCGTCGATGTCCGCCTCGATCGTCACGTCACTCTGCAGCCGCGCGCAGCAGGCCAGGGTCTTGCCCTCGTCGCGCTCGAAATCCATCAGCGCGAAATCGGACGCCTCACCGTGGTCCACCTCGCCATCCACTACCTGCACCTTGCAGGTGGCGCACAGCCCGTGACAGCAGGCGTGCGGCAGCCAGATGCCCGCCCGCAGGCAGGCATCCAGCACCGTCTGGTCGTCCTCGACCTCCAGCGTCTGGCCCAGTGGTTCTATGGTCAGTGCGTAGGCCATCAGCTGCACGATCCCTGGATGCCGGTCAGGCCCGGCGTGCGAAAGCGCAGCACGTCCTTGTGACCCAGACCGTTCTCGGCCAGCGTGCGGTTGAAGTGCGGCGTCCACGGCTGGCCGGACTTCAGCCACTCCACCTTCGACCAGTCGATCCTGGCCCAGTCCGGGTGATAGCCGTAGGCGCCGGGCAGCACCTTCTCGACGATGTCGCCAAAACGCAGGGTCGGCGGGAAGGGAAAGGCCAGCGGCGCGCAGAACATCAGGTGGTCGTCCCAGCCGATGTACAGCAGCTGGTTGCCGTGGAAGTTCTCGACGCCGTCGCGCGGCGTGCCTGCATATTCCTTCACTGCAGCGACTTGCATGTCCTTGTCCCCCCTCAGTCGTTGCGCTTGGCCATGCCGCGCCATGCTTCGAAATTGCGCTGGTCTTCCGAGCCCTCGAAGTCGCCGTTGTCGCGCCCCGCGTTCAGCCGGTAGTGCTCCAGCACCGCCGCCAGCGGGTCGAAGCCCGGCGCGGTCGGGTCGCTGCCTTCGGGGAAGCAGTTGCCCTGGTAGATCTGATGCACCGGCAGCCAGGCCTGGACGTACTTCTCCGGCTCGTTGTCGAAGATGTGCTGGCAGTGGTCGGAACAGAAGTGGTACTTGCTGCCCTTGTAGTCACGCTCGCGATAGCAGATCTTCGTCGGGTCACCCGGCTCGGTGAACAGCATCGGGATCTGGCAGGTCTGGCACAGCATGGGCAGCGTCTTGTTGTAGAAGCGGTTGCCCTTCTGCTGCTGCTCGCGCCAGAACTCGAAGCGCGGCCGGTAGTGCTGGTCGAAGGTGTCCGGGTACTTCTGCGACAGCCACTGCATTTCTTCTTCGGTCGGCATCCAGGTGTGGAAGTCGGTGGCGCCGCTGTAGTTGTAGAACGCTGACCACACCTGGTGCGACAGGTGCTCCTTCTCCTGGCGGATCTGTTCGGCGCAGGCCGGCATCTTGATGCCGTAGCGGGCAAGGTCCTTGAACAGCGCGCCGCCGTTCTCCTCGAAATAGATTTCCCAGGCTTCCTTCCAGCTCATGACGCGCTTGGGCAGCATGTAGTCCATCATCATCGCGACGATGGACAGCAGGCGCACGCCGCGCCAGCACCACTTGTCTATCCAGCGCTGCACGATGGGCAGGTTGGCCGGGTCCTGCTCGAGGATGAACTTGATGCACTCCAGCCCCAGCGTCATGTGACGCGCTTCGTCCGACTGCGCCGAGAAGCCGAAGGTCATGGTGCCCATGTCGCCGTTGTAGGCCGCACCCGACACGAAGGGCACGAACAGCAGATTGGTCAGCACGTACTCGAAGGAGAAGCCGATCGACACGATGAATTCGAACGGACCTGCGGTGATCGCGTCGTCGAAGAAGCTCTTCGGGACCGACAGGTACCAGACGCGGTCGAACATGTGCGGCGCGTCGTGGAAGCCGTTGTAGTACTTGTTGTAATTCGACAGCGAATGGATCTGCGTCTGCGCGTGGCGCATTTCGTCGATCGCCTGCATCTGGCAGGCGACGCGCGCACCGGCACCGGGGAAGGCGCGGCCGACGTGGGCGAAGCCACGGTGGGCCATGTATTCCAGCGGCGTCACCGCGGTCAGGAAGATCTTGATCGCGTTCAGGTAGCGCGCGTCGGTCACGCCGAGGTGGCCGTTGCTCTGGCTGTAGGCGTCGATGATGGCGTAGAGCTTGCGCTCCTTCTCCGCCTGGTATTTCCAGTAGGCGTCCATGGTCAGCCGGAACGGGTCTTCCCACTTGTCCCAGTCATGGATCTTGATGCCTTCGTAGTCGGCGTACGGATACACCTTCTCCTTCGGCTGATAGGTGGTGTCCCACGCCAGATCACGGGTCATCAGCGTGTAGCGTTCCTTCAGGCCCAGCTTCTTCTTCGGTACCTGCATGTCCATCTGCTTTTCTCCTCAATGACGGAGCGGGTGCGGCCTCTGCGGTGGGCCGTCCGTGTCCCGCGTTCTCCCTCGGGTATGACTCAGTCGTTCCAGTGCAGCGTGAATTCGTCGTCGCTTTCGTCGATATGGCCGGACAGCGATATCAGGTGGGTGTGCAGCTCCTGCAGGTCGAACTCGCGGCCAATGCGTTCGGAGATCGATTCCCGCTTCACGGTGAGGCGCCCTTCGGCATCGATCTTCACCATGGCGGGCGATTCGACCGGCAGCGCGTGCGGGTTGTCGGCCAGGATGGATTCGATGATCGGACGCGTGTCGTCGTTGGTCTGCAGCGCGATGAATACCTTGGACATGGCGCGCCCCTCAGGCCGGCACGCCGCACTTGGCGACGCGGGCAGCGAACTGGGTGGCGAGATCGTCCAGCGCCGCGCCGGCGCGTTCGCCGAGCGCACGCTGTGCGAGCGGGGTCAGCGCATCCAGCGCACGGCTCTGCCAGGCGGCGATCCAGCCCCGCACGAGTGCGGCGTTCTCCGGCGATTCGGCACAGGCGGTCTTGATCTGCGCATCGACCCACTTGGCGGTTTCGGCATACCACTCGGTCATGAACTGGGTCAGCATGGCGACCGCGGTGCCGCCGCGCAGCGACAGCGCGTCCTCGACCAGGGTCTTGTAGAACAGCGGATACACCAGGCCGTCGAGCACCAGGTTCTGCGCGATGAACAGTTCGAACCAGTCCTGCACCACCAGACTGTCCTCGACCACACGGCGCAGGCCCTGCCAGTCGGCGGCGTACAGCCAGTGTTCCTTCGCGGTGGCCAGCGCGCCGGGATCGCCGAGCAGCAGGCCGATGCGGGTCAGGTACTGGGCGATGGCCAGGTTGTCCATCGCGTGGAACATGCAGGGCTGGGTGATGGCGGTGCCGTAGCCGTAGGCGCAGACCGAGGCGTTGTTCATGTTGGCGCCCCAGGCGACGTGACGCAGCGGCAGCAGCAGGTCGAGCGCGAGCTGGCGCACGTCTTCCGGCAGCAGCGCGCCGAGGTTGCGCGATTCGACGAAATCGAAATTCGATTCGGCGGTGTCCTGCTGGCGGGCGCGTGCCAGCGTCCAGGCGCCGTAGTAGTACTGGCGCGGATCCTTGAACGCGTACCAGTCCTGCATCTTCAGCGCGGTACGGGCGGCGTCGAAGATTTCGCGGTCCGGGTCCCAGGTCGGGCGATAGTGGAAGTTGGCGCTCGGCTGCAGGTCGAAGGTGCCTTCCTGATAGCGCGATGCCGGCTTGTCGCCGAAGCGGCGCTCGATATGGCCGTAGGTCTGTCGCTGCGGCTTGATTGATACGGTACGCAGATCGATCTGCATGCCAGTCTCCTCGGATGTGTTCTATTGACGCCCGTGGTCGCGCTCAGCGCGCGCCGCGGTTCAGCACTTCATTCAGTCGTGCGCCCACCGCCGGAGGCTGTCCGGCCCCGCCATCGAGCAGCACCACGTCCTGCGCCGCGCAGAACTCGTCGAAGGCGGCACGGGTGAGCATCATTTCGGCGAACAGCTCCGGCTCGCCGAGCGCGAAATCGAACTCGACGAAGCCGTCCTCGCGCTCAGCGGTGATGCGCACGTACTTACGGAAAGGATCGAATGCAGACGCCATGTCCGCCTCAGGTGTGCACGTTCAGAAAGGCTTCGTTCAGCTTGCGGTCGTGATAGAAGATCGCCCGCCCGAGGTCTTCCACCGTCCAGTTGATCGTGGGCTTGTCCGGGTAGTAGATGTAGCCGCCGGAGAACACCTCGTTGCGGTTGCCCGACGGGTCGAAGAAGTAGATCGTCGCGCCGCGCGTGATGCCGTGCCGCGTCGGCCCGATGTCCAGCGACACGTCGTGCTTCGAGATCAGGTCGGCCGCCCGCAGCACGTCGTTCCAGGTATCGAGGATGAAGGAGCAGTGGTGGAAGCGACCCTTCTCCGGATTGCGGATGAAGGCGATGTCGTGCGGCTTGGTCGAGCAGGTCAGGAACACGCCCACCATCACGTCACCGGCCATCACCTGTTCCGCGATGGTGAAGCCCAGCACCTCGGTAAACAGCTTCACCACCCCATCGACGTCGTCGCCGTACAGCAGGCAGTGGTCGAAGCGGGTCGGCTGCATGCCCACCAGCCCATCCGGCCACGGGTCCGGATTCACGTCCGGCAGGCCGTTGCCCACCTTGTCCTTGGTCGCGAACAGTTCGATCGCATGCCCGGTCGGCACCGTGAAGCGGAAGCGCCGGCCGGTGTGCAGGTGCTCGCCCGCCGGCA
Source organism: Methyloversatilis universalis FAM5 (assembly GCF_000214035.2). Lineage (GTDB taxonomy): Bacteria > Pseudomonadota > Gammaproteobacteria > Burkholderiales > Rhodocyclaceae > Methyloversatilis > Methyloversatilis universalis. The sequence continues at coordinate 19,161 of NZ_AFHG01000059.1, read as the reverse complement.
CCCACTGCAGATCGCTCGCCAGACGGCTGCCTTCAACCTCCGCCGCCAGACGGTCCAGCGTCGCTTCGCTGTCCACACGGAAGCCCATGTAGTCCATGCCCGGCGCCTCCGCCGCACGCAGCACCACGCTGTGGTGGTCGTGTTCGTCCCAGGCCTTGAAATACACCCGGCCCTGGGCATCCCGCCCGGTCTCGATCAGGCCCAGTACCTGCCCGTAGTGCTTTACCGCGGCCTCCAGGTCCGTCACGCGCAGCGCGACATGACCCGGGCGCAGCACGCCCGTCATCGGCATTTCTCCGTCCTCCTTTGTTGTGTGGTGCGTGCTGCGGCGCACCAGCGATTCGGAAGAGCAGAAAGCAGGAGAGCGCTTGCCGAAACACCGGATGCAGCCGTCAGCCGCACCCTCTCCTATCCAAGAAGCGTGCCATACTCGATAATCGATAAAAATCTCGATATTTGGCGGTTTTGGGTGGGCGAGAGTACAGTCCTCCCGTCCACTGCTTGACGAGTTGATGAAGCACCCGAAGAGGTGTTCACCAACTGATGAACGCGTCAGGCGGAAGAAGACCGGCCACTCGGGTCACCCGGCATCGCGGAAGACGCCGGACCGGCTCGCAGGAGGCCGAACAGGCGCTGCGGCGCAACATCGGCACGCCGGCCTGGCGTGACCGGCACCGGTCTGGAGGAGGCACGGGCAATGGGTACGATCAAATACCCGCACAACAGTGATCTGCGTCGGCTGGTCAGGTTCTCGGCCGACGACGGACTGATCTGGCTGGCGGAAAACCGCATGCTGCTGATGCATTGCGTCGCCATGTCGGCGCTGCGCGCGCAGCTCATCCGGTCGGTCGGGCCGGATTCGGCGCGCCGCATCCTGACCCGCATGGGCTACGAATCCGGCATGCGCGACGCCGAACTGGCGCGCACGATACGGCCGGACCAGAACCCGATCGAATCCTTCTTCGTCGGCCCGCAGCTGCACATGCTGGAAGGCAGCGTGCAGGTGACGCCGGTGCACATCCATATCGATGTGCGCAGCGGCGAGTTCGACGGCGAATTCCTGTGGGAACACTCGTGGGAAGCCGAATTCCATCTGCGCGAATTCGGTCAGGCCGCCGACCCGGTGTGCTGGATGCAGATCGGCTACGCCTCGGGCTACACCTCGGCCTTCATGGGCCGCATGGTGCTGTTCAAGGAAACCGAGTGCGCCTGCTGCGGCGCCAACCACTGCCGCATCGTCGGCAAACCGGTCGAGGAATGGGAGGACGGCGAACAGTACGCCCGCTATTTCGAGCCGGAGAACCGCATCGCCCATCTGCCCTCAGCCGCCTGGGCCGGCGTCGCCCAACGCGACGACCGGATCGAGGCGCCCGCGCCGCCCGACCTGATCGGCAGTTCGGCCAGCTTCCGCCGCGCCTATGAACTGATGCTGCGCGCCGCCGGCACCACGGTGACCGTGCTGCTGCTGGGCGAAACTGGCGTCGGCAAGGAACGCTTCGCCCGCGTGCTGCACCAGATGAGTCCGCGCAAGGACGCGCCCTTCGTCGCGGTCAATTGCGCCGCCATCCCGAACGACCTGATCGAATCCGAACTGTTCGGCGTCGAGAAAGGCGCCTTCACCGGCGCCCACGCATCACGCGCCGGTAAGTTCGAGCGCGCCGAAGGCGGCACGCTGTTCCTCGACGAGATCGGCGAAATGCCGCTGGCCGCGCAGGCCAAGCTGCTGCGCGCGCTGCAGGAAGGCGAGATCGAACGACTGGGCGACGAACGCACGCGCAAGGTGAATGTGCGCGTGGTGGCCGCCACCAACGTCGATCTGGCGCAGGCGGTGAAGGAAGGCCGCTTCCGGCCCGACCTCTACTACCGGGTGCATGTGTATCCGATCCACATCCCGCCGCTGCGCGACCGGCTGGCCGACCTGCGCCTGCTGGTCGATACGCTGGTGGGGAAGTTCAACCGGGCCCACGGCAAGCATGTGCAGGGCGTGTCGGACAAGGGCTTCCAGGCGCTGCACGCCCACCACTGGCCGGGCAATGTGCGCGAACTGGAAAACGTGATCGAGCGCGGGGTGGTGCTGGCGCCGCAGCAGGGCTGGATCGAGGCGCACCACCTCTTCCTGTCTCTGGAAGCGGTGCTGGCACGCGAATCCGGCATTTCCGCCTGCGGCAAGCTGGAAGAAGGCTGCGGCGACGCGGTGCGCGAACAGCTGGTCGAGCAGATCCTGCGCAGCGGCATTCCGCTGGAAGCACTGGAACAGCAGCTGATGAAAACCTGCGTGGACCAGGAAGGCGGCAACATCGCCCGTGCGGCACGCCGACTGGGCATGAGCCGGCCCAAGCTGAGCTACCGGCTGCAGCGGACCGACGGCGAGGCGGCACCGGCGGACTGAAGCCCGCCGGTGCAGACCTTCATCAGCCGGCGCTGAGCGCGCGACCGCCGGTGAAGGCGGCGCGTGCGCCGGCGTCGAGCTTGCCGGCCGCGCGATTGAGGCCGCTGATCACCGCGAGCAGCGAGGCGGTGATGATGTTGCGATGCATGCCGGCGCCGAAGGTGGTGCCCGGCACGCCGTCGATCACGCATTCGACGAAGGCGATGGCGGCGGCATCGGCGCCGTGGCCGATCGCGCGTTCCTCGAAATCATGCACCCGCGCCGGCACGCCGAGCGCGTCGAGCGCGGCGGCGATCGGGCCGTTGCCGCGCCCGCTCAGCGTGCGCTCTACGCCGTCGACCCGGAGCACCAGCTCGATGCCCTGTTCATCGCCCGCCTCGCGCAGGTGATGCGTGACATAGACGAAGGGCGCGGTGGTTTCGAAGTACTGCTGCGCGAACAGCTTCCAGATGTCGGCCGCACGCACTTCCTGGCCGCTGCTGTCGGTGAGCTGCTGTACCGCGGTCGAGAACTCGACCTGAAGGCGTCGCGGCAGCGTGACACCGTATTCGCTCTCGAGCAGCCAGGTGACGCCGCCCTTGCCCGACTGGCTGTTCACCCGAATGATGGAATCGTAGGTGCGGCCGACGTCGGCCGGATCGATCGGCAGATAGGGCACTTCCCACACCGCGTCCGGCTTCTGCGCCGCGAAGCCCTTGCGGATGGCGTCCTGGTGCGAACCGGAAAAGGCGGTGAACACGAGGTCGCCGGCGTAAGGATGGCGGGCATGCACCGGAATCTGCGTGCACTGTTCGACCGTGCGCGCGATGTCGTTGATGCGCGAGAAGTCGAGGCCCGGATCGACACCCTGGGTGTAGAGGTTGAGCGCCAGTGTCACGAGGTCCACGTTGCCGGTACGCTCGCCGTGGCCGAACAGGCAGCCCTCGATCCGGTCCGCACCGGCCATCACCGCCAGTTCAGCCGCCGCCACCGCAGTGCCACGGTCGTTGTGCGGATGCACGCTGAGAACGACCGACGCGCGGTTCGCCAGATTGCGGTGCATCCACTCGATCTGGTCGGCGTAGTGATTGGGCGTGGCGATCTCGACGGTCGCCGGAAGGTTGAGGATGACCGGCCGCGCGGGCGTGCCGCCCCAGGCCTCGACCACCGCGTCGCACACCTCCTTCGCGAAATCGAGTTCGGTCGCGGTGAAGGTTTCCGGGCTGTACTGGAAGGTCCACTCGGTGTCCGGCTGCGCGTCGGTAAGGCGCTTGATGAGCAGCGTGCTGTCGACTGCGAGCTGCTTCACTTCGTCGCGGCTCATGTCGAACACGACGCGGCGGAAGGTCGGCGAGGTCGCGTTGTAGACATGCACGATGGCGCGCTTCACGCCGCGCAGCGATTCGATGGTGCGTTCGATCAGGTGCGGCCGCGCCTGGGTGAGCACCTCGATGGTCACGTCGTCCGGGATGTGGCCGCCTTCGATCAGCGTGCGCACGAAGCTGAAGTCGGTGTCGGACGCCGACGGGAAGGCGACCTCGATCTGCTTGAAACCGATGTCGACCAGCATCTTGAACATGCGCATCTTGCGCTCGCCGTTCATCGGCTCGAACAGCGCCTGGTTGCCGTCGCGCAGATCGGTCGACATCCAGATCGGCGCGCGGGTGATGCTGCGCGACGGCCACTGGCGGTCGGCGAGCGGAATCGGGGTAACGGGGCGGTACTTGGTATTCGGCTGCTTCAACATGACGGGCTCCGGCAAATGGGGAAAAGACGTGGCCGGCATGCAGGGCTGTCAGGCGGCCACGGGTTTCCTGGCCTGACAACCGCTGCGCAGTCGCAGCATCGGAATGTGTTGAAACGGCTCGAACATGACGGGAATGCTCCGGAAAAACGGAATTCACCTCCCGGTCCATCGACCGGAGGCAGCTACAGCACAACAGGAGGGGGGAGTTTTATGTGCGCGCGGGGCGCAGCAGCAGACCCGACGCGAGCAGCGTCGAGGAGAGGGACAGCAGTTGGGTCTGATGCGGGAGCATGGACAAGACCATAGGCAAGCAGGGAAAAGCTGTCAACCCTGAATTTCGCCAGCAAGCAGCTAGAATCGTGTTCTTCTGCCGGGCCGCGACCTGGCCCCTGCATCGAGCGGACAGCCTGCCGGCGGCCGCTCATGCCCTTGCAACGACACCCATCTTCAGAGTCCTCTGCTGCCCATCATGTCCGAACGCAACGCACCCGCCCCGGCTTCGAATTTTCTGCGCGCCGTCATCGAGAAGGATCTGGCCAACGGCACTTACGCCAGCCGCCGCTGGGCGCGCAGCCCGGGCGACGCCGCCCACCACGCGGCCGGCGAGCCCGACCCGGCGAAGATCCGCACCCGCTTCCCGCCGGAGCCGAACGGCTATCTGCACGTCGGTCACGCCAAATCGATCTGCCTGAATTTCGGTCTGGCCCGCGACTACGGCGGCGTGTGCCACATGCGCTTCGACGACACCAATCCGGAAAAGGAAAGCGTCGAGTACGTCGAATCGATCAAGGAAGCGGTGCAGTGGCTGGGCTTCGGCTGGGACGCTTTCGGCGCCTCGCAGCTCTATTTCGCCAGCGATTACTTCGATTTCATGTACCGCGCGGCGGAATACCTGATCACCGCCGGTCACGCCTACATCGACCAGCAGACGCCGGACGAGATGCGCGCCAGCCGCGGCACGCTGACCGAGCCGGGCACGAATTCGCCGTGGCGTGACCGCCCGGCGGACGAATCGCTGGCGCTGTTCCGCGAAATGCGCGACGGCAGGCACCCGGACGGTGCGATGGTGCTGCGCGCGAAGATCGACATGGCCAGCCCCAACATCAATATGCGCGATCCGGCCATCTACCGGATCAAGCACGCGCATCACCACAACACCGGCGACAAGTGGTGCATCTATCCGATGTACACCTATGCCCATCCGCTGGAAGATGCGGTCGAGGGGGTCACCCACTCGATCTGCACGCTGGAATTCGAGGACCAGCGCCCGTTCTACGACTGGGTGCTGGAGCGTCTGGCCGAAGGCGGCCTGCTGGCCCATCCGCTGCCCAAGCAGTACGAATTCGCCCGCCTGAACCTGACCTATGTCGTCACCAGCAAGCGCAAGCTGATGCAGCTGGTGACCGAAAAGCACGTCAGCGGCTGGGACGACCCGCGCATGCCCACCATCGTCGGCCTGCGCCGCCGCGGCTACACCGCTGAGGCACTGCAGCTGTTCGCCGAGCGCATCGGCGTGTCCAAGGCCGATTCGTGGATCGACTATTCGACGCTGGAAGGCGCGCTGCGCGACGACCTCGACGGCCGTGCCGCCCGCGCTATGGCGGTGCTCGATCCGCTCAGGCTCAAGCTCACCAACTGGGACGAGATATTCGGCGACAGACAGGCCGAGCCCAGCTCCGCGCCGGTGCATCCGCACCACCCGGAACGCGGCACGCGCAGCTTCAACCTGACGCGCGAAGTGTGGATCGAGCGCGAAGACTTCATGGAAGAGGCGCCCAAGGGCTACCACCGCCTGTTCCCGGGCAACAGGGCGCGGCTGAAGTACGGCTACGTGATCGAATGCACCGGCTGCGAGAAGGACGCCGACGGCCGCATCACCGCGGTGCTCGCGACCCTTGTGCCGGACACCAAGAGCGGCACCCCGGGCGCGGACAGCGTGAAGGTGAAGGGCGTCATCACCTGGGTGAGCGTGGCCGAAGGCCTGTCGGCCGAAGTGCGGCTGTACGACCGGCTGTTCACCGAAGCGCACCCGGACGCTGGCGGCCGCGACTTCCTGACCGTGATGAATCCGGATTCGGTCCGGTCGGTGCAGGCCTTCGTCGAACCCGGCCTGGCGGCCGCGGTCGCAGACGACAAGTTCCAGTTCGAGCGCCACGGCTACTTCGTGGCCGACCGGGTGGACTCGGTCGCCGGCCGACCGGTGTTCAACCGGGCGGTCACGCTGAAGGACAGCTGGGGCAAGTAGGCCGGCGCGTCGGTTTTCTTTACAGGCAGCCCAGCGCGCACGGGCAGGATGGATGGCCGGTGCGCGCAAACCCCTGTGAAGTCGCTGCATGCCCGCAAACGGCACGGAACATGCTTTACGCTTTACAGTTTTTAATGATCTGACCCCTACTGGTCGCCGCCGCTCACCGGGCGAGCGCCGAACCCTGCCTCAGGAGCGCTAGGAATGATGACGCTACGTGGAATTCTGCTGTCCGCAACGATCGCCGCCACCTCGTCCGGCGCCATGGCATCGACCGCCACGACCCTCGACCAGAACTTCAATCCGGGTGATTCCATCGTGATGGCCTTCATCACCCAGAGCTACCTTGGCCAGTCTTTCAAACCGAGCGCGGACAACATCGTGGGCGCAGGTCTGCTGCTGACCGGACCGGGCAGTGCCAGCGCAGAAATCAGGATAGATCTGTGGGCCGACAAGCCGACCGCCGGCGGCGCCCCGCTGCGCACCGGCGTTGCAAGCGGTGCCGGCAGCAGCTGGGTCGATGTGTTCTGGGACATCCAGTCCGTCGTGCCGGAGCGCACCTACTTCCTCACCTTCTCGACCAGCGCCAGTCAGGACAACGGCGTAGGTTTCGCCGGCAGCACGAATGCCGACTACCTGCGCGGCCGTCTGTACGCAGGCGTGACCAGTGGTGCCATCTACGCCGACAATCCGGCGTTCAACAATTTCGATTTCAGCTTCCGTACCTTCGCCGCAGCTGCACCGGTGCCGGAGCCTGCAAGCTGGGCCAGCCTGCTCGGCGGCCTCGCGCTGATCGGCGCGGCGCGGGCGCGCCGCCGCTGACCGGACGCCGCATGGCCCGGCAGGCTGTCCCGCTCGCACAGGCCTACCGCCTGCTGAATCACGGCCCCACCGTGCTGGTCGGTGCAGCGGCCGGCGACCGCCACAACGTGATGGCCGCGGCCTGGTGCATGCCGCTCGATTTCGATCCGCCAAAAATACTGGTGGTGCTGGACAAGGCCACCTATACCCGCGAACTGATCGAGCAATCGGGCGAATTCGCGATCAGCGTGCCGCCACGGGCGCTGCTCTCCGCCACCGTCGCGGTCGGCAACCGGAGCGGGCGCGACGGTGACAAGTTCGGTCCGCTCGGGCTGCATCACTTCGCGGGCGACCAGGTCGCCGCACCGCTGATCGAAGACTGCCTCGCCTGGCTCGAATGCAGAGTGGTGCCGGAGCCGCACAACCAGTCCCGCTACGACCTGTTCATCGGCGAAGTGGTGGCCGCCTCGGCGGACGACCGGGTATTCAGCGGCGGGCGCTGGCATTTCCGTCCTGAGGACGAGGCGCTGCGTACCCTGCACCACGTGGCCGGAGGCGCCTTCTTCGTCACGGGCGAAAGCGTCGACGGCAACTGAACTTCCGGCAGCCTTGCCGGCTCCCAAGACGGTCGTCCACCGGCCGTCGAAGGAATTCGCCCATGCGCCCCCTGTTCGTCAGTCTGCTGCTGTCCGCCGCCGCGCCGGTTTTCGCCGGGGGCTCCGCCACCGAATTCGGCTCGGCCTTCTACACCGGGCTGTCGATGAGCGTGGTGCAGGTGCGGGTCGCCAACGAGGCGGGCAAGGGCTACTTCGGGTCAGGCGTCGTCGTGGCCGAAAACGAGGTGATCACCAACTGCCACGTCACCCGGCAGGCGGTACGCATCGAGGTGGCCAAGGGGCCGCTGGTGTTTCCGGTGTTCGGGCAGAAGGCCGACATGGCGAACGACCTCTGCCTGCTGCGCACCGCGGCGATGCCGCTGCGTTCGGTGACGCTGCGCGACGCGGCCACCGTGAAGCCGGGCGAAACATCCTTCTACTACGGTTACTCGGGCGGCATCGAAGCGTTCTTCGCGCCCGGCCGGGTCGCCACCCTGCATCCGCACGACGGCAGCGCGGTACTCGAAACCTCCAGCGGCTTCGGTCTGGGCGGCAGCGGCGGCGGGCTGTTCGACGCCGAGGGGCGCCTGATCGGCGTCACCACCTTCCTCGCGTCGGGTCACAGCGGCGGCTATTTCGCGATGCCCGCGGACCTCATACACAGGCTGCGCACCCGGCCGGAGGCGGATGTCGCGCCACTTGACGGACGGGCGCTGTGGGAACAGCCGGATGACGGACAGCCGTGGTTCCTGCGTGTCGCCCGGCTGACCGCCCGCGCCCTCTGGCACGAGGCAGCCGCACTGGGCCAGGCCTGGACCCGCGCCGAACCGTCAAACGCCGACGCTTGGCATCAGACCGGCGTCGCCCTGGTACGCGACAGTCGACCGGACGAAGCCCTGCCACTGCTGCTGCGCGCCCAGGAAATCGCCCCCGACCATCCGGACGTGCTGTTCCATCTTGCGCTGGCGCACGCCCGGACAGGCGCGGCGGATGCGGCCCGGGAAATGCGGGACCGTCTTGCCCGCTCGGACGCCGAACGGGTGGCGAGACTGGATGAGGCGCTAGGCTGTTCGGCCTATTGCTAAAGGATTACAGCGAAAGTCCTGCAAACCCACTAAACTCCGTCTGATACAAGAACTTACATAGACGGGGTCTCCGGTGAAGGTCAGCCTTGCACGCCTGCTGCTCGCATGCGTGCCTCTGCTCGCGCAGGCGGAAGAATCCGCGGAAGGGCCTCGGTTCGAGGTACGCGCCTATTCGCTGTCCGGCGGCACGGTATTCAGACCTTCGGAAGTCGATGCACTGCTCGCGCCCTACACCGGCGGAGAAGTGGGTTTCAGCCAGATCGAAGCGGCCCGCACCGCGCTGCAGGCCGCCTATCACAGCCGCGGCTTCGGCGCCGCCCAGGTCAGCATTCCGGAACAGGAACTGAGCGGCGGCACCGTCATCCTCGAAGTGCTGGAACCGCGGCTGACCGAAATCACGCTGCAGGGCGCCAAGCACCACGACGAGGCCAACATCCGCCGCAGCCTGCCCGGGCTGATCGACGGCGGCATGCCCAACACCACCGACGTCGCCCGTCAGCTGTCGCTGGCCAATGAAAACAGTTCGAAGCAGACCGACGTCACCTTCAAGTCCGGGCGCAAGCCGGGCGAGATCGGCGCCACGATCTCGGTGGCCGACGACAATCCGGTACGCCGCTTCGTGACCGTAGACAACAGCGGCACGCCCTCCACCGGCACGCACCGGGTCGCGGTCGGCCTGCAGCACGCGAATCTGTTCAACCGTGACCACGTCGCGACCTTTCAGTACACCACCTCGCTGGAACAGCCTGCCGACGTGACCATTTTCGGTCTGGGCTACCGCATTCCGCTGTACGAAAGCGGCAATTCGATCGATCTGGTGGCCGGTTACTCGAACGTGAATTCGGGTCAGGTACAGGTACTGAATTCGACGGCCAGCGTGTCCGGCGCGGGCCGCATCTTTTCCGCCCGCTACAACTGGCATCTGCCGCGCGAGGGCGAACTGAGCCAGCGCATCAGCCTGGCCGCCGACTGGCGCGACTTCGACAGCAGCTTCGTGGTCGCGAACACCAATACCAGCCTGGTGCCGCGCGTGATCACGCACCCGATCAGCCTGTCCTGGTACGGCAACTGGCGCAACGATCTGCGCGAAGCGGGGCTGAACGTGAGCTTCGCCCGCAATCTGCCCGGTGGCGAGCACGGTGGCAGTACCGCCTTCGATGCGTCGCGCAACGGCGCAAGCCCGCGCTTTTCGGTGCTGCGCGCCGGCGGGTCCTGGCTGCAGCTGCTGCCGCGCGACTGGCGTGTGCGGCTTCAGGCCCAGGCGCAATACACGACGGACGAACTGGTGGCCGGCGAACAGTTCGGTATCGGCGGTGCCGATTCGGTGCGCGGCCTGCGCGAGCGTGTGCTGGCCGACGACAAGGGCTGGCGCCTGAGCGCGGATCTGGAAACGTCGGCCTGGCTGCACGACACCTGGGTCATGCGCGGCGTGCTGTTCGCCGACGCGGCGCACATCTACCGGGTGCGACCGCTGGCGTCGGAAGATGTGAGCAACGGTGTCTTTTCAGCGGGCGTAGGGCTGCGCGTCAACTTTTCCACGTGGCTCGCCGGGCGGATCGACTACGCTCAACTTATTGACGGAGCAGGCAGATACGACTCCGGCAGCCACCGCGTACACGCAAGCTTCAGTGTGAATTTCTGAAACGGAAGCCGTTCCGTCAGAGAACGGCAATGTGCTGTTCACATGCTTGAACACTGTCGCGGCACGCATCGACGCGCGCAACACGACGGACTTTCCTGCTGCATGGCCGGCCCCACCCGCGCGCGCGCATCCGCGCCCGAATTGACGGACCGGCCTCGAAGAACTTGAGGCTGACATGAACAAGGGGCGTTACAGACTGGTGTATTCCGACGAGCACGGCAGCTACGTGCCGGTGCCGGAGGAAACCAGCGCGCGCAGCAAAGGTCAGGGGACCCGCGCCTTGCGCCGCCTGGTGGCAGCCATGGCCGCGGCGCTCCCCGGTCTGGCGATCGCCAACCCGACCGGCCACCAGGTCATGCAGGGCCAGGTCGGCATCCAGCAGCAGGGCAGCACGCTGAACATCACGGCCAGCGACAAGGCCATCATCCACTGGAAGCAGTTCTCCATACAGCCGGGCGAAACCACCCGTTTCATCCAGCCGAACGCGAGCGCCACCGTGCTCAACCGCGTGGTCGGCCAGGACCCGTCGCAGATCCTCGGCAACCTGATCGCCAATGGCCGGGTATTCCTGATCAATCCGAACGGCGTGCTGTTCGGCGCTGGCGCCAAGGTCGACACCGCCGGTCTGGTGGCGTCCACGCTGAACATCAAGAACGAGGACTTCAACGCCGGACGGCTGAAGTTCGAAGGCGAAGGCGCGGCCGGCAGGATACGCAACGAAGGGTCGCTGAAAACCACCGGCGGGCCGCTGCTGCTGATCGCCACCGATGTCGAGAACACCGGCCTGATCACCGCCGAGAACGGCGACATCGTGCTGGCGGCCGGCAAAAGCGTCGAGATTGCCGATCCCCACCAGCCTGCGCTGCGTGTGCGCATCGAAGCAGGCGGCGAAGCGATCAACCTCGGTCAGCTGATCGCGAAAGGCGGCAACGCCGGCATGTTCGGCGCTGCACTGACCCAGGCCGGAAAGATTTCGGCCACAGGCGCGCAGCGCACCGCGGACGGCCGCATCGTGCTGCGCGGCACGAAGTCGGTCACGCTGACCGAAACCTCCGAAACCGCGGCCCGCACCGCCGACGGCAATGGCGGCGCGATAGAGATCAGCGCGCCGGAAGTGAAGATCGAGGCGAAGGCGGTGGTCGACGCCAGTGGCATTCAGGGCGGCCGCATCGATGTCACTGCCGGGCAGCGCGCCACGGTGGACGGCACGCTGCGCGCGACCGGAAAACTGCCGGCGCCGCCGGCAGCCGCACCGGCCCCTGCCGACATCGAAATGCCGGTCACCGCCGCCGGCCCGGCACCGGCGCCCGCAGTACAGCCGGTCGCGGATGCAGGCAAGGGTGGCCACATCCAGGTCACCGCCGACACGGTGGCCATCGCCGGCAGCGCCACGCTGGATGCGTCCGGCGACACCGGCGGCGGCTCGGTGCTGGTCGGTGGCGACTGGCAGGGTGCCAACCCGCTGGTACGTAACGCGCAGGTAAGCTGGGTGGGCAGCGGTGCCCGCCTGCTCGCCGACGCGCTGCTCGATGGCGACGGCGGCAAGGTGGTGGTGTGGGCCGACCAGGCCAGTGCCTTCCACGGCAACATCTGGGCACGCGGCGGACGCGACGGCGGCAACGGCGGCCAGGTCGAGGTATCCGGCAAGGTGGCGCTGCTGTATCGCGGCCGTACCGATACGTCGGCGGCACGCGGCCGCAACGGCTCGCTGCTGCTCGATCCGCTGTCCATCGTGATCCAGGGCGGCAGCGGCGACGGCGCGAACGACGGCAGCCTGAGCTACAACGGGGGCACCGCGGGCACCATCACCGCCGAATCGCTCGGCCCGACCGTGGTCTATGAGAGCGAACTCGAAGAACAGAGCAAGACCACCGACATCATCCTGCGCGCACAGCGCTCGGTCACGGTCGGCAACGCACAGTTCAACTACACCGCCAGCGGCAATGCGAGCGGCGAAACCGCGGGTCAGCTCACGCTGGCGGCCGGCAGCAGCCTGCTGATCGAAACCCGCAATCTGGGCGCCGGCGAAGGCGGCGTCAGCGCCGGCATCGATCTGGTGACCGGCGGCTGGCACGACGCCGGTCTGCGCATCGTGACCCAGGGCAGCGGCAGCATCACGATGCAGACCGGCTACAGCAACGGGGTGCGGGTCGGCGACCAGCGCGCAGACATCGTGCTGCCGGTGCTGCAGACCGCCAGCGGCGGCATTCTGGTGCGCGCCGGCAGCAGTTCGGTGATCGATCTGCGCGGCACCTACCGCAGCGATGGCGCAATCTCGATGCAGGCCGGCACGGTGAGCGGCGCAGCGGCCTTCAACGCGGCCGGCGGCACGCAGATCAGCGGTGACTACCTGCTCGGCAGCGGTACCGTGAGCTTTGATGGCGGCAACGCCTCGATCAGCGGCCTGCTCACACTGAATGGCAACCTGGCCGGCGCGTCGGCGCTGTCGGTGGGTGGACTGCTGTGGCAGGGTGGCCAGATGCTGGCCGGCGGCCGGGTCACGCTGAACGGCGCAGGCCAGATCGACGGCTCGAACGCCTATCGCTACCTCGGGCGCCGGCTCGACGTGGCCGGACAGCTCGATCTGTCCAACAGCAACGGCTACGAACTCATCGTCCTGAACGGCGGCGAGCTGCATCTGAACGCGGGCGGCGCGCTGTTGTCCACCACCGCGGACGGCATCATCCGGCTGACCGCCGGCAGCGGCGGCAGTGCGCTGCTGAGCGGCGATGCCGGCAGCCGCATCGAGGTCGCCGCCGGCCGCTCGCTCTACCTGCGTACCGACGGTGCGGCCGGCAGCGCGATCGCCGGTCAGTTCGACACCGCGGGCGACGGCGCACTGAGCGTGGACGGCGGCCGCCTCAGCACCGCTGCCGACACCGCATTCACCGGCACCGGAACACTGCGCCTCTTCAGCGGCGGCACTCTGAGCGGCAGCCACCGGCTGACGCTGGGCAACCGTTTCGAATGGAAGGGCGGCGCGCTCGACGGCAGCGGCATCGCCGTGCTGTCCGGCACCGGCGTGGTGGACAACAGTGCGAGCTATCGCTATCTCGCCCGCACGCTGCAGGTCGACGGCACGCTGACGCTGGGCAACAGTTCGGGCTATCTGCTCTACATCAACGATGGCGGCCGCCTGCACCTTGGCGCCACCGGCACGCTGTCCACCGACGGCAGTACCGCGTACATCTACATGAATGCCGGCGCCAACGGTGTCGCGCGGCTGTCCGGCGACACCGGCGCGCGCGTGGTGATCGGTGACGGCGCCCAGCTTTACCTGCGCACCGACAACACCGGCAGCAACCGGCTGTCCGGCACGCTGAACATCGACGGCGCCGGCATGCTGACGCTGGATTCAGGCAGCGTGTCGGTCACCGACACCGCACTGCTCACCGGCAGCGGCACCGTGCGCCTGAGCAATGGCGGCGACATCGGTGGTGCCGGCACCCTCACCATCGCGAGCAATCTGGACTGGCGTGGCGGTTCGATGAGCAACGCGGCCGGCACCACGGTACTGGCAGGCGCCACCACGATCGACAACACCTCGGGCTACAAGTACCTGGGACGACAGGTCGTGCTGACCGGCAGCATGACTCTGGGTAACAGCAGCGGCTACTACCTGCAGATCCACAACGGCGGCCGGCTGCATCTGGCCGGCGGCAGCCGTCTGGCCACCTCGACCGACAGCGGCATGATCTATCTGGCGGGCGGCACCAGCGGTGCGGCGCTGTCCGCGGACGCCGGATCGGCCATCACCGCAGCCGCCGGCACCGTGCTCACGCTGCAGTCGGACGGCAACCCGGTCAACACCCTCGCCGGCCGCTTCACCTTCGATGGTGCGGGCGAAGTGCGCATGCCGTCGGGGCTCTTCACCACCGCGGCGGCCACCACCTTCACCGGCAGCGGCCTGCTCCGCCTGAACGGTGCCACGCTGGATCTGCGTCACGCCACCGAATTCGCCTCACCGCTGGTTTTCGACAGCGGCGTGATCACCGGCAGCGGCAATGTGCTGCTGTCCGGCAACAGCCGCTGGAACAGCGGCAGCCTGACCGGCACCGGCACCGCGACCGTGTCCGGCCGGCTGCAGATCGAGAACAGCAGCGGCTACAAGTATCTGAGCCGACGACTGGTGGTGGATGGCGCGCTCGACTTCGGCAGCTCGACCGGCTACTACCTGCAGCTGAACAACGGCGGCGCGCTGCACTTGGGCGCGACCGGGGTGCTGCGGACCACGACCAGCAGCAGCGTCATCTATCTGGCCTCCGGCAGCGGCGGCATCGCCACCGTCAGCGCCGACGACGGCGCCCGGGTCATCGTGGCCAGTGGTGCCGACCTCGTCCTGCGCAGCGACAGCAACGGCAGCAACCGCATCGCCGGCAACTTCGAACTGACCGGCGCTGGCGATCTGGTGCTGGACAGCGGCACGCTGCAGACCGGCGCGGCCACCGTCGTTGACGGCACCGGACGGCTGCGGCTCAGCGGCAGTGCCACGCTGAATGCCGAACATGCGCTCAACATCGACAGCGTCTTCCGCTTCGATGGCGGCGTGCTCGGCGGCAGCGCGGCCACCACGATTTCCGGTGCCTTCACCTGGGCGGGCGGCACCATGGCCGGCACCGGCAGCACCACGATCGCCGGCAGCGGCACGGTGGATAACACCGCCGCCTACAAATTCCTGAACCGCAGCCTGACGGTGAGCGGCAGCCTGATGTTCGGCAACAGCAGCGGTTACTACCTGCAGCTGAACAACGGCAGCCGGCTGCGCATCGCGGCCGGCGCGACCCTGGGTACCAGTACTGCCGACGGCGTGATCTACATGGCCTCCGGCACCGGTGGCAGCGCACTGATCACCGCCGACAGCGGATCGAACATCCAGCTGGCGGCCGGCACCGCGCTGCGGCTGCGGTCAGACAACGCGGGCAGCAACGGCATCGCCGGCAGCTTCAACCTCGCTGGCGAGGGGGCGCTGCATCTGGATTCCGGCACGGTCAGCGCGGACGCCGCCACGGCCTTTACCGGCGATGGTCGCCTGCTGCTGTCCAGCGGCGGCGCGCTGACTGGCAGCGCACTGGTCACGATTGCGTCGGCATTCGACTGGACCGGCGGCAGCATGGCCGGCACCGGCACCACCCGCCTGCTGCGCGACGTGTCGCTCAGCGGCAGCGGAGCGCGTCACCTGAACCGCACGCTGGAAATCGCGGCCGGCCGCACGCTGTCGCTCGGCGACAACGTGACGCTGCAACGCTCGACCAGCAATGGCGGTACCGGCGGCATCGTGGCACAGGGTACGCTGCTCAAGTCCGCCGGCACCGGGACCGCCTATGTCACCTATCTCGACCTGAGCGGCAACATCGCCTCCAGCAGCGGCGTGCTGTCGATCTACGGCAACGCCGTGGGCACCTCGCTGAACGGCGTGAACGCATCGACCAGCGGCAGCGGTGCGCTGCGCCTCGATTCCGGACTGTTCACGCTCACCAACGGCCAGACCTTCACCGTGTCCGGCGGCCGCGCCGAACTGAGCGGCGCCACGCTGAGCACCAGCGGCAGCACGTCGATCACCGGCGGCGGCGTGTTCGCGCTGACTGCCGGCACGCTGAACGGCACCGGCACGCTGACCGTCACGTCCGGCTTCGACTGGACCGGCGGCACCATGTCGGGCACCGGCACCACGCGGCTGGACACCTCGGTCACGCTGACCGGCAGCGGGACCCGCACCCTGGACCGTACGCTGGAAATCGCGGCCGGCCGCACGCTGGATCTCGATGACAACGTTCTGGTCCAGCGCTCGACCAGCAATGGCGGCACCGGCGGCATCATGGCCCTGGGCACGGTCCGCAAGGCGGGTGGTACCGGCACCGCCTATCTGCGCTATCTCGACCTCAGCGGCAATATTTCCGCCCACCGCGGCGTCCTGTCGATCTACGGCAACAGCGCAGGCAGCCGCATCGCCGGCGCGGTGCTGTCCAGCACCGGCGGCACGCTGCGCGCCGACACCGGCACGCTGCTGCTGAACGCCGGCGAATCGGCGCAGATCACGAGCGGCACCTTCGAACTGTCGGGCGCCACGCTGACCGCCACCGGCAACAGCAGCCTGGACGGTGCTGGCACCTTCAGCTTCACCTCCGGCACGATCAACGGGCCGGGCACGCTTACCGTAAATACCGCGACGGACTGGAGCGGCGGCAACATGGCCGGCAGCGGCATCACCCGCCTGGCCGGCGCGGCGCGCATCCTCAGCGGCAGCACCCGCGGCCTCGGTCGCACACTGGAAATCGCCGGCAGCACGGTGGCCTCCAACCTGAGCGGTGCCGTTCAGATTCAGGACGGCGCCCGCATTTCGGTGCTGTCCGGCGGCACGCTGGAACTCAACAACAGCGCGGTTTTCAGCCATCTCGGCAGCGGTCGCATCGACAACGCCGGTCTGCTGCTCAAGACCGGCAGCGACAGCGCCTTGCTGGCCATGCCGGTGGGCAACACCGGCACGCTGCGCGTCGCCGAAGGCAGCCTGAGCGCCAACGGTTTCACCACCAACGCCGGTACGCTCGATCTGCGCGCCGGCAGCACGCTTACGACCGGCAGCCTGCAGAACACCGGTGTCATCCAGGGCAGTGGCACACTCAATCTCGGCAGCGGCACACTGACCAACGCCGGCATCGTGCGCCCGGGCGACGGCAGCAGCACCGGCACACTCACCGTCACCGGCCAGTTCGTGCAGACCGCGGGCGGTCGCATCGAGGCGGACGTGCTGGGCACCACTGCCGCGCAGCAGGATCACCTGAACATCAGCGGCAGCGCCCAGATCGACGGCGCGCTGGTGCTGGCGCCGGCCAGCGGCCTCACCTTCGGCGCCAGTGACCGCTACACCGTACTGTCCTGCGGTGCCGACGGTTGCCTGAGCGGCGCCTTCGCCAGCGTGAATACCGGCGGTCTGGCAGTCACGCCGACCACCTTCTCGAACGCCATCAGTTTCGCCACCGGCACCATTGCCAGCACCTGGATTTCGCAGACTTCCGGTTTCTGGGATGTCGCCGCGAACTGGGCCGGCGGCCTGATTCCGACCGCCAGCACCGATGTGGTGATCGACCAGGCGGGCGACCTCACGGTCACCATCCGGAATACCTCGCCGGCCAGCAACTTCACGGTCAATTCGCTGCGCTCGAACGAGAACATCACGATCACCGGCAGCACGCTCACATTGCGCGGTGACTCGGTGATCAACGGCCGGCTGTCGATGACGGCCGGCACGCTCACCATCGGCAGTCAGCTGGAAGTCGGTTCGATGACGCTCAGCGGCGGTACCGTCAGCGGCGGCCGCCTGATCGCATCCGGCACCGGAAACCTGCTGAATGGCGGAACGCTGAGCGCGCTGCAGCTCATGCTGGGCAGCCGCCTGACTACCAGCGGCACCAGCACGCTGTCCAACGTCACGCTGTCGCGCCTCGGCAGCGGCAGTGATGCCGGTCGCATCGTGGTGGCCAACGGCGGTGACCTGCGCGTGGTCGGTACGCTGACGCTGGACAACGGGTCGGTCACCCTCGCCTCCGACAGCAGCTCCACCTTCCTGCGCAGCACCTCGGGCGCCTGGAGCATCGCCGGCAATGGCGCCATCCTGTTCGGCGGCAGCCACAACGCCGTGCGCGCCAGCAATTACCTCGGCTACGGCTCCGGCACCTACAGCCTGTCCATCGGTTCAGGCGTCACCGTCTCCGGCTCCAACGGCGGCTACATCTACTTCGGCAACAACGGCGCCAACGCCGGCACCATCGAAGCAGCCACCGCCGGCCGCGAAATCGTCGTCAATGCCTGGAACACCACCGACACCTGGACCAACTCCGGCACCCTGCGCGCCAACGGCGGCATCCTCAGCCTCAGCGACGCCTGGTCCAGCGCCGGCACCAACGCGCGCATTCAGCTCGACAGCGGCACCCTCTTCCTCGGCGGCAGCTTCAATACCGCATCGTTCAACACCCTGGTCCGACCGGCCGATGCCGACCGCGGCACGCTCAACCTCGTCGGCACGCTGAACAACGCCAACGCAACCCTCAACCTCAACGGCGCAACCGGCACACTCAATTCCGGCGGCACCCTCACCGGCGGCACGCTGGCCATCGACAATGCCTCCGGTGGCGCATTCAACACCGGCTACGCCGGCATTTCCGGTTCGTCTTTCGGCGGCACGAATATCGCCACCCTGGACAACGTCCGCCTCACCGGCAGCACCACCATCGCCAACGGCGGCGACCTGCGCGTGGTCGGTGCGCTGACGCTGGACAACGGCTCGGTCACCCTCGCCTCCGATGGCAATTCCACCTTCCTGCGCGGCACCTCGGGTGCATGGAGCATCGCCGGCAACGGCGCCATCCTGTTCGGCGGCAGCCACAACGCGGTGCGCGCAAACAACTACCTCGGCTACGGCTCCGGCACCTACTCGCTCTCCATCGGCTCAGGCGTCACCGTCGCAGGCTCCAACGGCGGCTATATCTACTTCGGCAACAACGGCACCAACGCCGGCACCATCGAAGCGGCCACCGCCGGCCGCGAAATCGTCGTCAATGCCTGGAACACCACCGACACCTGGACCAACGCAGGCACCCTGCGCGCCAACGGCGGCATCCTCAGCCTCAGCGACGCCTGGTCCAGCGCCGGCACCAACGCGCGCATACAGCTCGACAGCGGC
>NZ_AFHG01000060.1 GCF_000214035.2 Methyloversatilis universalis FAM5 | reverse complement strand
GCTATATCTACTTCGGCAACAACGGCACCAACGCCGGCACCATCGAAGCGGCCACCGCCGGCCGCGAAATCGTCGTCAATGCCTGGAACACCACCGACACCTGGACCAACGCAGGCACCCTGCGCGCCAACGGCGGCATCCTCAGCCTCAGCGACGCCTGGTCCAGCGCCGGCACCAACGCGCGCATACAGCTCGACAGCGGCACGCTCTTCCTCGGTGGCAGCTTCAACACCGCATCGTTCAATACCCTGGTCCGACCGGCCGATGCCGACCGCGGCGCGCTCAACCTCGTCGGCACGCTGAACAACGCCAACGCAACCCTCAACCTCAACGGTGCAACCGGCACGCTCAATTCCGGCGGCACCCTCGCAGGTGGCACGCTGGCCATCGACAACGCCTCCGGTGGCGCCTTCAACACCGGTTACGCCGGCATTTCCGGTTCGTCCTTCGGCGGCACGAATGTCGCCACCCTGGACAACGTCCGCCTCACCGGCAGCACCACCATCGCCAACGGCGGCGACCTGCGCGTGGTCGGTGCGCTGACGCTGGACAACGGCTCGGTCACCCTCGCCTCCGATGGCAATTCCACCTTCCTGCGCGGCACCTCGGGTGCATGGAGCATCGCCGGCAACGGCGCCATCCTGTTCGGCGGCAGCCACAACGCGGTGCGCGCAAACAACTACCTCGGCTACGGCTCCGGCACCTACTCGCTCTCCATCGGCTCAGGCGTCACCGTCGCAGGCTCCAACGGCGGCTATATCTACTTCGGCAACAACGGCACCAACGCCGGCACCATCGAAGCGGCCACCGCCGGCCGCGAAATCGTCGTCAATGCCTGGAACACCACCGACACCTGGACCAACGCAGGCACCCTGCGCGCCAACGGCGGCATCCTCAGCCTCAGCGACGCCTGGTCCAGCGCCGGCACCAACGCGCGCATACAGCTCGACAGCGGCACGCTCTTCCTCGGTGGCAGCTTCAACACCGCATCGTTCAATACCCTGGTCCGACCGGCCGATGCCGACCGCGGCGCGCTCAACCTCGTCGGCACGCTGAACAACGCCAACGCAACCCTCAACCTCAACGGTGCAACCGGCACGCTCAATTCCGGCGGCACCCTCGCAGGTGGCACGCTGGCCATCGACAACGCCTCCGGTGGCGCCTTCAACACCGGTTACGCCGGCATTTCCGGTTCGTCCTTCG